>JAMCTX010000001.1 GCA_023381255.1 Nitrososphaerota archaeon
TCTGTTGCTTTCATCAAGTATTGCCAGGCCGTTTTCCTGCAGTGTAGTCCCGGTTTCCGTCACATCAACAACCAGGTCTGCCTCCTCAGGCGGTTTGGCTTCAGTTGCTCCAAATGAAAGAAATATGCTCACCATGTCATTTTCCCCCACGTTCCACCATGGGGTGTATATTTTTGGCTGCTTTTCGCCGTAAATTTTCCTGTATTCAGGCAGCGAAGAAATGTACCTGGAAGCAAGCTTCGGGTATTCGGTAGATATCCTGAGCCTTTTCCTGCCCTTCGCAAAATCTTCAACTATTGCGCCAGGGGTTTTTCCCATCGAAGCGGGTCCGGCTATGACTATCTTTACGGAGCCGTACTTCAGGTCCAGCAGCTCTTTTACGTCTGCCCCTGTTTCGTTTATCCAATCCCTTCCTGATATGCCGAGGTCATAAAACCCCTGCTCCACAAGGGTTGGGATCTCCTGGGGCCTGAGTATTTTTATGTAAATTTCTGGGTCACTTATATATGGCCTGTAGCTTCTTTCGTTGAACTTTATGTCCATGGTGGTTGCAGAAAGCATCTCAATTGTTGCTCTTTCCAACGAGCCCTTAGGTATGGCCAATTTTACCTTTTTACTTATGAAGTGACATCACAGCCTTATACTCTTAAGTGCAATTTAAAAATATTTCCCCATAAAATAAGCCCTGATTATTCCCAAACCAAAATCGTTGCTCATTTCGGGATGGAACATTAGGCCCAGCTGGCCCTTATCCGATATAAATGCCTCAATGCCGTTCCCTGAGGCTATCGGCTTTAGCCCGGCCCCCAGCCTTGCTATTGACAGTGACCTTGATTCAAACACGGCATGCGTGCCAGGGGGTATGCCGACGCTGTTTTCCCCGAACGCCACATCGTAAAGCCCGTAAAGATGGCTTCCAATCCTACGCAAGGAACCGCCCCTGCTCAGGTTCAGGAATTCGGCGGCATAGCATATAAATGCCGCGGGCCTGCCCCCTGAGCGCTTTATCAGCGTGTTCATCCACATATCCGTTTCCGGGTTCCTCCGTGCCCTGCCGGAGAACACAAGCCAGTCATACCGGTCAACGGAGCTGTCTGGATATGTGAGCACTTCAGGGCTAAGCCCCAGCGCACCATGCACAGCAATTTTAAGCTGATCAAGCAGGGCGCTGCCGTTGTCTATTATGGCAATTTTCATGCCTTACGATTAAGGCAAAATGTATTAAAACCTTCACGGTAATATTATTTGTAGCAAACCGATTTTATTTTCAGTTGTTATTACAATTATCATCATTAAAAAAAATTTGTTATTCTGATTTTATGTCAAACCCTGAAAGGCTCTTTCTCCCTGTTTCAAATCCCTTAAAGTACCATACGATCGACATTATTAATCCGGCAAGGAATATTGCCATCACTATTGCCGTGGAAATGTTGAACATGCTTGACGTCTGGGTTGCGGCGCCCGGATAGTAGTATACTGAAAGGAGCAGTGTAATTATTCCTGAAATTATCCATACAGCGGCCCTCGTAAATGAAACCCACCTCCCCCTTGTCTTAGTGGGGAAAAGCTCGGGGTTAAGCATCGCTCTTGCGCTCCAGGTCAACTCTGTTGGAATGAAAAGTATTGCTACAATGACAAGAAGAGGAAGCCCGGAATAGTTTCCTGTTGAAACAACATATATCCACAAAATCGCCCAGAGGACAACCAGCAGCCCGTAAGCCAGCACTGCAAAGGTCTTCCTGGGGAGCCTGTGGACAAAGAATATTCCAGCCAGAATGCCTACAACCGCCATCATTATTCCTCCAATAACCGGTATTACTGCCGAATAATTGACAAAGTACAGGTACCCTATGTCATATGCAATCCATACAAACGCCACGTCCTGCACTATCCCTATCAGCGTTATGAAAAAGTACCTGCGACCCAATCCCACAGTTGGGTTAACTGCCTCAACTTCTTCCTTATCCACCGTTTTCCATGCCTGTTTTATGTCTTCAGAGGCTTTGCCCGTTACCGCCTCCCAGGGCCTCGATTCGCTTACGGCCCAGTACCCCACCACAAGCGCAATAATCGGCGCTATGAGCAATATGGCATAAGCCGTAAGGTCCTGAGCGAAGCTCAACCTGATGAGGGCTGGAATGAACACAATCGCAACCCCTATGTTGCCGAAGTTCTGCACTATGGTTTCAAGCCTTCCCCTGAACCGTGCTGGAATAAGCTCGGCAATCGCCGTTATTATGGGGGTTTCTGCGCCAATTGCGCCCATTCCAACGAGTATAAACGAGATGATCAGGGCTGCAGCATTTGTCGGCGCTACCAGAAATACAGCAGTGCCAACAATAACCATGCCCCCTATTATCAGGAACGCGGGCTTCCTTCCAAGCTTGTCCGTAAGGAACCCTGCAAGCAGGGCACCAAACCCGGCAGCTATAAATGAAAGGCTAAGGCTCAGGTAATAAAACTGGGAGGGTATGATGTTTGTTATGGCCGTAACGGGGCCGTAACTCTCCGCGACGCCATAAACAAGCATCCCCATGGCCAGAGCAAAAATGGCAAGCCAGGGCAGCTTTATTTCGCCTGAATTTTGCCTGCCTTTAGGATTGACGTTTGAAGGACCTGACGATTCTTTACCAGGACGAGTATCTTTAACTGCCATCCCCGTACCAAACTTATAAAGCTATAAAAGGCTTGCTGGAATACACGCCCCAGGCATAATCCTGGTACTGATATTGTCAAAAATGCTGCGTAATTATAATAATCGCCGAGAATAGATAAAAGCTTTCCGGCTTCCGTATGCGATTATTGTACATAACACCGAATTTTTTCTCTGCAGCATTTATTTTGCTTTTCTAATAATTGCAAAATATTTGGCGTTGATGTTTTACGCCCTGTTCAATGGTGTGTTAATCATGCTATTAGCACCGCGGGCTAGCTTATGGCCGGTTATTTCACCAAGAGCCAATAGGCAACCACACTCACGATGAACTGATGGCTGCCGGATGAGGGTCAATTCACAGCATGCCAAGGTTCCTGGGCACTTGATCGTCAACAGCCATACATGTGTCCCTTATCCCTGAAATTTTCAGGCTATTGTTCATGCAAGCAATATGCAGCTTCTGAAGGGCAGGGGGCGATATATTTGTTGATGGATGCGTGGCGTTGTGACCCGGTTCGGACTCACTGCGCATTTTCATTAGTGTATTTCCTTCTTATGTTCCACTGCGCTATGGTTGCCTGCACAAGGAGGGATACCGCTGCGACGCCGATGGTCATGGTCTGTATTAGCTGGGTATAGCTTGCCGTGAGCAATACATAGCTGGTAAGATTTAGGGCCAGCACTATAGGAATCGCCCCCCTTATTCCCGAAAGCGATACCGTTGGTATGTCGTAGCTGAATTTCCTGAAAAGCCCAAGGGTCCTTGAAAGCAAAACCCTTACCGCAAACACGGCCGAAAAGGCAATAGCTATTATCAGTATGTATGAATATATCAGGAACGGGTTAAATATCAACCCCACGGCCATAAATATGAGCGAAGTCATTATATAATCTATCACGGACCAGAACCCCCTGAATTCTTCCTTATGGGCCCTTGCCTGGGTTGAGACAAGTATTCCGGTAATTATCTCGGCAAGTATGCCCGAACCGCCAATGGCCTGGGCAGCAGTAAACGATATGTACGAAGAAACCAGGAGGGTTGTGATCCTGGATTCATAGCTTTGCAGGCGATTTATGAGCAGCACGGAAACTATGCCAAAGGCAAAGCCAATAAGTGGCGATGCAATGGCGGCAAGCGCAGCTTCTCCGGCTATCCCCGAAATTGATATTATGCCGCCCTTAAATGCCAAGAGAATTGAAAATATTGTTATTGCGGTTGCGTCATTTAGCAGCGCTTCGCCCTCAACAAGGGTAGCAGTGTCAGCAGGCGCGTGATACCTGCGCAGAAGAACTATTACACCTACAGGGTCGGTGGGGGAAATTATCGTTGCAAAGAGAAACGAGTAAAACCAGGGGAGTGACAGCAGGAAGTGCATGACCAGCGCCACGAGAATCGTGGAAAGCACAACCCCCACGGTTGCCATATAGGCAATTGGCCATATGTTCTTCCTGAACGCCTGGTAGTTTATGTCCAGCGACGCCTTAAATATGATCGGCGGCAGCACCAGGCCAAAGAAAACCTGCGCCGAAAGTATCGATGTTATGGTGGAAACCTGCGGGAACACCTTCCACACGCTGTTAATCAGCGTAAGGGACATGCCCAGCACAAGCAGAAAGGATGTGTAAGAGACTTTGATCTTTTCAGATATAAGGCTGACTATAACTCCTACCAGGATGAAAACTAGGAAAATCTGGTATCCTAGCGGGCCCATCTAACCTCCCTTTCTTTCATCGCATATTATTTGTTAAATTGGAATATAACCTGTGCGTTGTCACTTTGAATAAGCTGAGATTATGTCCTCCCTTTTCATCATCTTTATGCCCACCTTGGAAGAGGCCTTCATATAAAATGATGCCTTGCCGGAATCCGTTATAATGCTCCTGACGCCAAGGAGTTCAGGAATTCTGGACAGCGTGGGGCATACGTCAGGCAATATTTCTACCCCAGCCCTTTTCAGGTCGTCATAATACCCGCTTGCCTTCAATTCGTCAAAGGATGACCTGTAAGTGAAAAGGTAGGTTTTCTTGACCATGGTTCTTCCTTTTAAGGATCTTGCGAACTGGGATACCTCATCAGCCGAAAGGAATGGGCAACCCAGGACTATTGCTTCGCCGTCAGCGGAGTCGCTGATTTTTGCCAGCGATTCCTCAAGCTCGGCTTTGCCAAACTCCACGCCGGTTCCGTTCTGCACCACGCCAAACATTCCCATTGGACCGTAGGTGCCCACGGATGCGGCAAGTGCCTTGAGCTCCGTGTGCGTCGCTCCGTTTATCCCGCTTATGCCAACAACGTCCCTGAACCTCCTTCCTAAAAAGTATCCGAGCGCCGCAAACTGGGGACCGCCATCCAGCTTGATTGTGACATTTACAAATTCTTTCGGCTTCCTGTTTTCTTCAATGTGCAGCCCGTAATAGGGCGTCTTGCCAACGACGGCTGCAGCTAGCGCACTCAGGCCACTTTCCCTGTTGGTCATGATGCCTGCTATCGAGTTGCCGTACACCACCGCATTGCTTTCGGCCCAGCTTACGTGTTCGCCGCGTTGCGGGGCATTTTCTCCTTCAAATGGAACGCAGTTGCAAGACCCCTGGGCCCCCATTTTACGGAACGCATTGACTATTCTCAGCTGCGAATCAACCAGATCCTTTGGGAACTCGATTCCGTAATCACCTTCAAGAGGCGCCCCGCAGGGATTTATAGTGGTTTTAACCGAGAACCTTGAAGTTCTGGACATGTCTTCTAGAAAATCCAGGCCTGCGTCCCCGATGTTGTGGTAGTTCACCCCGGAAATATGGGCCGAAGTTATTCTGATCATCCTTTCAGCGCCCATTGCCTTCCCAACCGCAACAAGTATCCTGTAGGCGCTTTGAATCCCCTCGCCGTACTCCCCGTTTAATCCCTTTTCTTCATCCTTTTCCAGAATCATTTCTTTATCCACTCTTCAACTGCCCTGAATAATTCCTTTTCTAATGATTTTGGGGGGGTGTGTTTCATTTCAAGTTCAAGCAAATTGCACCTTCCCCCATTTTCCCTTATCCTTGAACACATGATCCTGCTCTGTGAGATTGGAACAATGTCGTCCCGCTTCCCGTGAACCAACAGCGCATCGGTTATTTTATCAGCAAAGTTAACTGGGGAAGTTGACCTGAGGTAACTTTCGCTGTAATTGTCCTGTTCCCTGCACAGCCTTTTCTGCACGGTGCCGTCTGGATACGAACACAGGTGCATCCTCTGCATCACCCTGTCGCTTGGGGCCGAAACCGCAATGACGGGAACGCCGCGCCTTGCCGCTGCCAGAAGCGCGACAGTCCCACCCCTGGAGTGCCCTGCTATAAGGTCAAAGCTGTACCTGCCAACCAATTCAAGCGCCTGGTTTACTTCCATATCAACTGGAGGCGCAGTAACCTGCCCGAACTTTGAAAGGGGTTCCGTGAGCCACTGAATTTTCTCGGGAGAAGACCCTTTGCCGTGCAGCGCCAGTATCATCAATCATTTACTGCCTCCCTTGAGAAATCGCGAGTACACCAGCATCCTCTGGCCAAAGGTCACCAGCGCAAGGGCTGTAACCACAGCCAGGGCAATCAGCGGAAGCTCCAGCAACAGCAGCACGCACAGCACTATCAGCCTGATTCCCCTTTCTCCTATCTCCATGCCCTTTGGCCTGCTGCCCCCGGAAAGCCCTTCAAGCCTTGCTCTGGAGTAGCTTACCATTATTGAAAAGCCAAATGCCAGGAAAGCCGGAATGTAAAGGGAATAGCTGCTTATGCCTATGCCCAGGTAAATCAACATTTCAACTATCCGGTCAAAATTTGAGTCCAGGAACGCGCCGCTCACAGAAACCTTGCCGGTTGCCCTGGCAATGGCTCCATCCAGCACGTCCATGGCTCCGGAAAGCAGCAGCACAATTCCCCCGAGGGTGTAGAACCTGAGCGCCAGGACAAAGGCGGCTAAAATTCCAAACACCAGCCCGATAAATGAGAAAAGGTTCGGGTACGGGAGAACTCTGGCAATCGCGGCAGCAATCCTGTTAACAAATGGAGCTGTCCTGTGCCTGAGGCCCTCAGCCATTAATGCCCACCCATGAAAGTATAACCAGAATGGAAAACACCTTCGCGGCAGCAATTGAAGTGATGCCTGAAGGGTCATACGGAGGGCTTACTTCATTTACGTCAAACCCCACTATTTTTCTTCCTTTAAGCGACCTTAAAGCATCAAAGAGCTCGCTGTAAGCGAGCCCGCCAGGTTCCGGATTTCCAACCCCGGGGGCGCATGAAGGGTCAAGGACATCGGTATCTACAGATATATAAAGGGGACCGTCAGGCAGCGCGTCAAGCAGGGATCTTCTGTCATTTCTCAAGTTTTCCTGGGTGATCACCCTGACGCCCAAATTTCTTGCAGACTGCAGTTCATCATCAAGGTAGGCGTGGGCCCCCGCGTGCACCGCTTTGATTTGCTTTGATTCCAGGAGCCTCCTGAAAAATGTTGCATGGCTCACCTTCAGCCCATAGAGTTCATCCCTCAGGTCAAAATGGGCATCAAATACAACAATCGAGGCGTCTTTTAAATTTGAAGCTATGGGAAGCGTTATCAGGTGTTCGCCCCCGATTGACCCAAGGACTTTACCCTGGGCAAAGGCTTCTCCTGAAACCTTCCTGACCATATCAATCATGCCGTCAACTGAAGTTACAGGCGAAATGTTTCCCAGGTCAAATATGGGTATGTTTTCAGCATTTACGCCCAGCTCTCTGTCAACTATTTCTATGTTCCAGTATGCCTGCCTTACCGAATCAGGCCCAAATCTTGAACCCGGCCTGTAGGAGCTGGTAAAATCAAACGGAATCCCCAGAACATAGATCGGGGAATCCTTCCCTCCGGTGGATATCTTTGGGGAATCGTTTGTGTAAAGATCTGTGTAACTCATGGCAAATGCTTGGGATTAACCAGTATAAAGATTTTTTAAAAAGCAAAAAACGTATTAACAATTTTTTGCAAGCATACCATTATGAAACCGTTGCTTTTTGGACACAGGGGGAGCAGGGGGCTTTCTCCCGAAAACACGCTGCCGTCTTTCAGGCTTGGAATAAGCTATGGGGTTGATGGAATTGAGCTTGACGTCCATCTTTCAAAGGACGGGAAACTGGTGGTGATGCACGACGATGCGGTGGACAGGACAACCGATGGCCACGGGAAGATCTCCGACATGACCTTTGAGCAGATAAGCAGGCTCGATGCCGGAATAAAGTCGGGAACGCAGTGGAGGGGAACTGCAGTCCCCCTGCTCAGCGACGTGTTCGAGGAATTTGGAAGCAATATAAAGTACAAGGTGGAATTGAAGCACAGCTCAAAAGTTTATCCCGGAATTGAAAAGGAATTGCTGGAAGAAATAGAAAGGTATTCCGTCAAGGACAGGGTACAGGTAATATCTTTTGATTTTGATTCGCTCAAGAACGTGAGGGAAATGGACGGGGATATTGAACTTGGCATCATCATTTTTGGCAAACCCGGATGGTTTGTTGATATTGCCAGGAAGCTAAATGCGGGATGGATACAGGCTTTCTACGGGCTAGTCTTCCCTGAAGACGTGAAAATAGCGCATGAAAACAACCTCAAGATTGGGGTGTGGACCCCTGATGACGAAGAAGAAATAAAGAGGTATTATGAAATGGGCGTTGACGACATAACTTCTGACCTGCCGAATTTGCTAGCAAAAATTGCGAAAAGCCGGCAAAAGTTTTAAATTAACAAAATCTATTTCTGCCATGAACGTACAGGAATTCAAGGCCGCAATGGCCAGATGGGCCAGCGGCGTATCAATTGTGTCAACCATGATGAATGATAAACCTGTGGGGATAACTGTTACAGGCTTCATGTCACTGAGCGTAGACCCTCCCTCGGTTCTTGTTTCAATAGACAGGAAGTCGTATATGGTTGGGGCAATAAAAGGGGCTGGCAGGTTTTCTGTAACTTTTTTGAGCGAAGGCCAGGAGGAAATTTCCAGGCTGTTCGCATCAAATGACTTGAATAAGTTCAGGGAGGAATGGACAGGATACAAAAACGGCCTGCCTTATGTTAAGGGCGGCACAACGGTATTTGCCGAGGTTCAGTCGGGGTCAGGTGCTTTTGATCATGTTTTATACATAGGCAAAGTCACTGACCTGATCCTCAATGAAGAAAAGCCGCTGGTGTACTGGAACAGGATGTACCTGAAATTGAACATGAGTTAAAGCTCGCATAGAAATTGCGCCAGATATTTTGTGTTATTATACGGCATAATTATAACTGCAGTAAACGTTAACCCGGGTCTGCGGCACCTTCTTGCCAGATATACAATCTGTTCACAGCGCTATTGCTAAACCTTTTATATATAGTAATGCCACCGGAGTTATGGCTGGGTGGATAAAGGTTTATACTGGTCCAATGTTTTCAAGAAAGACTGAGGAACTAATTGTGGAACTTCACAGGTACATGCTTGCAAAAAAACGCGTTGTGCTGTTTAAGCACAAGATTGATACCAGGTATGGGGAAGGTGTGATGAGCCACGATGGCAGAAAAATGAATTCAACCCCCGTAGATAGCTCGGAGGAGGTGTTTGCTGTTGGCAAAGGATATGACGTCATAGGGGTTGATGAGGCCCAGTTCTTTGACCATGAAATAATAAATGTTTGTGAAAAGCTGGCCGACGCTGGGTTGAGGGTAGTGGTTGCAGGGCTGGACAAGAACTACCTCGGTGAGCCGTTTGGCCCAATGCCGCAGCTGCTTGCGATTGCCGATGAAGTGGTCAAGCTGACGGCTGT
The DNA here is from genome assembly GCA_023381255.1 of Nitrososphaerota archaeon. Lineage (GTDB taxonomy): Archaea > Thermoproteota > Nitrososphaeria > Conexivisphaerales > UBA164 > KM4347-05. The sequence continues at coordinate 9,449 of JAMCTX010000001.1, forward strand.
ATGCACGGTTTGCGGTAACCCTGCAACATTTACGGTGAGAAAGGTCAGCGATGGTAAGGAAGTCCTCATAGGGGGAATGGAATCTTACGAACCCAGGTGCAGGATGCACCGGCTAAATATTTCCCCCTGAAACCACCGCAACGGCGCTTTTCCCTTCCCTTATTCTGTGCTTTATCATTGCCGCGTATGCTGACGCACCTGCTAGTTCTGCGCATACTCCAGCCTTTCTGTATATCTCTCTCATCGCATCCCTCATTTCCTGGTCGGTGACCGTTACAGCCTCTCCGCCGGTTTCCTTAATTGCTTTTCTTGCCTGCTCCGCATAGGTGGGATATCCTACTGCTATGGCATCGGCATCCGTGTTTATGCTTGACTTTCTGAGCTTACCGGTTTTTACATAATTTACAAAGGGCTTTGCACCCTCTGCCTGCACTCCCACTATCTTTGGCACCCTGTCAATTAGCTTAAATTTGATGAATTCCTGAAACGCCTTATAAGATGCGGAAATTAACGTCGCGTTGCCTACTGGCACAAACAGGTAATCCGGCGGATTGAACCCAAGCTGATCTATTATCTCAAAGAATACCCCCTTCTGTCCCTCCTTCCTGTAAAGGTAGTCGCCGATCAAAAATGCATTGCTCATTTTTGCAAACTTTTCAGCCTCGCTCATTGCATCATTAAAATCACCATCCACCTGAACTATCTTGCCGCCCCTGTTCCTGATCATGTCAATCTTGTTCAGATTGGCGCCGGACCCAACGAACGTTATCGCCTCAATTCCGGCTATTTCTGAATATGCAGAGACAGAAAGTGCCATGTTGCCGGTTGAAGCCACCACTACACGGTCAAACCCAAGCTCAACGGCCTTCGTTATTTCAACCGTCGACCCCCTGTCCTTGAACGACTTGGTTGGATTATCTATCTCAATCTTCAGGTAAAGGCCCGGGCCGACTTCCTTGAGCCTCGTCCCACCCTCACCGGCAGTTACCGGCTTTCTGCTGACTGGAAAAAAGGGCCTGTACTTCCATTGCTTTATGAACTGGGTTTTAAAGTTCCTGGGAAGTTCTATGCTGTTGTAATCGTATTCAACCTCCAGAAGGCCTCCGCACTTTTCGCATCTGGGCCATGGATAATCCTGAACATACACTGCCCCGCATCCGGTGCACTTTAAGCTATATGTTTTCAATGGTTTTTTAATGCATGCCCGGTTAAATAACTTTTATCCCGCAACAGCCGAGGGCTGCCTGTTTGCCTGAAACCTGGTTCACTTTTGTGCGAGCATAAAAGCGCTCAAGATTTTTCTGGAAAATCATAATTTTCCATGTGCCACGGTTGCATCGATTATTCATTGCGAAAAGCGCATGGACTGGCTGCATAACATCCCTTACAATGCGCCGCCGGCTCTGTTAACTTAAGAGCAATACGCTAATTTAGGAGGGGGCCCTTACCCCAATTCATGAATGACCAACTCCAAATCAGGGCAAGGACCCCATGGTCCTTATACTCTATGCAATATATCTGTATTACCGTTCCCTCAGCCTCAGGAAGGCCTCAAGGCCTGCCAGGAAGGACGTGAAGACGTTCTTCGTTGATGAGACGTTTGTGCAGCTTGGAAGTGCCAAGGTTGCGGTATGGATAGCCTATGATCCGTCGATAAAGGCCGTGCTTGGATTTCACGTGAGCAGGGAGCCAAACTCTGTTGATGCCTACCTCTTCCTTCTAAGGCTTGTCATAACCTACGGCAAAAGGCCGGTCTACACGGATGGGGCCATGTGGTACAACGACGCACGCAGGTGGCTTGGCCTTTACCATGTGGTGTACGGCTTTGACAGCGACAAGGCCATAATTGAGAGGATAATGAAGCACATAAAGGACAGAACCGAGGCGTTTGACGGCCTGTTCCCCCTCAGGTCTGAGTTCAGAAACGGCCTTGAGCACATAAAGAGCTGGCTTGGGGCCTTTGTATTCATGCTAAACGCGTTTGACCTCGGAGGCGTTTACGTTGAGCTGACGCTGGCCGCATATGTCATGGAGGACGCGCTCATGGAGGTGAGCTTAAGTTAACAGAGCCAATTAAACTAGTTTTAGGGCCAGCTTCAGCGATGGCGGGCGCGCGGCAGAACTATGGCCAAGATCACCACTGCGGCCACAAGGGCTAATGCACCGAGCTCGTATTTCATGTACTCAATGTACCAGGGCACAGGGGGCTTAAAGGGAACGGTGACTGTTGTAATATTAAGATTAATTTCTTTACCAATTGCTGGCTGAAGGGATGGCGCTGAGCCAAGCCGTGCAGCTGGAATAGGTTTTACGTACGGCTGTATGTATGTAAGTTCAGTTAAATCAGTACCCGCTTTTTGGGTATAGACCAGCCCTGCCGAGCTTATACTCTGAGGCGTTCTGGACGCCTCAGAGTATTCAGTGCCTGTATAACTTTCATAGGTGCCACCGCCTCCTGCCACAGTATTTGGTGGAGGGTTAAGGCCCGCTTCAAATCCTTCTTGGGAACTTGAGCTTGAGCTGTTAGCATAATAGACATTGGCTACATAACTGTTCCCAGCAAAAAACGAGCCAAAAACTAAAAACCCAGGGTTGTATTCTGTAAAATCACCGTATGCGCCTTCATTTATCTCCAGCCCTGTTGATGGTGATATAAATGCTCCATTAAATTTAAGCACCGTTCCGGCATTGCCTAACGTTGCATTTGAAGAACCCGTAAGAAAGATCGTGTTATATTGATTAGGCGGTGATGCTAAATAAATAATATCAATCTCACCATTAACAGTAGTAGAAATCCCGGTCAAATAAGTAATTGAGGACGGCTCTGTACTAGTCCCAGAGCCAAGTATGTACCACCAGCCAGTAACTCCATCAAAAGTAGTGTAGTTTAACATTATAAAGTATATTGAACCGTTAGGATATATTGATATGAAGGGGAAACTCTCTACAATAGGATGAGGAATTAGAATCCCACTGTTATTTTTGAGGAAAAACCAGTAGTTGACTACAGGAAAATAATTCCCAGTGTTAGTTATCGCTATAGCATCCTGCATCCATATGCCAACTAGATTGTAATTTATATTATTGCTGGATAAAGTTCCGCTTGCAGTAAGTGGTAGGTTAAGCATTATGCCTCCATCATAAATATTTGAAGCATTAAGTTGGCTTGGTGTCCATTGAAACTGATAAGAGCTATAGCCCGTGACGTTGTCATAACCGCCTATCGCGTAGTCTATCGACTGGGACTGGGCATGGGTACTAATAGGCTGCATACCAAAGCCGGCTAGCCCAGCAAGCGCAAAGGTGGCTACAAGCAAAACGGTGGCCTCAAGCGTCACATATTTCATAATATGACTTTAAGAACTCCTTTATATTTACATTTATCGACAAACATAGAACTTTGCCGTTAACTTAACAAATTTTATACTGCGGGACCCTCATTCTAATCTTATGAATCAAATACAAATTAGAATAAGGACCCCAATGCCCATTATTCTGTACGCCCTATATTTGTATTTCTCTTCGCTAAGCCTTAGAAAGGGGGCAAGCTGTTAAGCTTGACGGTGAAGAGGAGCTATGTTGCAATATGGAAGTGGATACAGAAATATGGCGTTATGCTTGACGGAGCCTTTGAACCAGATAAGAAGAATGTTAATGTGATCTTTGTAGATGAAACAGAAATAAACGTTGGTGGAACGGAGGCGCTGATCTGGATTGCATTTGACCCAACCGTAAAGGCAATTCTCGGGTTTCATCTTAGCAGTTCAGGAAATTCAGTTGATGCATACAGGTTCATAATGAAGCTCGTAAAGAAGTACGGAAGAAAGCCCATCTACACTGACGGCGCAATGTGGTACACTGGAGCGTGCAAGTGGGCAGGCGTTGAGCACATTGTGTTTGACTTCAATGAAAAGGGGCTAATAGAAAGAATAAACGAATACGTAAAGGACAGGACCGAAGCCTTTGACGACCTCTTTCCATGCAGGTCTAGCTTTAGCAATTGCCTTGACCATGTAGGAAATTGGATGGCAATATACTCATTCTCTATAATTACGCATTTTCAACAAACAACGCTTCAGTAACCCCTCTTGAAGCTGTAATGCGCATGTACAAAGCCATTCTGTTCAAGGAGGTGAGCTTAAGTTAACAGAGCCGCGCCGCCCGGCAAAAAAGTTATTAATCCATAAGAGTTGAAATTGATAGTTGAAAATATGGTTCGATGTATTGACCCCAAAGCACTACCTGATGTTCGCTTCCCTTGAAAGGTTACTTGGCAAAGGGAACGATATTTTTCTTACAACAAGAGAATATGAAGAGCTTGAAAGGGTTAAGGCAAGAATCAAGGTCAAGGCAACTGATAACGTTGTTGGCAGGCATGGCGGAGGCCGGAAAGAGGAAAAGCTAATCGAAAGCACAAAGAGGGCTTATGAGCTTTCCAGGCTGATCCCGGGCCAGAGGCCGCAGCTTACTGTATCATTTGGCAGCCCCGAGGCGGCAAGGGTGTCATTTGGCCTAGGGATACCCCATGCCCTTGTCTGCGATTCGCCACACAGCTTCTTTGTAGGCCGGCTGACAGTTCCGCTTTCTGATGCCGTCATCTACCCCTGGGTGATCCCATCAAAATCCTGGAAGCAATACGGACCCGGCAAACTGGTCAAATACCATTCCCTGGACCCCACCGCCTGGATAATGCACAGGGAAATGTGGCCGCAGAAGAACAGCATCGAGAAGGCCGCAGAGGGTGCGGTGGTGATAAGGGAAGAGGAGTACATGTCCTCCTATGTCCATAGCAACGGCGCCCTTGACTTTGCCGTTGAGCTCAGCAGGATGCTGCCAGACCGCAGGGTAATACTGCTCAGGAGGTACTTCAAAGGAAGCGAGGTTCATGGAAACCTTACAGTTTATGGTGGGGAGTTTTTCGGGCCCAATGTACTTGAAAAGGCGGTTGCCTTTGTGGGCAGGGGCGGCACAATGAATGCGGAGGCTGCCTTGCTCGGGGTAAAGAGCTTCACCATGTATCCGGGTGAGCTAACGTACATTGACAGGTATCTGATAAAAATTGGGGCATTAAGCAAGCCTTCAGGGATAAATGAGCTTGCGAGCGGGATACTGCATGACAAAAAAACCGCAAAGCTCAGGTTACATGATGCATCCGAAGCTGTTTCAGCTGTACTCAGAAAAATTTATTCCGTGAACTGATTCACGCAACTTTTTCAATGAACTTCATGGCATATTCTGGTGCCTGCGCGTGGCTTACCTTTGATAGCCCCAGGACAAAACCGACTTCCTTTGTTTCGTTAACCCACTTTACCATTTCTTTGATCACCGCCTTTCTGTGCTGGTTCAATGCCTGCCTGAATGTTTTGCCATAGGATACAATTGCATCTGAACCGTTCTCAGTCTTCCTTATCCATACTGCTATATACTTGCTCTCCGGGTCAAGGCCGGCGTTCAATATTATCTTCTTCCTGCCGTCAAGCTGCAGCGCGATTTTTCCGTCTCCAATTATAGCGACCTTTTCCGCAGGCCTGATAAAACTTATCCCCTGAACCATAAAAGACTCATAAATGTAGGCTGAAAAGTTTATAAGTGATTTTGGGAGCCTCACTTTTCCCATTTCAAATTTCACCGTGCCATTGCTGTCCATTTCCCTGAACCTGCCGTGATTGCACTTCAACTTTTCCCTTTCTGAATAAAAATCCTTGACTTCAAATGGAATCTGTATCTGGCCGCCTATAATGCTCTGGTATATTTTGTCAATTGACCTGAGCTTTTTGCCCCACTGCCTCGTTTCTGAAACGTCGTGCCCGTCAGTGGCCACCCTGACGCTGTTGAGAAATGCGTTGTTTTCCACAATCAATTTTTCTATCTTGTTTTTTTCAATTATTTTCCTTAAAATTTTAAGGGCACCCTCTTCGTTAACCCTGGACAGCACAAAGCCGTCCCTCATAACTTCTTTATCATAAGCTATCAGATAATTAAAGAGAACGTCCTCGTTAAGCCCCCACCTTATTATCAGCGTCTTTTCCTGCACACCTTAATTGTAACTGTTCCACTTTTATGCTATTCTCTAAAATTTCAACTTTCATAAAGTCCCTGGCAGCCGTTGTCTTTTCAAACACAGCCCTGGCTTCACTTTCAAGTAACTTGACATCCCTGTACCTTTCACTGAAATGGTAAATTACAAGATAACCGGCACCCGATTTAAGGGCAACGCGCGCGGCGTCGGTACTTGTCGAGTGCAGCATTTCCCTGGCCCTGTCCTGAAGCTCGGACGAAAACGTGGATTCATAAATCAACAAATTTACTCCAGTGAAGAACCTGACAAGGCTGTCATCATATGCAGTGTCGCCAGAAATGCCAATCGAAACGGGCTTTGCAGGAGGCTCGCAAACTTCGTCCGGCCTGATGGTTCTGCCGTTGAACTCTACCGTTTCCCCCACCTGCAGCCTTCCCCAAAGGGGGCCCTGAGGTATTCCAAGCTCCCTTGCTTTTTCCAAATGGAACTTCCTCTTTTTTTTCGTCTGCACAACCTTGTATGAGTAGCTCTCCGTGCTGTGCACAGCCCTTTCAGCTTCAACCCTGACCTCCCCCATTTCATACACGGTGCCCGGCTCAGCGCTCCTGAAAATCAGCTCGTATTTATGGTTCATGTAAAGTTCACGTTCGAAAAAATCTATCATTTTTCCAAGCCCCCTGGGGCCTACCACGGTAAGAGGTTCCGTTCTGTTCAGCAACCCCATTGTCATCATCAGGCCTACAAGCCCCATTACGTGGTCGAAGTGCATGTGAGTTATAAATACGGCTTTAAGCTTCATTGGATTTAGCCCGGCGTATAGCATCTGCCTCTGGCTGCCTTCGCCGCAGTCGAACATGAGCTGGCCCTCGCTTGTGCTTACAATTATAGAAACCGTGTTCCTTTCTGCAGTTGGCACGGCCGATGACGTGCCCAGAAATATTGCCTGCATGCTACTGCAACCCCAGCCAGTCAGCTATAAGGTCATACCCGGCTTCTTTAACTGAATTGCCAGAAACAATGAAGACGCCCGTGATTTCCGCCTCATTTCCTGCCAGGTTCATTGTAATTTCAAGCTCGTGGTGGTCCCCGAACCTGCTTTCAGCCATTGGAAGCTGTATTATTATCTTTATGGAGTTACCGTCCCTTAGCTCCCTGTGATCAAACCCCGAGAGGCGTTCCTCAAGTTCTGAATATTTAACTGTATTCATATTTTAGCTGTTCAATCTTGTCCTTGTCCAGCGTCTTTACGCCCTTTGACGGCGGGTTTTTACCTATCTGCTGCTGAAGCATTTCCTGGAAGCTTGGCACGTCTTCCCTCCTGTAAAATATGCCTATGGGCAATCCCTTGTCTGTTTGAGCCATCTGCAGCGCCTTCTCCATGTCGGACGGGTTATGACCAGCGTCCTCGAGCTTGAACACCTGCTTCTTCACTTCATCATATATGTCAAACCATGTTACGCAGGGGCTTATCACATCCACTAGCGCGAATCCCCTGTGCTTTATTGCCTCCTGAATTATCCATGAAAGGTGCTTTGGCTGCCCGGAGAAGCCGCGCGATACGAAGGTGCCGCCCACGCCCATTATTGCGCTCAGCGGATTCAGCGGCCTGTACACGCTCCCGTCTGGAGTGGTCTTTGTGACCTGCCCCTCCCTTGAGGTTGGCGAAAGCTGGCCCGTTGTGAGGCCGTATATCAGGTTATCCATCACTATTACAGTTATGTTGTCATTCCTCCTTGCGGCGTGCACTACATGGTTGAAGCCGATTCCGTATTCGTCCCCGTCCCCTGCAGTCACTATCACGGTAAGCTCGGGATTTGAATTCTTTACTCCCAGCGCAACTGGCACTGGCCTGCCATGCAATCCGTGGAATCCGTAAGTCCTGATATACCCCGGAAGGTTACTGGAACACCCTATGCCGCTAACCACCACTGTATTGTAGGGCGGAATCTTCAGGGACACCAGAGCGTCTTTCAGCGCTGCCAGAACTCCGAAATCCCCGCAACCCGGGCACCAGTCCGGCCTTACGTCGCTTTCAAATTCTTTCAAATTTATCATTTTATCATCGCACCTCCTTCCCCAAAACTTTCATAACGAAGTTTTCGACCTCCGCCGGGTATATTGGCTCACCGTTGTACTTGAGCATCCTGTCCTTTATCATTACGCCGGTCTCTCTCCTCAGGTAATTTGCAAATTGCCCCGTATAGTTCCCCTCTAAATCCGCCAGCCTGCCAGCCTGCTTCAGCATGCCTTCAACCTCCTGATTTAACGGGAATATGTCGGTAAACTCGTAAGAGTTGACAGATATGCCTTTCCCCCTGAGCCTTTCGATGGCTTCCCTTGCGGGATTGGCCGAGCTGCCCCACGTTATGAGCGTAAGGTCTACCCTTGACGGGCCAAATACTGCTGGAGGCCTCATCTCCTTCCTTATATAGTCAAGTTTTTTCATTCTCTTCTCGTACATCTGTTCCCTGGTTTTTAAGGCTGATTTAAGCCCTGCAAGCACGTCGCTCACGTCATGGCCAAACTCGTCATGCTCATCAGTTTTAGCAACATACATGAGTCCTGGGGTGCCCGGTATTGACCTGGGTGACACGCCATCCTCCGTCAGCTGATATCTCCTGAACCATGTGCCGTTAAGCATATCCCCTGATGCCTGCAATGCCAGCTTTCCGCGGTTTATCTCGGCAGGGCTGAAGTCTTCGGTTATGGTTATGTATGCCCCATCGCCTATTGCAAAATCCATTAGCACTATTACCGGAACCTGGTACCTGTCGGATATGTCAAATGACCTTATCGCCATCGAATAGGCATCATTAGCGTTTACCGGAGCAACTATTACCCGGGGAAAATCGTCCTGGGAAAGCCCGAGCATCATGTTCAGGTCTCCCTGCCCGGTCTTGGTTGGTAGGCCCGTGCTTGGCCCTGCTCTCATTACGTCCACAACCACAATTGGAGTTTCAGTCATTGCCGCTTCGCCCAATGCTTCCTGCATCAGGGCAAAGCCTCCTCCGCTTGTTCCCGCCATTGCCCTGGCTCCCGCATATGAAGCGCCTATTATTGCATTTATTGCAGATATTTCATCCTCTGCAAGGAAAACGGTTATGCCGAGCTCCTCTGCATGGTTTGCGAGCCAGTGCACTATTGGGCTTGCGGGCGTCATGGGATACGCGGCGTAAAACCTGCACCCTGCCGCAACCGCCCCCAAGGAAAAGGAATAGTTTGAATGAAGAAACGGTAGCCTCCTGCTGTAATCGTAGGTGAGTTCCTTGCCCCTTTCCTGCTTTGAGCCGATCTGGTATCCCTCTGTCGCCGCCTGGATGTTCCTGAGCGCTACATCTTCTTTCTTTTTACCGAACTGCGTGTGTATTGTCTCCTCTACGATCTTGAAATCAATCCCCATCAGCGCCGCAAGTATGCCCAGCGAAACGGTGTTCTTCATGATCGGGTATTTATCGTATTTTAGCGCTATGTTGGCAAGCTCCGCAGGCACTGCTTTAATGCCTTCAGGGATATTTGCAGGCTTAACGCTTGATGAATCGTAAATTATGGCCCCGCCTTTGTTAACTTCACTGGCGTGCTCGTCCATTGACTGTTGGGTAAATGCCACCAGGTAGTCAATTCCGTATCCCATGCTGTAAACCGGCTTGTTTCCGGCGTGGATGTGAAACCATACATGCCCTCCCCTTACAACTGATTGATTGCCGTTGTAAGTGTAAATATATATCCCGCTTCTTGACAAAATCCTTGCAAGAATTTCACCCGCGCTCTGTATCCCGTCACCGGCAGCAGCTCCAAGCCTCACCGTCAAATCTTCAACTTTTGTCATACAAAACACTTTCCCAATATTGTATATTAATGTATTCCCATAATTTAATTTGATTAATATTCAGAAAAATGAATTTTTTTATTCGATGTACCAGTTCTTGGATTTTTCGCTGCGCCTTTCATGCCATCCGTGACCCCTTTTGCCTTCGTGCCTGCGGTCTTCCCTTACAGCCTGCGGCCTTCTGAGCCTTTCTTCGTCTTCAGGCTCAAGGGGCTTGATGGTGGCCTCTGTCATCCCCATTACCTGAACAAGCATGCTCACATCGTACTTGTTTACCAGTGAAATTGACTTTCCGCCGTTCCCGGCCCTTGCTGTCCTGCCGACCCTGTGGAAGTACATCAATGGCTCATCAGGAAAATCGTAGTTTATGACAAGCTTGATCCCCGGCACATCTATTCCCCTTGCAGCTACGTCAGTTGCAACAAGTATATTGGCCCTTCCCTTTCTAAAGGCATTAAGCGCCCTTTCCCTCTGAGGCTGTGAAAGGTCACCGTGTATTGCAGCCACATTCTTGAAGTAATCTCCAAGTTCCCTTGCGACCCTTCCCGTCCTCCTTTTTGTTCTGCAAAAAACCAGGCAGCTTTCGGGCCTTTCCCTCTTAATTATCTGCTTTAACCTGTCAAGCTTTTCATCTTCGCTGACTACGGTATAGTACTGGTCAAGCTCGTCTACCGACAGTTCGTCAGCGCTTAAAATTATCTTTTCCGGGTTCTTCATGTATTTTGAAGCAAGCCTGACGATTTCGTCCGGCATTGTGGCAGAGAAAAGCGCCATTTGCTTCATATCGGTCAGCCAATCAAGTATCTGCTCAACGTCGTCTATAAATCCCATGTCAAGCATCCTGTCGGCTTCATCAAGAACCACGTAGCTCACCGACGAAAGGTCAAGGTATCCCCTGTTGACAAGGTCGATTATTCTTCCAGGAGTTCCTACAACTATTTGGGAGCCCCTGTCAATCTGTTCTCTCTGAATGTTTATTGACTGGCCGCCGTAAACGGTAACCAGCTTGACGCCGGTGTACTTCCCCATCTTTCTTATTTCATTTGTGATCTGAACAGCAAGTTCCCTTGTGGGCGACAGCACAAGCGCCTGTATTACCTTTTTCCTGGGATCAACCAGCTGCAGCAATGGCAGTCCAAATGCTGCTGTTTTGCCAGAGCCGGTCTTAGCCTGCCCTATTATGTCCTTCCCTCCAAGCATTGGAATAATTGCCCTCTGCTGTATTGGGAAAGGCTCGGAAAAACTCATTTCACTTAGAGCTCTTACCAAATTTTCACTTAGCCCAAGCTCTTCAAATCCATTCTTATATTCGTTCATTGTAATTTATTCACTTCTCAGCAAAAACGCCCGGAGCGACACGCCCTGAGACATCGTTTGCGTTATGTTGCGTTCTGCGAGGCACTATTTAACCTTTTTTAAGAAAACAGCTAGCCCACCGATTCAGACAGCTCCATTTCTATAAGCCTGTTGAGTTCCACCGCAAAATCTGCTGGGATGGCCCTTTCGAAATCCTCCAGATATCCCGAAATAATAAGCGCCCTGGCTTCAGCTTCCTTTAGCCCCCTGCTCTGCAGGTAAAACAGCATTTCCTCGCTTATTTTTCCCGCCACTGCTTCATGAACAACTGTAGAATCGCTTTCATTTACTATTTCATACGGATACGTATATGACGAGGATGAACTGTCAGCAATCAGCGAGTCGCACTTCACATATGCCTTGGAGTCTACTGCGCCCCGTGAAATATAGACCCGGCCCCTGTATGTGGACCTGCCTCCATTCATGGATACGCCTTTTGATTGGATTGTCGATGAGGTTTCAGGCGCAACATGATATGCCTTGCCCCCGGAATCAATTTCCTGCCTTCCTGATGCCATGCTCAATGAAAGAATGTCCGTGCTGGCGCCTTTGCCCACAAGGTACGATGCGGGGTATGCCATAGTGACGGCGCTTCCGACGTTCCCGCCAATCCATTCCATCCTTCCTCCGTCGTAAACCCTGGCCCTTTCCGTTACAAGGTTGTACACGTTTTTTGACCAGTTCTGGATTGAAGTGTACCTTACCCGGGCCCCCTTTTTTACTATGACTTCAACAACGCCTGAATGCAGGGAAGCCTGGGAATACCTGGGTGCAGTGCAGTTTTCTATATAGTGTATATAGCTGCCCTCGTCAGCAACTATGAGGGTCCTGTCAAACGTGCCTTCGTTTGAGCTGTTCATCCTGAAATACGCATAGAGCGGCTTCTCCAGCCTTACCCCCTTTGGCACATATACAAAGCTGCCGCCTCCCCAGACAGCGTAGGTCAGCGCGGAAAACTTGTTGTCACCTACTGGAATCACTTTTCCGAAGTTTTCCCTCACCAGGTCAGGATATTCCTTAACTGCTTCATCCATCGATACAAATATTATCCCCTGGGACTCCAGCTCCTTTTTAATGTTGTGATAGACCATCTCGGACTCAAACTGCGCCCCGACGCCGGCCAGAAATTTCCTTTCAGATTCAGGAACCCCGAGGCGCTCAAAGGTCTCCCTTATGGAAGGCGGCAATTCATCCCAGGTTTCGGCCCTTTTGGTGACAGGCCTGATATAGTATACCAGGTCGTTCAGGTTGAGCCCTCCAAGCTCCGGCCCCCACCTTGGCATGGGAGAATCCAGGAACTCCTTCAGCGCCCTTTTCCTGATGTCCTCTATCCATGGCGGGTCGTTTTTTAGCCTGGAAATATCATCAATTAGGTTTTCGTCAACCCCCGGGGGCGAGACGTAGCTGTAATCAGCTTTAACTGAAAAGTCATGCCCATCTCTGCTCATAAAATGTTTTGCTCATGGCACTATTTCTGCATTTATCAACTTCCAGATCAACGTGAAGTGTAAACCGCATAAACGCTATCGGGCCTGATCACTTCAATTTTAGCGAAGAATTCCCTTTCAAACTGCACGTGGGAACCCTGCGCCTCGTATGTTATGCCGCTCTCGGTTTTCCCCCTCAGTTCAGTTGCATCGTCCATAAGCACCGATATGTCTATGCTTTGATTTTCACTGACCCAGTGTATGTGGGGCAGGCCCTTTGCATAGTTTAGGTCGTTGTTGACAAACCGTGCACCCCCGTCCAGCAGCTTGAAGTTTCCGAGCCCTATCAGCCTGACCTCCTTGCCGAGGTTTCCGGAATAATCCCGGTCTTCTATGACCACCCCTCCTGAATTTACGTTTATGATGCGCTTTGGCCTGCTTGGATCACTGGGGTGCCTTGGAAGCGAAACAGTCAATTGGCCAGGAATCCCCTCAAGATTTAACCTGTGCAGCTCCCCGAACACGCCAAAGTACCTGTTAGAAACCCCGTCAATGATCTTGCGGTTCAGGGCATAAAGTATGTCAAGGCTGACCGTTGCCGTGTTGGTGTTTATGCCCATTTCGTGTATCATTTTCCTTATCGCTTCGGGTTCAATTCCTCTTCTCCTGAGCGCAATCAGCGTTGCAAGCCTTGGGTCATCATACCCTGAAAATTTTCCCTCCTTTATGCCCCTTTCAATATCAGATTTGCTCAGGGAGCCTCCCTCTATCATCAGCTTCCCGTAGTGTACCGCCTGGGGGTAAGCCCAGCCGAATGCTTCATAGACGTAACCCTGCCTTATCATGTTGACAAAGTGCTCCTGCCCCCTGATTATGTGGGTTATACCCATCAGATGGTCATCTACGGCGGATGCCCAGTTGTAAAGGGGCCAGACACGGTATTTTTTACCAGCAATCGGATGGGAATACCTCTCGGGATCAATAATCCTGAGAGCCGGCCAGTCCCTGACAGCCGGGTTTGGGTGCTCCAGGTCGGTCTTTATCCTTACAACCGCCTGCCCCTCCCTGTATCCTCCGCTGAGCATTTTGTTCCACCTTTCCAGTTGCTCTTCAGGCAGTAGATCCCTGTCCGGGCACGGCATCGACTTCAGAACAAGGCTCCTGAACCTCTGGCTGTCACACTCCGTAACATAAGCCAGCCCTTTTTTTATTGCGTCTTCAGCAAACCTGTAATATATTTCCATCCTTTCACTCTGCATGTATATTTCATCCCACTCGCAGCCAAGCCACTTGAGGTCTTCCTTTACCATGCTGTAGAATTTCATGTCTGACCTTTTCAATCTTGGATCCGTATCTTCAAACCTTACAATGAACCTTCCGCCGTATTTTTTAGCGTAATCGTGTGAGAGTATAGCGGCCCTTGAAGAACCCAGGTGCAGCGCGCTGTTCGGATTTGGCGCAAAGCGCGTAACCACCTCCCCACGCACCGCTTTTGGAAGGTCAGGGAGGTCAAGTTCTTCCTGCCGCTTTTTGCCCTCGTCGACGTAAATTTCGCTTAATTTTTCAAGCGGAATTGACGATATTTCCCTGCATACTTCATTTATGACAGGCATGATTTCCCTTATCGATGACCTTAATTCCGGCCTGAGTGAAAGCAGCTTCCCCATGACCGATGAAGGGTCTGCCCTGCCGTCGTGTTTAATTGCGTTTTGCGCAGCTATTTTCCTGACGGTTTCCCTCAGCTCGTCACTTTTTTCTCCTGATTGCAAGTTCCACTAGTTCCTCCAGACTCCTTTTTGAATCTGATTCTGGAATTTTCTCGATGGCGTCTATTGCCGACTGGGCATACCCTCGAGCCACATTCAGAACATGCTCTTCGAGGTCCATTGACTTTATCCTTTCCACAATTTCCTCCATCACTTTGTCGCTGGACGGTTTGCCGTAAACCCCAAGTATCATCTCCCTCAATTCCTTATCTGCCATGTTGATGGCGATGCTGATTGGAAGCGTCCTTTTCCCCTCCCTTATATCCGAACCTACGGGCTTTCCTGTTTCCTTCGTATCTCCCACTATTCCCAGCAGGTCATCCACTATCTGGAATGCAATGCCAAGGCCATCGCCGTATTTTCTGGCAGCGTTTTCGTACTCATTTTTGCCTGACGCATAAACGCCTATAAGTGCAGATGCGATAAAAAGGGCTGAGGTTTTCCTCCTTATCAACCCATAATAAAAGTCCTCGTTAAATTCTTTCGGGGGCGTTATGTCCATGTCCTGTCCCTCGCAAATAAGAACCACGTTTTCAGTCAGCACCCTGCTGGACCTTAAAAACCTGTCAGGATGGGAGCTCAGAACCTGGGACATTGAAAGCGCCCTGTAACCCTCGGCAAATAGCAGGTCTCCTGCAAGTATGGCCTTGGCTGTGCCGTAAACTTTGTGAACTGTAGGAACGCCTCTCCTGTAATCGTCATTATCCATTATGTCATCGTGAACAAGCGTGAAGCTGTGGATCAGTTCTGCCGCTGCGGCCGCTTCTATTATGTCCTCAGCCCTTCCTCCAAGGGATTCGTAGAAGCGCACAGCCAAAAGCGGCCTCAGCCTTTTGCCGCCAGCAGAAATCAAATGGGCCGAAGCCCTGTAAACATCCATTTTTTCGTTTAACAAACCGTTAATAAAGGAATCGACCCTGTTTATAATTTCGGCGTGCTGCATCATTGGATGCCAACGCTCCTGGCCCATTCTCCCAATGGGCCCAGAAGTATCCTTCTCTTCCTCTTTAATTCCGATGTTGTTCTGGAACCTGTGAGGAAAAGAGCGCTCCTGTATTCAAGTATTGATTTTGACAGCAGCTTCTTTGCGCCTTCGCTGCCGCCCTTGAGCACCGCCTTCATGACGGGCAGCGCCATGGCAGATATGTCGGCTCCGAGTGATATCGCCCTGGCAATGTCAAGCCCGCTCCTGATGCCGCCTGATGCAATCAGCGGAATCTTGCTTACGCTCCTCACTTCCAGAATCGATGCGGCCGTCGGTATGCCCCACTCGGCAAACGTTTCAGACAGCTCAAATTTTTCCCTGTTGCCAGCTTTTTTGGCCCTTAGGCCTTCAACAACAGCCCAGCTTGTTCCTCCCACTCCAGAAACGTTAATTGCTCCAACCCCCGACATATGGAGTTCTATCGCCATTTCGCGGGATATTCCTGCTCCAACCTCCTTTACTATTACAGGCACCTGAACCGCCTTCACTATTTCATTTATCTTTGGCACTATGCCCCTGAAATTTGTGTCGCCCTCGGGCTGTATGAGTTCCTGAAGCGGATTGAGGTGCACCGCTAGCGCGTTTGCCTTTACCATATCCACCACTTTCTTTATGTCATCCACCGACATGCCTGCCGCAATCTGGGCTCCCCCGACGTTGGCCATTACAAACATGTCCGGTGCTGTTTCCCTGACAACCGAAAATGTATCTGCAAGTTCTGGATTCTTCAACGCTGACCTCTGCGAGCCGACGCCCATGCCTATCCCCAGCGAGGATGCCGCCTCTGCAAGCTTCCTGTTGATTTCCTTGGCCTCTTCAGCCCCGCCAGTCATAGAATCTATCATCAATGGCGCTGAAAAACGGCTTCCCAAGAACGTCACCGAGGTGTCGACCTCGTCAAAGCTTATATCGGGCGAAGCCTTGTGGATCAGCCTGACATATTCCAACCACGTAGTCTGCATTTTTGCCTCTACCTTTTCCTTTGATACTATTGAAAGGTGATCAATTTTACGTTCGCTTATGGACAATCAACCCATCACTGTTGTACCTTGAAACTTCATGCCATTTAAAGCTTTAACCAGGTTGTCCCTGCTGCCTGATGATAGAAATAAAACCTCTACTCCCTTTGACGCCAGCCTTTCCGCTACCAGGAGCTTGTATGTTATTCCCCCGGTGGCGTCTGGTGACAGGGTTTGCATTTCATCCTTTGCCTGTTTGAAAGTGTAAGTTGTGCCGCCATTCATTATTGGGACATTGTCAATCTGGATTCCGCCGCCGGTTTTTAGTGAAATTGTGTCTATGATATTTCCGGTTGCATCCATGATTCCGGCGGTTCTCATTATGAATATGACGCGCTTTATTCTCTGCAGGGCTGCCAGCCTGCTTATTATTTCATCACCGCCTATTACCCTGTACCCCCTGCCGGTTTCATAAATCACGTCCCCGTAGGTGAGCGGTACCGCGCGGGTCTGATAAAGCCCCTCCAGGTCCATTGACTCCAGATGCTGCGGTGGAAAGAAAAAGACGCCAATTCCATGGTCTATCAATGAGCGTTGCACCTTTTTGCTGAGCTCGAGCATCGCAAGCCTGGTCAGAGATGCGCCCCTGGCATTTTTGCTGTAGGAAAAGCTGTTTAAACCATATGCTGCTGCCACTGGATGGCCCCATGAGCCCCCTCCGTGAACTATGAACAGCCTGCCACCAAAATCACTCAGCGCGCTAGATATATTATCAATTGCGGCTTCGTCAAAGCTGAAAGAGCGTTCCTTAAAGGTTATGCTTGACCCGCCAAGCTTAACCACGGTTAGCATATCATCAGCTACCATGACCACCTTATTTAGCCCCCGGCTTATAGATTTATACCGCCAAAAGGATGTTGCCTTTTGCAAGTCGCCCGGGAATCTGCCAGAAGTTTGCGCCTGCGTAGATCAACGCAAATGCCCTTGCATCAAGAAACAAATTCACTGCACAGACTGGGCTTGACCATGTTACAGGTTCAGGTGTCCGCTTATTGGATTGCCATAATTTAACTGGTAAGCCCCGGCGACTCCGGCATTTACGGTATAACCTGTTTTGGGCACGATTCCAGGCATCGGTATTGCTATTATGCAACCCCCTCCTCCAGCACCAGTTATTTTTGCGCCCAAAACTTTTCCTTTTAAACCTCTGATTATCGCCTCTATCTTTGGAGTCGACACGCCTATTAACTCAAGAAACGACTGGGAAACATTCATAAATGAGGCCAGCTGTTCCAGATTTCCCTCTGAAATTGCCGCCGCACCCTCTTTGGCCATCAAATCAGCTGAAACAACAAGAGAGTTAAAGAGTTCCGGCTCCTGGTCCATAAATTTCTTCACCCTGTTTACAAGGTTGCCGGTTTTTCTTCTCTGCTTGGAGTCAACCACGAGCAACCTGATTGGCGGTGCATTAACCCTCACCAGTTCGCCTCTTTTAAACAGCACAAACCCTCCATAGAGCGAAGCCGCTACGTCCACGCCCGAGGGGTTACCGTGAACGTGCTTTTCAGCTTCCATTGACACTTCAAACAGCAGTGAAGGGTCTGGCGCGATGTTGAAAAGTTTGCTTACCGCTATTGCTGACGCAAGGCTGAGAGCTGCCGATGACCCCAGCCCTGCGCCGTTTGGTATCTGGCTCCTCACGACAAGCTTAACGTGCCTTCCACGTACCATCCGGTCAATTGAATTAAAAATGTGTTCCGCCCTTACCAGCCTTCCATAGGCGAAAAGCTCGTCTCTGGCGCTGAGGGAAGCTGTCACCGTTATGTATCTGTCAATTGACGCCGCAAGCGCGCGTGCTCCATGAACGACAAAGTGCTCCCCAAGTACTATGACCTTAGCCGGTGCGCTTGCGCTTATCATTTTTTATAAAATCCTATGGAGGCATAACCAACTACGGATGCTGTATCTCCAGTCATCTCGCCGCTGTCGGAATGCTTTAGAAGATTGACCCACGAATACCCCATTAGCCCGCTCAGATGCATTAAAACCGCAGCAGGACCATAACCGCACATGGTTATGTTGCTGTGCGAAATGGCCCTGTAAAGCCCTGAAACATCAAGTGAAGTTATTGCGTTTATCGCTTCGTTGTCCTTTTCCCTGACGCTGGACTGCGATTCATAGTGCGTCATATCAGACGATGCAATGATCATTATTTTTTTGCCCTTAATGGCCCTGGATATGGTTTCCGCAACATCAACAGCGGCTCCCATCTCCATGTACGACATGGAAATTGGGAGTATTTTAAATTCTTTCATAACATACTGCAGGAACGGCACCTGGACTTCAATGCTGTGCTCCCTCCAGTGTGCGCTGTCATCGACATCAATTATGTTTGACTCCTTTATTATATCACGCTTCAATATTTCATCCACTTCAACCGTGCCAATGGGCGTTTCCCATTCATCGCTCTGGGGCACGGCAATCGGGCTTCCTATTCCGTAGTGGTTTGGGCCAAGAATTATAAATGTCAAATTGTCGTTTATTGCTGAAATTTCATAATATGCGTGTGCTGCTACAGGCCCGGAATATTCGTAGCCGGCATGCGGCACAATGTACCCAAGGGCATCGGCCTTATGCTCCGATGGCGGCAGCTTCCCCGGACCAACCCGGCTCAGAAAAGAGCTTTTTATGGATTCCTTAAGTTCATCTGGATTTGACGGGTAAAAGTAACCTGCGACCGCGGCACGCCTAGTCCTCAAGGGACGCGCCCTCTTCCAGTTTAGTCTCGAAGTCCTCAGGCGTGTACTTCATAGGCTCTTCTGGCGAGAGCGTGCCGGCGCTTATCAGGTAGCTCCTGGCCAGGAGCCAGAAAATCATTGCAAGCGACTTTCTACCCCTGTTGTTTGCCGGTATTATCAGGTCAACATATGTTGTGACGTTGTTGGAATCGCACACTGCCACTACAGGTATATTTATCCTTATGGCCTCTTCTATAGCCTGTTTGTCAACAGCTGGGTCAACCAGCATTACTACGTCCACGTTTTTATATTCTGGCAGGTACGGATTTGTAAGTGTGCCTGGAAGCAACCTTCCTGTTACCAGGTTGACCCCGGTAAGTTCGGCGAATTTTGACACCGGTGTGAAAGCTGCTTCGCGTGATGTATAAATCATTACCTTCTTCGGATCAAACCTGGAAAGGAACTTTCCCGCAACTTCAATTCTTGAAAGGGTTTTGCCAAGGTCCAGTATGTTAAGGCCGTCTTCACGGGTCCTGCTGATAAATGGCTTCATGTGCTTTGTTGCCACATTTGTGCCTATCCTGATTCCTGAAGCTATCAGCGCGCCCTCCGTCAGTTGGGATGATATCTTCCTTTCAGATGCTCCTTCGTCTGCGTTGTCCTGCGGCTCTTTGCTCATTAAACTATCGGCCTCCATAGTGGAATCTGGGGGTTATTATCATTTACCTTTGATAGCTCCATCAGCTTTGAAATCCTTTCACCGCCAACCACGCCGCTCTTCATCAACCCGGCGCCCACTCCCACCGCTATGTGCGCAAGATATGGATCGCAGGTATCTCCGCTCCTGTGGGATGCTATGACCGTAAAGCCTGACCTTTCAGCCTCTTCTGCAAACAGCTCTGCATCATACAGCGTGCCAACCTGGTTGACCTTTAGTATAACGCCATTGCCGGCCTTCATTGATATCCCCTTCTTCAGTCTCTTTACGTCAGTCACAAATATGTCGTCCCCTACAATCATGATGTTTGTTGATTTTGCCAGCCTTGAAAACATTTCAAAGTCCTCCTCATCAAACGGATCCTCGACGTATTTCAGATCATATTTCTTTATTATTCCTTCAACATAGGCCAGCTGCTCTTCGCCTGTGAGCTTCTTGCCCTTTCTGGAATAGTTGTAAATGCCCTTTTGGAAGAAAGTCGAGGAAGCGAGGTCCAACCCCATAATTATCCTTATGCCAAGCTGTTTTGAAACCGCGTCAATGGAATTTCTTACCAGCTCAAGAGCATCATCGTCCTTAATGTTTGCGGCCCAGGCTCCTTCATCTCCCTTGCCCCCCGCAAAAGTGGGGTCCCTTTTCTCTATCTGTTTGAGAACCTCGCGGTGGACCGCTATGTTCGCGCTAACAGCATCAAACACAGATTTGGCTCCAACGGGACTTGAAAGGAACTCCTGTATGTCAGGCGAGCCGGGACCGGCATGCTTGCCTCCACCAAGCACATTTCCTATTGGGAAAGGCATCTGGTGCTTAAGATGGAATGTCTCAAAAAGCTGAACGCTTGACGCCCTAGCTCCCGCAACCGCAGAAGCCACTGAAACCGCAAAAGCCGTTGACCCCCCGATTTTCGAGAAATTGCTCGTGCCGTCCATTTTTTTTAATGTGTCAGATACATCCTTGAAACTTAACGGGTCTATGCCTATCAGCATCTCCTTCCTGAATGATTTCATGACGCTTCCGGACCCCCCCTGCGGGAGGTGCAGGGCTTCATGCTCTCCGGTGCTTGCGCCTGCAGGCGCAGTAACAGTTGCCACTGTGGAGCCAACCTTAACCGTTGCTTCAATCGTGGCGTCGCCCCTGCTGGTAAAGCTCCCACGGAGACTGACATCTGTAATTTGCATCTTAAGACCCCTCCTTTTCGCCCAGTGCCTCAACGGCTTCGGCATAAGGCAATAGCTTGTCGACAACCTCAAAGTTGCCAAGTATCATCCTCCTGCAGCAGTACCTCCTGACGCCTAGCTTATCAAGCGCCTTGTCTGGTTCCATGCCCTTTGAAACCAGCATCGTGAATTTTTCATATTTATCCCCAATAACTGCACCGCAGCTAAAACATCTTACTGGTGTTAACATTTGTTAAAGGCTAATGTAAAATTGTTTATAAGCTTTTACTGAATAGTGATTTTCAAGCGCAAATCTGCTAATTTTTTCATGGAACACGTTTTTAAAATGGCAACAAGCAGCGCCTAACAGGAATAATTCAAAATTTTGAATTATGTTTTTATGCCTAAAGCTAATTTTTAATTTTTTACTTTAATTTTGTATAAATTACTATAATTTTATATATTTCTGCTTTTCATGGAATAAAATTTATAATATTTGCTACTTTCTTAATTTTGAAAAATGAGCAATACCATTAAGAAAAAAGGAGACCCAACCGCAGTGGGTATCTTTGCTTATGGATTCAGCCTATTTTTCCTTTCCATGTACGCAATGGGAATTTATCCCTGGTCAGAAAGCATAGTGATGATTGCCCCGGCCCTGCTGTTTGGCGGGCTTTTCCTGCTGGTAGCCGCAAACTGGGAATATAACAACGGAAACACGTTTGGCGCTACAGCATTTGCAACATATTCAGCCTTCTTCCTGACGTTTGCCATAGCGCATATCGGGCTTTTCGTATTCAAATACAACTCTATTGAAGTGGGACATCTTGTGGGGCTTATGGCAGTGGCGTTTACAATCATGACGGTGATATACTGGATAGGGAGCTTCAGGATGAACCTTGCGCTGAACCTTACCCTGTTCTTCCTGTTGCTTACCTTCATCCTCTATGCTGTGCCCCTGACAACACTTACATCATCCATGACAACGGCCATGGGAACGTTTCCGGGTAGCCTGAAACCTGCCGGCTATGTGGGCTTTATTGACGTCCTCTTTACAATATGGGTTGGAGCAGCGGCGGTGATAAATGACAGGTGGGAAATAACCGGCAAAAAGGGCCCAGTTCCAGTGTTTCCTCTGGTAAAGGAAAAAAAGCAGGAATGAAAGTTTTTTATTTTTTATTCAATTTTATACATTAAATTTACAGGCTTTATTTATTTAATTTTCCAGTTCCAAAATAATGCATATATTTGCGCACTGGCAATGGGCCGGAAATGGCATTAAAGCTCCAGCAATCAGGTTTGCGCTGAAGGGGTTGCTCCTTTATATAATGAAACCTTTTTGGCTAATGAGCTCACGTAATCATATGTTTCAGGATGAATGTGCATAAAATGAGCATAGGAGTTGTTGACTGCAAATCCATCAAGGCCATTTATGCCCGTGCCCCTTTCATATTTTATCGCAAAATCGTATCTTGACCTTAAGACCAGTTTTGAATAGTGGAATTCATGGCCAGCCAGGGTTGTTCCCCCGGGTGCAAATGGCGTGTCCCTTAGGGTTACAGCCCTGACATAACCGTGGCCCACAGGCCTTTCCAGCATTACGCTTACCGCATCGATCGCGCCAACCATTTTGTATTCGTTGCCTTTATAAACGATCGAATCTGACAGGTACATCAGCCCGCCGCATTCTGCATACAGGTGCCCTCCGTTTTCTATGAATGTTTTTATGTATGACCTGAACGGCTTATTTCTTTCAAGTTCTTCGGCATAAACTTCTGGAAAACCCCCGCCAATCAGAATCAGGTCAACGTTTGCGCCCTGGTCCTTTTCCGGGTCAATGAACTCAACCCTCCCGACTTTTGATGCGGTTTCAATTGTCTCAGGATAATAGAATGTAAATGCCCTTCCTGACACTATCCCTATCGTGGTTTCAGATTTTTCATAAGCGGGTTCCACTGCCGGGCTTGCGCTCAGTGGCATGGCGTTTTCCCTTGCCACCTTCATGATCTTCTCAGCATCTATGTTGCCTGACATGCCGTCAAATGCCCCAGAAATCGTTCCTGACTCCTTTTCCCTTGCATGAACAAGCCCAAGGTGCCTGTAGCTCATTGTCTTTTCTATCGCGCTGCTTTGGCTTATGAAACCCATCAGTTCAATCCCTTCATTGCTTATTATTTTTGACATTTTGTCAACCTGCTGAGGCACTACGTTTGTAAGAATCGCGCCGGCCAGCCTGACATCTTTGTCAAATGCACTTAACCCACGCAGAATTGCCCCGGCTGTCCTGTTAATCCTTTCGCCGTTAATCACAATTATGACCGGCGATTTTAGGATCTTTGCAATCTGCGCCGTGCTGCCCTCCTCTGTTATGCCATCCGGGCTGTCAAAGAGTCCTGCCACACCTTCGATTATGGCTATCCCCTTTCCCCTTGAAAATTTGTTAAATCTTTCAACCACCCTGTCTTTCATGAGCACGTGATCAAGGTTCCTGCTCGGCGTCCCTGTCAATGCCTCATGGTAGCTTGGATCTATAAAATCCGGGCCCACCTTGAACATGGAAACACTTATCCCCCTTTTGATCAGCGCGGAAGCTATTGCCAGGGTGGCCACGGTTTTACCGTTCTTTCCCTTGTATGATGATATTATAAGCCTTGGAACGCTGTTTGGTTCCTGCAATTCTTAACAATCAGACGCATCCTGTGGGCTTTGGAGCTCCTGCTACTTTGCAGGCCCCGTGTGCTGGCCCGTCCTGAAACAGCTCATATATGCTTTCAAGCGTTTCACCGCTTTCCTTAATCATCATCTTTATGGGCGGGCAAACCCCGTAGGTCTCCCAGTACTGCCTCAGATATTTGACCAGTTTCCAGTGCCTTTCCGTCATTTGCTTTACACCCTCAATGTTTACGGCCATCCATTCGGCTACCTTGTCGTCCCAGACCTCAGGGTTCTGAAGAAAGCCATCTTCGTCCAGAATTACCTTTTTTCCTTCAACATCATATTCCCCAGGATATGATATAGTCATTTTATTTCACTGATTTTTACTCTAAAATTGATTTAATTAAGGATTATTACCCAAAATCGTAAAATAAGGATTAGATGTACTTGATGAACTGCCTAACCCCGAAGTTCCAGTTTATTTCGGTGCAGGAATTGTGCCTCCCCTTGGGAACCCCCACCTGGTTCATAAAGTCGTCAAGGCCGATCCTGTCCAGCATGTCTCCTATCCTTTCACCCGGTTTTGCGTTCTTTCTCCAAACATCAACTATTTTCCTCACCGCGGCAACTATTTCCCTGTATTCGGGCGGGTTGACTGGAATCCATGGTATTATCCTGTAGCCCAGCCTGGGCCCCGAGCCGGTATTGCTTGTCTTGCCCCCCACGAATATGGCGACCCCGATCTTGGCCGGGTCCCAGTCGAAATAATCGCAGACGTTCTTGCACCTCCCGCAGGCAATGCATCTCTTTTCGTCAACCTCTATTCCCACGGAACCGTCGGGCTTTCCGTAAAGCTTTATTGCGTTGACCGGACATACAGCCTGAACGTCAGGCACGACTTTCTTCAGCGCCTCCGCCGATGTCGGCAGGCAGAACTTTATCCTTTCAGGGTCAGGCCTTGGAACCTGTCCCCAGTGCCCCACCACGACTATGTCACCGGCAAGGGTGCCTGCACAGACGTTTGTGCATCCTGAAACAAATATCATTAGCTTGGAAGGCAGCTTTTCCTTCCCGGTAAAGTACGGCATGAAGTTATCGTCCAGTTCCTTTGTTATGGAAGGCGCGTCAACTGCAAACGTCGAACACGTCAGATAGGCTGTGCATGACGTTATGTGCCATAAGGAGTTTCCCCATCCGCCCGCAGGAAAACCGTATTTCCCCATTTCCTCAACTATCTTCTGCGCGCTTTCAAGTGAACCTGCGATGAACTCCACGTTCATCCCTCTTGTGGCCCTCACCACCTTTAAGCCGTATGAGTCTGCGACTTCAATTATCTTCCTTATGCTTTCTGTGCTTAGCCTTGAATTTGGGGGCAGCCCTATCTTTATGGTGAAAACCTTTTCCCCCGATTCGGCCGTGTGCTCTATGATCCCGTTGTCATAAAACTTCCTGTCCACCCATTTGCCATAATTCCTCTTGATTATATCGGGCAGCTGGCTTGCGTAGGGCATCGGAAGCCTCTTGTTAACCCTGTCTATCGGGTCAGGGTTGAAGCTCAGTGACATGGTTATATCCCACCCCCGTCATGGTAGTACTCCCCAGCCAGTTCTTTTGACCACTCTGTATATTCCTGCCTTTCGTCTTCGGAAAGCACTACGCCCGTGGTGAACCTCAGATGAGATGACGGGGTTGCCTTGGGCTTGTCTGGCAGGGTTTCCTGCGCTATATCGCTTATTATCCTGTACCCCTTTCTCAGGATGAGGTCGGCTAGCCTGTGCCTCCTGGGGGCGTTTTCTACATATGTATCGATTGTTTTAAGCACAAACGGCACGGCCTCCTGATAATTGTCAAGGAGTGCAACCCCCCAGCTCAGCCTGGGGCCATAATGCGCCTGGGCATGAGAACCGACAAGAAGCGCTATCTTCCTGTCCTTTCCCGGCTTTATGGCTGGAAACGCCTTCTTGATGCAGTTCATGGCCTTCAGGCACTTGCCGCCATCGATCTTGACCTCCCTCTTTTCATTGTCCCAGCTTATCGCCCCTGACGGGCACGAATTGACCAGCTCGTTTGCATTTACCTTTCCACTCTCTATCATGACCCTGAGCACCGCCTGGTCAACGTCTGGCGCTCCAACCCACGTGCCTATAAACGTGAAATCAGACCTGGCGTTTGCAGTGGCGCAGTCCAGCGGGCATCCGCTGAACTTGAACTTTAACTTATAGGGGAACATCTGGGTGTTCAGGTACTTGTATATTTGAGGATGGCTCCTGAAAAAGTCCATTGCCTGCATTGTATCATAAAGGGCGTATTCGCACAGCGCCTGCCCTGGACAGGCGTACAGCTCCCTGAAAGTGTCCCCCGACCCGCCCACGTCAGAACCCATTATTGCCCTTATGGCGTCAATTGCGCTGTCTGCCTTTTCGCTCTGTATGTTTATCACGATGGAACCGGTATTTCCAGCGAATTCAACAAGGCCTATGCCATAATTGTCGGCAACCTCCACGAGCTTCTTCAGGTATGAAGTTGAAAGGAACCTTCCTGCTGGGGCATAGGTTCGGAAATGCGTTTCGGAAACCTTGCCATCACGGGACCTCCTCGCGAGAATTCCGCTGAAAACGTACTTTACCCTAAATGACCCGCTGTACCACGGGGAATACTTGTGCGACACCCCCCATGCATAGTACTCTACCGGATATTTTGTCTTCTTGAGCTCAGTTACATGGCTTGGCCACGGACCCTTCTCAAGGCTGCCAAGCATCTTCATGTCTTCGTCAGTTACATTTTGCTCCATCTTTTCTGCAGAACTCATATTTAAAAAACCGATATTTGATATAAAAAACATTATTCCACAGAAATGGTGAATTAATTGATGGTGTTTTTAACCCCAATCTGCATCAGGCAAACAGCATATACAGCTGCCTTTAAATTCAGGGATTATTGCATGGAAAGTGAAGAACAATACTTTAAAGGGTTTTTATGCCAAAAAAAGGCATGATACCAATACAGAATACGCTTGCCTACTTCTCTTATTTCTCATTTGCATTCTTCATAATTATGCTTGTATTTAACATGAAAAAATATGCATGGACCCCAGTGCATCTCAGGTGGGAGCTTTACCCCGTTCCCGGGGAAGAGGAGCATGAACATGGGGGTTCATTTCTGGAAAGGGTTGACTGGTGGAAGGGTAGCATAAAGATGAACATGATGTCGGAATTAAATGAGCTTTTCCAGGAAATGCTGTTTATAAAGAGGCTTTACAAAAGCAAGAGGAGGTTCTGGGTGCTGAGCTTTCTCTTTCATGGCGGAATATACCTGATACTTGGCTGGTTTGTGTTTGTTTTTATAGGCGGGTTGGAGTTGCTCCTGCGCGTTCCCGCAACAAGCCTGCTATACATTGCCGTGTTTTATATAACAGTGACCTTCGGTTATCTGGGGATATCCGCGGCAACAATTGGCGGAATTGGGCTCGCGGTAAAAAGGTACTACGACGGCAAACTCAGGGACCTTTCTTCACCCGTTGACTACTTTAACCTGATATTTGCGCTGGCCGTGATGGTGAGTGGCATTTTTGCCCTGGCGTATGACCCACTTTTTGACACGGCAAGGGCTTTTATGGCATATCTGCTAAGCGGAGCCGGTTTCATATTTCCATTTGGCTATTCCATTGCAATTTACCCTGCCACAGCGCTGCAGCTGGTTTTGCTGTGCTGCTTTTTAATTTACGTCCCATTTTCAAGGCTGACACACTTTCTCGGAAAGTACTTTACATACCATAAGGTACTGTGGAACTCGCAGCCTTCAATGCAGCTTGGGAAGTTTAACGACAACTATGACCTGGAAGAAAACATGAACCTGACGATTCCCTGGTCGGCACCGCACATACCCACCGGGAAAAAATGGAAGGATGTAAAAGAAAATGAAAGATCAAATTAAGATAAAGGATTTTTCAAAAGAATCAATGGCGCCCCTGGTAAAATTGGACCTGAAGGACCTTATGAAACTGGAACTGCTTGATGACGAGCCGGCCCTTAAGGAACCGCCACAGTTCTGGACTGAAAAGTACAATTTCTCGCTTGACGGGCACGCTGCTGTGGGGATACCTGTGCCTGCCAGCGACCAGGAAAAGGAGGAGCTTGTTAAAAGGTTCCTGAAGGGGCTTGAAAAGGAACTCACAAAGGAGGGAAACTGGACATTCCTCCAGCAGGTTTTGCTCAGCCTTGATTACTGTGCAAAGTGTGGGGCGTGCGAGGAAGCCTGCCCGATATACCTGGCAAGCGGGATGTGGTATCCTGTAATTATTAACGCTTTGTTTCATGTTTTGATCTGTCATTATTTGTCACCAGATCGTTTTAGCATTGGCAAGTCCTTCCTCCTCCTGTCGAGCCTGCTGTAGAATGCCTCCGCAGGCTTCTCAACATGCTCAAAGTCAAGCGAAAGGTGTGGCTTGTCATAGTTGTACCAGTGCATCAATTCATCAATGCTATCGAACAGGCGTATCTTCTGCTGGAACGTGCCGTAGAACCTTTCAACCTTGCCGTTTGTCTGCGGATGATGAACCCTGCCGACTATGTGCCTGATCCCCAGTTCCTCAAGGTGCACCTGAAAGGCGCTCTTACCCTCAGATTTTCTGTCACCGAAGTTTGAATAGAACTGTGAGCCATGATCAGTGAGAAGCTCCCTTGGCTTGCCGTACTTTGATATGCATTCATCTAGCAGCTTTATCGCGTTTTCTGCTGTTGCATTGTCATAAACGCCATAGCCAACCACAAACCTTGATGAATCGTCAAGGTAAACAATCAAATACTTTCCCCTCCACCTAGGATCGGCTATTTCGTACCAGTCCGTGTGCCACAGTGACATGCTGTGCCTCCTTTCATACTTGACGTACTTCCTCTTGGACCTCTTGTTTGGCTCTGCTGTAGACAGCCTGTTCTTCATTAACACTTTATGTATGGCATTGTGGGAAAAATTAAACCCTTCGCTCTTCAGCACCCTTTCCAGGTAAACTGCACCACACTTATGTTTCATATACGCATTGATTATTACCTGCTCATCCTCGCTTGACAGCTGTTTCCTTGGCGGCCTGCCGGCTTTGCCTAATGTAGGAATGACGCCTGTATGGATGTACTGGCTCCACAACTGCCTTATTCTTGATGTGGAAACATGTTGAATAGTTGCAATGTCTTTCGTGCTCAATTTGTTATCTTTTTTCATGTTAATTATCCACTTGATCTTGTCGTCTGTTAATGTCAACCTGTTATGTGAGTCATTAAGTGTTAATAATTGTGGGATACGACAACCTGGCAAGCGGGAAGAAAAACATATACAGTCCTCTATTCAGGTCAGAGCTTCTAAGGAGGCTTTACAGAAAGCATTTTACCACGGCGGGAAAACATTTCGGGAGGGTCGTTTACGGTGATATAGACGAGACATGGCAGCTTATAACAAGGCTCATAGAGCTTTCTTACAGGTGCAATATATGCAGAAGGTGCGCGCAGGCGTGCCCCATAGGCATTGACAACGGCCTTATAGCGCATGAAATAAGGAAAATAGCAAGCCAGGAGCTGGGGATAGCAGCGAAGGAGCTTCATGAGAAGGGGACGGTGCTCCAGCTGAATGTGGGGTCATCAACGGGCCTGAACCCCGAGGGTTTCAAGAGAGTGGTTAAGATGATGGAGGAGGACATACAGGAAAAGGCCGGGCTCAAAATCAAAATACCGGTTGACGTAAAGGGGGCTGACATCCTGCTGATACACAATGCCGGTGAATACATTTCCTGGATTGAGAACCCGGAGGCTTACGCGATAATATTCGAAAAGGCCGGGCTCAGCTGGACGCTTAGCAGCGAGCCCGTTGGCTACGACTCAGTTAACTATGGCGTGTGGTATGATGACGTGCAGCTTGCGAGGATTGCCCTGAGGCATGTTGAAATAGCTCACAGGCTCGGCGTAAAAAAGATAGTCGTGGGAGAGTGCGGTCACGCTACAAAGGCCCTGGTTGTCACAGCCGAAAGGCTTCTTACAAAGGACAACTACATCCCGAGAGAGAGCGTGCTGCCCCTGCTTTCTGAAGTCGTTGAAAAATTCGATCTTGACCCGGAAAGGAACAGGTTCCCGGTAACGCTGCACGATCCGTGCAACACCGTCAGGCTTGCAGGCATAGTGGAACCGCAGCGCAGGGTTCTGAAGAAGGTGGCGCCCCTTTTCAGGGAAATGGAGCCCCACGGCGTATGCAACTACTGCTGCGGAGGCGGATCGGGGTTCGCCATAATGCATTCATACAATTTTGACCAGTGGAAAAACAAGGTCGCGGCCAGGATGAAGGTAAACCAGATACTTGAAGCTTTCAGGAATGAAATCAACCCTCAGGCCTACAAATACGTGTGCGCTCCGTGCAGCAACTGCAAGGGTGAAATAAGGGATTTCATAACGCATTACAAGCTCTGGGAAAAGTTCAGGATAAACTATGGCGGGCTTGCTGAACTGGTGGTCAACGCAATGCCTGAAATAAATGGCTACATAAACACGAATGAATTCCACTGAATATTATATTGACAAAGTCAGTTTCGAGTTTGAAGCGAAATCAAAAAACGACGCCACGCCCCAGACTTCCACCCCATCGTTTATGAATTCTTTCACTCCAAACCCCTGAACAGCTGAAGAGCAGGCAACAAATTTCACGCCCAATTCAACCGCCCTTTTAAATTTCTGCTTGATGCTGTCGTCAAGCTTTTCAAATACCTGCTTTTTAACGAGCAGCACGCTGTCAAGCGCAAGGAACACCAGGACATCATAGTCCATGGCGCAGGCTGCCGAAACATAATCAAGAAGCATGCCCATGCGCGCCGTATCCGCCGGCGGAACAGTCGCCAATACCGCCAGCCTGTTGGCTGCCATGGCGCATTATCGCCCATCTCACTATTTAATTTTTTTTAATTGCGGTCGGTTGCAAAATGCTTCACCCGGATGATTTTGCTTGACGCAAACGATTAATAATGCTTATAATATCCATTTTTGATTATTTCATTATAAATGAGCAGAAAGGTTTCCAAAGTTTACATTGTGGGAGCAGGGCCCGGGGACAGGTCCCTCCTTACGCTGAAGGCATTCAGGCTTATAAAAAAAGCTGAAGTGATGATATATGACTATCTTATTTCACCTGATATCATCAGGCTGGCCAAAAAAGGGTGCATACTAGTGTCTCATGAACGAGGCTCAACATCCCTGGAGAGGGTTGAAACCTTTAAAAAAACAGTCCTTGAGTATTATGATAAAAAAAGCACAATCGTAAGATTGCACACGGGGGATCCCATGCTGTTCGGAATGGGGAACGAGGAAGTTAGTTTTCTCAGAGAACATGGCATCACATATGAGGTCGTGCCCGGGATAACCAGCGCGCTCGGGGTGCCTGCAAGCGTGGGCTTGCCCATTACCTCAAGGGGGATTTCATCGTCGGCGGTTATTTTTAATGGGCATCC
This sequence comes from Nitrososphaerota archaeon, assembly GCA_023381255.1. Lineage (GTDB taxonomy): Archaea > Thermoproteota > Nitrososphaeria > Conexivisphaerales > UBA164 > KM4347-05. The sequence goes on from JAMCTX010000001.1 coordinate 40,532, forward strand.
GATAAATCAAAACGAAATCAACTGGGATTCCCTTGCAAAAATGGATGGCACGCTGATAGCGCTGATGGGAGTTTCAGGCGCGGACCAGATTTCAAAAAATCTTATCGGTGCGGGGCTTGACCGGTTGACCCCCGTATGCATAATATCAAACGGCACTTTAAAAACCCAAAAGGTTTCATTTGGCGTACTGTATGAACTGAAGGCATTAATAGACAGGGATTGCATCAGGGCCCCCGCGGTCATTGTAATTGGAAAGGTCGCCAGATCGCTTAATGCCTAAGCTTTTTATTGGGGCCAATCGGTCTGATGATTAATGGCCAGCTTGATACCTCTTATGGTTGATGTAGAGAATAAAAAAATATTGATCGTCGGGGGCGGGCACATAGCATATAGAAAGGCGGCACTGTTCCTCAAAAACGGAGCTGATGTAACCGTTATAGCGAAAGAGTTTCACCCAAAATTCAGGCTTGCTCCAGCGCATCTAATACAAAATGATATACTGACAATGAAAAACATTGATTCTCTGGTGTCGCAGAGCCTTTTGGTCATAGCAGCAACAGGAAACAGGGAAATCAACGATTATGTGGAAAAAGTTTGCATCTCAGGCGGCAAGCTCTGCAACGTGGTTGATAAGCAGGGCACCCACGTGATGTTCCCAGCCTTTTTCAGGAGGGGTGATGTCATTGTGTCAGTTTCAACATCCGGCAACGTTCCGTACTTTGCGGCATTCCTGAGGGATACAGCCAGAAAGGAGCTTTCGCCGTATCTAAACGGATACAGCACAATTAAAGGCATAAGAAAAAAAATAATGAATGTAAATGCAAGAACAAGAATGGCAATTTTGAAAGAAGTGGCCCACAATGACAGATTCTGGAAGATGATTGGTGATAAAAATAAGAAGGGCGCCATCGATATAGCAAACCAGGTTGCTGAAAGGCATATTGATAAGTGATTATAACGGCGCATAATCGCTCATTGATCTTTCCCCTAAACGCTTCGGAGTTTAAGGGCCCTGTACACCAGGTCCATTAATCCGGAGTATTCCATTTCACTGTTGTACATTTTGTTAAGATATGGCATAACATGAGATAACTGCGCCTTGCATATGGAACACGGCCGTATCACCCATTTTGCATCATATCTTAGGGCTTCCTCATACCACAACCTTGAATACTGCGTTGCCAGAGGAACTACTTCGTCTGCAAGGTTTCCACCCTGGCCCCCGCAGCACCATGTGTAGCCCTTGCTGTGCTCCGGGTCAACCCAATTTTTAACTACATGCTCCATTATGAACCTGGGTTCCTCCGTGAGCCCGCCGCCGCGCGCATACTGGCAGGGGTCCTGGTATGTGTACTTTATGTCCCCGTTGGCCTGCGGGTCAAGTTCCACTTTTTTGTCCTTTATTGCCCTGGTAACAAGGTGATGTATGTGAACCAGTTCTATCCCATATTCCCTGAGCCTGGGCAGGGTGTAGCTCTTGTGCACCCTCCATCCGTGACCGCACTCGCCGGCCACGACCAGCTTTGCCCCCGTTTCCCTGGCTACCCGCACGTAATTCTCCGCCAGCCCTTTCATGTGATCGGGGTGAAGGAAGAGGCCGAAGTTTGCAGTCTCAACGGCCTGCGTGTTAAATGTAAAGTCCATGCCTATCAGGTTGAGAAAAAGCACGTATCCCTTGAGCGTTTCAATGTTCATGTAAAGGTCTGCTGAAGATGGCAGCATCAGCGTGCTGCTCTTTTCGTTTATCTTTATTTTTACGTCTATCCCCTTCTCAGACTTGATTTCGTCCTTTACAAATTTCATTATGGATTCCACAGCTGCCGGCTTCAGATTCATGTTATTGCCGGTTTTCCAGTGAGCATCGATTGTCATTGAAGTAAACCTAGATGCCATTCCGATTTCATAGAGCAGGGACCTGACGGTCCTTGTAACATCAGTTTGGTCAACACCCAGTGGGCAGACGTAAGCGCACCTCCTGCATATCAGGCAGAGCCAGTAATACGTGTAAATTTTCTTTATGTATTCCATGTCAATTTTTTTAACAGCACCGACGGCGCCGCCAAACAGCTTTCCGCTTGCCCTTTCGCCCTTGATTACGGACCTTATCAACTCGGCCCTTCCAAGCGGGGAATTGTTGATATCGCCGGATGTTATATACGTGGGGCAGGCGTAAAGGCATGCGCCGCAGTGAACGCATACGTCTATTGCCATTTTTACGTTCCTGTTTTTATTGTATTCCTCTTTAAGGCGCTCTGTAAAGTGCTTTACCTTGTCCTCGGGCTCCTTTAACTTTATGTAACTGTACAGGGGCGTTAAAAGCTTCTCGTCAGCCATGTTATGCGTGAAGTTCGAAACGTCCCCGTACTTAAACGGCCTTTCCTTAAAAACGCGGTCAAAAGCCATATGATCATTCACCCTCCACAGGCACCGAAGGCCTGGAAATTGACGGCATGAACAGGTACGAAAACGGGTGCATCATCTTGCTCCACGGAAAGTAAACCAGAAAAATCATCACCAGTATGAAATGAGCCTGGAACAGCGTGTAACCCGCTATGAAAGAAACATTGGGATGAAGCATCAATACTGACCAGACCCAGCCGGAAATCGAGCCTATATAGGCGGTATTGTGCGACGTTATTCCCAGGGTCTGCGCAAGTCCGGTCACTATTATCAAAATAAGGAGCGAATCCGCAAAGTAATCATCCAGGAAGCTGAATTTCCTTATATTGAGGTTTATTATGTATTCGTTAACCAGCCTGAGCTTTACCTTTATGGTCCCCATCCTTCTCGTTATAAGTATGATCATGCCAGCCAGGGCCATAAGGCCACCCGTGCCGCCCACATAAAGGGCCAGCAGGTGGTGATAATACGGGGTTATCCCAAACCATGCCTGAAGGTAAGTTTCGGGTATAAAAACGCCAAGATGCCCGAACAACGCTATCCATATCCCCCAGTGAAATAAGAAAGAGCCGTAAAAAAGTTCAGGGTCCTTATCCTTTCCCTGTATGGTGTAAAACAGGAATATTCTTTTCAGCACGTCCTTAGCTGTGCTGGACCAGGCATCTTCATTGACCCCTGCATTTACGCTGTACATCCCCGTCAGTGCAGCAGCGCTGTTCCACAAATACAGGCGGTAAGCAATGCCCAGAACAAAAAGCCCTACCGCCGCATAGGGGACGTATCCAAAAAGCAGGGTTAAAATCAGGGAATACACGCTTTTTTGAAACTTAAAATTGTATTTAAGCGATATTCCACAAAAATGAGAAATCGAACACGCGCAAAATCATCAGCCCGGGCGCAATGAATGTCGGGCTCGCTATTGGTGCCTGGGCAGGCTTTTTTGATTATTGTTCTCCGCTTCCCCCGTACAGGATCAGGGCCATCCCTACAAACAGAAGGACCATTGCCGTCCAACTATCAATCTGGTGCGTCCCTATCTGGGGGCCAAGCACCGGCAGAGGTATCAGCATCAGGAATACTATAGCGGATATGATATCGATGATAACGCCGGTAATTACCAGGTAGCTGTTCTTGTTCATGGGGCTGTCACCAGCAAAGCTGCGAACGCGAAAACATATAGCAGGCCCGTCAATAAGAGAGTTGTCTTTGACAGGCTCTTTTTGGAATTCCTGGTTAAAATCAGCACCATTATGAAAAGCACCAGAGAAATGCCGGTAAGGGAAAGGGCTACATAAAAAAGCGAAGAGAGAAAAACGGCGTAGTTACCAAAAACCGGCGACACCATTATATTTATTTGTTCATTATACATCTCAGATATAGGCTTTATTATAAGGGAATATGCGATGACAAAGAGTCCCCCCAGTATGTAAATTATTATCGACAAGTAATACAGGGAAAGGGTTCTGACCTTCATTTCTCGCTCACCAGAAAGCCCCTCATCAATATATATACTATTGCCGAAAAAACAATGACGTTTGCCGCAAGAAGCAGCAGCCATATCCTTTCATTGTTGAAGTTAACGCCGAAGGAGAAGAACCACATGGCTATGCTGAGCAGGAACTGCAAGCCAATTAGAGATAGAATTCTTTTATTCATGTAAATCCCTCCTGGCATATTTCATAGCGTACACGCTTACGGTCGACACGAAAACCATTCCGCCAAACATCATTAGCGTCAGCGGCCTTGTCTGTGAAAGTCCTGGCTGCGCATATCCCCACAGCGTCATTGACGCAAGGAATAAAATCACAAATATGCCCATTGCTGTGAAGAGCGGCCTGTCCAGCGGGAGGCTGCCCTTATACCTGTCCAGGAAAGGAACCAGGAAGGCTATAATGACCAGAATCCCAAGGAATGGCACGCCGCCGGTGCTAAGCCCCAGTCCAGCTACATCCATCATCTTGTAAACCGGCATCAGGTACCAGTCGGGGAACGGAAGAAGGCCGTATGCCGGGACACCATATCCCTGCAGCAGGCCTTGGGGAAAGAGGGCTGAAACTATTAGCACCACTGCTATAAATGCAGATGCCAAAAATATGGAATTGAGCATGCTCACGGGCATTACGGGAACCGGCTTTTCATTTTGGACAGTTTTTTCCTCCTCGTGAATGCCCGATTTTTCAAACAGAAAGAAATGCACCACAATGAGCACAAACGCAAGGCCTGTTAGCAGTATTGCGTGCATCGCCAGGAAGTGCTGCCAGGCCTGCAGGGTGGTTGCATTGCCAACCAGCGCTGAAACCAGAAATGCTGCCAGCGCAGGGAAAACCCTCCCTATCACGCTTCGTTCTATCAGCGTCATGGTAATGTGAACCGCATCAACGCCAATATAGTACTCCGGAAGTATGTACCCTATCACAGCTATTGAGTACACAACCAAAAAAAGCAGCAGGCCAATCATCCACTGGGCCCACCTCCATGCCCCCCTGTATGCACCCACAAAGTAATTCCTGAACATGTGAACAAAAAGCAGAAGTATTACAGCATACGCCATATAAAGGTGGGCAGCGAGTATTATTCCTCCCAGAGGAACTGTCTGGACTATGGACACGGTAGACCCGTAAGGGTTGCCCGCCTGGTAATAATAAAGCAACAGAGGGCCGGTGATCGCCTCGAACATTATACCCGCCAGCACGAACAGCCCTGTCCAGTAATCAAAGCGGAGCTGTTTTCTCCTCACAGGCTTCATGGTTATGCTGAATGAGCCCTCGGTTTGCTCGCCGCTCTCAAGCAGGTCATCCAAATCGTGCTTTTTTTCCTGGCTCAATTGATACCACCTAGAATGTGCCTGGCCATGGTCCGTTTGAACTGGTTACGACTATAGTCTCGTAGATATTGCCGCTTATCTTGCTTGCCATTGACAATGGTGTGCTGCCGTTATATAGAGGAAGGACGGTGCCCCCGGAAAGGTTCTCCTTCACTACTTCGGGGCCATGCACTTCCCCGTTAGGCTCCCACAGGTGCGTCCTTATCACAGCGCTTTCCGAGTTCATTCCCATGGCGTACATGTGATCATCGTCAGGGTCAACATAAAGGGAAACCATGGGCAGCGAGTGGTTTGCGGGGCTTGGCGCTGGCCCGCTGTTATACAGGTTATGAAGCCCTTCAAGGGGGTCATACTGGCTTCCGTGGCACTTGCAATAAAGAAGGCCGTACTCAGGCCAGTTATTTTCATTATAACCAATCAACTGAGCTTCAAACGGTATATGTCCATGGGGAAAATACATTAAAAGAGGCACCGTGCAGCCGAGGTGCTGGCATATTCCGCTCAGTGCAATTATATTTCCTTCCGGCCCGACGCCGCCCGGGATTGATGTCCCCTTTAGCTTCAACAATATGTTGGGCTCATCCTGCAACGGATAATTAAAAACTATTATTGGGTAAACCGTTGAATCGGGTGAAGCTTCGGGTATCTGGCTTGAGGTTATTGGGTTTCCTTCGGGGTCAACAAGAACTGCAACCGGATAATTGCTCATGACGGGCAAATCCTTCGTGGTTGGAAGGAGGTAATTAAATGCCGAGACCCCGCCCAGGGCAAGGGCACCCATGGAAAGGCCTATGGATTTCATCAAGTCCCTTCTTTTTTGGTCAACTTGGTCATCTTTTTCTCCGTTTTGCTCTGCCAAGCTTTACCTCGCCCCGACGAAAACCAGAATCATGCTTTTAATCAGGCCTGCTACAGTGCCGGAGAAAAAAGCATCCACGCGTGATGCAAAAGAGTTAAACCTAAATGATCCTAAAAAATTAATTGCGCTATATTTACGCATGCAGCATTACGCTCAATTACCTAATTTATATTTTGCGTTTACCATTTTAGAGTAAATCCGGTTTTTATTATATTTTTTTGCTTAAAGATGTTATAAAATCATCATTATTTTCAGAAATATCGCGCAAAAATAGATGGTTGTTTGACAATTGGCAAGCAGTTATTTAGCCAAAAATTTTTAAAATCAAACCAATTTCTGCGCAATATTTATAATCAGACAATGGCTAGAAACAAACAGCCAGGGGGAGCTCGAAAGGGCTGAGAAGTCCGCTGGACTAACCCCAGGAACCTGACCCAGATAATACTGGCGGAGGGAATGGCAGTTGAACAAAGAAAAAAAAGCCGTAAAAAAGTGGTTTTTGAGGAAAAGGGCTATTTTCAGGAGGGAAAAATCTTGACCACCACCTATCAAAGGTCGATCATTTTATCTGCTTCCTCAAGCTTTTTCCTCTGGGGGATAATATCAGCAATAGGACCATTGGCCGCTTCTGGCAGCCTTGTAGGTGCGCTTGCAGGCAATTTAAAAACCATATTCCTGCTGATTGGCCCAATTTTTATCCTTATAGGGAATACTACCATGGGTTATATGTCCGATCACATAGGCAGAAAAAGGACCTTTGTAATAACGATGGCTGCATATGCCATTGGCCTTTTGCTGATTGTGGTTTTTACGCTGACAGGGGGAATAACTGGGGTAGCGTCCGGGCTGGCACTTTCCCAGTTTGGAATAGGCGGCGAAGAGCCGCCCTCCCTTTCACTGCTTACGGAAGATTTCTCGCTTGATGCAAGGACCCAGCTTCTGGCTCTTGTGCCCAATTTTGGCAATATCGGCACGGCGTTCATAACCGGGCTTATGCTTCTATCAAACATAAATCCAGCTTATCTTATTATGTTTTCAACAGTTGCGCTTTTGGGCATTCTTGTATATTCAAGGATAACACTTCCCGAGTCGTTCAGATGGCTTTCATCCAAAGGATACAAAGACAGGGCTTTGGAAGAAAGGAAAAAGCTGAAAATAGACAGGGAGGGCACAAGAATAAAGCATCCAGGTTTTGCTGCAGCAATAATAACGCTTGCGCTAATAGGCATTTCGCAGTACCTGACCTTTGGGCTCATGGCTTATGTTATTGGCCCATACGAATTTCCGTCGTCAACCTTTGACGAGGAAATAATATTCATTGCAACCCTTGGCGCATCCATCGGGGGATTCATTGCGGCCAGGCTTGTCAGGAACAGCAGGAAAAACTTCACTCTGTATTCTTACCTGGGCGGCTTCATCAGCATGATATTTATCCTCCTGCTTGTGGGTTATATGAAAAGCCTTTTTGTATTTTTGCCGCTGCTCTTTTTCAACATGATAATGAGCGAATTTGGCTGGGTATCCAGGACAACGCTTGAGCCAGAGACTTTCCCGACAAAACTCAGAAGCACTGCAATCGGGCTGATCAGGGTATTTCCTATGACTGCATATATTGCTTCAATTTACCTGACAAGCAGCCTTAATGCATACCAGTTCATCCTGTTTAACCTCATTTTATGGGCAATCGGGCTGTGCGGTGCATTTGTATGGTATTATTTTGGATTTGAAACAGGAAACATCAGCCCTGATTATATTTGAAGCCTGCCGTAAAGGTTATGCGGCCGGTTTTTTGTAACCCTCTTTTCATCTTGACAATCCAAGCCTGCCAAGCAGCACTTTTACGTTGTCATTTACCAATAATATGAAAGCCACAGCATAGCCAATTAAAAACAGGATGGCCCTCAATGGTATGGGTGATATTAGCCCAAATCCGAAAAGTGATAGCAATGACACAACAGCTATATCGATCAAAATTGCCATTAACAGGGTGTTCCCGGGCCTGGATTTCCAGAAATTCCCCTTTTCCCTGAGGGAAATAGGAAACATCAGCCCGAAAAACATTATCGCCGTGAAGAAGAACGTATTCATCACGCCTATGTTGGAGCTTATGGCAAAATAATGAATGCCTATGTACAGCAGCAGGAACAGTTCCGAGACTGTCAATGCACCAAGTATGATGCTCAGCTTAACAAAGCTTGATATCTTCCACTTTTCAGGCTCTTCGGAGCCCCTCTGTTTATCTGTCGAAAGAGAAATTGTTACAAAGTCAATTAAAAACAGGAAAAGCACCACGTCAAGGGCAGATATTGTATAATATCCAGTGATCAGAAAGGCAAGGGTTACAAAAACCGCTATTTCAAACGTCTTGACTATTTTGTTCAGCACCCATGTAACCACCCTCTGGTAAACGCTTCTGCCGACTGAGACAAGGTTCACGATGCCAGTCAACCCTTCCTGGGTTAGGACCACGCTAGCGGCTGCTTTTGCTACGTCGGTGGCGTTGCTTACTGCTATGCCAACTTCGGCCTGCCTCAATGCCGGGGCATCATTGACGCCGTCCCCTGTCATTCCGACTATGTGCTTCCTGGCCTGAAGGCTTTTCACAACAACGTATTTGTCCTCGGGGTAAATTTCAGCGAAGCCCTCCACTTTTTCAGCTATTTCTGCAGCCTTATCCATGTCGTTTTGCATTTCCGACTTTACTGCTGCCACGGACACTACTTCCCCCAATCCCACCTTCTTGGCAATTTCTCTGGCTATAGGCTCTGCGTCACCGGTTAGCATCTTCACGGAAATGCCCTTTTTCTTTATGCTATTGATCAGCTCAGGCGTATCTTCCCTTGGTTCATCATACAGGAAAGCAATGCCGCAGAACCCGGGATTGCCTCCGTCTGAAACCGCAACGGCGATAGACCTGTATCCCTTTTGAGCGTGGTCGTTTAGCGTTTTAAGCATATTATCCTCAAGCCCGACTTTGCACATGGAGGTTATGGTGTTTACAGCCCCCTTTATCACCCTGAACTTGCTTGCGTCTTTAATTATTTCAGCTTCTGTGCGCCTTGTGGCGGGGTCAAAGGGCACAAACTGGACCACTTTGTACGAACCCAGATCAACATTGATTTTCCTGGCATAATTCAGGAATGCCATGTCTATGGGGTCCTGGTTAGCCTCCTGAGACGCCAGAGCCCCGAACCTGACAACGTCGTTTTCTGAAAACCCTGCCGCTGAAATTATGTCGGTTATGAAAAGTCGGTTTTGGGTAAGAGTTCCGGTTTTATCTGCGCACATCACGTCCATTGAAGCTGCATCCTCTATGGCGTTAAGCCTGGTAAGAAGCGCCCCCTCTTTTGCAATTTCCAGCGACCCAAGGGCCATGGTCACGGTGAACATTGCTGGCAGGGCCACGGGCACGGCAAATACAATGAGCATTAGGGCAAGTGGAATAACCGGGATTATGCTGAGGCCCCTCATGTAGGTCAGGACAAACATGAGGCCTATCAGCACCACGACTATGACCAGGAGGTATTCAACTATTTTTGATATGATTGATTCGATATGGAGCTTTGGCCTCGCAAACTGAACCAATTCGGTTGTTTTTCCAAAATATGTATTTTTGCCTGTCTTTACAACCACGCATGTGGATTCGCCCCTCCTTACAGTGGAACCCGAATACATGTCATCAAGGGCCTTTTTGGACACCGGCATTGACTCGCCTGTCAGAGCCGACTGGTCAACTTCAGCCTCGCCGTTGATAATTTTCAGGTCGGCCGGGACAAAGTCGCCGGCCCTCACCCTCACTATATCTCCAGGAACAAGTTCCCTTGACGGTATTTGCTTCCATAATGAATTTCTCAGAACCCTTGCGCTCACCTGCAGCCTTTTCTTCAACAATTCCACTGCCCTGGAAGCCCTTTCTTCCTGCGTATATCCTATTATTGCGTTGAGCACAAGCAGAGCCCCAATGACATATCCGTCGATATATTTCCCTATTAAAAACGAGAAAACCATGGTTATTTCAAGCATCCATGGTGTAAGCCCCCAGAACTTTTTCCCCAGGCTCTTAAGCGGGTTCCTTTTCTCTTCTTCTATTTCATTGAACCCATATTTAGATAGCCTTGACTTGACGTCTTCCTCTGTCAGGCCCTTCTCAGGGTCAACATCAAGATCTTTTAAAAACTCGGTCAATGGCACTCCGCTTGCCTGCCATGGCTAAATAATTTACGGTGGGTTAAGGTGGTCATCCTCTTCAAGTGATAGCGATTTCAGCCTGCCCAGTGCTTTTTCATTCAAGATCTCGTCCAGTGCATCATCGCCTTTAACAGCCAGCAAATCAAACAGCTCCCTCCTGAATGATACCGGCGTTTCCTCTATGTGCTTCCTTGCATCTATCCTGGATTTTGGGAACGCCTCCAGTATTTTCTTGGCCTGTTCTTCGGTTACTGGGAGGTCAATTACTTTCAGCGCCCCGCCGAAAAGCCCCTTAACTTTTCCTTCCAGCGCGGTTCCCCTGATCTTGTTGAACCTGTTTTCATCAAGCACAATGCTGATTATGTACTCCATTTTTATTGCGCCCCCGTCTCCGCCAGGTCCACTTCCAGCTCTCTTTCCTTCATGTCAAGGTACCTCTTGTTTACAAACGGATACCTGAATTCTTTCCACCACTTGATTATCACCTCGTAAACTTCCGGCCTGAATATGACGGGCGGTGGCCTTATTCCCTCGGCTATAAGCCCCCTCATAAAGCTGCCGCTGAACCTCTCCGCTTTATCCCTGTGGGCGCAGGTCTGGCTGTATGCTATTTCGCCGCAAACCGGGCAGTACCAGAATTCCTGCATGTTTACGGGCCTTATTTTCAGTCCCCTGTCCATGTCAAAAGGCGAGGCATTTAAGCCAAAGCTTGGGAGGCCGCTTTCCCAGAGGGCCTGGGTAGAGTACGGGTCATAATAATCCCCGGTTGCCGCGTGGTCCCTGCCGAACATGTGATGCGTGCAGCCCATGTTTTGCCTGATTATCCCATGCAGGAGCGACTCAAGGGGGCCGCCGTACCTCATATCCCACAGGGTCATGGAGACCAGGTGCCTGGCCGGGCTTATGTAACCGAATTTATCTACAGCTTCATGGCCCTCAAGTATGGCTTCATCAACAAAATCACCAAGCCGCTTTGAACCCACTATGGCATTTACAAGTATGCCGTTGCACGGTTCAGTGTCACCCATAAATGCGGCCTGTTTCATCAGGTGTTCGTGGCCCATGTGAGGCACGTTCCGTGTCTGATGAGCTATGACAGTCCTCCAGCCCCTTTTTGCGAATTCGGCCCTCGACTTTTCAGGCGGATACCAGAACCTTTCGTAAACCGCCTTAAATTTCGGTTCATTGATGATGTAGACCCTGCCACCCAGCGCGGTTCCCGACATCTGGGCATACATGCTCCATCCTGGATGCTTGTGGTCAAAAGGCCTTTTTACGGCATCCGGGTTCATGTCAGGGGTTCCAAATGTCCTGTCTGCAATTTCCTTCGGGTCGAACTTCCAAACCTCGTCTATATCAATCACCGCAAATGGCTTTCCCTTTAATTTCAGCAGGACACTGTCCCCTTCCCTGATTGCGAGTTCCCTGACCTTTTCCGGATTTACGTCAAATATTATCGGGAATGGGAAAACCCAGCCGTCAAGCAGCCTCCTTTCCTTTAATACTCTTTCCGTCTCATTTCTGGTCATAAATCTGTCCAGCGGGCTGAAAAATCCATATGCTATTGACATAATTTCCCTGTATGCATTCCTGATCACGGTTCCCGTGCTCCTGTCGATCTCGGGTTCTATTTCCAGAGCCTGCCGCCCCGTTTCAATAATTGCGTTAGGCCTTATCCCGTTAACAAGCTTGCCTCCGTGTGGTTCCGGGGTATTTATTTTCAGGCTGTTCATTTGCGCACCACCAGATCTATGACCGGCACGGAAAATACTTCCCAGCTTTGGGCCTTGCTGTCATAGCGCGAGTTGACAAATACCCTCCATCCATCATCGTCAAGAGCAGGGAAGTCGGACCTTGAATAATAACCGGGCCACCTGGTTTCCTTCCTGTACAGCATATGCACCACTATTGCCTCAGCCGTCAGTATCCTGTGCCACAGCTCCCATGTCCTGAGCAGCTGGTGATAGTTTTCGGCAGCGGCATAATTAACGAAGTCTTCCTTTAGCATTTTTATCAGCTTTAGCGCATTGTTGAGCATCACGTCGCTGGTTGTATACCATGACCCCCATCCCGCAGCGTATTCATCCATCAACTTCTGCAGGCGCGCAAGCCCCTGGTCGTACCACATCATGTCTGGCGACACTTTCCCAGCAGTTATCTCATACTTGTTTTTGTTATAACGCTCTATTGGCTCATATAAATTGAGCTTCATCCGCTCAATCGTGCTGTTGTCGATTTGAAGATGCTCGTCGCTGTGGTCCATAAGATATTTAACGGCAGATTTCGCAGCTATTCTCCCTTCAGTAAATGACCCGGAAGAGAATTTATGGGGCGATGCACCGCACGCGTCTCCAGCCACGAAAAGCCCGTCAACTGTTGACATCCTGTTGTAACCCCAGAAATAACTTTTGCTCCTGTCCCCGTTGCTCAAGCTGGAGCTTATGTCTTCGGGGCCGCTGGCCCACGCTCCGTTTTCAGTTGCGTGCGAGCCCATTGCATAAGGCTCTGACGGCAATATTTCAGAAGGCTCCTTCATGGGATCCACATTCTGACCCGCCCAGACCAGCGCCTGGCTGATTGTCATGTCAAGGAAGTCTTCCCAGCCGAGCTCCTCATTTTCCCTGGTGAGAACCTTTTCCGTGTGCATGTAAATCGGTCCCCTGCCGGCCTTTAGCTCCATTAAGCTTGAAAGCACCCTGAGATTTGTGGGGGTTGGCACGACATCGGCATAACCCATCTTCCCGTTGAATAATTTCCTGATCTCTTCCTTGTGTAGCTCAAAGCTGTCTTGCCCAAGCGCGTTTGTCTGCTTTGCCTTTAGCAGCAACTGCCATGCGCCCACAGGACCGTACCCATCCTTGTACCTGGGAACGCTGAACCTTGCTTCCATCATTGTCATGGTTGCCCCTGCCTCTATCAGCAGCCCATATGCGGACCCGCTTGCCCAGTGCGGATACCATGTCCTTCCTGCTCCTTCGCGGGAAGACCTGGGCCTGTATATCTGGGAAGCGCCGCCGGCAGAAACTATCACCACTTTTGATTTAAATACGTAAAATGTTCCGTCCCTTACGTCAAACCCAACTGCACCAGCCATTTTATTATTGGCATCCTTTATCAGGCGGGTGATCATAACCCTATTATAGATTTCAGACGCTGCCTTTTTTGCGGCCTCAGCAACAATTGCCTTATAGGATTCCCCGTGTATCATTATCTGCCATTTCCCTTCCCTCAGGTAATGGCCATTTTTATCCCTCATTATCGGCAGTCCCCATTCATCGAAAAGATGAACCGTTGAATCCACATGCCTTGCAACGTCGTAAACCAGGTCGTCTCTTATTATCCCCATCAGGTCATTCTTCACGTAGTTTACGAAGCCTTCGGGAGTATTTTCATCCCATCGCATACCCATGTATGTGTTTATCGCCGACAGACCCATTGCAACCGCACCGCTTCTATCCACATTTGCCTTCTCTACAAGCACTATCCTGGAATTTCTTGACCAGTACCTTGCCTCCCATGCCGCACCGCACCCAGCCATTCCTCCACCGACTATCAGGATATCGCAGTCAACTGTTTTGCTCTTCAATTTTTCTCACCTTTAATGCTGGGAACCGAATTGATGTACAGCTTTTCGGGCTCAAGCGAAAGTTCTTCCGTCTTGCCCATTTCTGCCTGCGGATACTCCGAGGGGGGCTTGATTGACCCCCATTCTGTAGTCCTGATGGGGAACGAGAATTTTTTGCGCGTCCCATTCCTGTATGAAATGTTCCATTCTATGGTATTTTTTCTGTCATCCCTTACCACAGTTATCGATGCACCCATAGGCACAAAATCGGCATACCCCCTTACATCCACAGCCTGCCTTCCGCACACCTTAACGCAGTTTAAACACTCCCAGCATGCGTCAGGCTCAATGTTATAGGCTTTCCTGCTCTTCCTGTCAAAATGTATTATGTCGCTTGGGCAGATATCTACGCAGTCGCCGCACCCTGAGCATTTTGATGCATAAACAAATGTTGGCATTTAGCCCTCAACCTCCTTATTTAAGGCAACTTTCTTGTCAAACCTGTCGTATGTGTTCCAGATTATCTGGTAGAGCGCATGCGAGAACTTCGTAAACGGCATCGTGGCAAACAGGGCAAATATAAAAGCCATGTGCACCCAGAAAGCGGCATCAACATACAAGGAGTACGCTTCCGCAAGCTCCAGCAGGAAGCCGGTTATAACGGTAAATGCCAGAAGGAGCAGGAACAGGTCTGCTGATGTAACAGCCTTCCAATCTTCTCCCCTGTACCTTGAAGGCCAGTATATTACCACGCCTGCCAGAATGATTATTCCGCCAATTAACCCAAGCCCGGTCTCGATTGCGCTTCCCGCAGGCCCAAGGTAGAAAGCCTTTGAAAACGTGTACGGGGTAATCCACCTGTCAAAGATAAACCCTATCAGCGTGGATATGAGCAGCAGCACAAATCCGTAAAATATGAGAAGGTGGGAAAGCCTCTTTACATGGGTCCTGTTTTCATAAAAGGCTTCAGTATGGCAGGCTGCCATAGGTTCCGAGGCAAACATGTCAAGGAAGATTGTCTCTATAAATGCCCTGGCCAGCAGGCTGCCGTTCCCCCCCTGGGCATTTGAATATCTTGTGAACCTTTTTGCTGCGCCCCGCTTTAATTCAAATATAAACCCGGCTGCGAGCACTACAACCAGTATTATAGATCCATAGATAATTTCATAATGCGTTGCTGGCAACGAAATCAATAACTGTCACATATAGTTAATGCAATTTTTACTATAAATAGCTGTGCATTAATGTGTTAACGAATGTTTGCAACTGTTCACAGGATTATGCGCTGCGCTTTATCAGCTTCTCCATTTCAGCATCGCTTATCTCAAACCCTATTTCAAGCACCCCCGTATTGACCTGGCAGTTGCAAATCAACACTTCCCTGTACACTGAAAATAACCCTCTTAAGACTTCATTAACAAATTCCGCTGTTTCCTTTGACCTCCCAACGCCGGCAGTTTTAAACACGAATATGGTTGCTTCACCGGATTTTTTCATTGACTCCAGGTCAAACCTCTTTATTGGAAATATCTGCGTCAGGACGTCCTTGCTGTTGGCTATCAAATCAAAAATGGATGGATAAAAGGTCGAAAGGTAGAGGCCAAGCTCTTCCCCCTGCTTGCGGCCGATTTTCATAAGCCATTCCCTGTCATAAGTGTAAAGCCTGTTAATGACTTCCTCCAGCAGATTCCCGGGCACGGGCACGGCATCGACATCCTTCATAATTTTAATAATTTCCCAGAACTTGGGCATACTGCTTACATTCCCACCCTTGCTTATCAGATCCAGACAGGAGTTCAGCATTTCATTTGCCATGGCATATGCTGTTTTATTCTCCCTTTCAGATTCATCCGCAAGCCTTAATGCAAGCTGCTTATCAACGGCTATGTTTGTCCTTGGCATAATGCTTTTTCTATTAAGATTCTTATATAATTATCGATTATTAAATTTTAAAAAAAGAAACGGTGAAATTTTGCAAAAAAATGCAAAGATCTATTCTATTTGTATCCTTTTGCCCTTTCCGCTAAATGGCGATTTTGGCTCAAAGTTTATCTGCAATATGCCGTTTACGAATGACGCCTTTGCGCTTTCCGGGTTTATATCAACATCAAGCCGTATATCAGCATCATATTTTCTGTTCATTCCTTCTGCTTCCACATGGACGCTCCTCTCTGCTGCTTCTACGTTAATTTTGTCTTTTTCCGCGCCGGGAACTTCGACTATTACAGATATTTTATTGCCCTTGGGGTCGCTTATGACGTCATAGTATGGCTTGATTGCGTTGCTTCTCTTGATCCCACGCGCGCTGGGCGAGATGTTTCCAAATTCCCTCACCACTGGCTTGCCCTCCTCATCAGTTGTCCATGAAAAGCCGTAGAAAAATGGCCCTTCCTCGCCCTCCTCCTCAATTGATTTGAATATTCTATCAAACATCTCGTCTATTTCCTTGAAGTATCTCCATACATCGTCTTCCCTTTTTCTCCTAAATGGATCAATGCTCATGTGTAAATTTCTATCTTTCGATATATATTAGTTTTTACGCAAAATTGACTTTTCGGCCAGCGGCTATTTTTCAATGATCATGTTATGCGCGTGAACTTCATTGAGAGTTTTTTCATTTCACCATCTATTTTGACATGATATGCAGGCGTGGAAGGCCTTATTCCCCTGAGAAATACGTCATTGTCATATACATATGTAACGTATATAATGCTGGCATACTTTTTCTGCACATCAAGCGTTTTAAGCCAGTTATAGCCGAAACCTATCACCGTCGCTTTTTGCCTGGACTGGGCAGACGTGAACACCCTGACCACATCTTCATACTGCACGGGGTCCCTCATGTACAGTGCTTCATTTGAGAGAGCATCATATATGTGCAGCGTCTTTTTATTTGAAAGTATTGATTCATATTGCTCTATGGCTTTGCGGTTTTCCGCCTCCTCAGAGGTTTTAAAAACAAATATTTCGGGATTTTCAAGACCGGTTAGCTTTTTTATATCTTTCATGACAGACATATTATCTTCGTCTGGCCTCAGGTATAGCAGTACCTGAAACCCCCTGTTGATAAAGTGGGAAACAATTAACATCCTCATATAGTAGCTGAATATGGCTGGAGTACGGTGGTCCAGGATAAACAGTATTCTGCCAAGATATTCGTTGTTATCCCCTATTTTTATTTCGTCTGGAAACCGGACTGGCTCATAACCGGCAATATCGTTTATTGCACCGATAGAACCGTCAAAAATGCTGGCCCCCTGTTCAAACGTAAAATTGTACCGCTGCTTGGCAATCATCCTGTCTCTGTCCTTTTCGATTTCAGCATACCTGATTATCTTTTCCTCCTTTATTTCCAGTTCCACATTTATTATTATATCGCTTATGTAGCTCAGCCTTTCGCTTAACGCCATCGAGCCCTCCGTTATGAGGATCAGGGAGGCATTATGCTGCTTTGCGGAACTGTAAATTACCTGCAGGAGCGTCCTCATGCCAAAATCGCTCTTTACCCCTTCAAGCATGGCATCAATGGAATCTATGACAACCGCTGCCCCTTTCTGCATCTGGCTTATTATCTCGGAAGTCTGCTTGTTGAGGGCGCCTCCCGTGCCGCTTAGCCCCCTAACTAATTCTATATGCCCATTATTTTTTATGCCCAGCCTTTCCATTTTCTGTAAAAGGGAATCTATGGTTTCGTTGTATGATACAAAATAAGATTTTTCAACATCAATTAACGATTTGAGAACAAGCGTGGTTTTCCCCGCACCAGGAGCCCCCTTTACAAGGGTTATGGTGGAGGGCCTAGCTATTTCTAACATATCAAATCACAAACTATAATTTAAGTATAAACTGGTATTTATCTCTTTATGGCACGACACGACTTACTAGCAGCTTTCCCGCTAAAACATCTGAGAATTACAGCTTCACCCAAGCCTCTAACATCATTTTAACATCTACTTTGGATTAAAGCTTGACGCTAAGGCAGGACTGTGCTGATCAAGAACTAAGGTTATGACGGCATCGTTGCATGACAAGTTGACATGAGCAAGCCTAGAGAGCCAATTGTTAGGGACAAAGCGTACAGCTTTGTTTAAACTAAGAGAATAGCGGTTATCATGATAAGAGCATCTAGGAATAATCCCCTTACTGAAGAGGACAAAGAGGTTAGCAGGATCCTTTCAGGCATAAGGGCTCACGTAGAGGACCCATATGCGATGATGAAGATGATATTCAATTTTACCGTAATGCATGCCACTACAATACCGCGTGAGAATGTAAAGGCTATGTTCATGTATGCCTGCTTTAACCTGATGAGGGCAGCGTTCCTGACCAACCAGTTAACTAATGTGAGCCTGGGACAATTTTTATGGTAAAAAACGATGAAATAAAAATCACTGATGGCGGGAGAGGAGAAATTGAAAGGAAGAGATCTGCGGTATTACACCATTACCTGACCCTATATAATTAAAGCGCTTTTTTGCTAGCAGGACTCAATTTTTGTGCCCGATTTTCAGGCTTGCGGTTATTTCCTTGATCCTTTTGTCAGATATTAATGGCTCGTGGAAACCTGCATTCAGGAGCATTAGCCTGAATGAATACACGCCTGCCATGGAAAACGCAAACCCAACCAGCAGGGCAAATGGCTTTGCTGGAATATTCAATATAAAAAGCAGGTCCATTGCAAATTGCACGACAACGCCCGAGAATGACAACTTTAGCAGATTTTGTCTATCCCCTTCCAGCATTTGCCGCAGTGAATATTCTATGGATTTGTATTGCTCGCGCCTCAATGCGCTTATGTACGCAAAAAGCAGGACCAGAGCCAGAAGGCTGATGCCTAATGAAATATAAGCAAGGGTCAACACATCGGGCTGGTAAAGGGAAATTATAAAGGCGTCAAGCGATGCGCCGCCAGATATAGCGTAAACAGCCGTCATGACAGATGACCAGCCGTTTTTCCAGAGCTTTATGTCCTTTACATCCTGCAGGAGCATTACTGGGTAGATGAGGACGAGGATGGACAGGGCAAATTCTATTGCATACAGCGGGAAGGCATACAGGTTTAATATGTATGCAAGGATCATCGCCAGCCAAACCAAAATATACAGTATGTTAAATATGGCCCCGCGCGCCATCCAGGATGTCTTGTAGTTGTAAATTGAACGCCAGAAGTTGGAAGGCTTTCCCAGTTCTGACAGCAGCACTGCAAGTCCTGCCAGTATGAATACTGGACCAAGCATGTATACAAGCCGGTTGCTGCCAGCTGATAGAAAATAGATTATGAACATTGATGAACCGGTGCCGCTCAGCAGGAAATCAAGCGCGACCCGCCATCCGAACTCGTGTTGTCTGAATGGTTCCATGTCAATCACCAGATGTAGTACACCGACACATTAAATCCTTCCTCCTCCTTTAGTGACTTAGCCCTTGACATGAGGCTGTGAACCCTGCTGCTGGGGTCGTCAATGTCGCCGAAAGTCCTGGCCTCATATGGACATGCCTGAACGCATGCCGGATTTTCCCCTTCCCTGACCCTGTCTATGCAGAAATCGCACTTTTCAGCTGTTCCATGCCTTTCATCCTCGAGGTCCATTCTTGGGACATCAAGTGGCCTTCCTGAATCATCATAAAAGTACCTAGCCATATAGGGGCATGCGGCTGCGCAGTACCTGCAGCCCATGCACTTGTTCTTGTCGATAAGCACAATTCCATCATCTGTTTTGAATGTTGCCCCGGTGGGACACACCTTCAGGCATTCAGGGTTTTCGCACTGCATGCACAGTATTGGCAGGTAGAACTTGGTTACATCTGGAAAGCTTCCTGATTCAAGCTCCAGCACCTGCCCGTACTTTACACCAAACCCGGTTGAGTTATCTATTTTGCATGCGGCTGTGCAGGAATTGCAGCCAACGCACTTTGTCAGGTCTATCACCATGGCATATTTCATTGTTTTTCCCTCCTTATGTTGCACAGGAGCCCCCTTAGCGTAGTGCTGCCTATGCCCACCGCACATGCCGTATTGTCTGTAAGCCTGTTATCATTGGCGATGTCGGGCCAGCCGTGCTGCACGCCGACAACCCTTGGGTGTATGCCCTGTGTCAGCTTTGCCTTCATGATCACAAACCCCCTCCTTGTTTCAACCCTCACCTTATCGCCGTCAGATATCCCGAGCTTTTTTGCGGTATCGTTGTTTATCTCGACAATTGGGTCTGGGTATATGTCCCTGAGCGCAGGAACGTTCCTCTGGGCTGTATGAAAGTAGGCGGAGACTCTCCTGCCTGTCGTGAGCACAAGCGGATACTGCTTAGCAACCTCCGGGGTGCTGTACGGGCTTTCAAACGGCTCATTGTAGAACGGCAGGGGATCGTATCCCCATCCCTTTAACCTTTCAGAGTAAAGCTCTATCTTTTTAGAAGGGGTATTGAAGCCGTTCCTGAGCTTAGACCCTATGTCAGGCTCATGATATATAATTCCGCCTTTACCCTTTAACTGCTCGAAGGTCATGCCGGTTGGGCTGAGTATATAATCCAGGTATTCCCTCTCGGAATTCCAGAACCCTTTAAGGTTCATCCTCTTTGCAAGCTCTATCATTATCCATGTGTCAGACTGCGCCTCTCCAACTGTTGCTACCTTCTGCCTGATCCTGAGGTGGCCATATGTTGCCTGCGCAGAGTCAGCAAGCCCGTCATATTCAAGCCAGCTTGCCACTGGAAGAACTATGTCAGCCATTTCGGCAGTTTTTGACAGGAAAAGGTCAGCAACTGCAAGAAAATCCACCTTGTTCAACGCCTCGGCAGCCCTGTCAGAGTTTGCTATTGACAGCTTCGGGTTCCCTCCCATGATGAACATTGCCCTTATCTGGTACGGTTCGCCAGTTATTATGGCATCAAGTATTGTCGGGTAGTGGGCCATTGGAAAGTTGATTTTAAGGTACCTGCTCAAAAGTGGATAGCGCTGCGCCCCGAGCCTCTTCTTGTCAAGGTCCTCAGGGAGGCTTTCTATCATGATAAAATCGTTGGTGTCAACATATATCTGGCCGGCTGTTTCAGGAAATATGTTGCCCCCCCTGACATCGACATTACCGGTTATTGCAGAAATTATCGACACGGCCCTGCCAAGCTGTATCGGGTCAACTATCTCATCAAATGTTGCAGATATGGCAATGGATGACGGCCTGTTTGTGGCAAATAGCCTCGCCGCCTCAATTATTCTGTCTGAAGGCACCCATGTTATTTCAGACACCTTGTCTGGCGTGTAAGGAGCAACCCTCTCCTTCAGGCTTTCAAACCCGACAGTGTACTTTTCAACGTATTCCTGGTCATAGAGTTTTTCGCTGATGATCACGTTTATCATTCCCATTGCGAGCGCAACGTCAGAGCCCGGCCTTACAGGAAGCCATACGTCAGCCTTGGATGCCATGTTGCTCATCACGGGATCCACTACGATCACCTTGGACCCGCCGGACTTGGAGTTAACTATCTTTCGCGACTTGGGAGCCCATGAAGCCGGGGGGTCTGCCCCCCAAACCATTATTGTTTTTGAGCTTTCTGCATCGGGCCATTCAAGCGCTATTCCCCCAAATGTGAGCTGCTGGGCTATGCTTCTGGGCGTAAAGCACTGGGCCCCGCCTGATTCAGTCCAGTTGGGAGTGCCAAACGAGTTGGCAAACCTGTTGAACAGCCTTATCCAGGACCCCCTGTTTGTCCCCCTTGCCATCACCACAGCTTCAGGACCGTATTCGCTCTTGACCTGAAGAAGTTTTTCAGATATTTCACCGAGTGCTTCATCCCAGCTAACCCTTTTCCATTTTCCTGAACCCCTCGGGCCAGCCCTCTTCATTGGATATTTTAGCCTGTTGGGGTGATAAAGGAGCTGCACTGACGCAATCGACTTGGGGCAGATTGAGCCCTTGCTCATGGGATCTTCCCTGTTTGGCATTATCTGGACAACCTTATCGTCAACCAGCTTTACAATAACGCCACACTGATTGTGACCGCATATCGAACACGTGGTGTTTATATATTTAGCTTCCTGCATTCAGTAACTATCCTATTCCGATTTAAAAACATTATTGCAATTGGTTTAAAACGCTTTTTAACCCGAAACCGCAAGCAAGAACATGAAGGTGAATAACGACCCGGTTCTTATGGAAAGGATCAGGAAGCACATGCTGGAAAGGAACAGCGCAGGGGAAGAACTGAAGGGCACTATAAGGGTTAACATCGAGCACGTTGGGCACCTGCACTTCAGGGGTACGGCAACCGAGGGGAGGGGGCTCTCCATCGACATTGACGAATCGCCTGAAAGGGGAGGGGAGGGAAACGGAGTCACGCCCCTGGAAACTTTCCTGATAGGCGCGGGCTCATGCCTCCTGACGCAGTTTGCCGCACTGATAATAACAGGGGGCCTTAAGGTGGACACGATGAAAGCAACCGTGAGCGGGAACATAGACAGGAGGGTGTACGGCCTGTTCACTGGAATCGAGATAGAAGTGTGGTTAACAGGAAGCGAGGACAGGAAGGCTATTGCCGATGCCGCTGGCACTTCAGGCGGGCTCTGCAAAAACGCCCAGGGGCTCTGTTACGTTCACAACACCCTGATGCGGGCCGTCAGCATAGCAACCAGGGTGTACATGAACGGCGAACTGGTTTATGCAGACAAAACAAAATAAAAAAATATTTATTCCTTCCTTTTTGCCCATTTTGGAATAAGATTCACTATCAAATTGAGGAATATTGCTACAAGCGTGGCCAGCACTATCGGGCTGATTATTGCCGCTTTAAGGTACAGTGGCATTCCGGTAAAGGCCGCTGCTGAAACAGAGGAGATTCCAAGACCTACTGCAAGGGAAATTGCCACTATCAACATGTTCTTGTTGTTCCACTCCATGCCAGATATTATCCTAAGCCCGGTAATCAGCAGCATTGCATATATTACAAGAAATGCAGAGCCAAGGACCGCATCAGGGATTGAAACTATGAATGCGCCTATCTTTGGTATCAGGCCAAGCACGACCAGCAGGATGCCGGTTGCTGTGAAAACACGCCTCGCCCCAACCCTGGTGATTTGTACGGCGCCCACGTTCTGGGCAAAGGTTGTAGTGCTCATGCCACCTATGAGTAATGCGATAAGAGAACCTATTATTTCCCCTGTGAGCCCTTTCCTGACCCTTGAGTCGCCAACCTTTACGTGGTCAAGGTCGCCAACGGTGTAGTAAACTCCCACAGCTTCAGTTGCAAGCATCAGCGTGGCTATAAATACAGCCAGCATTGCAGTTTCAATACCCACGGATGATATCTGCGCCCCGTACCTGACTAAGAACGGTTCAGGGAAAGCGAAAATAGGATAAGAGATTACCTTTGACATGTTCATTATGCCCGCGGCATATGAGTATACCGCGCCTATCAGCAGGCCTATTATGATTGAACCGAACCTCAGGATGCCCTTTTTGAAAACAAATATTAGAGCGAGTATCGCAGCTATGGTAATAATTGCCCCTATGTCCGGAAGCAGCTTGTAACCGCTGTCATTGATTAACCCTATTGCATTTCCTATCAGGACAACGCCTATGATTGTTATAAGCACCCCATAGACCTGCGGATCCCTGACAAGCACTAGCAAGTATTCAATGATGCTCTTCCTTCCGGTTTTGGAAGGTATGAACGGTATGAGGAAGATGCCAATTATTATTATTGCGATTATTGCTGAAGATATGAATGAAGAAAAACTCACTCCAAGCGCTGCAAGCGTCACACCTACACCAGTTATGGAAGCGCCGATGCCCTGCGCCACAGGAAGCTTTAGCAGGACCGCCGACTGGAGGAGAGTAGTTATCCCGGAACCGATCAAAACAGCCTGGATCAGATAGATCAGGTTTGCTGAGGGCAGGTGAAACGCTACACCGAGCACCACTGGAAGGGCAAAAACGCTGTCCATCACTAGCAGCTGTTCAAACCCATAAACGATGTATTCCCAGAGAGAGAGTTTGTCTTCAAAATGGTAGTAAAGTGCTTCATCATTAGAGTTAGATTTTGCCATTTTATTTTATTTTATTAAGCGATTTAATAAATCTTGCTGTACAGATGTATACATTTATGTGTAGAATTTTAGGACTTATGTCACCCCTTTACTGCCCGCTCTATTGGTAATATATTGAGGCCGTTCAGCTATTTGTTTTGTGTTCTGCTATTTCAACTATGTAATGCTTCGCCTTGCAGCCAAACGGACCCTGGCAGCGAAACGGTCTGGCAACGCGCACCGGGTGCTTCTTGCTGTGTTTTCAAACCACTTCTTAACCCTTTCATTGTCCAGCAAATTGCCATGCTGCTGCATGAAAGATATTAGAAAAGGCCGGTATAAGACTGATTGTATATGGGGACGGTGGGATTTGAACCCACAACCAACAGGTTTCTCCTTGCTCCAGAAATTCATCATTCTGGAGTCAGCAAGCTTTTTTATTTCATCTTTCTGGAGCCTGTCGTCCTGCCGTGTTAGACCACGTCCCCCTCGACATGCATACTGGCACTCCGCACTGAGCTAATCCCACCTGCAGGCGAACCATCAATACGAAATACAACTTAAAAATATTTTGGTGAACGTGTTGACGCCATTCATAAGTTAATTAGCACCTTCCCGGCAAATTTGCCCTTTTGCGCAGTTAACGGTATTGATTTTCAAAGTTGTTTCAGCAGGCCAAGAAGTTTTCTTAACCCTTTATGTAGATCGCCGCCGGCCCGACTCGAACGGGCGACCTGCTGGTTTCTGCAGGTTTAACAGCTTCGGCCTTTTTGTCAGCCGCTCTACCAATCTGAGCTACGGCGGCACTTCCACTATCTTCTATATTGGATTATAAAAACTTTAAGAAGAATGCTGAATGGCGCACATAAGTTTTTAAGCACATTCAAAAAATATAGGTTATGCCCCCTATAAATTTTATAGGAAAAAATGTTAAGCTTGGAACCAACGTAAAAATCTGGAACTTTGCATATGTCGGAGACAACACCGAAATTGGTGACAACGTTTCGATTGGGTCACTGGCCCACGTGGATTATGGCGTAAAAATAGGCAACGACGTGAAGATTGAGGGGCTTGTCTACATAGCCCCCCTTTCCGTTATCGGGAATGGCGTATTTATAGGGCCCAATGCCGTCCTGACAAACGACCCTTACCCTCCAAGCAGCAGGATGACAGGGGTCATTGTTGAAGACTTCGCAGCGCTGGGAGGCGGATCTGTCATAAAGGCCGGCGTGAAAATCGGGAGGAAGGCCGTTGTTGGCATGGGGTCTGTAGTGATAAGGGATGTCCCGCCGGAAACCGTTGTCGCGGGAAATCCGGCAAAGCCAATTTACGGGCGCGATGTTTACGAATCCAAGAAGAGGATTTGGGAACAGGGCGGGGCAAATTACAGATAAGTTTAACTTATAATTCGGTTTAAAGAGAGTAAAATGCTATGCGGCAAAACAAATGAGCTGTTGCTTTATGGTTCATCGTTTAGGACTGCCCCCGTAGTGGAAAGGGAGAAAATGCAGGAACTACTGCAGAAGGAAATTGAAAACGGCAGCCTGCCCCTTAACGAGGCGCTTCTCCTTACCACGTGTAACAGGGTTGAACTATATGCCGTGGCTGACAGCTCCTATAAATTAAAAAACATCCTGGATGACGACCTGAAAAGCGGTGATGCAGCCTATTTTATGAGCGGGCAGGAAGTGGTAAGGCACCTTCTGAAAGTTTCGCTGGGGATGGATTCCCTGCTGCCTGGAGAAGAAGGCATAACGCACCAGGTCAAGTCCGCAATGGTAAAATACCAGAAAACAAAGCTTGCGCGCGCCGCCCTGGGTTCAGTTTTCAGCTCGGTCATAAGGTCAAGCTGGAACATGAGAAAGCTGTACGGCGTAAGGGCTGAAGGGGAGGAGATAGGCAACATTATTGCCGGCAAGGTAAAGGAAAATATGGGCTCCGGCTTCAGGGTTACTATCGTGGGGTCCGGCAGGACCGCCCAGGAAGTTTACAAGTCGCTCAGAGATTACACTGGAGGTGCATACATAGTTACCAAAAGGGCCCTGCTGCCAAGCGAACTTTCCGGCGCAAAAATTGTGGACTACGACTCGCTCGGTTCAGCGCTGGAAGATTCTCAGGTGGTGATTTCAGCAACCAACACCGACATCGGCAATTATCTTCTCACTGCCATCAACCTGCCCGGCAACATAAAGCTGCTTGTTGACCTGTCGGTGCCAAGGAGCATCGACCCGGCAGTAAGGGGTGTGGGATTTGAGCTCTGGGACATGGATTTTATTTCCAGGTTGCTTCATGATTACAGGTTCAGCTACCCGGAGGAGATAAACCGGGCCATAAACGAAACCGCTGACAGGATATACTATAATGTATATTTCAGAAGGCTCGAAGGAAGCGTCCAGAGAATATATGCGTCTGCATACAGGATGGCTTTGAACGAATCCATAAATGCCCAGAAACTGCTGAAAAAGGGAAAGATCGACGAAAGCGTTATAATGAGAAATATGGCCGAAAAAATCGTGAAAAAGATGCTGGAACCGCTGGTTGAAGTTCCCAAGGACCCGTCTTCAGTTAACCTCAAACTGAGCATGATCCGAGCGCTGTATGGTGATGAATTAAATGATAAAATTGGGAACTAGGCCCAGCAGGCTCGCCATGATACAGGCAGAAATGGTAAGTGATAGAATTGCAGCAAAAACAAGTGAAGAGGTTAAAATAGTGCCTGTTACGACCGAGGGCGACCTTTCAGGGAAGCAGGAGTTAAACCTCAAAAGCGCGTTTACCAGGAGGCTGGAAGAAGCGATAGAAAATGGAGCAATCGATGCTGCCGTTCACAGCCTCAAGGATTTTCCGCTCCAGCCGATGGAGGGGCTTTCGCTGGTTTCATTCCCGGTATCCCAGGACCCGTCAGATTACCTTGTGACCGATTCCGGAGCAGGCCTTTTTGACATCAAACCCGGTGCGATAATTGGCACCGGTAGCGTGAGAAGAAAATCGCTGATTGAATTCTACAGGCCTGACGCTTCTGTAAGGCCATTGAGGGGCAACGTGGACACCAGGATAAGGAAGTACGGGGAACTGGGCCTGGACGGGGTTGTGCTTTCCGGCGCCGGCCTGATGAGGCTCGGGCTGGAAGTTAAATACCAAAGGCTGGACCCCGAGTTCTTCATTCCGGCTGCAGGGCAGGGAATAATAGCTGTGGAAGCAAGGGAAGGTTCAGGAATTGCGGTGCTGCTAAAAACTATAAATGACAGCTGGGCCGAGACCAGGGCAAGGGCAGAAAGGGCTTTCCTGAAGGCCATAGGGGGTGATTGCAACATACCGGCCGGAATATATGCCAGGACCCACAGGGACAGATTTTTTCTGAAGGGTTTTATTGCATCAGGCAAATCAATTAAATTTTCCTCAGTGAGCTGCAGGCCGGCAGATGCAGAGGACGCGGGAACTGAACTGGCAGGCGAATTGGTGGGTTGAAAGTAATAATCGCGTCAATCGGCAGCAACAGGGGGAGGCTGATAACCCTGGCAAAGAGGAACGGCTTTGACCCGGTGTTCGTGTCCGCTTTAAAAATTGTGTGGCTTGATATTTCAAAGGAACTTGCTGGTTGCCTGAGTGATGCAGTTTACTCCTGGGCCATATTTGCATCAACCACAGCAGCTTCCCTGTTTCTCGGGCATGACAGGCTTGTAAGGTCACTCAAAGGCGCCAGGGTAGCGGCTGTAGGGTCTGGCACGGCCAGTTTTTTGAGAAGGAGAGGCTTAAAAGTTGACTTTGTTCCCTCAGAGTATACAACCGAAAGGCTGGCAGAAGAGCTGCCCGCAGATCCAGGTTCAAGGGTGCTTATTTTGAGGAGCGAGGATGGAAGCCACAGAGCAGAGGAGATGCTTATAACAAGGGGCATAATTCCATGCAGGCTTGACCTGTACCGGACATCTTTTGTGGACAGGCCCTTAAAATCGGACAGAATACAGGGGGCAAAAATAGTAATATTTGGAAGCTCAAAAGAGGTGATGGGGCTGGAAAACCGCCTCAGCATTTCCGGCATAAGTGAATTCAAGAAATCTGCGATTGCCGCGTCCATAGGGCCGCTGACAAGGGACACCGCGATGAAGATGGGATACAGGGTAATAGACATACCGAAAGCTTATACGTACAGGTCGCTATTTGAGCTGCTAGGTGAACTCAAACTTGAAGGACGAATTTGAAATTTTCCCTTACGTCAGGGAGAGAAGGCTCAGGTCCAGCAAGGGCATGAGGGACCTGGTTGCTGAAACGTCATTGGCCCCATCCAGCCTTATGCTTCCCATGTTTATAATTCCGGGAAAAGGCAGGACCCAGAAAATAGAAAGCATGCCCGATGTAACCAGGCAAACCCCTGACATAGCGGCAAATGCGGTGGGCAGAGCCCTTAACCTGGGCGTAAAGTCCTTTCTTCTTTTTGGCATTCCCGACGTAAAGGACGAAATGGGCACAGGAGCATACGATGAAAATGGCGTAATTCCAGACGCGATAAAACACATAAAAAATGAATATCCCGAAGCCGTGGTTGCGGCCGA
Source organism: Nitrososphaerota archaeon (assembly GCA_023381255.1). GTDB lineage: Archaea > Thermoproteota > Nitrososphaeria > Conexivisphaerales > UBA164 > KM4347-05. The sequence goes on from JAMCTX010000001.1 coordinate 68,932, forward strand.
TGTCTGCATGTGCGGGTACACAAGCCACGGGCATTGCGGCATAATTAAAAACGGCAGGGTTGACAATGATTTGACGCTTCCCGTCCTGGCCCGGACAGCCGTTGCGTATGCAGGCGCGGGAGCCGATATTGTGGCTCCGAGCTCGATGATGGATGGCCAGGTCAGGGCAATAAGGGAGGCGCTGGACGATGGGGGCCTGAAGGATGCCGCTATCATGAGCTACTCTTCCAAATTTGCTTCTTCGCTTTACGGCCCCTTCAGGGAAGCCGCAGATTCCAAGCCGGCCTTTGGCGACAGAAAGACATATCAGATGGATTACAGGAACGGCAGGCAGGCAATAAGGGAAATCGAGCTTGACGTATCGGAGGGCGCCGACATCGTAATGGTCAAGCCGGCAATGTTTTACCTGGATCTCATATCTCAGGCAAAGGCCAGGTTTAACCTGCCAATAGCTGCTTACAGCGTAAGCGGGGAATACAGCATGATAAAAAGCGCATACATGAACGGGTGGATCAACGAAAATGATGTCATGATGGAGCTCATTTATTCAATCAAAAGGGCGGGGGCGGACATAATAATAACATATTACGCCGAGAAAATCGCGGGTATCCTGAAATGAACACTCAGGAGAGCGAAACGCTGTTCAGCAGGGCCCTCAAGATTATGGTCGGGGGGGTGAACAGCCCTGTAAGGGCTTTTAAGGGGGTGGGCGGAAAGCCCCTGTTTATAGAAAGGGGGATGGGGTCCAGAATATGGGACGCTGATGGAAATGAATTCACTGATTTTACATGCTCCTGGGGCGCAATACTGCTTGGGCACTCCTACCCAGACGTAATAAGGGCTTCCTATAACGCCATGGCAAAAGGAAGTTCGTTTGGAGCCCCAACCAGGACAGAACTGCAACTTGCCGAGGAAATATCGGCAACCGTGAAAACGGCTGAAATGGTAAGGCTTGTAAACTCCGGCACCGAAGCGGTAATGACCGCTATCAGACTTTCGCGCGGATTTACCGGGAAAAAAACCATAGTGAAGTTCGAGGGCGGCTATCACGGCCATTCCGATACGGTTCTTTCAAAAGCCGGATCCGGCCTGGCCACTCTTGGAATTCCTTCCTCCGCCGGCGTCACTGAGGGGTGCGTCTCGGATACCGTCACGCTGGAATACAACAATACCGGAAAATTTGAAAGCTACATGGACCAAAACGGAAGACAGGTAGCTGCGGTAATTATTGAGCCGGTTGCAGGCAACATGGGAGTGATACCTGCTGACCGGGCGTTCCTTTTAAGCCTCAGGAAAAAATGCGATGAAAATTCGTGCATACTGATATTTGACGAGGTGATATCAGGATTCAGGGTATCGCGGGAAGGCGCCCAAGGCCTGTATGGAATATACCCTGACCTGTCGGTCTTTGGAAAAGTTATAGGGGGCGGCTTCCCGATTGGCGCCACTGCGGGAAAATCGGAAGTGATGAAGCGCCTGGCGCCTGAAGGCCCCGTGTACCAGGCCGGAACGCTTGCGGGAAACCCTGTTGCCGCAGCGGCAGGCCTTGCTGTCCTATCACACCTTGATAAGAGCGTATATCAGAAACTGGAAGAGTACGGAAAAACTATTGAAAAATTGATAAAATCAGCTGCTGATAAAAGCGGTATTGGGGTTACAGTAAACAGGGTGGGTTCCATGTTCAGCACCTTTTTTACAAATGAGCCGGTTAAAAATTTTAATGATGTACTGAATAGCAGAAGGGAACTTTATCCCATTTTCTTCTGGTCACTGATAAGGAATGGCATATATGCCCCCCCTTCTCCTTACGAAAGCCACTTTTTCACTGCAAGCCATGCCGTTCAGGACATCAGCCAGCTGGGTATTGCTCTTGAAAACTCTTTTGAGGCATTGAAAAATGAACGGCGTGCTGGCTGATGTCCTGAACGGCAAGGTGCACAGCGGCATACCGGTATGGTACATGAGGCAGGCGGGGAGGCACATGCCGGGTTTTGCCAAATATCTGTCTGAAGATAGCTTTTCAAATATCATAAGAAACCCGGTGAAGTCCTCGGAAATAGCCGTAGAGGCTGTCGAAAGGCTTGGAGTTGATGCGGCTATAATGTTTTCAGATATAGTTACTCCGCTGGAAGCTGCAGGGCTGGAGTACGGTTACGAGCAGGGACCCATTCTCAAAACCAGTATGCAACTGGATAAATTCGAAAGCATGGCTGGAAATGTTGACAGTGAAAAGCTCTGGTTTATAGGAGACCAGATAGCGGAAATCAAGCGCAGGGCAGGTGTGCCTGTAATCGGATTTGCCGGCGCCCCGTTTACATTAGCCAGTTATGCAATTGAAGGCAAGTATGCCAGGGAATTTCCTAAAACCAAATCGTTCATGATGACCCCGGAATGGAGCAGGCTGCTAGGCGCGCTGGTTAAACTTATCATAACAGACATAAATGTGCAGGTCAATGCAGGCGTTTCAGCTGTTCAACTGTTTGACACCTGGGTGGGGGTCCTTTCAGAGGAACAGTTTGCAAAATATTATATAACAGCACTGTCCGGGCTTGTTTCTTACATCAAGGGCCTGGTTCCCGTAATCTACTTTTGCACCGACTGCTCGCACCTTGTAGCTAAAATAGCCAATGACGTTAAACCCACATTTATGAGCGTTGACTGGAAAGTTTCCATGAAGTCCCTGCATGAAGCCGGGAAGACAGGCATGCAGGGAAACCTGGACCCCGTGTATCCGCTTGTTGGGGGGGAAACAATGCTGGGGGAAGCCGGCAGGGTGCTTGAAGATGCGCGCGGAATAGACAGGTATATATTTAATCTGGGACATGGTGTAATTCCTGGCACTGACTGGAAAGAATTAAAAAAGCTGGCAGAATACGTGCATGGCTGGCATTAGTGCAAAAGCATTTTTAAAACCGGCTAAATTAATATTGCTATGAAAAACTTGATACTGGTCGAATTCGGCGCGCCTTCGGACCAGAATGAACTCAGGGAGTTTTTGCATAATTTACATGGTCGGGACCCCGGCATCCCTGAACTGGAAAGCGCGTCGAGAAAATACGTGCTTTCCGGGGGTTCACCGATAAGGTCTAAAATGCAGGCTCTCAGGGAAAGGCTGGCCGGCATTCTTGATGCATCAGTTGATTATGCTTTCCTCTACAATAAACCCTATCTTGCAGATGTTGTAGATGCAAGCATCAGGTCCGGGTTTAAAGATATCGTAATTTTGCCTCTCTTTACATTTTACTCAAGGAGGACCTCTATGGATATCGACAAATGCGCCAATCGCGATGCAAAAATAAAAGTTGTGCAGGCTTACAAGATCCCCTGCCTGGCGGATGTGTGGGGAAACAGGTTAAAATCCGATATAAATGGGTTGAGAGACTTTATGGTTGTTTTTACCGCGCACAGCATACCTGCCAGTGAATCAGATCAGTATGCGGAAAGTTTCCGCGCGCTTGCGAAAAAAATAAGCGCCAGTGCAGGTTGCACAAATTACATTACCGGCTTCCAGAATTCTCGCAGGGGGTGGCTTGGCCCCAGCATATACGATCTTCAGCCGGGACCGGCCAGGAACATCGTAGTGGTGCCCCTGAGTTTTTTGCTGACTAACATGGAAATACTTTATGACCTTGACATCGAATATTCTCAGCACATCAAGCAAACAGGCCATACGTACATTAGAAGCGGCCCGCCCGATGAAGGTTACGAACTGCCTGCCTGCCTTGCGAGCGTAGTTTAGCTGTTAATGCAGAATCGGAAAAAATAAACAAAAATGTTTAAAGCCATTCAAAATGAAAACCTTATAATGGATCACAGTTCAGCTGTAAAGGAAGGAATAAGCAGGGCCCCGCACAGGAGCCTGCTTAGGGCAGACGGCCTAAAGGATGAAGATTTTAAGAAACCGTTTGTTGGGATAGCCAACAGTTTCACGGAAGTGGTTCCCGGCCATGTTCACTTAAGGGAGCTGGTTGAACATGTAAAGGAAGGAATTAAGGCTGAAGGCGGCGTGCCGTTTGAATTTAATACGATAGCTGTGGACGATGGCATAGCCATGGGGCACGTCGGAATGAAATTTTCGCTTCCTTCAAGGGAGGTCATTGCAGACTCGGTTGAAATAATGGTAAAGGCCCATCAGTTTGATGCCCTTGTTACACTTAGCAGCTGTGACAAAATAACGCCCGGTATGCTGATGGCTGCTGCAAGGCTTGACATACCGACAGTAATGGTTACAGGGGGTGCCATGAAAGCGGGAATATACAAGGACAAAAAAGTGGGTCTTATAGACGTATTTGAAGCTGTGGGAAAATACAACTCGGGAGAAATGAGCGAGCAGGAAGTCCTGGAAATAGAAAGGGCCGCGTGCCCTGGTGCGGGATCGTGCAGCGGCCTGTTTACAGCAAACACAATGGCCATTCTGGTTGAATCAATGGGACTTGCGCTCCCATATGGCGGAACCGCTCTGGCAACTTCAGAACAGAGAAAAAAAATCGCATTTGAAAGCGGCCGCACAGTAGTCATGCTGCTCAGGGACGGCGCAACAGCCAGGCGCTTTATGACCAGGGGCGCGGTAAAAACAAC
>JAMCTX010000002.1:0-118741 GCA_023381255.1 Nitrososphaerota archaeon
GTCAGCTTCCCCGTCACAAAGGCGTAAGCGAAAGCCGCAACTATCAAGAATAATACGTATGGGGAATAACGCTGGTAATCGAAATTCATTGTTTCTTCGCCTCATCAATGATTATTTCGTCGGCTTTGCGCTCCTCCATGGAATGCCAGAAGGCTACTATCAAGGCAATGACTATGACGGCAATTACTGCTACCGTTGTCCACTCGTTGGTCTCCCAGTAATTGATTGTCTGGCTGATGTTTCCCTGGAAAGTGGTCATGTAGCTTGAAAGGCTCTGTATTGCCGAGCTGAGCTGTTTTACAGACTGCGTCAATTCGGTGTCCTGCCCGTTCAGCGAGTCAATCGGCGGCACGACGGTCTTGGTCACGTTCGATGTCACCGCGTTCGTGAATTTTTGGAGCAGCGCACTTTCGTTTGCCGTCAATGCGGACGCTATCTCTTGCGCCGTAGGATAATGCGGGCCTATTATGCTTTCAATGTTAATCATCAGCATGACGTTCTTGCTAAAAGTGTATTCGGGGATGGCTATTTTCTCCCCCATGGACTGACTGTATTCGGTTATGGTTATCTGGTGCCATTCTGCCGGGCCGGGGAACGAGAACGTGATATTCAATGTGTAGAAATTGGTCTGGTTTGTGCTGAATGAAACAAGCCCGGTCTCCACGTTTACGGAATAAGGTAGGTTGTACGTTTGCGTTACCCTGACGGTTTGCGTAGTGCCGCCGGGTGGGTTCTGCACAGCTATGATAAAGCCCCCCGGCGTAATGAGGGTGGATGTCAGGCTGAGAGATTGGGTGCCGTATGGCGGGGCAGGCTGCGGTATAACAACCGTGATAATCTGCGAGTTGCTTGACGCCGTCGCTGTCCCTGTATATGTGTTAAGCGTCGCCGAAACGTTGATGGGGTAATCTGGCAGCGGAACCGTAAGCAGCCCCGACGAGTTGGTCTGCCCCGTGAATACTTTCACGCCATTCTGGAATATGGTTATGGCCGCACCGGGAGCCGGAACGCCGTTGGTGTAAAGAGATTGAATTGTCCACGGCACGCTGAAAGTGAAGTCAAAATTCGCGGTGTTCACTACTGGAGCTGTCGTGCTGTTCAATGCCCATTCGGCTTTCACGAGATATGTTCCAGTTGCCCATGTAGATTGCGGCTGCGCGCTGACGTTGTACGCCCCTTTTGAATTCAAAGGAACGGTTGAATGATAAACCGCCGAGCCGGCAGGGTTGTAGATGTAGATTGAAACGTTTGTTCCTGATGCCGGTGCCGGTATAACGCTGCCGAATATCGCTATTGGGGTAGAAGTTCCCGAATAGTCGGCATATCTTGTGCTTACGCCAAGCGAATAGCTTGTAGCCGCATGGACAGCAGTAGCTGAAATCAGCAATATTGAAAGCAGCGCAATTATGCTTATTCTTTTATCCAAACTGCCCTCACCTCTTTTTTGTATTCCTCGGTTTTTGGGATTCCTTCAGGCTTGATTTCGCAGAATATGAGCCGCTTTGCGCCCCACATGGTCTGCTTTGACACGGCTTCAATCTTCAGGCGCGGCGCAAGTTGCATGATCCTCTTTGCGAGTATTGCTTCGTATGTCCGTCTTGAGATGAATTTCGTATCCTGCGCCCACTGCCTTATGTATTTCTTTATGACGATCGGGTCTATCGGCTCGGTTGCGGGCTTGGCAAACCTTTGCATGTATTCAATGATTATGTCGTCAGCCGTCTGCGGCTGCCTTGGCTCGGTGGTGAAAGTAAGCTGCACGTCCACGTTCATGGACTTTAGCTGTTTCCTTTCTTCTGCGGTAAGCACGCCTATGAACGGCGCGCTGTTGATGATTATCGCCCTGCCGTCAGCCTGCATGTTTTTGTAGCGGACAGCCGGCATAGACAGCTCTATCTTCCCCTTGCTGTCAAGGTATTTTATCAACATCCCGTTGATGCCAGTCTTTATCTCCATACTATATAGATACGGACCGCTCTGAAAAATACTAACGAAGTAAAATTACTATTTTATGATAAAAATAAAACGTTATTTGCGTTATGATTGTTATTATCTAAAAATAATTTTATTATAAAAATTAAAAATCAGTTTTTGAGGTGGTATTTGCTGCTTGAAAGGCCCCATAAAGCCAGGTTCGCTATATAAAACGCCATAAGAGCTGTTCCCATTATTTCACTTGAAAACCATCCTTGAACCATCTGCGGATAGAATAATGTATTGAACCCAAGCAAAAAAACCGCATATATTCCCATTAAATAAAGGTATTTCCAGTAGTTGACAAGCAGCTTGAATCCAAAACGGTAAGCTATGATAAAATCCACCAGAATGGTCAGCATTATCAACGGAGTAAGCCCAATGAGGATGCTTATGCTATGGTCGGTCATGAGCATTATCAAAAGCGCAAGACCGCCAAGCATGAATGAAGCCATGTTGGTAAGCACTATTATCATCGTATCGTTAATTGTGTCCATGCATTATAGAACATGTTATTTGTGTTATGATTGTTATAATTGGCAGAATAGGTTTCATAATATATGGGGCGGCTCGCCCATCCGAGGGGTGGCATTGCACTTTGTCACTGCTTCCGCGGGCTGTTCCCCTGTCCCGTCTCGCTTTAGTGTCTTGCTGGATGCAATTGATGGGGTCATCGCCATAATGCCGTAACATATAGATAGGTCAAATCAGCTTCTTCGACAGCAGGTTCCAGTAAATATCGAAAATTTCCCCATCGGTTATTGCATCTGAAATATCAATATCATGCAAGTGCTTCAATGAAGCAACCTTCAGGGCTACGAGGGCGAACATTGCCAGGTGCGTCTTGCCTACCTTGTACTCTTTGTAGATTTCCCTGATATACAGTGCCGCGGTGTCCATCATTTCCCTGTTCGTGATGCTGTACATTCCCGCATAATGTATCATGTAATTCAATGCTTTCTTTAGCAACGGCGGGTCGGTCTTGCGCCACGTGAACTGGTTGTCTGGAGGGCCGCCGTGGTTCCTGTGGTCGTCGATCTGGTTCACGTACATTGAAAGCCCCAACATGTCCTCGATTATCGGCATGATCCGTGCCATGGTCATTTTGTTTGGCTTAACCTTGCCATGCTGCCAATAATATACGGTTGTCTTTGACACGCCAAATATTTTCGCCATAGCCGTATAGCTCATCGTAGCGTGCAGCTCGGTTATCAATCCATCAAACCCGGAAATTTCTTTTGCCATCATATTATATAGATATGCACCACCGTTCAATCATCATTGAACGCTTTGTTAAATTCGTTCAATCTTATTCCGTTAATTTTGATGGTAATGCGCTCATCTATCTTTTTTTGGCCGTTCAGGTACGACCTTTCCTCCGCCGACAATAAGCGCATAAAGACCTGCTCGTTTATCTCCACTGCCGGGGCCGGCTGCTTGCCGTCGCGCTGCGTTGCGTGCTTTCTCCTGCCCTTCTTTGCGCCCCTTTTCATCAATCCAGGCTGCGCGGGCTTTGGCAATAGCTTCTTGCTCATTGCTTGACCAGCCTCACAAAGTCGTCAAGGTCAATCATGACTATATTCTTTTTTGTGCCCGCTTCGTGAAATATGACCATCGGGATTTTGTTTTCTTCTTTTGCCTTTGCCACCGTTTCATTGTATGTTTTGTAGAACGGTATCTGCTTCCGGTACTTGATTTCGATAAAGAATTTATTATGCAGCGTGTCCGACTTTGTCATTCTGGAGTTGGAGCCGCTCAACGGTGTCCTTGTGGTGCCGAAAGCCTTGGCGATCCGCCGCTCCAGTTGTTTCCACGCCGGGTTTGTCATTCTTGCACCACCATCGGGAACTCCCTGATTCGCAAATCTTTTGGAAAATCATTCAGGTCGCCCCCAGGTCTTGCGCCACCAAGCTGCTTCATCCAGACCGCAACGCCCTGCTCCTTTGCCTGCCTGACGATTGAGCGCGCCCATTCGAGCCTCATTGGCCTGTGCCTCGGTCCCGATTCACCGCCGATGATTACGAGATTTATACCCGTAAGGTTCAAATCCCCAAGCTCCCCAAGCAGCGGCTCAAAGGATACGAACTTTGTCCTTGCCGATGTTGAAACCAGGCTGTCAATCCTTTTCAGGTACAAAGGCAGCTCCACGGACACGCCAAGCCAGAGGTTTTGCGGGAACGGTTCCCCTATCCATGTTTCATAGGCAACCATCCTTTCGGCGCGCTTTGTCAGCACCTGGAATGTCACGTCGGGCCTGCTCGCTATCAACCCCATTGTTTCCTTCACGAATTCAAATGAGACATACTCGTGAAACAGGTCTGACATGCTGTTCACAAATACCTTTGCTCCTGCCGGCAGCTTTGAAACCTGCCCAAGCCTTTCCGGGTGTATCTGCACGTCAAAGCTCCTGCCGAACCTCCTTGACCACGTCTCTGCATAGCAATTCTGACAGCCAGGCGACACCTTGCTGCAACCGGTAACCGGGTTCCATGTTATGTCCGTCCATGAAATGCCTGTTTTGTTCATTCCGACTTGCCTCCTTTTGACCTGATTGTTCTCAGTATATTTTCAACCGGCCAGTCGAACATTCGTTCAATATCATGCATGTGCTCAAATTCGGTGTACACACGGTGATTTTTGCGGTTAAATATCACGTCTATCGTTATGTCATAATAATTCATTTCATCGAAACCGTACTCAATGAACCAGTACAATTTGTTTTTTTGAAATCTGTATATGTCCCATTGCCTGCCCCACCGTTCCTGCGTCTTTATCGGCTTTATTTCGTTGCCATCGGCATCAATAATCTTTTCAGATTGGCGTTCAATCCACATTTTGTAATATATGTCGGTCATTCTGAATCCTCCGTTATACCATCAAGCAGCTCGGATACTTTGGTAAGCGTGTTATCAACGTCATCAATAAATTTGGCATCAGTAGCCGGCTCCGGAAGGCTTTTTATCTCATCAAGGCTGTCACTTACACTTATGAGCTGTTCCTGTATAAACTCAATAAAATTATCAAGCTCTTCGATTTTGGTCATCAATTCCTGTAAAGTTTTGCTCTCACTCATTTTGTTCTGCCTCCCTGTTTATTTTCAAAACTGCGTATGCCGCCAGGTTGCGTTCTGGCTCATTAAATTCTGTTTCATAACCCGAATTCCAGTATTCCAGAACAAAATCAGATATGTTTATTCTCCCAAGGTTTTTCAGGCCATGAACCCTTACTTTGCCGTCCTTGAATTGCGCATCAGATTGACCGTCAACCTTTGCGCGATAAAACTCCTGCACCATGACTGAACCGGTTTCGTATGAAATTTCTATTATTGCGTTGCATTTTGGAATCTGCTGAACCTCATCACAAAGCTCGTTTTCATAGGCATATATGTATTTTTTGAATTCTTTGCTGACAAGCTTTACCGGCACGGTGAAAGCTGTTATGTCATATTCCGCATCATTAGAAAGCTTCACATCATAATATTTGTCGGCAAAAAGCAGTATTTTAAGCACCTTTTCGCGCCTTATAATCAGGTCATAAACCAGCACGGCTATCAAGCCCGCGGTTGTAGTTGTTGCCATTGTTGAAATGAGATTCATTCTGTCTCTTCCTCCAGTATTTCATTGATTATTTTCACGGAGTCGGTCTTAGCTTGGTTGTACATGGCTTTGTGGTATTCGCACAGCTCTATCCACGCATAGTTGCCTTCATCGTAGTAAAGGCAGCCGCATTTCAGGTAGGTGGCGATTGTCATTCTGTTCCTGCCTCCCGCCGTATTTTTGTGACAAGGAAAACAAGCATTCCGTTGCCTGGGTGCGATATTGGCGTTCCAATTAATTCATATACATCATTGACCCTGATAACCGGAAGCGATTTCTGGAATACATATACCGGCATTGTATAAAGGAACGGATATATTTCATCACCAAAATGGCGGTTAGGTTGTTCAATGGTAACTATGCTGATTATCGCATATTGGTCTATTATAACGTCTCCTTCAAGCTTTTTTATAATTTGTTTCAGCCTTTTCATCGATACCGAACCGTACGTTCCCAGTAATTTGAGTAGTTGCGGGTCTCCGTCATGAAAACTGAAATCAGGGCCTGACAATGGAACAACGAAGTTTGCAGATATATAGATTATTTTTGCCTTAACGATCAAGGTTTTATTGATATATTTAGGGTCAAGAATATCGGACGGGTTTTCAAGCCTTATTGGTTCGCCGCTCATTCTATTCTCCCTCCGTGAAAATGCCATTCCGCATGGGCAAGCGCGTCTGAATAGGTCAATGACATGAAACCGCACGGCTTTACCACGTTCTTTTTCTGCTCTTTGTCAAACCGTATTATTGGCTTTTTGCAGGTATATTCCTTCCATGTCCTGTCACTCATGTACATGATCCTGATTTTGAAATTGAAGAGCAGTTTCTCGCTTTCTACCGGGCTGTCCTGCGAGTAGTATTCGTCTAATATGTATTTGCTGTTCTGCTGCACTTCCTCTGTCATGGCCGTGCCTCCTCCAAAAGGTGCATCGCATACCATGTGGCAAGCCCTTCCAGGTTGACCCTGATTTTAAGCCCGTGTTCAAAATCCTCGCTGAGGAGCATTACAACGTCTATGTTAGGGTCGTCAACTGCGTAATATGCAAGCAGCTCTATCTTTGCCATGTCGTTTATGCTGTCAAGCCTGAAAATCAGCGGGTTGCCGTTTATTTTTATTGCTATAAGTTCGTAAAGGTCTTTTCCAATCATTAATGAATATTCCTGTGTCTCCCAGTCAACTTCCCCGCCTTCCGGCAGCGTTCCTCCAGGCACCTTTACTATGACTTTGCCTTCAATGAACGCCAGGTTCATCGGCATTGCCGTTTTAATTAACTCCTGATAATTCATTTCTTGCATGCCTCCATGTGATTCAGTGCTTCAGCGATTGTTGTTGTCGCAAAGCCGCATTTCATGCACGTATAGAGCTTCACTTCTTTGCCTTCCACATCCTTTAGATATACCCTGTATCCGCTAAGTTGCCTCTCTTCCTGTTCTGTGCTATTGATAGCAAGATATGTGTCAATTGTACGAGCGATAACATATTTCTTGTTATCTTCCTGCAAGTTTGTGCCCGATCCGGCATTTGTGCCCGTTGTGCCCGTTGTTAACGGGGTTTGAGCGGGTATTTTATCGTCTTTTTTGACGTTGCCGTTATTTTCCTTTTTTGTTTCATTGACTTGGTGTTCAGGGTCAATGTTGTCTAAACTGCCTGTTTTTTGTTCTGTTTTCCCCTTATTGATGGGCACATCGGGCACTTTTGGCATATCGGGCACAATTGACTTTAACGCCAATAGCTCATCCTTAGACCATATATATCCGTGGACTGTACTGGGGCCATCTCTCCATTTGGTTACATGCCCAAACAACTGTTCCTTGATTATTGACCCAACCCAGTGTGTCGATATTACCCGGTTGTCATTTCCAATAAGCTTGGTTTCAGATTGCTTGCCTGTCTTGTCGATATAAGGCATCATCTCATCCTTAAGCCTTGACCATATTTGTTCAAACGGCACCCTTATTTTGTCATTCTCATACGAATAGTTGCTTTCCTTTGACATATCGAAAATTATGTTAATTATTGCGGTAATTGCACTGTTCCCTGTTTCCTCGTCCTTTTCTTTTAGATATTCTTTTACAAATTCACGCATTTCCTGTTCAAGCTCCGGGGATATCATTTTTGCCAGCGTTATTATTCCGCCAAAGTGTTCCCAATCTCGCCCTTCCTCTATCTGGGAATCTTCGTCAGGAACCTCAAAGCTTGCATAATTGGCAACTTTCCACAACAACAAATCGTTCCTGATCTGGTTAAGATTGGCCATAACGGCTTTGTTCCTGTAAAGCTGGCTCCTCGGTTTCTTTGGTTTCCCATGAATGGCGCGAATGAACATGTATCTGTCCGAATCTGCGTCATCGCCATGCAGCTTGTTTGACCCGACTATCCTTGACCCGTATATATGAAAATTGCGGACAACCATCCTGTCATATTCCTTGTCACTTCTTGGAACGGTTGCGCCGGGTATATCCCCTTCTCTTGCTATTTCTCTCATTGTGTCGTTTGCCTTTTCAAATTCCCTGATAATGATAAGCGGCGCATATTCAATTTCCCATCCAAGCGTCCTGTATATTGCGGGTTCGCTCGGTGTTACACCGCTGAACGGCCTGTACCCGAGAGATTCTGAAATGATTTGCAACGTTGTCTTGCCTGACCTTCTTGCCCCTATCAACCACAGAAACACCGAACCTATGCTTCTTGTCAGCATGTATGAATGTATTATGTACAGCGAAAGGAACTTGTGGAGCCTCGGGTCGGAGTAATAGAAATAATCCGTTACAATTGAATGCACCTCTTCGTAAACACTTTTCAAATCCGGGGATTTGTTCTGATTAATATATTCATTATTGTCGTCAAACGTGTAAGGCTTAATATACTGAACCGGATGCACCCTGACCGTGTTTGCGTCTATGTAGTCGGAGAACATATACTTCCCCTTTTCATAGTATATGAACATGTCCTTCCCGGCTGTCCTGATCGCCTCATAGCATGTGTCTCCGTCAACCCAGAACGGCACATAATACTTCTGTTTGACAACGGATTCATTGACAAGCTCAGGCATTATGGTGGCAAAGTTCCTGATTATTTCGGCGCGGGCTTCCTTCTTAATACCTAAACGGTTCAGCGTCTTGTCAATTGCGTCAAGATAATTTTCTATCGTTGATTCATGGCTAATAAGGAAACTGAACACCTGCCCGTTGACCTCTAACCTGAAAAGCAACCCGTCATTTGTGATCGTGACGGTGCCATAGTCCTTGATTTCATACTCCTTTTTCTTTGCATCAATAACCATGCTTGCTCAACCACACACCAACTTTTTGTTTCTGCCCTTCATGCTTCATTATTTCCGGCTTGGGATTATTCGACAGTTTCGAATTGATGCTTTGCCATGCAGTTCTTACCTTTTCAATTGCGTTTAACCGGTCATTAAAACCATCTATCGAATCAAAGGCTTTCATGGCCACCAGGTCGCCTAACGGTATGTCAAATGGTTGCCCCGGATTGTAATTCCACCTTGTAGGTGTTCCGTTGAATTTTACCTTGATAAGGCCATATTCATTGATTTCTACTTCAATTGAATTCTGTCCGTAGAATATAGTTCTGTTCATTGCCCCATGACCTCCGCTATGTATTCAAGTGCTATTTCATCGCCTGCCTGCTTTGCTTCATTGATATTCTTCATGTTTGGAAAATTGTGAATTATCCTGTTTACGATTTCTGTCCATGCTTCGTTTGCATCTATGCCCTTTCTCGCCAGCACCTGCAAGAATTTCTTTCTTATGTCGATCCTGCCGACAGGGCCGACGTAACAATTCTTGGTCTCCGCCTGCCACTTGTGGTGGATGTACCAGTATTGCCTGTTGCCGCGCGCAAGCACTACAAGCTCGCCTACGGCATCATGCTTCACGCAGTAGCCGTGCTTCACTGTTTTTTGCTCGGCGATCAATGATACATGCCTCCCTGTTTTCCCTGAGGTTGCTTCACAAGGCCCTGCGGAACCTGGGCCAATCTCACCACGTTTGTAGTTTGCACCGCGTAGATTGGAATCCCGGTGTTCGGGTCGTTGCCCATCCTCATTACGCCGGCTATCTCCATTTTCACCTTCAGCACAGTGCCGTCCTTGAGCTTCAGCGTGACCCAGTGGTCCGCCCCTTCATCGGCAAAGTCAACCAATTCAGGCGCGCTCATATTTTTGCCTCCGCCTTCATTTTCTTATACAGTTCAAGCGCGCCAATTTCGGCCGCTTCAATATAACCGTGCTTATGCTCTATTCGTGAAGCGAAAGAATAATGTATTGAATGCTCAAATTTGCGGCGCAAACTGTCTATTTGGTTGCATGTTTCGTTGTCTAAGCAGTCGAAATTCTCAAGAATGTCTATGAGGAAATCTATTTCATCCGTTTCTAAGCTGACCCTAATTTTACTCATTCCTGCACCACTTCCTCCTCTGTTTTGGGAACGAATGAATCCGGCACCCTGTATTTGATTTTATACATGTCATGCCATATGCGTGAAACACAATGGCTTGTGTCTAATTTGTCGATGGCCTTATGAACCAGGCGCGCTCCCCTCGTTTTATAGTCAAATATTATTGGGTACGGTATGAACAACGCCCTCTGGTAATTGCTTTCATCCGTAAAGTATAACCCCAATAGCCAGTAGTACCTGTCATCATTGATTTCGCATTCATCAAATTTATCTATGAGAACATATAGAGACTGTTCTAAGATATCACGCTCTTTAAGCAGCACCGCCGTGTCAAAGAACAGCTTGTTTTTTAGGTATAGGTATCCTTTTTGTTTCATATTTGCGCCACCTCCACAAGCCTCAGCACGCGATCCGCAAGCCTGGGGTAGGTCTTTGACGTGTAGTGCGCCAAAGTCTGCATGTATGCTTCATCGCAAAGGTCGCAAAGGTATCCGTGTATCCTGCCGCTGACTACGTGAATGTTGACATGGTAGCCGCCCCTTTCCAGGGTGAATTCGTGCCCGCATAGCTCACACGCTTGGGGCTTATATTGAATTGCCGCCGAAAGCATGAATTCCTCTGACGGGAATCCCGCATTCTGCCTCCAGTCAAGCGGGAACGGGTTCCTTATCAAATCCCCTGAAATGCGCTGGTAGTAATACCACGTGTTCTTGATTAGCTGCGTCGGCTCGTTGTAGAACATGCATGCAATTTCAAAAGGCACGTAATTGTGGTCCACCACCTCCGCGCGCCTGTAAGCGTCATTCTTGGCCTTTAACGGTCTCCACGGCAGGCTTTCGATGTTGGTCATTGCATGTGAACCTCCTTAGAAATGGAATCAGGCTGAATTTCATCTGTAATTTCGTGTGTATATTCCACCTTTGCAGAAACGTATTTGACCCAATCTTCTACAACTATTCCATTTTTGTTCCTGATCTCTATTTCGTAATCCTGTATGTTCCATTTGTAATATTCGCTGCTGTATGCATGCATCGTTGTTCCGTCATATATTTCGAGAACCATTCCAATCAGTTTTATTTTTTTGTATGTTTGTTCAGGGTTCATTGCTTGCAGCCTCCTTTTAAAAACCATTCTAAAGCGTCAATCTTTCCGCAGATGTACATTTCTTTTGCAAAGTCAGTTCCGGGGGTCGAGCTTCGCAAGATTTTATACTCCCTTTCCAACGCCATTTCAGCCTGCCAATCGTCGCGAAATTTGAGAGATTCGTTTAAACCGTCGATCCACCCCTTGTATTCTTGCTCCCCTTCGGGCGCGGGAAGCGCGCTTTGGTAGTCTTGCAGGTTTTTACCCACATTGCCTATTAATTTGTTTATTTCGCTTTCGCTTCTCATTGTTCAATTGCCTCCTTTCTTACGATGAATATTCTCTGGGCTCCTATCGCCCCAAGCACATTCACGCTTCCCCTTCCCCGATATTTTTCAAAGTCGTGGCTGTATTTGCTTGCGAATAAACAAAAATCGTCGGTATCCAAGCCGGGATTGTTTTTGAAATAATCGGCGACACTCCTGATTAAGCCCCTGAATTCATCAACTTTCAATTTCATTTCAATTGGCAGTGTCAGCACTATTCTTGTTGATGCTTCATAAAGCAGGAGATACGGCACTGCTGACTGCTTCATTGTGGTTTGGTTCGTTAATTTATTTTCGATTTCCGATAACTTCATTGCTTATTCTCCTCCTTGGTGTGGTTCAGGATCGCAACCGCGTATGGTTCATCCGGCGGCTGCCCGTTGACTTTACGCCAGTTTTCGTAATAGTCTGCGAGGAAGCGTTTAATCATCTTGCGCATAGCCCTCCTGTGCGCATGGAGCGGTGGCGACTTGCACCTGCCTACAATCCAGGCCTTTTGTTCCTTATCCCAGATTATTTCTGTGTAATTGGGGTTTTCGTGCATTTCAAGCACGCGCTTCTTCTCTTCGTCGTATATCTTCCTGTACGGCTGTGTCCTCTTTTTTAGCAGTGAATCGCCGACTTTCCAGCAAAAAGTCCTGAAATCGGGGTTGTAGTTGATTCTTCTGCCTTTCATCGGTTTTACGGTGTGCCCGTCAACCGGCGCAAGACCGGCGTATTTCCATATCGAGCTCGCATGGTGGACTTTGGTCATGTCGATGTAGTATATCAGGCCCGCAGACAGGACAGGCCCAAGCCCCTTGATATATTTAAGGTATTGCTGGTAAATCGGCACCGTGCCGATCCAGTCCATCATAAGCGGCTTGTATTTCTCCTCGAATTTCTTCTCCTCTTTTGCCACGTTGAGCAGGTTGTTGATGTATTCGTATTCCTCGGCTGCTATCTTGCCCTCGTTCTTGAGCCTCAGCAATATCCCAGGCAGCTTTTTGTCGGCGTACTTGTCGGCAAAGTCCTTTTCGTCCTTCTTCTTCTCAACTTCACGCAGGCTCTTACCTTCAGCCCTTGCCTTGATTATCGCCCTTATCCTGTTCATTGAGCGTATGCGCAGGTCCTGGTGGTCATAGTATGACTGTATTGCGAGGTAACCTTCATCGTCCAGCAAGGCTCAGGCACCTCCTGCGCACGGAAAGAATGGGTATCTTTTGCGATTTGGCTCGCTACGTCTCGCTGGATATCTCCGGTCTTTTGGCTCGCTAGGGCTATCTGGATATCTGACATTTGATGGCTCGCTAGGCCTTAATGGGTATCTAGCGCATTCTGGCTCGCTGGTGAGATTTGGGTAACTCGCATTTAGTGGCTCGCTAAATGTACTTGGGTATCTTTTTCGTTCAAGCTCGCTTCTGGAGAATGGATATCTTTCTGACTTTGGCTCGCTGTTTTTAGATGGATAGCTTACTATAATTGGCTCGCTAACTTCAGTTGGATATCTTTTCGTAAATGGCTCACTGATGCACAATGGGCATCTTTTTATTATTGGCTCGCTTGATTTTGCTGGGTATCTGGAGTTTGATGGCTCGCTAGTTATTGATGGATATCTTGCAAACATTGGCTCGCTAACTATTTTTGGGTATCTTGCGGTCCTTGGCTCGCTATTACCAAATGGGTACCTTACACACTCTGGCTCGCTGTTGACCCCTGGATATCTCTTTTTTTTAGGCTCGCTATTTATCGCAGGGTATCTTGCAAGACCTGACCCGCTGAATGCAACTGGGCAACTTGGATCATACGGCTCGCTAACGAAATATGGGCATCTTTCATAAAATGGCTCGCTAGCCTTTAATGGGTATCTTCGATAACATGGCTCGCTTTCTATAATTGGGCATCTTTGGTCAATTGGCTCGCTATCTTTCAATGGATAACTTGCGGAGAGTGGCTCGCTAGGCGTATCTGGGTATCTTGCTTCATGTGGCTCGCTGACCGAGTTTGGGTAACTTTTGACAGTTAGCTCGCTACATAGATGGCTCGCTATGAGGCTGTGGGTATCTTCCCCGCAGTGGCTCGCTACTAACTGATGGGTATCTTTAGTTTTATGGCTCGCTTCATACAATTGGGTATCTTCTTCATAATGGCTCGCTATAATAGATTGGATGTCTTTTAGGTGATGACCCACTGGATAACATTGGGTATCTTTGCCTTTCTGGCCCGCTTCATACAATTGGGTATCTAACCCCTGTCCGCCATTCATTGCTTTGCCCTCCTCCTCAGATATTTGTTATCGGTCGTGAATTCTTCCCCGCCGTGAATGTATTTTTTGTCCGGCGCGGTTTCAATCAGTGCTAATAGTGTCTCAACTTCAGGTATTTTTGATCCGTCCTTGTTAAGTGTGTAGGCCCATAAACTTCCGTCGTTGTTTTTGTTCCACTTGATACGGTTTATCATTTCGCCAATGTCGTCAGTTTCCTGCCTTTGCTCTATAAATTCCTCAGCGGACACTTCACCGCCACCTACCAGGTTGCTTATGGCCCTGTTAATTGCCCTTGTAGCGGCTTTGGTCTCTATATTGTGGACAGTTGCGGCAATGGCTCCTGAAAATTCGCTGCTGTCGCACGCCCCTATCTCTTCAGAAACCCTTCCCGATGGGGCGGTTGCCTTTGCCCTTGCCCTGACTATGTATATTCCATCCCGCGTTTCGTGTTCGATTGAAGTTATTTCCACAGAAATGTTAAAAGCGAGGGCGATCTTGCGCCAGCCCGACCTCTTGATGTAGCGTTTTCCCGAAATGGTCACCGTGTCGTTGTCGTCAAGCAGCCTGGTCTTGAGCTGCTGGAATGCCTGCATGCTTTCCACCGCTTGAGCTACGTTAGGCATTACAACCGCAATGTCGTCAGTCAATATGGCTCCCTCATTTCTTTTAGCTGCATGAATGCCAATGTTTCATCCTGCTCCCTGACCTTTTGCTCAAGCTCCTTTTGCCTTTGTTTGATTTCAAGATATTCTTCCTTTGACACTATCACGAACCCGTCATTCATCCTGTATAAGTACCCGTTCCTGCCCGCAAGCAACTTGCTGATTTCACCGGGATGCAAAGTCGCCACCTCAACTGTCTCCCTTACTCCGCGCGCAAAATAGGACCTGGTGAAGCGTATCATGCCGTCATCTTCTACCTTGTATGCGCTAACCCAGTAGCGCATGTTTCTATTCGTTATAACGGTGTGATAAAAGTGCTTTTGCTGTGATTCCCATTTTTCCTTGAATTCATCAAGGTTCATGCCGCGGACCTCTCCAGGAGTAGCTTTATGCTATTGACCTTTTCCTCGATCCTTGCAAGGTCCTTGATGACCTGGCTTCTCAGCTCTGCATTTTCCTGCTTCAGCCTCCTCAGCTCTGCCTTTTCAATTAGTGATTGTTGTGCCATTTATGCACTCACCATTAGAAATTCGTGTAACAGTTTTTGCAAGAAAGCTGGCACTGCGTTTATTGATCCTTCAGTATAGGGTAATATTTCACCGCCTAAACTTGTAGTTTCTGAATGATAATACAGGGTTATTTCATCATACCCATTTTTACTTGCCGGATTCCTGTTAAGCAAAGTTACAGAGCCATATAACGAGTTTTGTGAGGTTTCTTCATATTTGTAAAGAAATACTGTCTGGTCATATATTACCCATTCAAGTATGCGGCTGTCCATGGTAGTTAGTCCGTCTATTTTATTCTCAAATTCCGGCTTAATCTCCTCGCCATTCAGGCGGAAGATTCTGTTCTCCTCATAATTTATTATGTCTGAAAATAAGCTCTTTGTGGTTATGCCTTTATATTTAAAGAACGTGTTTTTTGCCGATTTCGCTTGCATCATGCTTCTGCCTCCTCAAGTTTTTCGAGTGCCTTTTTCGTGTCCTTAAGACTCCGGTTCTCCCCGTCTTTGGACGCAGAGCCGGCAACCGCACTTTTCATCAAACGTTGGACAAGCTGGTCGTATGTCTCTCGCTGATACAACTTCAATGTATCAAGCTTCTTTTTTGTGGCTGGTTTTACGGGAACGTTAACATATCTGCTCATTGCAATCTGTTGCAACACGGAGCTATATAAATATTGCTATTTGCGGCTACGAAAAGCTCATTGTTGCAACAAAAATATATATTTATACTACTGTTGCAATAGATTATTTGTAATGAAGGAGGAAATAATTGGGTTGAGCAAAGTTAATAGGGCAAATAAAACAAATTCGTTACGCATAATTATCCCAGAAAGAATAGGCAAATTTCTCAACGTTACAGCAGGCGATTCCATCGCGTGGTATTTAGCGGAAACTACGGATGAAAATGGAAATACGGTAAAAATACTAACCATCAAAAAGGCTATGGGTCTTGAACGTCTGTAATGTCTATTAATGTATATTTTATTTTATGTTTGCTTATTTTCTCTTTTAGCTCTCCGTTTTCCTTTTCAAGCTGTTTTATGCGCGCCTCCAAGTCCTCATTTTCCAGCCTGAGCCTTTTGTATTCGCGGACAATAGGTTCAACTTTCTCCGCCGCAAGCCTTTCAATCCTTTCGTTTATCTCATCCGCATGTTCCTCATAATAGAGTTTTGCATCAAAATCTTCGCGCATCTCCCTTATCCGCTGCTCCATGACCTGCTCAAAAACACGGCCATAATAATCAGGCATGATATGGGTAGTGGAATTTCCGGCTTATAAACTGTTATCGCCACAAAGGGGGGAGGGGGTATATTTTGCGTTTTTTTGCAAAAAAATTGAAATTCATTAGAAAATTACATTTCATTTTTCCACTTTTTTCTTTAATTCCGCAATGTCCTTGAGAATGTCTGCCAACTTTTCAAGCAAATCCGCGTTAGGGATTGCGGACTTTGCAATTTCCTCCGGGTTCAGCGGCGACCCGCATTTGCCACAATATCTTTGCCCCGGCGTGTTCTCCGCGCCGCACCTGGGGCATTTCAGGGGCACGAATTCGGGTGCCTTGGGCTTGGTTTCCTTCCCCTTGTAGATTGCCGCCAGCTTGTCGTCAAGGTCCGCGCTTGCCATGTGGACATACCTGGAAGGTGTATCGCTGCCGGAAGCCCAGCCGTAGCGCAGCCTCATTTCATACTCGGTCAGATAACGGGCGTTCGCGGTTGCGCTTGAATGCCTGAAAAGGTGCGGATAAATCCGTTTCTTTACCCCAGCCCTTTTCGCTGTCCTTTTCAGCATGACCCTGAGCTTCACGTATGACAGGTGCTTCCCCGGCAGCGATTCCCAGAGCCACGCATCGGGGTTCCCTTTCCCTGGGTGCTGGTCAAGCCATTGCGAAAGCAGCGGCACCGAGGTTATCAGCCTTTCCGTCCTGCCCCCGGTCTTGCCTGAAACGCGTATTTTGGCTCCCATGTCGTCAAAACTCACATCCCCTATTTTTGCCGGCAAAATCTCGCCTATCCTGAACCCGCCGTCGTACAAGACCGCTATTATCGCCTTGTCTCTCGCCGTTTTTGCGCTGCTTATCAACGCCTTCACCTCATCCTCCGTGAGTATTTCCGGCTCCTTTGTTTCGTTTCGCTTGACACCGGTCCTGATCCACTTTACGATGTCGGGGTAGGGCGCGCTCTTTTCTATGCTCCCCGTAAGCAGCCAGCGGTAGAATATCTTAACGCCCCTGAGAGTCGTATCCCTTGTCCACGGGGTCTTTGTTTCCGTCATTTTCATGACAAACCTTTCTAAGTCATCCTTTGTTGCATCGCGCAGCGGCCTGCCGAGAAACCGGGAAAGTATGATCAGCGTTTCAATGTGCCTGTATATCCTGCTGATTGAGTAATTGGACTTTTGCAGCGTCCTGACAAACTGCACGGCATCGGGGTCAAGCTTCAGCATCTCCCTTTCAACCTTGGTCTTGAAATAATAAATGTCGCTCATTATGCTTGCCATGGGATGCGTACCTTTTAATCTTTAGCCCACCCCCGGCTCCTTAATTAAAATATTTTCAGCTGCAAAAAAGGCAAATAATTTATATTTTAACAATTAATTACTTTCAGCATGAAAGTGAAAGTTCACGTGCACGCATTTGAAGAAAGGAACTCCTTGATTGTATGGCTAAACGGAAGGCCTGTGCTTGTTGCAAAAGAAGGTGATAAGTTCTATGGTATGGATGCCGTGTGCGCTCACATGGGATGTGCCATTTTAAGCGAAGTTAACGGGACAACTGCAGTATGCCCTGCCCACGGGGCCAAGTATGATATAACCAATGGCAAAATGATAGAAAAGCCAATGATCAAGCCCGAGATACAGTGCGAACAGGAAGAAATCAGGCTTCCGTTAAAAACCCACTCGGTCAAGGTGGGGCCTGACGGGCTACTTGACATAGAGTGAGCTCTAGAGTGCCATATAATTAATGCTCCCCCAAACGCCGGCTGCTGTAGGGGCCAGCAGAAAATAACAATTTAAGGTCACGTTGCAGGCGCATAAAAAATATTTATATAGTATTTGCTATTATCTAGCATATGGCATGAATAAAAAATACCTTCAATTAAGTTCCTTGGCTTTTATAATACTTATATCTGTTTCAGGTCCTGTTTCATTTGCTTTTGCGCAGCCAAATTCCACTACTCCCATTAAGCATGTGATATACATTATGAAGGAAAACCAGTCGTTCGACGATTACTTTGGCGTTTATCCATACGGCCCCAATAATATGCTGGTTAACAATTCAATTGTAAAGGAACTTTCAGTCCCCTATGGGATCCAAAATGACACATCAAGCATAAAGGTCCCAAATTACCCTGGACTCGGATGGCTTTTGGGTTATTCACACTTATCTTACCTAAATTCGTCAACTCAGGTTGATCCGGGCGAAGGCTGGGTTGATTACCACGGCGACTGGGACTGGGGAAGAAACAACGGGTTTGCTGCATACTCTGGTTCCGCAAGCCTTGTATACGTTTCATACCAGCAGATCCCATTTTACTGGGATTATGCAGAGGAGTACGTGCTTGCAGACAACTACTATACACCTGTGCTGACAGAAACCCTTCCTAACAGGCTGGCTTCATTATCAGGCTATACTCCCGTATCAAACGACTTCGGGCCGCCTCCATACGTGAACCTTAACCAGACAATATTTTACCAGTTAAATCAAAAAGGGGTAAGCTGGGGGTATTTTGAGCTTTTCAGCTCCGCAACCAATCCGCCTTCAAGCGAAATCTATCCATTAAACTCTATTCAGGGATTCACCAACAATCCGGCTTACATGAACAACGTTGAGAATCTTTCAGTGTTTCTAGCTGAAGCAAAGAACGGCACCCTGCCAGCGGTTTCATTTGTTATGCCTTTTGGCCTTGCGGGTGAGGGAAATGTTCCTGATGTTTCAGAGCATCCACCGGCAAACATTACACTGGGGCAGGATTGGACGGTGAACTTGATTAATGCCGTAATGCAAGGACCAGACTGGAACAGCTCTGCTATATTTATAACGTGGGATGAATGGGGCGGCTTTTACGACAGCGTACCGCCTCCACAGATGAATGCGTTTGGTTACGGGGGAAGGGTGCCACTTTTAATAATATCGCCATATGCGAAAGAGAATTATGTCGATAGCACAGTGCTAAATCATGACAGCATACTGAAGTTTATAGATTATAACTGGAACATCCCATATCTCAGTTCTTGGGTTGCGCAATCCGGGAGCGTGCTAAGCGCGTTTGACTTTAACCAAAATCCAAGGCCGCCTATAATTCTTGGGCCGACTACCACCGTAGCGGGCACAAATGGCAACAGCGGTGGTTATATACAATTTGAAAACGGCAGCAAATTGTCATTAACTGCTGAGCTAACTTCCGAGCAATACCCAATACCGCTGCAGATCCCATTGAGCTCTTTAAATTACACATCACCTCCGTTCAAGATGCCTGTATCAACATATGCTTTCAGCGTTCCACCAACATGGCTGTCATCTGCTCAGTTGTTCCTGATATTATTCTCCCTCATAGCGCTGATTGTGGCTTTGGTGATCAACAGGTTCAGCAACAGGCTGGGCCTGAGGCAGGTGCTGCTTATAATCAGCGTATTGTTCGGGTTGATTACTTCCGTACTAGGCATGATATGGACAGCCATACCTGCACCGCCAGTGCCTCCCACAGAACCAACTTATTCATTTATAACCGATCTGGGTTTCATCATGATAGCCCTTGGAATAATAATTTTTGCATTTCCATACATAAGGAAGTACCTGCCCAAGGCTGAAAGCAACCCAATTCCAGACAACATTAAAATGGTGGCAAAGCTTGTAATTATAGGAGGAGCAGCTGCAGTAATAGCAAGCATAATGGCCACTCCGGGGATAATATTTCCAGTGAGCACGCTTACGCCGAGCCCCCTGAATCCACCTCAGACAGTGCTGCAGATGTTGCTTGCCACTTTAAGCCCTCTTACAGGAATTGGCGTTTTAATAACAGCAGCATCGCTGAGCGCGCTTTTAATACATACCATGAATATGCACAGAAAAGAAATGAAATTAAATCTAACCAATTAATTTTTTTAAATAATTTATTTTTTCTTCAGGTGTATAATTTGATGTAAAATACGGGTATATAACTGGCACGTCTACCCCATTACTGACAAAAAAGTTTAAGGCATAATTGACCTCAGAAGCGGAGGGATTTACCAGCAGTACCCCCTTTTCCTGCAGCATCTTCATGTCTTTCCCTGTAATTTCCCTTGGCAAACCCGTAAGTATTTTTTCCTTCTCAAAAAGCGACGCGTACTGCGGCAGGTTGCTGTACTTGATAAATTCTTCCTTCGCCAAATTTTCAGCCCTTTCCCTTGACCAGGATACAAAAATTTTGAGGTAGGAAAACACGATTTTTCCACCCCCACTTTTGAATGTCCTGGCCATTCTGTTTGCATGGCTAAACGTGCTGAAGTTCAGAATTATGCCGTCAGCGGTTCCAGCAACCATTCTTGCGATTTTTTCTCTCAATGCCGCTGCATATATTTCGAGTCCAGCATTGGTAGAACGTATCGAGTTTATCACGTTAACAAATCGCTTTATTGCTGCAGACGGTGCATCGGCTACAGTACCGGTTCCAACACCAAGGAAAAAGCGATTGTCAGTCAGGCTCTGAACAGTTTTAACCTGTTTGGTAAGATAGGAAAGGTCATGTTCAAACACTCTTATAACCCCGCTTCCGGCACGGCAGTCATCTCTTTTTGAAAGTATTGAAAGTGAAAGCGCTATCGGGTCAACTTCATTGGAAACATCCGGTATTAAAAAATACGAAAATGACCGCAATTCTGCTGACAGTTCAACCGATTCCTTGGGTGTAAATATATTTGACCGTAAAGCCAGTCCCAAATTCACATCAAAATACTATATGCAGCAAATTTAAACTTATTCTGCGCTTCCACAGTTTCAGCCCTCTATAATTTCCCTTTGTTCCCGTTCCATTTTTACCTTGAGGAACTCGGGCATTCTGCTTTCGTATTGAGCTATTTTTGCATTATAATCCATTGTCACTTCAATTTCGCTTTTGCCGCTCATCAGCCGTTTTCTGACCGATTCATCCATTTGAAATTCTACTGACTTGCCGCCATAGCTTACGCGTTTCTTTTCCAGATCTACGGTAACTTCAAGGTTGCCGCTTTTTGCCATTTCCCCAATTTCCCTCAGTGTGTTAATGTCAAGCCTGACCAGTATAAGGCCATTTTTTACGGCATTTTCATAAAATATATCACCGAAGGACTCTGCAAGCACGACCCTGAAGCCGTAATCGACCAGCGCCCAAACGGCATTTTCCCTTGACGACCCTATCCCGAAATTTCTAAGCCCTATCAGCACCGTGCCGTCCCTGAATTTGCTGTTGTTAAGCAGAAAGCCGGTGTTTTCATTGCCTTTTTGATCATATCTCCACCTGTAAAACAGATACTTGCCCAATCCCTTTTTTTCCAGAAGCTTGAGAAATTCAGCGGGAATCAACTGGTCTGTGTCAACGTTGTCCATCAAAAGGGGAACCGCCTTTCCGCTGTACGACTTTAATGTCATTTCTAATTCATCTCACTTACATCCACAAAATGACCATATATGGCCGCCGCTGCTGCCATTGATGGACTTACAAGGTGTGTCCTGCCACCCACTCCCTGGCGGTTTTCAAAGTTTCTGTTGGATGTAGATGCCCCATGCTGTCCCGGGCGCAGCGAGTCACCGTTCATTGCTATGCACATGCTGCATCCGGCATGCCTCCACTCAAAGCCAGCCTCCATAAATATATCATGAATGCCCATCCTTTCCGCCTGTCTTTTTACCCACTCTGAGCCAGGAACTGCTATTGCCCTGACGCCTTCCTTGACCTTTTTGCCCCTTAATATTTTTGCCGCCTCAACCAGGTCATTGAGCCTGGCATTTGTGCATGATCCAATGAAGACCACGTCAACGTTTATATCTTCAATTTTAGTGCCTGGTTTTAACCCCATATAAGTAAGAGCCTTTTCAACTTCCTCCCTCTTGTTTTTATCGCTGAATTCTTCCGGGTTTGGCACGTAACCATTTATCTCGCTGGCCATTGACGGGTTTGTGCCCCACGTTACCATTGGTTTTAGTCCCGATACATCGAATTTTATTTCCTTATCATATTTTGCGCCGGGGTCTGTTTTCAGCTTGTCCCATTCCTGCACTGCCATGTCAAATTCCTCCCCTTTTGGCGCAAACGGCCTGCCCTTCACATAATCATACACCTTCTGGTCTGGAGCAATTATTGCACTCCGGGCTCCTGCTTCAATTGACATATTGCACAGCGTCATTCTTCCTTCAACGTCCAGGTTGGCTATTGTTGTTCCATCATATTCAATTATATGCCCCAGCGCGCCACCCGTACCTATTTTGGTGATCAGGTAAAGCGCCAGGTCTTTTGCTGTTACACCGTTTCTGAGTTCTCCGTCCATGCGAACCCTGAACTGCCTGGGCTTTTTCAGCCACAACGTCTGAGTCACAAAAACATGCTCAACTTCGCTCGTGCCTATTCCAAATGAAAGTGCTCCCAAGGCTCCGTGAGTGCTTGTGTGACTATCGCCTGCAGCGACTGTTGCCATCGGTATCGTAAGTCCAAGCTCCGGGCCTATCACATGGATTATCCCCTGATATGGGCTGTAGAAGTCAAGAAGAGGCACGTTAAAGAACCTGCTGTTTTCCCACAGGGCGTCCATTTCCTTCTTTGATAGCGGTTCCATCGTGGGCCTTTCCTTAGAATTTGTGGGAACATTGTGGTCCATTACCGCCAGCGTCAGGTCGGGCCTTCTCACACTGTATCCTCTTGCTTTCATGTCGCTAAACGCGACCGGGGATGTAACTTCATGGGTATAATGCCTGTCAATATATATCAAAGACCTTCCATCCTCATCAGTGGTTACCTGATGAAAATTCCATATTTTATCAACTATAGTGCTACTCATCGTAACTGCTGATTTTAAAATAGTATAAAAACTTTGCTAATATTGTAAAAAAACGAAAAAACATGTGCGAATTAAGTACATTGATAATTTTGGCTACATTTGCCAGCAGGAGCAAAAACATTTCCGATATGTTATTAAAAATCAAATTTTAGGAAATATTTGGCATAGATGCAACTTTGTTTCATGCTAATTATTTCCTAAAAGTAATCTTTGAGGAAAATGGCACTAATAATATTAATATTTGAACAAATCAATCAGCAAATTATGGTTTGGCTGTTAATAGCCGTTATCGGCATGGCGTTCTTCTCATACCTTCTAGTAACTGGAATAGAATCCCTTGCTGGGATATTAAATTTAAGGGATTATACATTTATGTTAATCGCTTTTCCCGTATTTTCCAGCCTGCCGGACCTGATAATAATTTTGCTGAATTTGGTTTATGGCGGAACACTTGGGCCTGGGATGGCAATTTCAGCAGCAGTTGGTGAACCGTTTATAGTGGTTGTCATGGGAATCCCTGCGGTTTTAACCCTAAGCTTGGTCAGATACGGCAGGAGAGGTTTAAGGCTTTTCAATGATTCTAAAGAAAGAATAAACCGGATTCTGTATATCCCAATCATAGTTTCGGTATTTGCGTATATAACCATGATTTTTTTAGCCAAAATTTATATTGTAATCGCTCTTGTTGCAATCATAATTACAGCATTCTATATCTATGCAAGGAATTTAAAAAAGGAGGTTTCTGAAAGCGTTAAAAAAATGTCCGTAATGCTTGCCATTATATTTATTATTGCAGGATTTGCCGGGTTGGTCTTGTTTGGAAAATTACTTGTTGAATCTGTGATCGAGGTATCATCGATAACCAAAATAAGCCCATTTGCGCAATCGTTTATAGTTTTTCCACTATCAGCAGCGATGCCGGAATTTTTCGCATCATTTTCTTTGATATTAAAGGGAAAAAGGGAAGCGGCTATAGCTTCGCTGCTAGGTGAAATAGTGATTACTGCAACGTTGTACCCAGCGCTTATTTTTGCATTTGTAAATCCCGTGCTTTCATTTGCAGTGGTTTTCGGGATGGTTTTGGAAATTATTTCTGCCATAGCTACAATCCTAATAAGCATAAAGACTTCCATGATTTACATTATGCCATTGGATTTGGCCGTGATTTTTTTATTTGCAATATTTATTCTGTAAAGTAGAATACGGCAAAAGTTAAAAATATAGCAGTTAAAAATTAGCATGCGCGGTTGTCGTCTAGCCTGGTTTGGACGTCAGCTTCCCAAGCTGAAGGCCGCGGGTTCAAATCCCGCCAACCGCAATTCTTTTTAGATATGTTTGATTCAATTTGGTAAGTATTTTATAAAAAATATTTCGCTAATTAAATTTAAAGGAAACCGGCTGCAACCATGGAGCTAACAGCCAGTAGCATAAATACTAACTCGATTATGGATGTAATCCTGAATTTTTTGTTAGTATTGGCTAGCTGGTTTATCAGCTTAAAATTCTGAGGTTCGTTTTGCAGCATTTTTAACAATCGGGTAATGCTTCTTGTAAGCGGTGTCATGCCTGCTAATCCGATTAAATATGCTGTAATACCAAATGTAGCACCAAAAATTATAAACAAAGAAAATTCTTGAAGCGAAAAAACAAGCAGCACACCGAACAGCACAGTCATAGTCGAAACCACAAGCTCAAACACCTCGATTCTTTTCATTGAGCTTAGCAGCAGCTCACCACGGCTTTGCGGGGAAAGGCTTGAAATAACAGGCCCTAATACAACGGCAAAAAACAGGGCAGAGCCCAACCAGCATATTGCAAAGAATATATGAAACCATGCAATAACTGCTGCTAATGCTGCCATTCCTTATCACCTTGCTTTCTTTTAGCAACGTTATGTTTTATCATAACTTGTTGCAAGCAGCCCCATTTATTTTTGTTAGGTTTACATGCTATTGGTAAACCCGGAAATTTTGATAATTAATTTTAAAAGCGCTGGCCTATCATAACAGCAGTAATGATTATACGCAATTATAAACAGCTGATCGGCAATTCTTATGATGAACGTGTGCTAAATGCAAGAAAAGCGGTTATTGATGCACTTGAAAAGGCGATTATTTCAGTAAAGCCGGATAAACTCATTACGGATTACATGACATATAATGGTAATTTTCTTAGAATAAATGGTGATTCGTTTGATCTAAATAAGTTTGACAATGTTTACGTTATTGGAGCAGGCAAGGCTTCCGGTGGAATGGCCGAGTTTATTGAAACTATAATTGGGGATAAAATTACTGCCGGCATTATAAACGTCCCAGAGGAGCTCACAAGGCAATATAAAACGCAAAAGATAAAGTTACATCCAGCCACTCATCCCTTGCCATCGGAAGAAGGAATGGAAGGAACAAAGGAAATGATAAGCATGGTTAAGAACTCTGAAAAAACTTTGGTTTTATGCCTGATATCTGGCGGGGGTTCTGCATTGATGCCATTACCAAA
Organism: Nitrososphaerota archaeon; assembly: GCA_023381255.1. Taxonomy (GTDB): domain Archaea; phylum Thermoproteota; class Nitrososphaeria; order Conexivisphaerales; family UBA164; genus KM4347-05. The sequence goes on from JAMCTX010000002.1 coordinate 25,320, forward strand.
AGAGGAAATAACCCTTGAAGAAAAGGTGGAAACCACGGAAGCTCTGCTCAATTCCGGTGCTGACATTCATGAGCTAAATACTGTAAGAAAGCATTTATCCGAAATAAAGGGTGGCCAGCTTGCAGAAAAACTTTATCCGTCTACCGTAATTGGTTTAATAATATCTGATGTAATGGGAGACGATCTGGACACCATAGCCTCTGGCCCGCTTACCCCTGATAAAACCACATATGCAGAAGCCTACAGGATCATTGAAAAATATAACCTGGTTCATAAATTATCACCGGGTGTTATATCGCTGATAAAGAATGGCGTTGCGGGTAAAATAAGCGAAACGCCAAAGCCAGGCAATAGAATATTTGACAGAATTCACCAATATATAATAGGAAATAATAAAACTGCGATTGAAGCTGCAAAGAATTACCTGGAGTCCAGAGGCATAAAACTGCATTTGGAAGCTGAACTTTCTGGTGATGCGCGTTTAACCGGCTTAAGTCTGGGCGAAAAAGCAAATTTAATGGCCGGGCTGACAGAAAAGGACGGCCTTCCAAGATATATCATAGCTGGCGGTGAAACCACCGTTAAAGTAACCGGAAACGGGAAGGGCGGTAGAAACCAGCATGCGTCAGCAGCCGCAAGCCTTGGGCTAAAAAGAAAAGGGGTTGCGCTTGCGTTCATGGGAACAGACGGAATAGATGGCCCTACCGATGCAGCTGGGGCAGTAGTTGACAAGTCAACCGTTTTAAGGGCCGGGGGCAAAGCCGTGGTGTTAAAATACTTGGGTGACGATAACACATACACGCTTTTTAAAGGGCTCAATGACTTGGTAATAACAGGCTACACGGGCACAAACGTCAATGATATTTTTGTAGCAGTATCCTTTTAAGAAACTCAATATTAATGAAGGGTATGAGTCTTGACCAGATGGATTACAAAATAATAGGCGCACTTACGGAAGATTCGCGCAAGCCCCTGAGAGAACTTGCAAATGAACTGGGAATACCATTCAGCACTCTGTACAGCAAAATCAAGCGGCTTGAAAATATGAAAATAATCACAAAATACGTGGCTGTGTGCGATTATAGCAGACTTGGATACGCCTTAACCGCAATAACAGAGATCACTGTTTCCAAGGGGAAACTTGTTGAAATAGAAAAAAAAGTGGCTGTGATGAACAACGTAATTTCAGTTTACGATGTAACCGGTGAATCAGACATTATGATTGTAACTAAATTTAGAACCCCTGAAGAATTAAGCGCTTTCACAAAAAAGCTGTTGTCGCTTGAATATGTTGAGAGGACATACACTCACGTAGTATTAAATATAATAAAGGAAGATTTAAAGATGAATATTTAAACCAAAAATTTTGGTTTATGATAAAATTTATTAAATGCCATTATTTTAAGTAAAAATGTGGAATATCTCAGTATATTTTACATGGCTATAGAGACTCTGCTTACTGTGTTTGGCCTATACTGGGGTATAATTATTGTGGCGGGATTTTTACATAACACTGGAAACAAAAATGCCGGTTTAGCTGGCAACACAGAAATCCCCTTTTCTGTGATAATACCTGCTAAAAACGAAGAAAAAACACTGGGAAGGCTGCTGGAAAGGCTAACCAGGGTCAATTATCCTAAGGATAAACTGGAAATAATAGTTGTCGAAGATGGGTCAACAGATTCAACCCCTGAAATAGCAGGCTGGTATTCAAGGGAATTTTCCAATGTCAAATACTATCATCTTGAAAAAAACAGGGGCGGCAAGGCTGCAGCTCTTAATTACGGCGTAAATGCCTCGCATGGTAGCATAATAGCATTTTTTGATGCTGATGCGCTTCCTGAATTGGACTACTTCAGAAAAGCGGTGAAGGGCTACCTTGAAGGAAAGGAAGTGCAAAATGGCTTTTACAGGTTCATAAATACAAGAGAAAGCTGGCTGCCTACAATATCTTCGCTTGAAGCGGAAGTAGCCAAGTACATTGCGCGGGGCAGCGAAAGGCTGGGTCTTCCGGTTCCGATTTTCGGGTATAACCTGATAATAAGCAGGCGCGCGCTTGATGAAGTGGGCTCATTTAAAAAATCGCTTACGGAAGACATAGACCTCTGGGTGAGGCTTGTCAAGGCCAAGATTAAGCCACATTACTTTGACGGCGAAGTTCTTATTGAATCTCCGTCATCGGTAAAAGATTTTGTCAACCAAAGGATCAGATGGTACAGGGGTTTCCTGGATACTATAACGCTGTACAAGCTTAATTTCAGCAGCAAGAATGAGCTGCATGTATGGTTGTATCTGACAATGCCATTATTTGCGGCAATATCGTTCACGATGTACCTTGTAGCCCCAACCGCAATAATGCTTTCCCATCATCTTTACGGTTTACTTATGCTTGGAGGGGTGACTTCAAACATAGTGGGCATGTCCTTGGGCGCGGCCATTTACCTGTATTACGTTTACAGGGATAAGAGTGTCAGTTTTAAAGGCCCATTGTCCGTGGTTTACACTTTTGCACTGCTGTATTCCAGCTTTTTGGCTCTTGTATCAAAAATATTTAAGACCAACATCAGCTGGAATGTAACAAAGAAAACCGGGTACATGGATGTCAAAAAATTATAAAAAGCTCTCCTGTTATTTGATATTGTTAGAAATATAACACATTGAACTTTCGAAATATAATTCAAAATGTGTAATTAAGGTTATATACTAGCGTTTTATGGCTATCATAAATTGAACGCCAACGTCGCCATAGCGATTAATACGAAAAGGGCCGGAAGGAAGCCGTATTATTCAAAGGATAGCGGATATATTAGCAGGCTTGTCAGCCTCTACAACAGTGGTGCTAGTGTTTACCAGATATCGGAACAATTGGACGTATCTGTTCCCACAGTTTACAGATGGCTAAAGGGCATAGGCCTGTTTAAGGGCAGAGAAAGGGACCTTGAACGGATCATGCTTGAAGTAGAGCTTAATGGTTTTGCTAAAATAGACAAATTTATCGAAGGAAAGAGGCTGGAAAAGGCCGAACCCGGATTAAGAACAGTCAGGGTCAATTTTGGCGTAGGAATGGAAGGAAGGAAGTTTTCCAGCACGGCGTTTTTTGGCAGCAGACCGCCCGTAATGTTTTTTGTGGTAAAGGACGAAAACCAGTTTAAATTTCACATATCAAAGCTAATGGAGGGGCTGTTTTACGAGCACAACCCTAAGCCCGAACAAAACCTCAAAAAGGCATTTACGCATTTTGTACATTCATTCGGATTTCCCAGAACAATAAATAACAGCCCATTTGAAAATATCGTTTAACCGCCAAGCTTATACATGGACCTTATGTAACTTGGCAAATCGTTCTTTTCAATGTACTCTATAACACCTCTAAATTTACCATTTACTGCGCCCTTGATTATCTCCTTTATTTTATCATCATCCAGGCCGCTTTCCAGCGGCTTTTTTAGATCAACTTCAAAATGAGAATACATGCACGGGACAAGTTTGCCGTCTGCCGTAACCCTCAATCTGTTGCAATCCTGGCAAAATGGCGCAGAAACTGACGGTATTATGCCTATTTTGCCTGAACCGTTAACATCGTAATAGGTTGACGTGCTATGCAGCTCCCTCAGAGAGTGTGTCAGCCGGTATTTTGCTGAGATTTTATCCAGTATTTCCTTGGCGCTTACAAATTCAGATGACGCCCACGCCTCCCTGCCATTAAAGGGCTCATACTCAAGGAACCTGACTATTATGCCCCTCTTCAGCCCAAAATCCACAAAATCAAGTATTTCGTCATCGTTGAAACCCCTCATTACAGTCATATTTACCTTGAGCGGGACCATTCCAAGGTCAATCGCGGTGTTTATTCCATCCATTGCAACCTTTAAATTTCCGCCGCCGGTTATTTTCCTGTATTTATTTTCGTTCAATGAATGCACGCTTACGTTTAACCTTGAAAGCCCAGATTTTTGCAGTTCAGGTAGCCTTCTGGCCAAGTAATATCCGTTTGTTGTCATGCTTATTGCCTTTACATGAGCGTGAACAGCTTCAATAATGGACGGAAGGTCGTTTCTGGCAAGCGGCTCTCCCCCGGTAAGCTTTACCTCGTCAACGCCCATTGAAGAGAATAATTTTACTAGCCTGTCAATTTCGGGTACTGTAAGCAATTCTTCCTTTTTAAAAAACTTGGGATTGGCTGGCATGCAAAAAATGCATCTATAGTTGCACTCATCAGTAACAGAAAGCCTCAGCTTTGTCATGGTCCTGCCATAGGTGTCGTTAAGCATTAAATGCAGTATAAAATAGCCCTTAATTAATCCTTTTTGATTAATTTTTAGGATAATTTTATTGATTTTAAATGATTGAAAGCAAATGTTTTCATTCAAAGCACGGAAAATTTTTTAAATCAGCCGCATTTCTCTTAGCTGATTGAAATCACCAGTAGTGGTAAAGGTTGGAACCTCTGTCCTATCGATTGACGGCAATTTAGATAAAGCCGCCATAGATTCCATAGCCAGGCAGGCAAGCCTGTCAATCAGTGAAACAGGGTTGCCAATTGTCATTGTAACTTCAGGTGCTATACTTGCCGGAATTTCGCTCCTTGGCTGGAATGCTAAACCCAGGGACCTTGACCTTACGCAGAAACAGGTTTCAGCAGCCGTTGGCCAGCCAATTTTGATAAAAATGTACATAGACAGTTTTGGGGCTAACGGGCTTACCGTGGCCCAGATCCTGATTACGGAAGAAGATTTGATGATAAAGAACTGTTACAACAATTTTTTACACACAATCGAGTCACTTCTAAGGCTGAATATAATCCCGATAATAAACGAAAATGACGCGGTGTCAGTGAAGGAACTTCTTAATTTAAATAATATAAAAAACGAGGTTCAGTTTGGGGACAACGACAGGCTCTCAGCCATTATAGCAAAGGGGATAGGAGCCAAAAAGCTGGTTCTCCTGACAGATGTTGACGGCGTATACATGATTGACGGCAAGGAAAAGAAAACTTTGGATATTATAGAGCCAAATGATAAAAAAATATATGATGAAGTGGAGGGTATGAGCGAATTCGGGAGGGGCGGGATAAAATCCAAACTGGATGCCGCTTTTATTGCTTCGTCAGCAGGCATTGAAACCTATATAGTAAATGGTAAAAAAGAAGGCTCAATGCTCAGAGCGATAAAAGGAGAAAAAGTGGGAACAAAAATAGTCGGTAAAAAACAAGAGTTTATTAATAAATGAAGGTTAAATTACATGCATGCAACTTATAGCACAAATACTTGATATCGAAGCCAATAAGAAATCTGCCATAATAAATGAGCTTGACGCTGAAAAATTCGGCTTGGCTCTGAATGACAGGCTGCGCATTTCTTCTCAGAAGGGCAGTATAACCTGTATCGTAGAATTGTCTTCATCCCTTGTTAAACCGGGCACAATAGCCCTTTATAAAAATGTTGCGAAGTCAATTTTAGCGGATAACGGCGAAAGATTGGAAGTGAATTACGAACCCACACCACAGTCGGTGGAATTTATAAGGAAAAAAATGAATGGTGGAAAGCTCAGCGAGGGAGAAATTAAAAGCATCATAAGCGACCTTGTCAAGATGGAACTTAGTGACCTGGATATCTCGGCTTTTTTGCTGGCCTCCAATTATGTCGGGTTAGATCAGGAAGAAATAAAAAATATTACCGTATCAATGGCTGAAACAGGGCAAAAGCTGAATTTGGGGGGTTTCACAGTGGACAAGCATTCTATCGGAGGGGTACCCGGCAATAAAGTGTCACTGCTGATAGTTCCCACTGTAGCTCTGACAGAGCTTTTAATACCAAAAACAAGCAGCAGGGCAATAACCAGCCCTTCAGGCACCGCTGATACAATGTCAGTGCTGGCTAACGTAAAGTTTGGGTTAAATGAGATAAAATCCATTGTTGAAAAGGTTCACGGATGTATTGTTTGGGGAGGAGCGCTCAACATTGCGCCGGCGGATGACTTGCTTATAAGGATTGAAAATCCTCTGAGGATTGATCCAAGGGGGCTAATGATAGCAAGCATTTTGTCAAAAAAGCTGGCAGTTGGTGCTAAAGTGGTAGCACTTGACATTCCGGTGGGAAGGGGGGCAAAAATCAGCGGTTCAGCTGAGGGGGAAAGGCTTGCTAAAGAATTTATAGAGATAGGGAAGGCCTTGGGAATTAATATAAGAGCCGGGATAACGTATGGCGGCCAACCTGTTGGAAAAGCTATTGGGCCGGCGCTTGAGGCCAGGGAAGCACTTTCAGCGCTGATAGACCCTGGTTCGGCAAGCATGAGCCTGCTTTCCAAAGCATCTTCTTTGGCGGGGATTCTGCTGGAAACAGCCGGGTTGGCGCCAAACAATACAGGATACGATATCTCCATGGGTAACATATTAAACGGCAAGTCGTACAATAAAATGAAGCAAATAATAGCGGAACAGGGTGGTAACCCGGAAGTAAAGCCTGATCAAATACCCGTGGGTAATTATAAGCATGAATTTAAGGCTGACAGCGACGGCTATATCACTCTGGTGGATAATGAATCGATAGTGAGGATTGCCAAAGCTGCAGGAGCTCCAGTTGACAGCGGTTCGGGGATTATTTTACATCAAAAGCAGGGTTATAAAGTCAAGAAGGGAGACATTTTATTTGAGATATATTCAGACAAGAGCTCAAAGCTCTCTGAGGCAGTCAACATAGCAAATTATGACCCGCCCATTATAATAGAGGGGATGCTGCTGAAGGTTTACCCGTCATGAATATGCAGGATGCAGGACAAAAATCGATTTTTTTGGAGTATCGCAGTTACAGTGCAACAAGCCAGCTGGAAAAAGTAAATTAACTCATCTTTTTAATACTGGCCATGGATGGCAACAAAGCGCCTAAATTAATAGAAAGAGAAGAAATCTATAAGGCAAGAACTTTCAAACTCTTTAAGGAGATATACCGCGGCGAAAACGGTGATGTTCTTATTGAAGCTGTGCGGCACAGGGGTGCCGTGGCAATACTTCCGCTTCTGCTTGATGGTAAAATTATCCTCGAAAGGCAATACAGGTACACCATTGCAAAATGGATAATAGAGGCTCCGGCCGGAACTTTGGAAGAGGGGGAAAGCGATGAAACCTGTGCATCAAGGGAGCTCATGGAAGAAACCGGTTTCAGGGCAAAAAAGCTAATAAAAGTGGGGTCAATAGTAATGACACCTGGATACGACGACGAAATGATAAGGCTGTTTGTGGCGTTTGTAGATGATAAGCCCGAATCAACCAATCTTGACGAAGATGAATTGATTAGCATTGTTCCATTTAGTGCTCAGCAAATAACTGACATGATAAAAAAAGGAGAAATATTTGACGCAAAAACAATAGCTTTATTTTTTATGTCCAGAGAACTAGGTGTTTTCTAGATTTCCACTTCTAGTTTTTCGGTTGGTTTTAGCGGATATGTTTTCTTAAGCACTTCCTCTGATACCGGCCTTTCTCCGAAGAGGTTTCTTTCCTTTAACTTTGGTTTAACTACATTGTTCCATGTTTCCCTGTCGATGTAATACACCCTTGACCCTCCGAGTTCATGCTGCACCTGTGGCCATGGCTTGGTTGTATGAACATACCTGAACCCCATTCTGAAACCGAACGGGCTTTCAAAGGTGGCCCACCATTCATTGACTCCCACAAAGTCAAAGGCGTGCTCTATTTTTGACGCATAAGCCATTATCCCCAAATTGGATTTCCTCTTGAATGTGATTGTGTGCAGGCTTATTGCAACATTATCATCCCAGAACCTGTGGTTCACTATTGACTGCCGTTCGCCGTCAGGAGAAGTAACTACAATGACATATGAGTCTTTAATCCTGTTTTGAGCCCAGGCCAATATTTCGGAATACGTTCTGACTCCTACAAGATGATAGAAGTCCCTGTCATATTTGTGATCAATCAGCTGTTTTAGGGTCTGCAGCATTGCTTCAGCTTCTTCTTTCTTTGCTTCCCTTATTATAACTTCGTCTCCGTCCTTGGTTTTCCATAGCTTTGGCACGTACGGCGTTTGAAATTTTGGGTTTACTGGACCGCTAAGAAAATCTTCAATATCCTCTATCGAAAACTTTAGATCAGTTACAGAAATCGGAACCTGTGGTTTTCCCATTGCGCTTTATATTCTTGTTTTTAATTTAATAAACTTTTATTTTGACAAGTGCCTGCTAAATCATGCGGGCCCGGCGGGATTCGAACCCGCGACCTCCGGCTTCGCAGGCCAGCGCTCTATCCATGCTGAGCTACGGGCCCCCTATAAGCTCAACTCATTGAGCCCAGAACATATATATTGGGCTTGCCGTAGAGCACGCCCCTTGCGTCAAACACTATTGGCGAGTTGCCTGTCATTTTGGAAATTTTTTCGTAATCAAGATTCTTGTACAATGAATGGTCTGTGACAATTATTACGCCGTCGGCGCCTGCTAGGGCTTCATTTATGTTATCTGTAAGGTAGATGTTGGCGCCTGTGGATTTTACAAACGGGTCATGCACTTTTACATTGACCTGCAGGCTTTTCAGTCTCTTAACGATTTCGTATGTTGGTGAAAGCCTGTCGTCATCAACGTCCCCCCTGAATGCAAGCCCCAGAATAGACGCTGTCTTCAGACTTTTTTTGCTTGTTATAAAAAGCTCTATAAACTCACTTACCACTACGGTGGGCATCCTTTCGTTCATTTTTCTGCTTACTTCTGTCAATCTTAGTTGGGAGCCAACGGTGCCCGCTGAATAAATAAGAAAGTACGGGTATACTGGTATGCAGTTGCCCCCAACCCCGGCACCAGGCTTGTGTATATTGCAGTATGGCTGAGAGTTTGCGGCATTCCTGACTTCCCAGAAATCGATTTTCATTTTACCGCACAGCAATGCCAGTTCGTTAGCCAGTGCTATATTTACATCCCTGTATATTCCTTCAGCCAGCTTTTCCATTTCAGCCGCCTCTATTGACGACATTTTCACTACTCCCTTCTTGGCTATTTTTCCGTAAAATTCAGACACAACTTTCAGGCTCCTTTCTCCGGATCCAGATATGATTTTTGGGTAGTTTTCTTCTATATCCTTTATAGCCCTTCCTTCATAAATTCTTTCAGGGCTGTATGATACATAGAAATCTTTTTCCACCTTCATTTTGAGGCTCTTCTCAATGGCTGCTATCACCTGCCTCCTTGTGGTGCCTGGAGGCACGCTGGATTCAAGCACTACCAGGTCGCCTTCCTTTATACCCGAGCTTATTGCCCCCACGGCCGACTTTAGCGCGCTGAAATCTGGTATTTTATCCATCAAAAATACCGGAACCGTTATTATCTTAAACCTGGAATCGCTTGAAGCGCCCTTGCCGTCAACTGTAAACCTGGCGCTCCCATTTTTTAACGCCCGGGCAAAGGTTTGATCCACTTCCGGTTCATTGGGCAAGATTGGAACGCCTTCATTTATCATTTTTATTTTCTCCGGGTCAACATCGACGCCTATGACGTTGTATCCTGCTCTGATTAGAGCGGCAGCAAGGGGACCCCCCACCTTCCCTATTCCAAATACGGCCGCCGTATTTTCTCGCATATCCATCTAAATTATTGATTAAATTTAAATGTATCTTAATGCTAATGTGTGGTGGTATATGAAATATAAGCTTGTAGATATACTGGCATGCCCTGAATGCAAAAATTATCCCCTTGAATTGCATGTGAAAGAAGTCACAGGGCCTTCCAATAAAGGCGGGTCCAGCGCAAAACCTGAATGCGAGCTGTTTTGCAGTTACCTGAATAAGGAAGTTAAAAGCCTGTCAAACGCCCCCTGCGATGAATGCAATTCTGTAAAAATAAAAGAAGGCTATTTTGTATGCAGTAAATGCAACAGGTGGTATCCCATTGTAGATGATATACCCGAACTGCTGCCGGACTACATGAGGGAAACAAAGCGGAATCTGTAATAGCAAGTTCTCTTGGAATAAGAGTTAAAGGGCCATTCATTGAACGCTGAATTTCACGCCGTTCTGCTTTAACCATGTTTCTATTTCATTATATTCAGCATCAATCGCGTTATCGCTGAACTGGGTTTTCAGCTCTATTTTTACACGCGAGATCCCGCTTTCAGAAGCTGGATGAGTTTTAATGTACACCTGAGGGTATTTGTCGGCCATTTTAGCGACCAGCGGCGCAAGTTCCGCTTCATATATATTTTCAGTCAAAATCACGATTTCCTTTGATTTGTTGCTCCCAAACATGGGTTCCACGTATCTGGTAAACATGTCCTGCATCTCGGCAGGCACGCCTGGCATTATTACGATTTTTGTGTGCCCCCTTTCAATAAGTGCGCCTGGCGCGGAACCGGCATAGTTAAACAGTGGCGTGCTTCCTTCGGGAAGCGTTGCCATTTTTTCATATGCCAGCCTTACATTTTCGCTTTCAGGCGTTCTTCTCCCTGTCATGAATTTCACTGCTTGATCATTTAATTTCATTTTTAACCCAAGTGCGTGCGCTACCGAGCCCATGGTAATGTCATCATACGTTGGACCGAGCCCGCCGGTTGTCAAGATCAGGTCTGGGCCTTCCCCGACTGAAGCTGCAATTGCTTCCGCGATGTCACTCTTTATATCTCTTATAATAGTTGCCCGTTTCAGGTAACCGCCAAGGTCAAAAATTCTTGCGCCAAGCCAGAACAGATTCTGGTTGACAGTTCTCCCTATAAGAAGCTCGTTGCCCACGTTTATTATTTCTACTTTCAGCATACAGTTATCAAAAAACACATTAATAAATAAATAAATCTAAAAAAATCAAATATTTAATGCGCATTTCCAGCCAGAAGTGCAAGCACTGATGCCCTTGTGTAAAGAAGGTTCTCTGCCTGATCCAGTATCACGCTGTGGGATCCATCCATCACGTCGTCGTCAGCTTCCTGCCCCCTAAAAACTGGTAGAACGTGCGTAACAATTGCATTCTTATCCATTACGTCTACTAGTTGTTTCGTCAGCTTCCAGTCGGTGTACTTTTTATGCAGTTCAACTTCCTTGTCCTTCCCGAATCTGTTCATGCCAGTTGTAACACAGGCATGGCTTGCCCAGCTTCTTGGAAATACCACTTGGGCTCCTTCCAGCGCGGACTTCAAATCGTGTGATATCTCAACCTTGGCACCTGTATTTGAAGCGTTCTGCTTGGCCGTTTCAACCATTTTTTCGTCAATGTCGAATCCGGGCGGATATGCAAGCGTGACGTCCATCCCAAATTTGGATGCGATAAGCATTTCATCCTGAACGCTTCCCCAGCTTCTTACGTGATCGCTGTACGCCCACATTATAACGTATTTTTTCTTTTCGTATTTTCCGTACAGCTTTTCGTCCACAGTCATCATGTCTGCAATTGCCTGTGTTGGATGATACATGTCGTCCGCCATGTTAATTACCGGAATCTTTGAGTGCTGTGCGTACTCCCTGATAACTGAATTGCCGGCGCCGTAAACGTAGTCAACCGCATCTTCCAGTATCCTTACACCGAGTGCCTGTCCTAATCTTTCATACATGTGGGCTATATCAGCCCTGCTTTCTCCCTCAGAGCCCCTTGTAGTTTTGAAATCAATAAACTGCGCGTGGCCCCCTAGCATTGTTGCTGCTGCTTCGAAACTTGACCTTGTGCGTGTGCTTGTATTGTAGAACAGCATGAAAAATGTTTTGTTCTTGAAAAGCTCAGGAACGTTCCCCGAATAGTATCCCCTCTTGATATCTTTGGCTGTGTCTATCGCAAACTGCAGTTCTTCTCTACTCCATTCTTGTGTTGAAATCAGATCTTTTCCATGTAAGTCATAAATTGACATTCTTGATCGCTATGGCTTCGGCAGTGTGCCTTTTAACATTTTTGATGGAATGCTAATGAATGCAACGGCCTTCACAAAGTTAAACTGCACTGATTGCGAAAGGGATTACGGAAATCGTAGAACTCTTCCACTGAAGAAAATGGTTAGCAAGTAGCCAGAAAAAGGTTCAGCAGACGGCTTGCAGGGCCCATATTTGCGCGCCGTTCATTCTTTCTTGTCTTCGCCGCCCTTGAAAATCCTTGATATTTCAGCCTTTAATTCCAACATTCCGCTGCCAGTGGCTGCTGATGTAAAAAACGCCGGAGATAATAAACCGCTGGACCTGGCAACCCTGTACACCTTGGAAAGCGCCTGGGCGTTTTTGCCCAGATCGTCGGTTGGCAGCTCTGGTTTTAGAAACCATTCCTTTACCCTTTTTGCAGTGGCTTCATCAAGGTCAATTTTATTGATAACCTGCAATGCTGGGCTGTTGTACTTGGAAGACATTGCGGAAAATAAAATTTGCATCATCAAAAAATTGCTAATTTCTGACAAAAGAAAAATGTCAGACACAAACATCAGGGCTTTATTTTCACCGCCTATTCTCTGGAACAGGTATTGACCGCTCTGCCTGAACATAAACAGTTCAAGCTGCCCGGCTGTATCCACGATCAGGTAGTCGGCATCTTCAACCTCGCTTAACACCCCATCTATTATTGTCGCAAGCATATCCATTGAAAATACCATGGCGCCGTTGGCCCCCAGCCCGTATTTTCGTGATAGGTCATTGTAATCAATGTAATTTCTTACATCGACAGTAGGTTCATACGTTAAATTGTCAGAAAACGGATCCAGGTTAAGCGTGGCTGAGCTCCAGCCATCATCACTAAGTGATTTGCTGATTGCGCTTGTCATCATGGATTTGCCAGATCCGGCTGTCCCCACAATAAAAATGACGTCCATGCAAATTTATTTTCGAACCACGTTAAAAACACTGCCTTTGGCAAACTCAATTAAGAATACAATCAGGTTCAATGAAAGAAAAAACACGGCAAATGCTGAAATACCGGCTATATAATTGAGCTGGCTAATCAGTATTCCGCCTATGACGGATGAAAGGATTTCACTGGCTCCTGAAGACGCATTGTAAACAAGGTAGCCCATGAGCTTGTCATTTGAATTCTTGAGAAAGCCGTACAGCAGTAGAGGGGAAAAAATGCCATGAGCCAAACCCAGAATGAACATTGAAACAAAGAAAATCAGCGGTTGCCTGAAAATCACGCCAGTAAAAATTGAAATTCCATAAAGCACGACAGAAAATTTCTGAACCCTGCTGCCCGGCATTTCATGCAACTTATACACCACCATCCTGATAATCGCGGAAGTCAGGACTGAAATTAAGAACGCAATTGACACCATTATGAGTGAGAAATTTAGAAATTTGTATGCGTACACCCCCAAAAATGAGACGGCAAAAGGCCATGCCATTGAGCCAGAAACGGAATTAATTATATTTTCCATAATATCCTTGGAAGATAGCAGCTTTTTAACTCCTGAAATGCTCCATTCGCCAGAAGAGCTGGCTTTTTTAAATGGATAAAACACGGCTGTCAGTAAAATTAACACAAGCACGATCAGCGATAACGCAATAAAATTTTTTATATCAAAAAACAAAAGTTGCGCCAGCATTGCTACTGTGAGTCCGAAAGCCAGTCCGGCGCTGTATATTGAAACCCCCCTGTGCCCGGAACCTTCAACGTAGGAACTGGATCCGCTACCTGCGCTGAAGGCAGAAACCATCATAAAAATTATGTAAATTGAAAGGAGCAGCAATATCTTTATGTCAGAGGCCAGCAAAACTGCCATGATTATAGTAATAAAAAATGAGATGGTGACAATCAGCCTGTTACCTAGGAGCTTGGAGTAAAGCGCGCCCAGCAACCCGAAGATCCAGAGGACCAGTATGAAATACCAGTATGACCTTGCAGAAGCCATGTCAAAGTAAATCAGGATCAGGGGCAACGTTGCCTGGAAGAAAAAGCTTATAATCCTTAAAGAAAAAGCTGAAACAAAAAGTTTCAGATTATATTTTATCATAAACCTCCTTTACCATCTTTGATATTTTAACCGGATCGTGAGCAGTTGAAACCTTTTCAAGTGCACGCTTTGACATGTCGGATCTTAGACTGTCGCTGTCAATTAGCTTTAGAAGCCTATCATGCAATGCATCATCGCTACTGCCGGAAAATCCATTTACTCCATCATCAATAATTTCTCCTAGCGCACCGGCTCTTGAGCTAACAACCGGAACTCCGTGAGCAAGAGCCTCAAGGGCCGCAATCCCGTAAGCCTCTTCCCTTGTTGGGAACAGAAAAATATCAGCAATAGGAAATATCCGGTTGTCAAGAAAGGCAGATGAAACTGATGAATAATATTTCAGCCATTCATGCTTGTCCGGAACGCCTTTTCCAACGTAAAGCATCCTAACCCCTTTTCTTTCCCGGGAGATTCTTTCCATTATTTTTAAAGCGGAATCGCCACCTTTTCTCTTCAAGTCCCTGCCAATGAACAGCACATTTATTCCGTCATGCTCCGATTTGAACGGTTTGGTTTCATAAGGCAGGGGTATGATTTTTATCTTTTCCTTCCCAACCCCATCGTTTCTAAATCCTCTGCCTGCCCACTGTGACCAAGTGATTATAAATTCCGCCTCGTTCAGAACAGCACCCAGCATGCTTGCCACCTTTTCGCCGAACCCGTTCTTTATTTTCATATAATCCATTATTGCCTGCGATGGCGACTGGTCATTTTCATGTATCCAAGGCCTTCTGTACCTGTAAAACGTCCAAAAAAAAGAATGTATGAATTTTGCGTCAGTATTGACAACCTGTGAGCGCAAAAAAAGGGCCTTTACCAGCATGTAAAAGCTGGTCATTTTATTAAACGTGATGTTCCTGATGTAATTTGATTGGGAGAATTTATCTGTCATTATTTCATACGTATACCCGGGCACTCCATACTTTATTCTAAGGCCAGGTCCGCTTTTCAGCTTTCCAGTGATTGTATCTCTTTCTGTAACCAACAGGACTCTTGTGCCCAAGCTATGCATACCACATAAATCATCCGTTTATAAATAATTTTATGAACGTGATAATGCCTCGGACCTTTCAGCAAAATCGCTCGTAAAGCTTATTATTATGTGCTTATTCAAGAGCTTATGCTGGTATTTGTAAATATATTCGTGGAGTCCCCAATGATGGACACAGTGCTGTCTTCGTTAACCAGTATACCTGAAGTTGTGGAACTGTATGAAGTCACAGGCGAATTTGACATAATATCCCTTGTGATGTGCAGGGACATAGAGGATTTCAGGCATATACTTAAGGACAAAATATTGAAAATAAACGGCGTCAAGAGCACCGTAAGCGCCGTTGTGCTGCATGTTCACAAGGGCGACAAAGAAGAGTAATGAGCGTGCAGAAGGCATGTTCCAGATGCGGGAAGCCGGCCTTCTACTTTAAGCCATACTCAGGGGAGTATCTGTGCAAAAAATGCTTCGTAAAATCGATTTATGAACTGACGCTGAAAGCGATAAGAAAGCACCAGATGATAAAATACCATGACAGGATAGGAATTGCCGTATCTGGGGGCAAGGACAGCATATCGCTTCTTTATATAATAGCCAAGTTCTTCAAGGACAATGAAATAGTGGCCATAACTCTTGATGAAGGAATAGAGGGTTACAGGAATGAAGCCATCATGATAGTGGAAGACATGGTGGCCAAATTAAACATAAAAAACGTCGTGTATAAGTATAAGGACATGTTTGGCTATACCGTTGATGATGTCCAACCCATTAGAAAAGAAACATCTTCATGCACAATATGTGGAATATTCAGGAGGAGGGGGCTTGATATGGTTGCAAAGGAACTTGGCCTGGATGTTTTGCTCACTGCGCACAACCTTGACGACTTGCTTCAGAGTTACCTTATCATGCTATTTAACGGTGATATCAATAAAATGATGACGTTTTCTCCGGCTGTAGAGGCTTCGGAAGCCTTTGGGATAACCAAGGCCCACCCCCTTATGTATGTTTATGAAAAGGAAATGAGCATGTTCACATACCTAAAGGGATTCAAAATGCAGACGGTAACGTGCCCGTACATGAATCAGGGGATAAGGTCAGAAGTGAGGGAGTACCTCAACAGAATGGAAGAGGAACATCCGGGGATCAAATACCAGATGCTGAATTCTTTTATCAGGCTGAGAAATGCTAACGGCAGCGCTTCTGGCGGATTCTGCAAAAACTGCGGGTGGCCAGCCAGGGGCGGTGTATGCCAGGTATGCAAAACAGTGGAAAAGCTGAATATGAATAAATTGAAGGTGTAAAGCAGGTTGTCCATCCTCCTTGCGCTATTTTCCATCGTGTTGACTTTTTTTGTAGTGCTACTGCTCTCGATTTTTTTTGAGAAATTGCTTACCAGAATGGGTTTGATGGTGCCTGACGCCCATAAGCCGGATAAAAAAATGGTGCCAAGACCCGGGGGACCGGCTATCTACATAGGAATCATAATTGTAATATTCATCGTTGTCAGGAATATAACTGTAATAGCCTTGGTTGCATCGGCATCAATAGCCCTGCTTGCCGGGCTGTTTGATGACTTTTTCAGGTTTGGCGGCATTGAAAAACCAGTGCTTACGGCCATAGCTGCAGCGCCGTTTATAATACTTGGAACCTACAATCCTAACCCGTATGTTCCATTCGTGGGGACAGTGACAATCAAAATACTTTACCCGTTGCTTCTTATAGCCGGATTTTCGATATATTCTAACGCCACAAACATGCTTGACATATACAACGGGCTTCTCACAGGAAGCATGATACTGGCCACGGTGCCGCTTTCCTTTTATTTCTACATAAGGGGGGAGTACCAGATACTTCTCATTTCTTTGATTTTTATTGCAGGCCTTTCAGGGTTCCTCGTAAGGCATGTATATCCATCCAAATTGTTCCCCGGGGACAGCGGCACGCTGTTTATCGGGGCATTTTACTTTGCATTGATGGTTTTAGGCAGGGCGGAAATTATCGGTGTTATTGCAACTCTGCCACTGATCTTTAACGGATTTTTCATACTCACTTCAATAAGGGGATTCAAGGAGCATTCAAAAGTCCAGCGCCCGGTCATTATTACAAACGAAGGAAAAATCCTTGCCGTTAAAGGCAGGGGAGTGCCAATAACCCTTGCCAGGCTTTTTGCCTCCGAAGGCGCAGTCACTGAGAAGGAAATTATTAACGGCGTATGGCTGATGTTTGCTGTTTCAGCACTTCTTTCAATATTTACGGCGCTGGTGTTCTTCAAATGAAAAAGCCGGCGCTGGTGCTAATTGCTGTAGTAGTGGTTTCATGGATGCTTTTGCTCCTATCTTTTTTTGGAATGGCAATGGCGTTTAAACTGACGGCCGGCCTTCACGGCCTGAGTATAACAATTATAAGGGACCTGCTGGGGCTTTTACTCTTTGCCATATGGGCGGCCCTTTTCTTCATAATGAGGCAGCTTGCTGCAAAGGCATTAAAGCTGTATTGAGGTTGCAAATTTTGAACTGGATGGCCTCAGAAAAGTGCCATCATAAATTGCTTAAATATCGGCGAGATATAGCGGTAGTTATGAACAGGAAGGGGCAGGATACAATTTCAGGTGCGTCAAAGCTTCCAGCCGGTTATCGTGCAAAATTGGCGTCTAAATTTGATAACTTCATGCCGCAGCCATTTTTTGGCGCAGGATGGCAGCCCCCATTAACATCCCAGGTGATAGCCTATGCCCCATTATAGAAAGCTCCAAAAAATAGGGGGCTCATCGTATTTTATAACCCTCCCCAAGAGCTGGGTTCAGAAAAATTCGCTTGATAAAAACGCAATAATCTCGCTTACAGAAAGCGCAACTGGTGATCTGATAGTTACGCCTCAAAATTTTACAGAAAGTGTCAGGACAGCCAATTTGACCTTAAATAAAACTAATTATGATGTGATGGTCAGGATGGCAGCTTCAGCATATATAAACGGATGCACAGAAATGACCATCTCGTCTCCAGATAAACAAAGCCTGAAAAACATTGAAAAATACATACAGAGCAGGTTTCCCGGCTTTATACTGACCAGGGAGGGGGATGACTTCTTTTCAATGAAGTTTGTGGTGGATTTAACCTCTGTAAATTTTATGGAGCTTTTCGAGCGGATGGACAGGCTGACCTCGTTCATGTGCGACGAAATAGCCGATGCAGGCGCGTTAAAGGATTATGACATAGAGGTTGACAGCCTGTACTTTTTATTGATAAGGATACTCAGAACGGCCATAATGGACAGCTCCCTGGTCAAGGTGATAGGCCTCACACCGGTTCAAATACTTGATTTCAGGCTTGTGCTCCACGCTTTAGAGAGATTCGGAGATGAGCTTGTAGTTTTGTCCGGCCGGCCTGTTGAACAATCGATGCAAAAAATAAAGGAATTAAAGGAAGGGGCCATAAAGGCATTCAACGGAAATCCGGGCATTGTCCCAAGCAAAATTGAAGATTTAAAGGCAGATGCTTATAGCTCGCTCGATGCCGCTGACCATGACAGCAAACCCCACCTGTGGAGACTGATAGAGCTGGCCTCTGACATAGCTGATCTTTCAGAAACTCTTTACAAGTTCAACGTTTAATCACAGATATTCAGAAATCTTTTTAATCACATACATGAATGGAGATAACGTGCAAGCGTATCCCGGTGATAATCTGGCAGTGATCGAGGAATTTGAGCCATTGGGCGATTATTTTATTGAAAATGGTCAAATAATTGCGTCCAAGGTTTCCAAGGTAAAAAAGGATAAAACAAATAAACAAATAGAAGTGCTGGGGCTGGTCAGGAAATATATCAGGAAAGGCGATATTGTAACAGGGCAGGTAGATTATATGCAAAAGCCGTTCGCGCACGTTATAATATTTAGGGTAAACGACAAAAAACTATACGGGGACATCAAGGCAATGCTTTACTTTGATCCAGACCTGAGATTGGCACCTTTTAATGAAGGAGCCATAATCCGGGCCAGAGTGATAGGGCTTACAGCAGGCCATTTGATGATTGACATACAGGATGAGGAGATGGGCGTACTTGAAGCTAAGTGCCCAAATTGCGGGGGGCCGCTGGTAAAAAGGGGTAGGAACATGCTGCGATGCTTAAAATGCGGAAAGAGCTCGTTCATGAAACTGGCACCTGATTTCTATTCAAGCAAAGCAAGGCACATTAATTACAGCAATATTTTTTAAAAGGCGGATTTAAACACATATAATGAGCGACGATCAGAACGATATTATCGAAAGGCTCAAGAAAGTTATCGACCCCGAGCTGAACAAGGACATTGTTTCGCTGGGATTTATAAAAAATGTAAAGGTTGATGCAAAACAGGTGAGCATTGATCTTAACCTTACTTCCCCAGCCTGCCCGTTTCTGGAAACCATAGTATCAGATATCAATAAAACACTAGAAGGGTATTTTGTAAATATCAACCTGGGGTACATAGTGCCTTCAGGGGCACTGACCAGAAAGCAGGGCATCCAGAAGGTGAAAAATATAATAGGCATAGGCAGCGGCAAAGGCGGGGTTGGAAAATCAACAATTGCAATTTTAACCGCACTGGCACTGAAGGAAACGGGTGCCAGGGTTGGAATCCTTGACGCTGATTTTTACGGGGCCACCATTCCTTCAATGCTTGGAGCAATAGAGCAGCCAAACGTTAATGAAAACCAAATGGTTGAACCGGTGGAATATTATGGAATGAAGATAATTTCGATGTCTTATTTTCTACCCCCCGGTGCAAGCCTGATCTGGAGAGGACCGCTCCTTGCCAAGGCGATAGATGATTTTGTTACAAAGGTGGAATGGGGCGAACTGGATTACCTTGTTATTGACATGCCTCCCGGCACGGGGGATGTGCCGCTTACCTTCTCGCAGGAAAGGTTGATAAACGCGGCGGTAATTGTAAGCACACCCCAGCCAGCCGCGTTGAACGTGGCATTGAAAATGGTGGACGTTTTCAACAAGCTCAATGTCCCGATTGTCGGCATTATTGAAAACATGAGTTACCTGATTTGCCCGGGAAGCAATGAAAGGGTTGACCTGTTTGGCCAGGGTGTAGTTGAAAAGAAGGCAAAGGAGATCGGCATAGATTATCTCGGTTCCATGCCATTGCTTCCCAAGTTAAGGGAGGCTGAGGATGTGGGCCTCAATCTGGATCAGATGGCGGATGTGATTAAAATGTATGTGCCAATTGCCAAAAAGATGGCCGGAAGGATAAGCATAATAGACTTTAACGCCAAAGACAAGCCGTTTTTCCTGAATCTGCAGAAAAAGCCCAAACAGTGATGCCTCAGGGATTATTTTTCAGTTTCAGACATAATTTTCTCAGCAGCTTCAATGCCAGATACCCCGCTTGAGGCCACGCCAACGCCGTTGTAAGGCGCTCCAGCGAGATACATGTTCGGTGGTACAGTTTCGTTTATTTTTTTAATTAATTCGGAATGGCCTATTGCGTAAACGGGAAGGGCTGAATCCCAGACCTTTACAGAGGATTTTTCAGGATAGCCTTCTGTTATTCCTATTTGAGCCAATTCCTCGGCGGCGCTTTGCGTATAATATTCCTCCGGTTTTAAAGGATCCCTGTTTATAAAACACCTTATCAGTTCATGGTCTTTCATCCTGGCATAGCTCCATTTGCGGCTCATCAGAGTGCACCCGCGAAGTTTAAACCCAGAATTGCTTGGCACCAAAAAGCCAGAAAACTTTTCGTGCAATCTGACAGAAGCCTCTTTGTAAACCAGATTTGCAGTGGTTATGCCCGAATATTTTATAGACGACAGCAAAAAGCTTAGATTTTTATCAATGTCACGCACAAGTTTCGAGGCAACATAAGAAGGGACGGCCATGATCAGCCTGCTGCATTTTATTCTATCTGTCTCGGTGTTTATATTCCAGTTGCCGTTCATATATTCAACGCTTTTAACTGCCATGCCGGTAATTATTTTAACCCCGTTTTTTTCAGCATACTTTCTGAGCATTTCGACAATGCCACGCAGGCCATTTAAAGTGGATGTTATTTTGAAGTGCCTGGTTCCCCGTTTCCTGCTAAAGTAAATTGAAAGGCTCTTGCCATCCTTTGCAACCTGGTAGATGTATGGAACATAAGACCTGGAGCTTATTATCGAAATATCTGCTCCCATTATGCCCCCAAACAGGGGGTCAATCACGTTTTTTGTGAATTCCGACCCGAATTTTTTTTCGAATAATGCTCTGATGCTCAGATCGTCTGAAAGGCCGTTTATTTTAAAAAACGGCTCTAGCATGGCGCGGGCATATCCTTTTGGCGAAAGAAGACCTGAAGTTACAAAATTATATATATCGTTCAAATTAAATGACGGTATGCCGGTTATCAGCGATTCTGGGAATCTCCTTAGCCTGTTTCTGGAATATATATAAAATCTTGACGTTTCCGGGTATATTAAACTGTCAAATACATTCGCACGAGTTAAAAGCTCGTCAAATTTTTTATAACCGGTAATCAATTCGTCAGGGCCTTCCTCAGTCAGGGTTTCTGTTAAGCTCAAAGTCCTGATTTTGCCGCCGAGCTCGTTTTGGGATTCCAGTAACAGGATTTTTCTGCCAGCTTCAGCTAGCTTTATTGAAGCCGACAGGCCTGATATCCCGCCGCCTATTACTACAGCATCATATTTCTGATTGCCCAGCACAGAAGCTTATCCAAATATATGGATAAAAAGTTTCCAATCATCGATTGCCATTGTGCACCGGGGCTGCATATCTTGCTAGATATCTAGCAAGATATGCAATAAAGATGATCTTTAACTACCTTTTATACCCTATTTTTCTTAAAAATTCCCTTCTTTCCTCTTTGTCCTGTGATTCTTCTATGCCCTTGGGCTTTATGCCGTCTATAATGCCCATTATGCCGCGCCCCTTTCCGTTGTCTGCGATTAAAATGGTTATCGGATTTGCAGTGGCTGCGTAAACATTCACGACTTCCTGAACGGCCTTTATCCGGTCAAGTATATTTATTGGGAAGCTGCCGTTCAAATAAATTATAAATGAATGGCCTGCCCCGATTAAACTGGCGCTGCTTACGGCCAGGTCAATACATTCTTTATCTGTCCCGTCAAATCTTATAAGTGCCTTCCCGCTTGATTCGCAGAAAGCCATGCCAAATTTTATTCCGGGCGAAGCGGTGACCACTGCTTCGTATATGTCCTCGACCGTTTTTATAAAGTGGGATTGGCCCAGAATTATATTATAACCCTCAGGGACGCTTAATTCCACTTCTTCTATATTCATGAAATATAAAAACAAGCACAATTTAATATCCTTTGCGGAATCAATTAAAGTTCATAGAAAGGTTTAAGTTTATATACGCAACCCTTTTAAAGAAGGATATGAGTGAAGAATTTGCAGTTAAAATCGGTCCCCCCAGGTTAACAAAATATGAATTTGCCAGAATTGTCGGTGCAAGGGCACTGATGCTGTCTTTTGGAGCCCCCTCATTTGTTCAGGGGAACTTCAAAAACACCTTTGAAATGGCAGAGTATGAAATAAGGCAGAAGGTATTGCCCATAATAATAAGAAGGTCCCTGCCGACAAATGAATACCAGGATGTGCCGTTAAGGTTTCTCAACGTGCCCATTATTTAATATCGATTTTGTAAAAAAGTTTTTGATGTCGGATACATCATTTGGCCCCAGCTCCTTTTTGCTTCCAGCATCGGTAATGAGCTCTGAAATAAAAGACAGGGGCACCCTTTCAAACAATCCTATGTTTATGCCCCTGTAATCAACCTTTAACGGCGGAGGCGGGAACCCTTCTGTTGCTTTATAGGATTCACCAACCGCCACCACCGGTAATTTTAGATGATTTGAAATGCAAACCAGCGGGAGGGAACCGACCTTGTTTGTGAGGTATCCGCCTGAATACAGGCCGTCAAACCCGATGACGGCATAATCGGAAAACTCAGCGAACTGGGAAACAGATGAATCCGGGATGACGGTCACGTCCGCAAACTTGGAAAGTTCAGTTTTGGCTGTTTGAACTTCGTCCCCCGGGACTGATTCCATGAGGTAAATCCTCTTTATTCCGCTTGCCATTAAAAGCTCTTTAACTGCAGATGAATTGCTGATTGTGATTACGGTGTTTGCTTCTATCAAATTCTCAGAAATTTTCTTCCTGGCAATTTTTCCAAAGGCCTTTAAGTTATTTATAGCTTCTTTCAATCTGTCAGTGGGCATGGCGGACAGTATTTCAATTATATTTGATATTGAAGCCATTCCTGGCCTGACATCAGACAGGTTGTCTAGCGCTGCACTGATGTTTCCCACATATTTTTCAACATATTCTATGGACATCTCATAGTACCACGATGAGCCGTGCACGTAATCCTTTTTCATGGATTCCAGCAATTCTTCTGCACTGAGCGAATTCATCAGTAGCTTCCTCCATTTTCATACGGAATTGTGCCCAGATTTAGCGTTTCAAGCAATGATTTTAATATCCTGTAAGTCATGCCCCATACGGTAATTCCGTCATACATGAGGGTCCAGTTTTCGTATGATCCTTTCATTTTTTGTTTTAAAAGTGTTGTATCACGCAGGTCTAGCGGAAGCCAGTGAAAGCTTTCCAGCTCCTCCCTGCTTATTTTTACATCGCCGACTTCATGCGCTGTGAATACCACAGGTAAAACTCTTACCGAAAGTTCATTGGACGGCTTGTAGATTTCCATTACGCCCATAAAATTGGAACTGCCAAGGTCGATTCCCGTTTCTTCCAGCGTTTCCCGCATAGCTGTTCCTACAAGATCCCCATCAACGCTGCTGTATCTCCCGCCTGGAAATGCCACATCGCCGCTCCACGGGTCATCCTGACGAGCAATTCTTTTGATCACCAGCGTGCTTTTCCTGCTGTCATCAATTATTATGGCAACAGCTGCCCACTGTCCTTCATTTGTCGGAATCGGTCTAATGCGCGATAATTTTTTAAAATCCAATACCGCCAAATTGGTTTTCACCAAATAAAAGCATTTATCTTAAATGTGAACCGGGGAATTTAAAATGCAGGCCGGGTCAGACCCAAGCGGGTCTCCAAAGTACGCGAATGACCTTGCTCTGCTGCCACCGCATTCCCACCTATATTTGCATGTGCCGCAGTTGCCATTGAATGACCTGTTTCTGATGCTTTTCAGTAGCGAAGATTCTCTGTACACCTTAACCAGATCGTCATTTCTTACATTTCCAATCGGCAAGGGCAAAAATCCACCAGGATAAATTGTCCCCTTGTGGTCAATAAAAATTATCCCGTCGCCGTCAAGCGTCCCCCTCTGGCCCAGCGTTGATTGTGATATGGGTTCTCCCATTTGTTTTACCAGTTCCTCATTCAGCTTTCTATATATGGGCGACGTGCACTTCTTTCCCTCGCTTCTTTCCTTCAGCACTCTTCTTATGAACGGACATTCAACGGTCCTGATCTGTACATTATACTGCGATGCGTCGTAAAGGAAGTTGCAAACTGCCTCGTATTCTTCGGGCGTAAGGTCAAGAAGTTCCGAACCCCTTCCTGTCTGTATAAGGAAAAAAACTTCCCAAATCTTTATTCCGAGGTCATAAATTACCTTAAAAATCATGGGCAGCTCCATATAATTGATTTTCATGACTGCAGTGTTTACCTGAACCGTAATACCAGATTTAATTCCGTCATTTATCGCTTTGATTGTTTCCTGGTACACTCCGCTTATGCCCCTTATTTTTTCGTGTGTCGAGGATAGGCCGTCCAGGCTGATTGACATAAATTTTGCCCCAGCGTTTTTCATTATTGTCAGCGAATCCTGATTTAGCTTTTGGGATACAGCGGGCGATATCGCGACCGGCAACCCTGCCGACGACGCGCTTTTTATTAATTCATATATGTCGTCCCTTATCAACGGGTTGCCGCCAGTCATAATTAAAACCGGGGGCCTGGCAAGTTGGGCAAGCTGGCCAAACAAGTTTTTTGCCTCTTCAGTTGTAAGCTCTTCAGGGGACCTTGACTCGATTGCAGAGGCCCTGCAGTGAATGCACTTCAATTCGCAGGCCTTGGTGGTTTCCCAGAAAACTATAAGCGGTCCGTTATCGTATGAAAGTTTTAACATACGCTGTAAGCATAATTTAATTTTAAATATATTGTTTGCTGAGTTTTTTAGGCGGCATAATTCTCATGCCTTTTCGCTATAAGCAAATTGTATGTGAGGAAGCCTTTTCCAGCATTCAGTAGATCCTCAACAGCATATAGATGCCTACCAAAATTATGATGGCGCCGTATACTAATCGTAATGTATTGCGCGGCGCCTTTACCGCAAGGCTTGTTCCCGCGTATCCCCCCACAACGCCCCCCACAACATAAAGAATGGCTATCGCAATCAGGGATTCGCCAAAAGCGGCATATTCAAGCCCGCTGGCTACGCCAAATGTGCCCACGCTCAGCAGGCTTGTTCCTATGGCCCTGGTAATGCAGAGCCCAGAAGAAAACATCAGACTTGGAACTATGAGGAACCCGCCTCCAATCCCGAAGTATCCGCTCAGCAATCCAACCAAAAACCCAAGACCGCCGACCTTCATGGACGTATTCTTTGTTAATTTTGGGCACTTCTTTAACGAATCATTTAGCCTGTCAGATTCAGCAACCGTGCCGGCTGAAGCTGACTCCTTCCTTATTGTCATGTAGGCCCCCAAAACTATCATTGCAATTGCAAAATATGTCAATAAATCACTGCCAGGGGTGATCCTGCCCATATATGCGCCTATAAGAGACCCTATTAAGCCAAGCACAGCAAACACTGATCCTACCCGGAGTGCCACGTTCTTCTTTCTCAAGTGCATGTAAGAGTTTATATACGCATTGATTCCAACCGCCAGTGCTGTGGTGCCGATGGCTATGTGAGCGGCATTGGGCAGCGTATCGAGGCCGACAAAATACAGAAACAGCGGCACAGCAAGTATCGAACCCCCTCCGCCTATCAAGCCAAGCGAAAATCCCACAAGTATGCCTGATATCACCGCCAGCAAAAACTGGATAGTCGTTATCATTTCTAAATATATCATTGATACATTTTATAAATATTGCTAAAAAATCAATTATAAGAATTTGTATCTTAAATTAGAAGATGCGCGGTTTAGTTAAACTTATATTAATTGATATTTAAAACAATGCAGCGCGGTTGTCGTCTAGCCTGGTCTAGGACGTCAGCCCTCCAAGCTGAAGATCGCGGGTCCAAATCCCGCCGACCGCATGCGCGAACTAAAAATTTCTCAGAAACGATTATCAACGCTAAATGGAGCTGATTTTCATGGTTGAAGATAGGGTACTGGGACCCACGCTCCTTAAAAACCCAGTCAGAAAGCTCGTAGAACCAAGGAACAGGGTATTGAAAAGGATAAAAAAATACATAGGTGATGGCATGTCGGTGCTTGACGCCGGCTCTGGCCCGGGCTACTATACGGAAGAGCTGCTGAAGGCGGTTGGGATGAGCGGCACTGTAGCCGCCGTTGACCCAAATCCAAAATCAATAAGCGAACTCAAAAAGTTAAATTACGGCAATCTCACGGCTGTCGTGGGGTCAGCCACCGACCTGAAATTTGAAGACAACTCCTTTGATTTTGTATTTTCAAACCTGCTTTTGTGTTGCGTATACAATTATAAAAAAGCTTTAGAAGAAATGATAAGGGTGTTGAAACCCAATGCCACGTCATACATAAGCGTTTCACGCTCATTCATAAACGTCAAACCGGGCATAAATGCTGATGAATGGAAAGAAATACTGTCAAAATTCAAAGTGCTTGAAACTGGGGAAGGCATTACTGACAGGTGGGCTGTCGTTCAAAAAATTTGATTGCCATATTTGGAGCTCTTTTCAAGGTCATACTTTATCTGCCGCATTTTTTCAAGAGTTGATTTATCAAGCATGACCCTGCAGAACGAATCGAGGGTATTGTATATTGAATAATCAACTATGTTTTTAACAGATGCCGGCACCTCGTTTGGCGACATGATGTTAGCTATTATTGCCTGCTGAATTTCAACATATAATTTGAGCGCCTCCTTGAGCGTTTGGTCCTTGGGTTCAAAGCTCATTGGCTTGGCCGGTTGATATGAAAGCGCAGCAGCCCTGTAAAATTTTTTCTGCATGTTTTTCACGTTTTCGGATTTCACCAATTCTATTATTCCAGATTCTGATAATTTTACAATCCTTCTCCACAGCTTCACCGTGGGGAGTTTCAGCTTTCTCGACAGGTCAGTTACCGAATACTCATTAAACACAAGTTCCTTTAAAATGCTCTGATTTATAGGGTCAAGCAACAACTTGTGACGCTTGTCGTCCAGCATCATGATTTTTTTCATAATCTGTTTTTGCCAGCGCGCTATTTAAAGATAAATATTTCCTAAAAGTGTTCTTTTGGGAAATAGTTTAATGAAAGCAAACCGAACTTTTGCTGTATTTTCCTAAAACTTCGCATTTTTTACAATTATAGGAAAAAACTATGCTTATAATTATCGATGATTGGTCTTAAATACCGGTTTAAGCATCTGTAGTTTGTTAGCCGCATAATAGCAATAATCCCTTAACGAGGATCAAGACAATATTTGCTTATTGCAAAGCCATAGCTTAGCTTCTGATGGAATTTAAAAAATCCCGTACATGGAAGCGCAATTTGCGTGGGTGAAGCTGGACGTGATGCACTTTGGCAAGACATAGTTCACAGATTTTCATTAATGGCGCTTTTTTGCATATCTAACCAGCAAGACCGTGGAGATGGCCGCTACAGTAACTATTATAGGCACAGAATAGGGATAAGCTATATACCATGGGCTAACTACCTTCCAATTATTTATTATGATGACATGATGAATATATTTCACGAGTATTGTGGTGCCAGAATTTATAACTCCATCATTCCCTTCCAATTTAGCAGATGACTCCGTCGATATGGATGAAAAATTTATTACATGCACCAGGCTGGTCTCAAG
The DNA here is from genome assembly GCA_023381255.1 of Nitrososphaerota archaeon. Taxonomy (GTDB): domain Archaea; phylum Thermoproteota; class Nitrososphaeria; order Conexivisphaerales; family UBA164; genus KM4347-05. The sequence continues at coordinate 53,210 of JAMCTX010000002.1, forward strand.
AGGCACCAGCGCACTGTGAACAAAATTCCCTGCTAAAATTGTGTTCAAGATTGCCAAATCTGTGCCTGGCATTTGCGTATATACTTCAAATTGGGTGAAAGAGCGAATACCGTTTGGAGTATCAAATGAATGCGCATACTCTGTAGCTCCGGTAGGCGGATAAAACGTTCCACCGCTTCCTGCCATTGTAGAAGGTGGATATGTAGCCCCTGCCATAAACCCGTTGTCAGCACTTGAACTTGAACTATTGGCATAATATACATTGTTTAGATAATTGTTTCCAGCAAAGAATGAACCATATACTACAAATGCCGAGTTTGTAAAGTCTCCATAATTACTTTCATTTATCTCAAGTCCGATCGATGGATAGAAGTAATTGCCATTAACATCTATACCAGCACCTACGTTCCCTATGCTAGTAACGCCAACTAAAGTTCCTTTAATAATATATCCATTAATAAAAGCATATATATTTCCTGAAGGTGTAATTACTGCCAAATAATATACAGTAGTAGGCAATGTCCCTGTCCCAAGACCCAATATGTACCACCATCCAGTATACCCATCATATGTAGTATAATTTAATTGCATAAAAGCTATCTGCCCATTCGGTGAAATTTGTATTGAAGTCCAAGCAATAGGAGAAATACCAGTTATATAAGTTGGTGAAAATGCCCATACTTGAAATGAAGGATAATATTCCCCTGTGTTAGTTATAGTAACCACCGCTTGAATCCATACTTCAATCGTTTGGCTACCGTCAGGCATAGTACCCGTAGCTTCTACAGGCACATTGAGCAGTACTCCACCATAATTTATACTTGATGAATTTATATCACTTGGAATCCATTGAAATTGATATTGGCTATATCCCGTGGCCTCTGAGTATCCACCTATTGCCCAATCTATTGAATTTGACGAAGATTGAATCTGCGCATTGGCAACATTTGGTGAAATATTATGGAAGACTGTCAGCCCATCCAGTGCAATGGTGGCAGTCAATGCAATTACCAATACCAGCGATAAGGCCTTCATATTTTTATTATTATATTTTTGATTATTAAGCATAAGGTGAAATTTGTGTTTTACCTTTTAATGAATACTCCATTGTTAAAGCATTATGAATGTTTTATTAGTATACATAGAGTCAGTTTGCTGGCGCATTATTATATAAAATTCCATCTTACCTTCATATCAGTTACATGCTATACCGCTAAGCATATATTCTCTAACATTTTTTGCAATTACAGGAAAAAATTTAGCATGTAAAAATTGTTGTTGGTTTGACAGATTTTTTTAAAAAATGGGATGCAAAAAATATGAGATAAATTGCTTATTTTATATATTAATTGATAATCCGCCGCGCTGGCCGCCTGAATTTGGCAAAAATGGTATGAGAGCCTGAGCCAATTGCAACGCAGTAAGCGAGTGCACCCATACGCTGCCCGGCCCCTCAATGTCAACGAAAAAGAGCCCCTCATGCGAAAACAGCATTGATTTTAGCCCGCCTACTCTGCTTATTCCATATTTCATGTTTGACTGAAAGGCAAGAAGGTGGGCTGCTTCAACCTGTATTTTCTGCCCGGGCTGCAGAGTTATCTGATCAAGTGCCCCGTATGCATGCAGAAACAATTTTCCTGATCCGGTGAACCTGGCAAGGAAAAGGCCTTCGCCACCAAATATGCCGGCTGAAAGTTTTGCCATCTGCGAATCATAATTTACGCTGTTTTCTGCCACCAAAAATGAGTGCGCTTCCGCCAATATGGGTTGGTCAACATCAATTTGGAAAACCTTCCCCGGAAATATCCCAGCAAATGCTGCTTCTCCTGGGCCGCTTACCTGTGTCACAAAAAAGGTGGAACCCGTTATTTCTCTTTTCAGTGCTCCAAATAACCCCCCCTTCATTATGGTTTGCATCGAGACCGTTTCAGATTTGGTTAGCATATGACCTGCATCGCCGTAGACGCTTTCTCCTGGGCCCAGTTTCACCTTGACATACTGCAAATCATTTCCTTGAATGTTAAATTCGACCATGCAATTTAATAATCAATTTATTGTTTTATATAATTTGCGTTTTATAAAGATGGTTTAATTAAATCAGCAGTCAGGCACATAAAATATATCTAACTAGATATCGAGCTAGAATACCACCAAGAACCTTAAATTACCTACCTTTGATGATATTAATTATGTCATCAATTTTTGCGGGTTTGAACCCGTTAATGCTGTTGCCAGACAGTGTCATGTTATAAAGCTCAATGTTGCCATGCATTATGGCAAATTTTTCCAGCAGCTGTTTGCCTATTCTGAGCTTTGCGATTTTCCTTGCCTTATCCTTTTTTGATATATTTGAAAAATTGCCGATTTCCTCCCCAAAATCCATGCCTATCAGCACGATCATTTCCGGGCCAAGTACGAGCGCGAATTGAGCACTCCTATCGCCATCAGTGAATCCCCCGAAATTGTAAAGATTTCCGCGGGGCTCGCATTGCGTGGTTCCGATTAAACTTTTTAGCTGGTGCACGTAACTGGTTAATGCATCAATGTTGTCTCCATGAGAATGCACAACAGTCACGGAGCCGTCGTTTGACATTTTGACCTCCTCTTCCGGATAACCGTCAAGGTCAGTGACTATGAAATCTGGATTGGTGCCGGTTATTTTCTTTAATGCGTAAGAAGCCCCATCCGCAGCTATCGTCACAAAATTTTCTAGGATGGAGTTTGCCATCAAAGATTCCAGGTCGGCTTCCAGGGAAGGGCCTGCACCCAAAACCAGAACTTTCCTGCCGCCATACTGCTTAACGATTTTTCTCAGATCGATTGCCGGCTTCCTGTCCATAAGCCGGTTAAGGTATGACGAACTCATGTAATCCTTGCCGATATCCAACCCGAGTTTGTCGGCTATTTCAAAATAAGAACCTGCGTCCCATCCGTTAAGGTGAAAGTACTGCCCGTCCAACTATCCTTCCATCCTTCATCATTTTTAAAACTTCATTGGCTTCAGCCACTTTAAACCTTGTGGTTTTAATTTTTATTTTACCCTTTGATGCCAGGTACAAAACTTCATTCATGTCGCTGCGAGGCCCAATCATGGACCCCCTGACCTTAATCTCCTTTACAAACCTGAAATCGTGAATATCCCCGAAGACGCCCATCACAAACGTTCCCCTCTTTTTTACAAGCCTGAGGGAAGCGTCAATTGCTTTTTGCGATGGCGAAAACACTATCACAGAACCTGCACTATCATGGTATTTTTCAAGATTATCATAGTTCCTGTTTGTCATTATTACATCGTCAGCCCCCATTTCCTTTGCCAGCTGGGCATGTTCATCACTTGTAGACACCGCGATCACGCGGGCACCAAACAGTTTGGAAGTCTGTATTGCTACATGCCCCACTCCCCCTATACCAACCACATAGACCGTGCTTTCTGGGCCAAGGGCTGCCATCTTTGAGGCCCTGTAAGCCGTTACGCCAGGGCAGAACAGAGGCGCATCCGACTGCAAGTCTATCCCTTCCGGTATGCTGTACACGTAGTTTGCCTTTGCAAGCACGTATTCTGCATAGCCTCCGTCAACGGTTTCGCCAGTTATCTGCGCGCTGTCACATAAATGCTCATTGCCTGTAAGGCAGTGTTCACACCTTCCGCAGCTGTTCCATAGTGGTGACAAGCCCACGGGCTGGCCAGCCTTCAGGTTATTCACCCCTTCCCCAAGCTCAGCAACTTTGCCTATTATTTCATGCCCGGGAATTATTGGCAATTTAGCGGGCACCCCGTACTGAACCCAGTCGCCCTCTATCATATGAAGATTTGAATGGCAGACGCCGGTTGATATGATCTTTACCAGGATTTCGCCGGTTGAAGGTTTGGGGGTAGGATAATCTTCGTATTTTAGCGGATTAGATTCAATTTTTCCAACATCATGCAGGACCATCGCTTTCATGCATATTATTTGATGCCATTAATTTAAAAAGCTATATGAAGATGTTAAACCTGTGCACAGGCGGTTTTCATACCAAAAATTTATCGCAAACCAGGCATTCACGTTGCGCACAACCTGAAATGTGCACTCGGTCATTATGTTTATTTAGATGGTATGAAAATAATATATAAAATGACAAAAGCGAAAAATCCAAAGGGCCTTCTTGAAGCCTGCGCGCTTTATCTTTCATCCAAGTATCCATTTACAGGGAAAGATCTAATGGACTTCACAAGTAAAATCACCGCCGGCGCCTGGAAACCAAGTCCGGGTTCTGTCTACCCTCTGCTGGAAAGGCTTAAGATGCGGGGGTTAATTTATTCGGTCTCTTCTGAAAGATATATAATTACGGACAGCGGCAAACAGGAACTGAATAACCTGGTATTGCAGCTTAAAAATATCAAAGGCATGATAGATGCAGTACTGGATAATATCAAAACTGACCAAACAAAATAAGGCGCAAGTTAAACGCGACTCAGACAAATGCCTTCATATCACTGATCACCATAACTCTGAATCATCACAGTCGCTGACCGGTATATTATAACCAAACTTAATTAATTTACCTGAGTCACAACACGGAAAAATCATACCAAACAGGCCTCCTATACATCAACCAATTCAGTTGGTAAATTGAAACATAAATATTTATTAACACTTAAAACAAGTGTTGGGAAGGTGAAGGCTTATAGGCCACAGAAAGCATCATGCACCACATAGAGGATCTTTGGCGTTTTATCCAAGGGTGAGGACGTCTCACATTATGCCCAGGATAAGATACGTTAGTCAGGATAGTAATCTTGGACTAGCGGCAGCTGTTGGATTAAAGGCTGGTATGGGCCACGCTTTAATTGTCGATGACAGGAGCGGGAGCCCAAATTTTGGCAAACCGCTTTTTGTTTCTTATACGGTTGTTGCAATTCCTCAAATCAAGGTGGTTGATGCGAAAATTTACAAGGAAATTGACGGGTATCTCAAAAACACCGGTAAGCTGGGACAGGATTCTGATATCAAGGGCGCTGATGAAATAAGGGCAATAGCCCAGATTGTCCCCAAGGATTCTGGTTTTTCGCAGAAAAAACCGTTTGAAATTGAAATCCCCATTACAGGAAAAAACAACGAAGAAAAGGCCGAATTTGTAAAAAAGTATATCGGGCAGTCTTTTGACCAAAACGAGGTTCTGTCAAAATGGAGCTATGTAGATATAGTCGGGATCACTAAGGGCAGAGGGTTTCAGGGACCAGTAAAGAGGTTTGGGATAAAGAGGAAGCAGCACAAATCCAGGAAAAGCGTCAGGGCTGTAGGGACAATAGGTCCCTGGCATCCCGCATCCGTAATGTATACTGTTCCAAGAGCCGGGCAAATGGGATACCACAGAAGGACGATATACAACCTGAGAATCATGGGCATTTCCAAAGAGCCCGGAATTCAGCTTACGACCAAGACAGTAAAAGGCAACTATCTGCTGCTGAAGGGCACCGTGCCAGGACCGGTTGGAAGGCCAGTGGTGATAAGGAAGGCAGTGAGGATAAAGGCGCAGGCAAAAATGCCATCCATAATAAATTTAAGCTTAAATGGTGTTAAAATATGAAAGCTCCTGTATATGATTTGGAAGGAAAAAAGGGAAGAAAAACTGAACTGCCGGAAATATTCGATTCAAGGGTCAATTCCACGCTGATAAATAGGGCATTTTGGATAATGTTTACCCATAATTTGCAGCCTCAGGGCAGGGATCCCATGGCAGGAATGAAGGTAAGCGCTTTGTCATGGAATACCGGACATGGCATGTCAAGGATTGCGAGGATAAAAGGCGCAGGAACCAGAAGGGCAGGGCAGGCCGGCGGGGTTGCCGGCGTCGTAAAGGGAAGGCTAACCCATCCGCCTACTTCATTAAAGGTAGTGTATAAAAAAATAAATAAAAGGGAAAAAATCTCGGCAACAATGTCGGCTTTGGCAGCTACCGCAAGTTCAGATATGGTTAGCTTGAGGGGCCATAAGATAGATCAGGACATTTCCGTGCCAATCGTTTTAGTAGACGAATTTGAATCGTTATCCAAGACCAAGGATATAATCCAGGCACTTCTAAAGCTAAAGCTAAATGAAGAGCTTGAAAGGGTAAAGGAAAAAGGCGTGGGGCCGCTGATAGTTACCTCTACCAGGAACAGTTTATACAGGGCTGCCAATAACATATCAGGCCTTGAAGCTGTTACTGCAAGCGACGTCAGCGTTCTGCACCTGGCTCCCGGAGGAGTGCCGGGAAGGCTTGCGATATACACAAAATCTTCATTAAAAGCATTGGCAAAGAGGTTTGATGGGGTGGGCGCATATGGACGTTGACACAGCTCATAACATAATAAAAGGAGTATACAAGACAGAAAAGAGCGTTGACCTTATTTCAAAGGAGAACAAGCTGGCCTTTGTTGTTGACAGCAACGCTAATAAACGGCAAATAAAAGAGGCAATTGAATTGTTATACGATGTAAAGGTTGTTCAGGTAAATGTATTGAAGGGAATAAAGGGTAAAAAGGCCTATGCAAAGCTGGCGCCGCAGAATCTGGCAAGCGAGCTGGCAACGAAATTAAGCGTGATTTAAAATGGGAAAGCATATTCTAACCCAAAGAAGGGGAAGGGGGACACCCCAGTTCCGTTCAAGAAAAACTGCAAAGGTAAGTTCAACCAGGTACCCGATAACTGACCCCTCTAAGACCGTGGAATATACGGTAAGAAACATAATACATGAAAGCGGAAGGCTTGCCCCATTGATGGTTGTATATGGGCAGGGTCATACGTACTATCTGCCGGCGGTAAAAGGACTGGAAGAAGGCAGAAAAATATTCATAGGCCCGGGGGCGCCTGTAAAGGACGGCAACATAATTCCTGTTGGCAATTTGCCTGAAGGAAGCCTCGTTTATAATATTGAGAAAGTGCTGAACGATGGCGGCAAATTTGTTAAAAGCGCCGGGGGATATGCCATTATAATGGGCCATGAAGCAGGGTGGACAAGCATCAAAATGCCATCAGGAAAAAAGATAACGTTTCCATCAAGCGTCAGGGCAACTGTCGGGATAGTCGCAGGGGGCGGAGTAAATGAAAAACCCATACTCAAAGCCACACTGCACAAGATGACTATGAGGGCAAGGGGAAGGAAATATCCAACCGTAAGGGGAATTGCGATGTCTGCAGTTTACCATCCGCATGGCGGAGGGAGGCACCAGCATCCAGGCAAATCTACAACAGTTTCAAGGCTAACGCCGCCAGGCAGAAAGGTCGGCAACATTGCAGCCAGGAAGACAGGCAGGGGCAAGTGAACATGACAGAAATATTTTTATTTAGCGCGGTTTGGAGTGGGTCTTAATGCCAAGGGAATTCAAATACCGCGGATACTCTGCAAATGACCTGGTTAATATGCCGTATGATCAGCTTTTTCAGATACTCCCCTCCAGAGCCAGAAGAAGCCTGAACAGGCTTGGTTCAGAAATGAATCCGGGCAAAAAGGTTCTTTTTGAAAAGCTCAAACTGGAGAGGGAAACGACAAAAACCCATGACCGCGACACAGTAATTTTGCCGTTCATGATCGGCAAGAAGCTGTCCGTATATACAGGCAAGGAATTTGTTCAAATAGAAATAAAACCTGAGATGATAGGGCACTATCTTGGGGAATACGTAAGCCCGATAAAGAAAGTAGTTCATGGAACGCCAGGAATCGGTGCAAGCAGAAGCTCGCTATACGTTCCGCTCAAATGATTTCATAAACGCCGCCTGCAACTTCCGTCTTTTTTACAGTTACACTTATGTTAAATTTGCCATAGATTTTTGCTATTACGCTTTCAAAATTTTCATTTGACGATAAAATTAAGAGAGAAGGCCCGGCACCGCTCAAACAGACGCCGTCGGCGCCATTGCTTATGAGCCCCGCCTTTATTTCATCAAAAAAAGGAATCAAAGATGCCCCTGCCCTCATTTTCTGGTGGTAGCTATCTTCGTTTATTGCTGCTGCAATGTCAGCATAGTCCCCGTACAGGACGCCCTTTACCAGCTTTATGAGCGCATATTTCTCATTTACGTACTGCGCAAAATCAACAGGCTGGCCCAGCGACGCCCTGGCCTTTTTTGTTTTTGATTCGCTGATTTTGACGTCTGGAATGGCAACGTAGAACCTCATGTTTCTGTATATTGAAAAGGCGTTAAACGGGTTTTTTGAATAAACAAACGAAAAGCCTCCCAACAGGCTTGCCGAAACGTTATCGGCATGGGGCGTTCCCGAAAATGCGCCCTCCGCTTTCGCGGCTATGTCCACAAGCTCGTTTAAATCCAGCCTGGAATTTATCATCAGGTTCGCCGCAAACGCGCCTGCCGCGGCCGAAGCGCCGCTTGAACCCAGCCCCCTGCCTGCTGGTATTCCTTTGATGAGCTTTACATCAATTCCAAAACCAGTTCCGGCCCTTTCGAAAACCTCCCTGGCAGCTATTGTGGCTGTGTTCTCAGCCGGAACTTCGCCCATTCCCGTTACTGTGCTGTTTATTTTATCGCTTCCGTTGTAGGCCATTTCAACTTCATCATAGAACGCATCAAGCGCGACGGCAGCCGTGTCAAATCCGGCAGAAAGGTTGGCCGAACTGCTGTACGCCCTTACTTTTACCCTTTTCCTTGAAGGCTTCATTTGCTGCTCACCCCTATCCTGTCCAGAATTTCAGTTGCGACTTTCATGTCAGCCAGCCCTTCATCGATGCCTGCGGGGAACTTGCCTCCGCCGAGATATTTAATGAAAGCCTGGTCTTCGTCTTTTAGCAGATCGTCCTCGTTTCCGCCCTTTGTTATTTTTTTGCCGCCCATCGTGCAGCTTGACTCACGAGATATAAAATTGGAGGAGACAACGGCGTCAGAACAAACGCCTATCCCCATCCTGAGCCTTTCCCTGGATGCCCACGAGGCCACCAGGTGCGCGGTTCCCCCGCTGCCTTCAAGGGTTGATGTTACAAAGACTTCCCTTCCGCCCTCATCCTTTTCACTCCACGCGCTCAATACCGTGAGCTGGCCGAAAATGCGGTTTGCTATGTTGATATCATGAATCATCGTGTCCAAAACAACCCCCACGTCCCTGATTCTTTCGGGGCGCCTTCCAACCCTGTAGAGTGCAACGGATTTGGCGTCTTTGCGTTCAAGGCAGTCTATCAGAGATATAACGGCCGGGTTAAACCTTTCTTCATAGCCAATTGCCAGCCTGCTTTCGCTATTCATCGCATTTTTTATTGCAAGCGCCTGTTCCAGGTTTACGGCAAGGGGTTTTTCAATCAGGAGGCCCTTGCCGGCTTTTAGAATTTTTACGGCGATCTGCGAGTGGGTTGAGGCCGGCGTGGCCAAAACTATTCCATTAACATCCGATCTGAGCATTTCATCAAGATCCTGCAGCGCCCTTACACCGTATCGGTCTGCAATGGTTTTTGCCCTGCTGAAGTCAACATCGTAAATGCAGCAAAGTGCTTTGAGGTTGCTGAGCGCATTTGCATGGTTAGACCCCCACATTCCCGCACCTATTACACCAATTTTGGTCATTTTTTCCATAATAGTTTTACACATGGTTTAATAAAGCTTCACCATGGACCCCGTTGATCTGTTGCTTTACGAACATTCAGCGCTGAGAGTTCTCAAATCCGAATGGGAAGGCGGATATCAGAGAGTGGACTTTAAAATGTTGAACGACTTTGTGGTCAACCATCATGCCAGGGTGGAGGACGTTTATGTCTTCCCCATGATCAAGGCCTCCAATCCGGATGACCTTGAACTGGCAAAAAACGTTGACAGAATAAGCGCCGACCATAAATTAATCGAGACGCTAGGAAGCAACATAGTAAAGTGGATCAGCAGCAACGATACAGATATGCTGAAAAGGAGAATCCCGGTCTACTGGAAAATACTTTCGGAGCACAACATGACAGAAGAAAAAACTGTATTTTACAGGCTGAAGGGCACCCTGGACAGCGTAAACGGCATAGTCGAAAGCATAAAATCATTTGGAATAGATGAATACATTAAAATTACAGGCATTTCCAGTTCAATGCTGGAGATGTATTTTTCGCCATGAGCAAGGAAGTAAATATTGACATAGACGGATACAACGTAAGGTATTTTGAAAAGGGCACGGGAAAGCCGGTTGTAATCCTGCACGGGGCTTCTTTCAACGCCGAAATATGGGTTAAAACCGGAACCCTGGATGCGATAGCCGGTTCCGGCTGGAGGCCGATTTCCGTGGACATGCCAGGGTTCGGGAAAACCGAGCGCGGCGGATATGACACCGTTGCGTCGTTTCTTGACAGGCTTTTCGGGAAACTCGGCATAGAGAAGGCGGTTATCGCAGGGGCGTCGCTGGGGGGAAGGGAGGCACTTGCATTCTCGGTCAAATACCCGCAGAGGGTGACCGGGCTGGTTCTCGTTGGCGCGGTAAGCGTGTGGATGTATGAGGACATGCTTGAAAGGATAAAGGGGGTGCCCGCGCTGCTGATCTGGGGAAGCGAAGATAACATATCGCCAAAGGAGAATTACCAGATAATCATGAAGCATCTGACGAATTCCAGGCTTGCTATAATAGGAAAAATACACCCCTGCTATCTTGAAGAGCCCGCTAAATTTAACATGGAACTGACGGATTTTCTAAAATCCATTACTGCTTAGCTGCCAGTTTATTTTTTATGGAACAAAACGAGCATATTTCCCTGTCCTTCGTAGTCGGCCTGCCGCACAGCTTGCACCTTCCCACATCTTCATCCCTTGAATATATGTCATGAAGGGCAGGCCTTATCTGCTTTTCAAACGTCTTGACCATATTCATCATTGTGCCAGGCATTTTGGCCTCCATGCTTTTCATCATGTCCCCGATCCTTTCCTGGCTCACTGACCCGAATTCAGAAGAATAAGGACACGGGTCGTAAATGAACGGATACCCCCTTAAAATGGCATAGTGGAGTATTTCGCCTTCGGGCGTAAAGAAAAGCGGCTTGACCTTTTTTACGCAGTACCCCCTTTCGGGCGGGTTTACCATTGAGTTTCTGGAAAGGCTTTCTAGGTTGCCGTACACATACCCAGAAAATATGAACTGTGCCATATCGTCCAGATTATGCCCGGTGGCAAGCGTGTCCGCGTCCATTTCCTCAGCAGCAGCATTGAGTATGTACCTTTTGGACAGCCCGCATACACTGCATGCCGGCCTGTTTGTGCCACGTTTAGCCTTGTCGATTGTAAAATTATAATCGCTGCCAAGGTCTATTACCTTGTATTTTACGTGCGCGATCTCAAAGTTCTTGACTGCAGTTTCCACGCTCTTCCTTGAATAGCCCGTGCCGTTATCTATTCCAAGGTCAATTGTAAGGCCTACAATTTCTATATTAAGCTGTTTTGACGCCTGGCTGAGAAGGTGAAGCATGGTGGTGCTGTCCTTTCCGCCTGATACCGCTACGGCGACCCTCTTCGAGTTTTCAAACAGCCTGTACCTTTTGGAATCCCTGATGAACCGCTGGTCGAACCATTCAATAAAATGTTCACGGCACAGGTACATTTTCATGTAGGGAATTTCTCGCACAGCTTCCTTATCGCACAGGCTGCATTTCATTACAGGTTTAGACAAGGCCGGATATTAAAACATCTCTGTCATTTTGAAAAAAATCGTGAAATATATAAATACTCTTGGTGTCAATATACATGTATGAGCGAAGAAAAGGTTGATTGGTATCTGGACTTTGTGGACAGCAAAAGGGAACCAAGGAAGGATGAAATTCAGCTGCTTTTCAAGGTTACCCCGGCGAAGGGGTTCAGCATTGAAGAGGCGGCCGGAAGGATTGCAAGCGAAAGCAGCGTGGGAACGTGGACAACGCTTTCCACCCTGACCCAGGAAACCATAAACAGAATGGCCAAGGCGTACAGAATATCCAATGACCTGGTATGGGTTACATATCCGCTGGAACTGTTTGAGCTCGGAAGCATACCGCAGCTGTTCTCGTCGGTATTTGGGAACATTTACGGAATGAAAGCAGTATCAAGGTTAAGGATCATGGACATAAAGTTCCCCGAGGAATACGTGAAAAGTTTCAGGGGACCCCAGTTTGGCCTTGAGGGGGTTCAAAACATACTGAAGGTAAAGGGAAGGCCGATACTGGCCACCGTGCCAAAGCCAAAGCTGAGCCCCAGCCCTGAAGCGCACGCAAAGATAGGCTATGAAATATGGATGGGCGGGGAGGACCTCTTAAAGGACGACGAAAACCTGACGAGCCAGCCCTTTAACAAATTTGAGGACAGGGTCAGGGAGGTTTTAAAATACAGGGACAAGGCGGAAAAGGAGACAGGCGAAAGGAAGAGCGCCCTGATAAACATCACGGCTGAAACCGAAGAAATGAAAAGGAGGGCAAAGCTGGTGAAGGACTACGGCGGGGAGTTCATAATGATAGACATACTCACCGTCGGATGGGCAGCGCTTCAAACAATGAGGGAGGTCGCAGAAGACCTTGGGCTTGCGATTCACGCACACAGGGCATTCCATGCAGCATTCGACAAGCTGCCAGATCATGGGGCTACAATGCTTGTGCTTGCAAAAATGTCAAGGCTGATTGGGGTTGACCTGCTCCATATAGGAACCGGTGTTGGAAAGATGGAAGGAACAAAGAGCGAAGTAATCCGGCACAAGGAAGCCGTAACTCTGGAGGACGTGCCCCAGGAAGACATTTACTTTTCACAAAAGTGGTACGGGCTCAAGCCTGTTACCCCGGTGAGCTCGGGCGGGCTGCATCCGGGATTAATACCGGCGCTGCTTGACTATATGGGACCTGATATCGCTGTCCAGATAGGCGGAGGCGTGCTTGGGAATCCTCTCGGGGCCAGGGCCGGAGCAAAGGCTGCAAGGGACGCAATAGATGCATGGCAGAAGAAGATCCCGCTGGAAGAATATGCGGAGAAAAGCAAGGAACTCAAGGCAGCCCTTGAAAAGTGGGGAACAAAGAGCTTCGAATGATCACGCCAGGCCGCTTTTGATTTCCTGAATTTCCCTTAACAATTTTTCTTCAATCCTTTCCTTTCTTTCTGCATAGTATTCGTATATTTTCAATGCCTTATGCTTCATTTCTGCGGTGTTTTGGAAGGGTACCCCAGCCCTACCGATGCTTGCCTTAGATACAAGCCACGCAATGAACGATTCCGGGGATTGGTCATTTATATCCATGTAAATGGCTTCCCTTACCTTGTTATACGCAAGCGTTGCAATCATCTTCCGTTCAATTTCATCATATAGCCCGCCATCCTCGTCTATGATTCTGTGGATTTCCCCGAGCTTTTCCTTATGCATCTTGTCAAGGGCTATGCCGGTGGCGCTGCTTAAAAATCCGTTAAATTCCCTGAGAGGCCCAAGGCTGCCGTGTGAATACAATATTGACGACACTGCGGCGCTGTCAGCAACGGCCAGAACAAGTGCTTCTTTGACGTTTTCAACGTCCAGGGAAAGGGTTCCGTTTGATATCAGGGTTAATGCCTTTTCAATATCTATCGGGCCGCCGTAAACCTGGTTTCCGTTACTTTCGATCAGCGGCACTGTTAAAATCTGCCTGCTTATTGCCAGATGATAATTCACTGACATGTCGACAAGCTTTACCGATTTTACCATATCATTGCTCTTAAGCGCCCTGAGCAGGCTGTAACTTGTGTAGCACGCCGGGTGATAATATACCGTAAACATTTTTACGAACCATAGCTCGCAATATTTTTAAGCTTTATCGACACATTTTTAAATCGTGCCATTGAAGCTTTGCTTCAATGAGGGTAATTCCAAGAACAATGGCGACGCAGCATCCGGACAATGCCAGGGTGCCAAACTGGGTTAGGGGAACGGAGATAATTGCCAGCGACGATGAGGTTTACGAAGCATATATTTCGTATTCAGATTTTGGCGTTGAGGAAGTCATGTGGGATGCCGAAGGCAAGGATGTTGACACCCACGTTGTCAGGAAGCTATTTACGGATTACCCCGAGCATTTCAGGGACAACGTTCTGGGAAAGGACCAGTATCTTACATACAGGGTCCCGAATCCCTCAATTGAGGGCGCTGACAGGAAGGTGTTTGCCGAAACCCTTGAAAGCATACCCATAACGTATGACGTGGCGGAGAAGTTTTACGGCGAATCAGTAACCACGCCGGTTTTCGAGGTCATCCTGCCCTTCACTACAAGCAGTGAAGAGCTGATTGCTCTTGCAAACTATTATGAAAAGGTGGTTGTCAACAAGGAGGACACGATGCTGACTGAAAACATTTCGGTAAAGGCCATGATAGGGGAATTCAGGCCTAAAAAAATAGAGATAATTCCGCTGATCGAGGACATGGATTCAATGCTGAATATAAAAACAATAGTGGGCAGGTACATTTCGGCATTTAATGTGCCCTACCTTAGGGCGTTTATAGCCAGGTCTGATCCAGCCATGAATTACGGCATGCTTCCTGCGGTTCTGCTATCAAAATATGCGCTTTCGGACTTAAAAGAACTTTCAACGGAATCCAACGTTGAAATATACCCCATAATAGGGGTTGGTTCGCTGCCTTTCAGGGGGCACTTCAGCCCTCGCAACGTTAAGAATTCCATGGAAGAATACAAGGGGGTTTGGACGTTTACAGTGCAGTCGGCATTCAGGTACGATTATCCCAAGGAGGAAGTCAAGGATGCAATCAGGTACCTTAACATGAGCAAGCCTGTAGAGCCGGAGCAATTCTCAGACCATGAAAGGCAGCTGATAAGAAAAATCGCCACCGTCTACAGGGAAAGGTACCAGATGGAAATCGAAGGCCTTGCGCCCATAATAAACGAGGTTGCCGACTTTGTTCCAAGAAGGAGGGCAAGAAAGCTGCACATAGGGCTTTTCGGCTATTCGAGAAGCACTGGAAATGTAACATTGCCCCGCGCCATAACGTTTGTAGCGTCCCTGTACACAATAGGGATACCCCCCGAAATAATAGGCCTTTCATCGCTGGGGAAACTGAACGAGCAGGAGTGGAACTTCCTGGCTGAAAAATACAAATATTTGAAGGAGGACCTCAGGGAGGCCTCCAAGTACCTCAACATGGATTCGCTGGAAATGCTGAAAAGCGGCTTTAACCTGGATGAAAGGATAATAGAACTTGTCAAGCAGGACGTTTTATTTATGGAAAACCAGATTGACGTAAAGGTGCCCAACCATCAGTACGACACGGTAAAGCACAGGCTGTTTTCAAGCCTGGCGCTGACAGCCTTGATAGAAAAAAAGGATTCAGAAGTTAAAATGGCAATATCGGAGATGGCTGCTATCAGGAACTCTCTGGGCTGATGCGAAAATTCATCGTAAAAACGCAGGGTTAAAATACGGTCAATCAAAGTAGGCTTAGGGTTGAGCGACCGGATTATTCTGGGAATAACGGGCATGCCTGGAGCAGGTAAAACTACAGTTGCCAAGCATATTTCATCCAGAGGGATAAAAGCGCTTGCAATGGGGGACATAATAAGGGAAAAGGCAAAAGAAATGGGATACGGGGCAGGGAAGGAAGGGCAAAAGATGGTTGTGAAAGAATTAAGGGAAGCCGGGGGGAAGGACATTGTTGCGAAGCTGACGCTGGAAAAGATGATAGGAATGGGCCTGGAAAACGTGATAATAGATGGGATAAGGTCAATGCACGAAGTGGAGCTTTTTTCAAGCAATTTCAAAGTGATACTGCTTGCAGTTCATGCAAGCCAGGCCAGGAGATACGAATTTCTGTCAAAGAGGGGAAGGACTGACGACCCGCATAAAATAGAAGACTTCAGGGAAAGGGACAAGCTGGAACTGGAGCTTGGAATAGGCACAGTGATAGCGCTTTCAGACCTGATGATAGTAAACGAAGACATCTCGCTGAACGAGCTGCACGCCCGAGCGGACAGCCTAATAGAAAAGCACAACATATTTGGCAGCAAAAAGTGAAAAAGTTCCGGGCAAAAGGCGGCGTTCCTATCGTATATCGTCAAAAATTTTTAAAAATATGACAAAGATATAAAAGGGGCACCTGTTATTATAATGATTATGGAAGAACTTGACGAGGTGGATTCAAAAATCCTTCGGTGCCTTACGGGGGATTGCAGGCTTTCCTACAGGAAGATAGCAAATTATCTTAATCTGTCCACTTCCACTGTAAGCAAGAGGATCAACCGAATGATAGACAGCGGGATAATTTTGTCCTTTGTACCGCTGCTCAACTCCAACCTGCTGAACATAAACATGTACGTTATAGGCGCAAAGGTGAAGCCGGGGTATGACGTTGACGAACTTGCAAAAAGCATAGGCAACGAAGATTATGTTACGAACATATTTTTGACCGTCGGTTCATACGACATGATCATCATGATGGAGGCCAGGGATAACAAGGATATGCTTGAAAAAATGAAGCGGATAACAGGCATAAACGGAATCGGAAGTTTTGAATCGTTCCAGATAATCGACATCAAAAAGCAGAGCCCGGTAAATATACCGCAGTGAAAGATGCGCAATTTGCCAAAAAACAACAGACTTGAAATCATGCTGCCACAGGGATTGAATGCAAGTGGGCAGATTGAGGCTTCTGATTATATTTGAAAACCGGGGCAAAAAGGGCAGGTGCGAAGCAAAGGCCATTAAGGAGAAACTAAAGAGCATAATTAATGCCATAAACGATGTAAGAGTTGACACAAATCACATTGAGGTTGACCTGTTTTCTGATGACGCCTGCGACACGGATAAAATCAAAGCTGAAATCAAAGAAAAAATAATTCAAACAGTAAACGTAAACGAAGAGGTAAACCCGGATTACAGGTCTTATCTGGCGCAAAGGAGGTTCTGGGAAGCCCATGAATCGCTTGAGGAGCGCTGGAAAAGGGAAAAGGACCAGAAGGTGAAGGACAGCATAAGGGTTTCAATACAATTTTGCGCCGCAATGGTGCACTACCAGAGGTGCAACGTAGAGACCGCAAAGGAAATTTTAAAGCGCGCAATGGCAATAAACTCCGACATTCAGCTTGTGCAAAGCATCATAGGGGTTAATATGAACAGCATGGACAGGATTGACCCGGATCTGGAGCAGGCAATTAACCAGATGGTTGAAGCCGGCCATTAAATTTCAGCAAAATGTATATTGCACCTGCGGGTGTGTTTATCATTGATAAAAAAAGCTGAACTTTTCCAGGCAGCAGGCGACAGGGTGGTTTGTACAGCCTGCGCCAGAAATTGCCGCTTAAAGAACGGTCAAATAGGTTTCTGCGGCGTAAGGAAATTAATAAACGGCCAGCTTTACCTTTTGAACTACGGCACGGTTGAAGCCATACACATGGACCCCATCGAGAAAAAACCGTTTATGCATTTCAACCCGGGCAGCAAGGTGTTAAGCATGGGCACAACTGGATGCTCGTGGATGTGCCTCTATTGCCAGAATTATGACCTTAGCCAGAGAAGAAACATTTCCGGAGTTGAAGTGCAGCCTGAAGAGCTGGTGAACATTGCACTTAGATACGGCGCAGAGGGGCTTGCATTCACCTACAACGAGCCTCTCATTTACCTGGAATATGTCAGGGATGCAGGGCTTGAAGCCAGAAAAAGGGGATTGTTCAGCGTTTTTGTAAGCAACGGGTATGCCACGGAAGACGGAATAGGCATGATGAAAACGTTCCTGGACGCAATTACGGTGGATATAAAGGGAAACGCCAACAAGGAATTTCTCAGAAAATACGCGGCTGTGCCGGACCCGGGACCAATATTTGAAACCATTTCAGAGCTCCACAAGTCGGGCGTGCATGTTGAAATAACGGACCTGGTGGTCCCGCAGGTGGGGAACCATCTTGAGGACGCTAAAAAGCTCTCAAAATGGATTGTCGACAACCTTGGACCGGACGTGCCCCTGCATTTCCTGAGGTTTCACCCGGATTATAAAATGGACTGGCTTCCACCCACCCCGATGGCTGACCTTGAAAGGCATTATAAGGCAGCCAAAGAGCAGGGCCTTAACTTTGTGTATATTGGGAATGTGCCCGGCAGTAAATATGAAAGCACCTACTGCCCGAAATGCGGCACGGAACTGATAAAGCGCGACGGATTTGAAATTCTGGAATGGAATCTGGACAAAAACAGCAGGTGTCCCAGATGCGGCTACAGGATGCCCATTGTCGGGAAGTTTTACGGGGGGAGTATGGAGGAAAGGTTTCACCCTGTTACAATCTGAAATTTCAGCTTGATTCAATAAATTCCGAGTGCACGGATTTCAGTGCCTTAATGCATGAAGAGGATTCAACAACAAACCCGATGTTCAGCTCGCTGGAACCCTGGGTTATCATGAGCACGTTAATTGAATTTCTTGCAACAGAGTTAAAAAGTTTGGCAGCAACGCCTGGGGTGCCCTTCATGCCTTCGCCCACAATTGAAATTGCGCATGCGCTGTTTACGGCATGATAATCGTTTATGTCCTTTCCAAGGAACTCAAACTCTATTATGCTTTTGCACCTGTTCAGCGCGCATGCAGGCACTATTATGCTCAGCTCGGTTGCTGATGCGCTCAAGGACATCATCCTTATTTCTATGCCATGCTCGATCATCCTGGCCAGTATTCTGGGCACAAGCTTCTGGATGTTAACCCCTTCAAGCGTTATGATGGATATTTGGTCTATATACGCAACGGCCTTGGCCACGTTCGGCGATATCTGGGAATCGCGGGCTATCAGCGTTCCCGGCAGATCCCTGTTGTTTACATTCTTTATGTTGATTTTGATGCCCTGCTTTGAAAGCAGGTCCAGGCTAACCGGGGAAAAGAGCTCGGAATTGAACGACAGCAGTTCCCTTGCTTCATTATACGAAAGGCGCGATATGGGTTTTGCGTTTGATATAAAGCGGGGGTCAGCTGTCATTAAACCGTCAACGTTGCTCCAAACTTCAAGGGTATCCGCATTCAGGGTTACGGCAAATGTGGCGGCTACCATATCAGAACTGCCCTTCCCCATATATGTAACCCTGCCGTCCCTTGTTTTTCCTGTCAGCCCGCCGACTACAAGCACCCTGTTTTCCCCGGCATGGTTTACGGCATTTTTTATTGCCTGGTAAGACGAATTATAAAGCGGACTGGCTGATCCGTATTCGTCATCAGTAATTATGCCCCAATCCCCCCCGCTTCTTGCATCAACGGCAATCCCGATTGACCCTGCTGCTGTTTTGAACGTCTCAATAGAAAACGATTCAGCATAGGAAATTACACGGTCTTTTATTGACGGGGTTATCTCGCCAAGAACCGATATCGTTCTTAATAAGTTAAGAAGCTCATCCCTCAGTTCCGCCAGCTTATTTCCGCCCCCGTATCCGTTTTTATTCACCTCCTCCAGGTAAAGCCCATAGAGCTCGCTGACCCTGGACGCCGAATCCTCGAGCTTGCCTGCAGCTGCAAGGTTTGACGCTTCATTGAGTAAATCCACGGACCCCTTTACCGAAGAAATTATGCCAACGGCTTTGCCGTGCTTTGACCTTTCGCCCATGATTTCGGCCGCTTTGATATAGCCGCCGTTTTTTAGGGCGCTGCTGCTGAATTTCATGACGCTTAATTCCATAACACAATTAGCTTGAATATTACAATTAAAAAACTTTTAAAACCAATGCAGCAACTATGGGAAAAGTTTAAAGACGATGGCGAGGCAATTGCCATGAATGATTTGCGAATTATGTGGCAAAACCATAATGGGTAAACCATACAGGATTTACGTTGAAGGGGCCTACATGACCGTGTGCGAAAGCTGCGCAAAATACGGCAAACCTGCAGATTCAGTTAACCCGCCAAGGGAAAAACACGTGGACAAGGCGAAAAAAACCAGCCAGGACATACCTGAGTATGAAATAGTCGACAACTACGGGCAGATAATAAGGGGCATCAGGGAAGGTATGGGATTGACCCAGGAGAAATTCGGAATAAAGTGCGGTGTCAAGCCATCGTTGCTTGCAAAGATTGAGCAGCAGAAAATAATCCCGGATTACCAGACAATAAGGAAGCTTGAAACATCATTAAAAATCAAGCTGACTCGCCCCTCAGCATGATGGAAGTTAAAATTTACAGAAAATATAATATCAGGCATGATTTATAAAACTTGATGATTAAAGGATTGCATTTGGGCCCGGTGCAGAATTTCGCGGATAGGTTAACGGCTTTTTTTCAGGGGGGCCGTCCAATGGTAAACTTTGCAGGGGCATGGAAATAAAATGGATGAGCGAATGGCCATAATAACTTACCCAAACGAATTTTGCAAGCAGGAAGCCTGGGAGCTTGTGCAGAGCGCAGGCTACTCGCCAATTGCAATATTTACATCCAAAAAATTTGGGAATGGAAAGCTGGGTTTGCCTTCGGGCAAGGCCACTTCCATAAAGGAACAGATACAGCAGCTGGATGCGGCTTTTATTCTTGTAGACGAGCATATAAAAGCGTCCCAGGCCTATGAACTTTCAAAGTTCTTTGACGGAATCAGGGTCATAGACAGGAACAAGCTTATACTGGATATTTTTGAAAACAGGGCTTCAACCGCGGAAGCCAAGCTTCAGGTCAAGCTTGCGGAATTGACATATGAAATACCGAGAGTGAAGGACATGGTGAGGATCAGGAGACAGGGCGAACAGACCGGAATGTTTGGGTACGGGGCATATGAAGCTGACAAATACGTCAGGAGCCTCAGGAGGCAGATGCACGAAATATCAAGGAAGCTTGACGAATTTAGGACTAGAAAGGAAATACAGATGGAAAAAAGGCAGGAGGGGGATTTTTTTCTGGTTTCACTGGCTGGATATACGGGCGCAGGCAAAACCACGATCTTCAACCTGATGTCAGACCAGGAGAAGCCCGTTACAGGAAAATACTTTACCACGCTTACAACCACGCTCAGAACGATAAACGGAATAAACGGCGCCTACATAAGCGACACGGTGGGATTTATAGAAAGGCTTCCGCATTACATGATCGACTCATTTAAATCAACTCTCGAGGAGATAACCTATTCGGACCTTGTTTTGCTGGTGACTGACTACAGCCTGCCCGAAAATGAATTTTACAGGAAGTACAGGGCAAGCGTTAACGTGCTCAAGGAACTGGGGGTGCCCCTTTCAAGGGTAACGGTGGTGCTGAACAAGGTTGACAAGAGGAAGGATACGTACAAATTTCAGGACGACGAAATCAGCAGCTCGGTGGAAATTTCAGCAAAAAACAATTTTAATGTGCAGGTCCTAAGATCAGCGATAATCAATTCAATGAAATCAGCAGAAAACAGGTCACTGTGACGACTTCTGCTTTAAGTTTTCGGCAAGCCACATGATGCCTGTTGTCGTAATCATGTACAGGTTGCCCACTTCATTGCTTATCCTTTCAGCATGGCCCTCTTTCACAAGTTCACTCAGCCTTGAACTTACTGATTTTGACGAAACGCCCAGGTCCGAGGATATTTCCTGTATGCTGAGGCCTGGAGCCTGCATTGAAGATAACAGGTATGAAAGCTTGGCAGCTGCAAGCTGAAGCCCTATTTTCTGCTTCAGGCTGAAGCCTTCAGCCATAACCACCCGGGGCCCTTCCTCTGTAATCCTTATAAAATTGCCAAACTTCTCGATCAGGTCCTTTGAATCATATCTAAGGTGTATTTTCTGGGCAAGGTCCAGTTCTGGCAAATTTTTTGCCAGGAATCTGTTAACAGCTTCATATATTGAATTTGCATCGCCGGCAAATGAAGCCTTCAGGGAACCATATTCAACATCAACCCTAACCTGGTTTTCGCTCATATTATATTTCACCCTGTTTGATCAATTGGCTTACAGTCACCGTCGCTGAACTTACGTACACGTATTCCCCTCTTTCGCTTTTAAACCTTCTTATTTTGCCCTCCTTTGCAAGCCTCAATAGGGTAACAGCAACTGTCTGCTTGGGATACACCATTCCATAGTTGTCCAGAATTTCCTTGACCTCCGCAAGCCTCCTGGGCTTTTTACCCCATTCAGCAGAAAACAGCCGGAGTATGTTTATCGGAAGAGAGCCATTTGGTTCAAGCGAAACCTGGGGCAGCTGTTCAATTCTGTCTGAAACTTTCCCGCTTTCAGCAGGATAGCCCTTATCAGCGGCATTTAATTCAGCCTGGCTGGCGCGCTGCTCGTTTTGCGCACTGTTAGGTGCGCTTGATGCTTCGTCAAACATTTTCATTGCAAGTGCGCTTAGGAACTCCATGTCCGCTTTTTGCCCGCTCAATTCGATCTCATTTACACCTATTTTCAGCTTTATCCTCGCATAATCGTATGACATATTATTTGTAATAAAAACAGGTATTATAAACTTTTTTGCAGAAAGCCGCTGTCAAATAAGGGTTAACGTGATTTACTTTGTTATCTTGAAACGTCATGGCGTCTTGATTACATTTTATTACAGGCCGATTATTTTAAACTGTCAGAAAAGCTTATTTAAAGGCCGGATTGCTATTACGGGCATGCCAACACACGGCAGTATAACAAAAGCGGGAAAAGTCAGGGGACAGACGCCGAAGCTTCAGGGTAGGGAAAGGCATAATTCGCCGCCAAGATTGACGTTAAAGGGAAAATATCAAAAAAGGATGGTTTTAAAGAGGAAGGCCGGACAGAACTGGTCTTTTTCGTCCAGGCCATAAAATCTGTGCCCTTGGTCATTATAGGATTTGGTTCAGCAGCCTAACGAACTCCTCGCCGGTGCGGGGCATTGTTTCCTTTTCTTTTTGCAGCAGCCTTTCCAGGTTGCTTACCGCATTTATAACCGCGCTTCTCAAACCCCAGCCTTCGCCTATTATTGAATTTTTATAGTTGGGCCCGACAACCTGAAGCCTCACTTCGAAGTGAATCCTACCTCTGCTAGTCAGTTCGCTGTTCCTTATGTAAAATGTAATTGTTGAATTGTCCAGAAATTTTGCATATTTTCTGACAAGCCCTTTCACCTTTTCGCTTATAATTTCCTTGTCAAAGTCAATGCTGCGCATGTCGTTTTTTGTGCTTATCTGAACAAAAACCGTCGGCCCCCGCTCGGTTCTGGAGGCTATCTGCTTCAGTATATCCTCCTTTGTAACTATGCCGGCAAGCTGGCCGTTTTCAATAACCGGAACTGATGAAAATGAATTTTCCATCATAAGTTCAAACGCCCTTGCCGCATTTGCGTCGTGATTTAATGCCTTTACGTCCGCACTCATGATGCTCTTTATGCTCTGGTCAGCCATGTACTTATATTCACCCAGCCTTTTGTCCCTTCTTTGCTTAAAGCCGGATTTTATCACCTTTTCAACAATGTCGTGCAGTGAAACTATCCCGGCTATTTTGCTGCCGTCCATAACAAGCAGCCTGGCAACCCCCTGCTTTCTCATAAGCGCCAGCCCCTGTCCCACCGTAGATTCAACGGTTATTTTAACGGGGTTGGGGGTCATTACAGTTTTTACATTTACTTTTTTTAATTCGTTCAGGAAGGACTTTATCAGGTCGTCGGCCAGAACGCCGCCCACGAACGCGCCTGCTTGGTCTGTCACCGGTATCAGCTTGAAGCCGCTTTCAACCATCAATTTGGCTACCTGTTCCGGAGGCTCGTCCCCGGTTATTCTGGGCGCCTTCTGCATTATATTTTTCACTTTGATGGCGGAAAGGTCGGAATTCAGCCTGTAGGCAAGTGATTCGCTTATTATGCCGGAATACTTCTGGCCGTTTAAAACCACAAGGTTTCTCTGGTATTTAAAGAGGTTCTGGATTTGTGATACGGTGCTTTCTTCATTTACGGTTATCAGGTTTGACCTGATAAGCTCTTTGCTAACCATATTTGTTATCTGTTAATTGCAGCTTATAATATTTGTGCGAACATGCGAAATTTTTCCTTTGTATTTAACAAAAAAAGATACACGCGGGAAGGATTATTAGTAAAACTTTATAAATAAGTTTAACCAGCTTTACTGGTATGACTAGCGAGGAAGACGAAAAAACCGTTACCATAAAGGGCGTAAGGAGCGACCTGTTCAAAAAGGTAAAGGGGCTGGCTTACCAGAGCGGAAAGACGATGGGCGATATAACAAACAAGGCATATGAAACCCTTGTTTCAAGCGCCCAGGGGTTTGAAGAGATCTCAAAATCATTTCAGCTGGGGGTAAACGAATCAAACGCCATAATAGTTGAAAACATAAAGGACATCAGCCTGAGCGGCGAAGAAATAAAAAAGGAAAACAAAAGGATACTGTTGAGGGACATAGATTCCTTAAAATTGAGCAGGATTACAGACGAAATACTCGACAGGTACATTGAGCGGATAATAAATGTAAAGGAGCTGCAGGTCGAGGGCTCGATTTCCAAGATAAAGCTGCTGTCAAAATGTGAGAACATTTTAAAAGTATCATTTTCTTAATAAAGCAAGGTTGCAGGACAGCAGTTCCTTTATAAAAATCGGGGTTGACGACACAGATTCACCGGATGGTATGTGCACGACCTATGTTATGCACAAAATAATCCAGGCGGTAGGGGAAAAAGGCGGTAAACTTTACGGCTTCCCGAACCTGGTCAGGCTTAATCCTTCCTGCCCGTATAAAACCAGGGGGAATGCTGCACTTTCTGCAACATTTGCAGTTAATGCGGGCGATGAAAGAAAGCACTTTGATGTTGCGACAGATATAGTATTGAAATTGTCAGAAATAAGCCATCCAAGGACCAATCCCGCAGTTTTGATGCTTAAGGGCAGGGATGTTCCGGTGGATATTGTTGAATTTTCCAGGAGCGCCGTAAAGAGGATGCTGAGTGTGGAGTCTGCAATCAGGTTGATGAAAAAACACGATATTGCAGGCATGGCAATAAACGGCCCCAGGGGCATGGTGGGTGCAATGGCTGCGCTGGGATATGATTTTCCGTCGGGATACACGTATGAAATCATTGCTTACAGGTCAGAAGGCATGTGGGGAAAACCCAGGATTGTGGACAGGGAAAGCGTGATAAAGATGGACATGCAGACCAGAAGCTGCACCTTTGACAACTATGATTATACCAGCAGCGAAATCAAGATAGCGCCTCACACCCCGTGCCCGGTACTTGTGGGCATAAGGGCAATCGATTACCAGTGCCTGGAAACGGCTTTAAAATCATTGAAATTCGAGGAACGCGTGGCCGGTTACAGGATTTATAAAACCAATCAGGCAACGGACGACCACATTATTCCGGTGGCAGGCATAGAGCAAATAGAGCCATATACTTCAGTGACCATCGAAGCGACAGTCAAGAACTTGCCCAAAACGGAAACGGGCGGTCACACGTTTTTATATATAGAAAAAAATGGAAGGGAGCTAAGGCTGGCTGCATACGAACCCACAAAGCAGTTTAGAAACATAATAATGCAGCTCAGGCCGGGAGACAGGGTGAGGGTTTACGGGTCGTACAACCCCAAGGACGGCGAACCGGAAACCCTTAATCTTGAGAAGATTGAAGTTCTGGAAGTGGCGCAGTACGGCAGGCTTTCCAATCCGGTTTGCCCCGTTTGCGGGCACAGGATGAAATCCGAGGGCAAAGAAAAAGGTTATCAATGCCCTAAATGCAGATACCGCATGACTGGCCCAAAGGAATTCAAGCCGGAAAAAAGGGTCATAACAGCAGGCGTTTACGAAGTCCCGTCCAGGGCAAGGAGGCACCTGTCCAAGCCCTTTAATTTGGCGGTGAAAAAATAATTTGAGGGGCAAAGTCAGGACAATTGAGGCTGCCGCTTTTGTACATGAAACAGAGGACCGGCAAAAAATAGAAGCGGCAATTAAAAATTTGATCCCCCGTGCCTCAATCCAGGAGGAAGATCTGCAGGGTCACTACGGGACATCCATTAAGAAGATCAACCTGAAGGTTGAGGGACCCGGCACCGACGAAGAGACAACAAGCCTGTTGTCCAAAATGGGCGCCTTCGAAAAGGGCGACATATATTCAAGGATAATGGAGGGCATCGAGCGCAATAAAATCTACATCAGGATTGACAAGCAGGAACTGGTCAGGAACCTGATCAAACTGAGCGGGGATAACCAGATAAAAATAATCATAACGTTTTATTCTGCAAATGATGCTAAAGAATATCTAGCCGAACAGGGCAGATAGGCCTTCGATAGCTTCTCCGCCTTTCTTTTCTTCTTCCTTGGTTTCTGCCGGAGCCTGTTGCTGTGCTGGCTGTGGAGCCTGTTGCTGTGCTGGAGCAGCCGGTGCTGCAGTTGCGCTCTTTAACACATCATCAATGTTAACCTGCTTGAGTGCCGCAACAAGAGCTTTCACTTTAACGTCATCCTCTTCGACGCCTGCAGCTTGGGCAACCTTCTTTAAATTTTCCTCGGATATCTCTTTACCTGCGCTATGAAGAAATAAAGCAGCGTATACATAGTCCATCTTTATTCAACCAACTTAACATCCAGTACCAGTGTATATAACCTTATCGCTAAGTTGGCCGGCGTAACTGCAGTTCACCAGAGGCTTGCCGTCAAACCCGGAACAAAAAAGTGAGCAAGTAACAGCACTGCAATTGCCACAAGCGGAACCGTGATATTATCGTCAATATATCCCTGCTTTTCAGCCAGCGTTGCCAGCACTGCAGCAATTATACCGGCCCAGCCGTAAAGCATGCCTATCGGAACGCTGACAACTAACATGGCCACGCTTCCCTGCCAGCCCTTTACCCTTTTCTTGTAGATGAAATTGCGGACTATGCCTGTAACGCCGTCACCCCACGCCATAAACAGTATGGGGACCACAGCCAGCAGGAAGGTGCTGTCTATGAACCAGGTGAAAAATACAAGGAGCCCCCACATTATTGTAAAGTGCACTTCATATTCATTACTGGGATCCTGAAACCAGTACATGAGCTTGCCGTTCCTGTGCGGCAGGTACAGGAATGCGCTGAGCATGGCTGCCATTATCAACGGCAAAACAGGCTCGTGAAACAGATAAGGCAAAAGTATTGCCACGACCCCGCCTGCCAGCAGGTGTATGACCTTCCTGCCGAAATAAGCCCCGGATTGGGAAGAATATCCGTGAGACACAGCGATGTTGTAAAACAGCTTTGCTATAATATAGATGACAGCCAGTACCCATACAATCATTATGATTGTGGACGGTATATCAGCAACTAACTGATATAACGTGAACATAAATATATAAAATATTTTACTGTTAATAAATATTTATCGGCGTCAACATTTTCCTCATCTGGCTGAAGCGTTGTTTCTAAACACCCAAGCATTATGGGGTTGGCCTGAAGGGTGCCCTCTCAGGCCGTTAGCAAAATTTAAATACAAAAACAATAATATAATTTCGATGCAAAAAAGAAAAAGCATAGGTAAAATTGCGATTGCATTGATTGTCGTAATAATTGTCATAATAGCTGGCGCAGGCGGATACTACTATTATTTGAGCACCATTCCGCCAAAGCCAACTCCAACACCTACTCCATCCGTGACCACGTTAAATGTTGTTGTGGTTGGTGGATGGAACCAGCAAAATGTTGAAACAGCTGCTAATGATTATATGGCGCTTCATCCCAATGTGAAAATAAACCTAATAATAGCCACATTTTCAAGTTATCTAGAGAAAGAAGAAGTTGCTGAATCACAGGCTAACGCATCATCATATGATATATTTACGTGGAGTCCCACGTCTTCTGGCCCTATAGCACCATATGTCACACCTCTCAATTCGTTTATATCAGCGGATAACTATAACCTCTCCAACTTCGCTTCAGGCATGCTGGCTTCGGGAGGCGAATACTATAATTTAACTTCAAAAACAACCACTGTTATAGGCTTTCCAATCGATACCAGCATATACAATCTATACTATTTGAAGAGCATATTTGACAACGCCACCCTTGCATCAGAATTTCAATCAATTTATCATGTTCCGTTTAATCCCAACGAATGGACAAACTGGACAGAAGTGATATGGGCAGACCAGTTCCTCACCTCCAATCACGTCACCCAATACGGGATGCTTATAGATGACAATCCAACGCACGGCATGATTGACGCGTTTCCAGCAATATTTTACTGGTGGTACCGCTCCAATTCCACACTCAACGGCGGGACGTCCAGCGGCCTTCCGGGATATGGCATCCTGTTCAATACAGCCGGCCAGCCTGACTTCGCAAATGCGGCAGGCGCAGCTGCATTGGAAACATATAAGGCACTGATACAGTACGGCGATCCATCTCCAAATATCGAAATAATAGATTACAGTACACTGGAATCTGTGTTTGAAACTGGACATGCCGCGATGGATCTGGGGTGGACTGAATACGGAACCACATTTAACAGCACCACAACTTCACCAGCAATTGGAGGAAATGTGGGTGTTGCGCTGTTGCCTGGAGGCTACAGCGAAGCAGGAGGAAGCATTATGGGAATAGCCAAGTACGCCTCAAACAAAACAGCCGCTTTCCAGTTCCTAGAATTTCTTACCACAAACAATGAAGCCATAAAGGCATATTATGCCGGCGGCTTTGTACCAACTGAACTCAGTGCGCTTAAGATCCTGGAAACAAATGCTACCATATCCGGATTTATTCAAACAGAGTACCAGGGCACATTGGTTGCAAATGCAAATCCACCGCTTCTGTCGATATCTTCAACAGTCTTGGTTCCTGAATTCAATTATGCTATAAACAACTATTTGACAGGAGTTACGACAAATCCATTATCAGCATTACAGACAGCCGCAACTGAATGGTCACATGCAGTGTAGAGATGATAATCAGTGAATACCAGATGGGCTGACAAGTACGCTGCAATACTGTTGGCCCTTCCCCTTATTTTTTATTTATTGATATTTACCGCTTATCCGATGGTTGAATCTGTCATTTTGAGCTTTTCAAAAGTTGGATTGCTGTATGAATTTAAAGGATTGGTTGGGTTACAAAACTACCAAACACTAATTTCAAACGTATTTTTCAGGCAAACTTTCATAAATACTTTGATTTTCGTGTTCGCTGTTGTTGTAATTGACATGCTGTCAGGACTGATCCTGGCATTGAGCCTGGAAAGAATAAGCAGGGGAAAATCAGTAATCACAACAATTCTAATGTCGCCCATGATCTTACCAGCCGTGGTGGTTGGGGCAATATGGGAGGTAATACTTGCCCCATATATAGGCCCGGTGGACTATCTGCTGAGCAGAATAGGATTTGGCAACATAGGATGGCTAGCTAATCCCAGGCTTGCCCTGCCAAGCCTGATAGTAATTTCAGTGTGGCAAAGCATCCCGTTTATTTTCCTGTTGATACTGGCTGGAGTGCAATCAATACCCCAGCAATTAAAGGAAGCAGCTAAAATTGACGGGCTATCAACGTCCCAGATTTTCAGTGAAATAACAATGCCGATGATACTTCCGGCATTTGCAGTTTCATTTTTAATGGCGTTGATCAACTCATTTAGGGTTTTTGACATTATATACGTGATTGATCAGGGCGGCTTCAATCCGGCAAATTCGCTCTTGACTTACTTTTCGTATGAATTCGCGTTCATCCCCGGCTTTCAGGGCGTAGCCATGGCCGCAATTATAATCATAACTTTAATAGCCACAGTCGTGGCCATGTTTTTTATAAACAGGGTGGGGTTAAGGGAACGCCTGGGGCTGAAGGAGGCATCAAACAGTGTAAAAAGGTTCAAACTGGGAATACGCTTGCCTTCGTTCAATATACCCCCTGGCATTTCAAAAATTCTTGCCTATTTCATACTGATAGTAGCATCAATCATATCATTCTTCCCGTTTCTGTGGGCAATTATTACAAGCTTAAACACAACAGGGATAGTGACCACGCTTTTGCCGCCAGTTACAGACATAGGATTGGACAATTTTGTCAAGGCAATATATCAGGGAGCAGGCTATCTGGCGAGCAGCCTGGTGATAGCTCCGGTTGTGGCAGGCATTACAATATTGATAGCGGCACCGGCATCTTATGCTATAGCAAGATACAAGCTGGGCGGCACAAAATTGCTTTCCTGGAACCTTTACATTTACGCCATTCCTTCAATAGTTTTCCTGATTCCGCTGTACCTGCTTGTGGGCAGGCTTGGGCTTTTGAATACATGGTGGGCGCTGATGCTGATATATCCGATTTTTACGATACCCCTTGCAACGTGGATCCTTGTCGGATTTTACAGCGATGTGCCCAAGGAGATTGATGAAGCCGCGCTCGTAGACGGGAAAAGCAAACTGGGGGCCTTCTTTAGCATAATACTTCCAATTGTAAAGCCGGCCCTTGCAGTGGTTGCATTTTTCTCAATACTGGCAAGCTACACAGAATTCATGTTTGCTTTAACAATTGGGGAAACGCCTTACCTATTTAATTTTCCACCGCGCGGGACTGAAACTGCAACCGTGTTTATAGCAATTGGGGTTTCCTATGGCGCCGGGCATCCAATCAATTACGCCCTGCTGGCTGCAGCTGGCCTCATTGTGTCCATTCCGGTGATAATCATATCGGCTGTTTTGCAAAAATACATAGTAAAGGGCCTCGGATTTGGAACAATAAAAGGCTGAATGATTAGTTTAAATTTATGTATTTTTTGGATTCAGGCATGGCAGCGTAAATCATCCTTCAATTGGACTTTTTACATTAACGCGTTCTCCCCGGTATTGCCTTAAATCATGGTGCCAAGGTAGATTTTTAACCCGGTTTGATCATTCACTTAACCGGCCATATTCTTTTATTATCCAGAAACACCAACAGCTTGCCAGGGTCAAATGCTATATATATATCGTCATTCATGGATATGCTGAGTTTGCCGAATATTCTGGCCTTGTACAACTCATTTCCTGATTTTAGCGTTATTATGTATTCATGGCCCAGCGGTTCTACCACCATTACTTTTGCCGGAATGCCATCCTTTGCAATTGAAATGTCTTCAGGCCTTATTCCCACAGCTACGTGCCCATTAAACTGCTCGCTTAATCCAATATGAATATTTGTGTTTAAGAATTTCAGGTTGCCCCCGGATAGCTCACCGCTGAATAAGTTTATTGGCGGGCTTCCAAGAAAACTTGCCACAAATGTATTTTTTGGATAAAAGTATACATCTTCGGGGCCGCTCAGCTGCTGTATTATGCCGTCTGAAATCAGCGCGATCCTGTCAGCCATTGCCATTGCCTCGGCCTGGTCATGCGTTACATAAATCGTGGTAACGCCAAGCTCCTTTTGCAGCGACTTCAAAAATGACCTGGCGGATACGCGCAGCTTCGCATCCAGATTGGAAAGGGGTTCGTCCAGCAAGAAGGCCTGCGGATGCCTTACAAGCGCCCTGGCCAGGGCAACCCTCTGCTGCTGCCCGCCACTCAATTGCCTTGGATATCTTTCCAGCAATGATGATATTTCCAGCGTTTTTGATATTTCCTCTATCCGTGACTTTATATCAGCCCGATCAATTTTCCGTGCCTTCAACGGCATTTCTATGTTTTCATAAACGGTCTTATGGGGGTACAGGGCGTAGTTCTGGAATACCATTGCTATATTTCTTTCTCTTGGTGTTAAATCATCCACCAATTTATCCCCTATCCAGACATGGCCCTTATCCTGGCGTTCGAGCCCCGCGACTATCCTCAACGCAGTTGTTTTGCCGGACCCCGAGGGGCCAAGCAAAATCATAAACTCCCCGTCGTTTATCTCTAGATCTATTCCCTTAAGCACCTGCGTGCTGCCGAAATTTTTCCATACATTTTCCAGTCTAACGGATGGCAAATTGTTACATACATTAAATGAATTATTATTTAACTTTTTATTAATGCCTGTTACATGGAAAGCAGCAGGCCCGCTATTCTTTTCCCTGAATCGGTAAGCTCATAGAGCACAATGTTGCGGCCTTTCACCGTGAAATTTTCACCCTTTATAAGCCCATCCCTTTTCAATTCGCTGAGGCTTATGTAGACAGCCGGCAGGGTATCCTTTATTTCAAACTCCCTTAATTTCTTCCATATTTCATAGCCATGCGACCTTTTGCTGTACAGGATTTCCAGTATTGCCTTTTTTGTTTTCCCGAGCTGAACTTCGGCAACGTTCCGCTTTGGCCTTATGTCAATCAGGGCGCCAATTGCCACAGGGTCTTTCAGGCCGGTGCCGGTCAATATATAAAGAATGTTTGCTTTCTGGTCAATTTTGCTTTCATCAGAAGACCTGTAAAGGCCTGCCAGGGCCACAGCCGCGGAGGGTTCTGCAAACAGGCCCTCCGATTTCGCGAGCATAGCCGTAGCCTTCAATATTTCATCATCTTCAACTTCTACCATAAATCCGTCGGTCTCATTCAGGGCCTTTTCGGCGGCCTTCAGGTTTATTTTTTGCGCAAACAGGTCATCCGCCACCGCGCTCTGATTTTTAACCCTGACGCCCACGAGCCTTGGCATTTCGCCCATCAGGCCGGCTTCCTTTAAATCAACAAGTCCCGAATATATCATTGACAGCGCCCCGCCCTCTCCCACGCTTACGAATATATAATCCGGCAGTTTAGTTGTCTGTTCAAATATTTCATACGCTATTGTCTTAAGTCCCGACAAAAATATCGTGTCGCTTTCGCCAGTGGTGTAAAATCCCTCAAGCGTCCGCTGGGATTCGCTGACGGCATCCTGCAGGCTGTCATAAAAATTTACAGATGCGCCATAGCACATTGTCTGGTAGAGCTTTCCAGTTATCAGCTTTCTTGTTGCATATACGGAGCAGGGGATCCCTGCCTTTGCAGAATAAGCTGACAGCGAAGCCCCCAGGTTGCCGGAAGAAAAGCACTTTATGCCCTTGTATTTGCTGGAAATGGCGTAACTGATGGCAACCGAGGAACCCCTGTCCAGGAATGACCCGGTCGGGTTAACTGACTCGTTTTTTATCATCAGAGAACCGGCCTTTAAATCGTCCCTTATCTTCTCGGAATAGATTAACGGCGTGCTTCCCTCACCCAGGCTGACAATCCTGTCAACCGGGGGGAGGAGGTTCCTGTAATTCCATATTCCATTGGCCCTCATTGCCGTGGCTTTTATTTTTTTCAATTCATATTTGAGCGGATAATAGACAGTAAGGTTGCCGCAGGCGGAACACCGGCCGCCGTTTTCCTGGACGTGGCCGCAGACATAGCACTTGAACATATTAATTTAATTTATAGATAAACCAATATTTAAATATGGTTTTTCGCATGGGCAAGCCATGTTCAAAAGGAACGCATCGGGGCTTGTGAAGGCGCTGAAAATGAGGGACGTGTTTATTTACAATTCCCTCACCATCTCGCTGTTTTCGATGATGTGGTTCCTGCTTTTTATCTTCCAGCCGGTTGCCTTCACAGGCGGGAGCATTGTGCTTGGAACGGCGCTCCTGGCAATAGTTGCGGTGCCTTTCTTTATAACATATTCTTACCTGAGCAGGGCTTACCCTCTGGCAGGCGGCGACTACATATTCCAGAGCAGGACCATGCACCCGGTTGTGGGCTTTGTATTTACGTTTACTGGATGGGTTTTATGGCAGCTTTTCTTCATAGCCTGGTTCGGGTATTATATTGTTGACGCGCTGCTGCTGCCCTACCTGTATTTTATGTCAAAACTTACCGGGTCATGGGTGTTTTTAAGCATGTACGGGGTCATGAACTCCAGGTACTTCGTGTTTTTTGCGACGGCGATTCTGCTTGCAATCGCGTTCCTGATATCCATGAGGGGGTTGAGATTCTACGTTAAAGTCCAGTACCTGATATTCATCCTGATGGTGGCAGGCGGCGTTTCAGCGCTTGCCATTCTATTTGGGCACGATTCCTATCACGTCATCAGCGCAGCAGCTTCCCTGGGTTCCCTGGGCAGCATCAACTGGCTGAACACCATCGGCACGTGGTCCCTGAGCTGGGGCGCTGTCGGCTATGGCATGTGGTCTGTCTTGAATAACGAGGAAATATCTGGGTCGGAAAGCCGCAAAAAGTATTCAGCTGCAATGGTAGGAGCCGTGCTGCTCAACGTGTTTTACGTCGTGGCTGTATGGGTTGGGTTAAAGGCTGCTGTGGGGTATGCCCAGCTAAGCCAGCTGTCCCAGCTGTGGTACAGCGGCAGGCTGACCGGCATGCTTGCAACGGTGGGCGCGCCATATTATACAGTGCTGATGGCATTTTTGAACCCGAATCCCATACTCTACACAGTGCTGATAGTTGGCGCCGCTGTGTCGATGTTCCAGGTCATGATTGCAATCATGATAGGTTCCAGCAGAATTGTCCTTGCGCAATCGCTGGACGGCATTTTGCCGATAAAGCTAGCCACAGTGCAGGACAGGAGCCACAGCCCGATCTATTCACTGGCGTTTGACCTCTTCATTTCAATGATATGGCTTGTGCTGATAGTTTTCATGCCATCCATAGGCCCGTTCTTTGTATCAGTGGTCTTCGCCACGCAGGTTACCTGGATGTTTTCCATGATTTCAGGGATGATAAAGGCTAAAAGGGAAAGGAACCCCGGCATACTGATAGCTTCAGCCATTGGTTTTCTGCTAAATGCCGTAATAGCCGCTTTCTACATAATTTACCCCCAGCTGGGGTTCATGTCCATCACCTCAATGCTCGTGGTATCGGGTTTGTTTGCCGTTGCGTTCATATATTTTGCGGCCAGAAACCTGTACCTGAAGAGGAAAACAGGGTTCACGATCAAAGACAGAGTAAAGGAATTATGATGGCAAAACCATTGTTAGGCGGTGAAATTTAAATGGTGATATTGACCCCGGGCCCCACTGAAATACCGAACGAGGTTCTGGCGTCGATGCTAAAAAGCGTCAACCCGGATCTGGACCAGGGGTTCTTCAACCTCTACAATGAACTTGCGGGAAGCATAAAGAAGATGATCAATCATGACGGCAGCATTTATGTGATGAGCGGTGAGGGGATGCTTGGGCTTGAAGCGGCAATTGCCAATACGGTGAAAAGGGACGACAAAGTCCTGTCAATATCAAACGGCGTTTTCGGCGAATCGTTCGCTGATCTTGCGAGGGGTTATGGAGCCCAGGTTACGACGGTGAACGGGCCTTACGATGAGCCTGTCGATGCAAGCAAAATGCCGGACCTGAGGAATTACAGGGCAGTTACGTTTGTTTATGTTGAGACGCCTGCAGGGCTGATAAATCCCATAGGGGATGTGGCAAAAGTTGTAAAGCAAAGCGACGCGCTTTTCATCGTGGACGCCGTTTCTGCGGTAGGGGGGGTGCCTGTCGACTGCAAAAGCCTTGGGGTCGATATATGCCTGATGGCAAGCCAGAAGGCCTTCAGTTCAACGCCGGGGCTGGCCATCGTGGCAGTGAGCGACAGGGCGAAGGCAGAAATGAAAAGGGTCAACTACGGGGGGTATTACATGAACATAAACAAGTGGGACGAAAACCTGGGAAAGGGCATGTTTCCATATACGCCGTCAGCCAATGACATACTGGCCCTGAAAACCGCAATTGACATGATATACGCTGAAGGGCTTGAAAGCGTCTACAGGAGGCATGAAGAAAGCAGGAATGCAACAATCAGCGCACTGAAATCGATGGGCATTGTGCCGTTTGTAAAAGACATAAAATATGCAGCACCGACAGTTACCGCATTTTACTCGCCCCTTGACCCAATGTTGCTTCTTGATTTTACCTGGAAAAAGCTGGGCGTAATGCTTGCGGGGTCTTGGGGGCCGCTTGCCGGCAAGGTGATGCGAATAGGCCACATGGGGTATACGGCAAGAAAGGACTTTGTAATACAGGCAATAGCGGCCCTGGCCGCTGCAATGAACAACTACGGGTCCAGGGTTGACATCGAATCGGCTGTCAGGGCTGCGAACAGGGAGTTTTCATCTCCTGCCTGAACTGGCGCATGATTCCAGGAACCTTCTAGCCGCGCTGGCGCTGGACCCCAGATGAAAGTGGGAGTAGGTGCCAATTGAACTGTATGACAGCAGGCCATCGTTCTGCCCGTCAACCCCGACGCCCCTGAGAACCTTCATCGCAACCCCCTGGTCTTTCGAGATTTCAACCAGGTTTGAGTAATGGTATTCATGGCCCCTTAATTTCTGCCCTGTTGAAGATATCGGGTTATCCATTCTTGCCTCAAGCTCGGTGTACCCGATCGTTAGCCTGTCGGTCAATTTCACCCTTGCACCGAAGACTCCTGCCCACCTGCGGAACTTTTCCTTGTCATAAATCCCCTCCGTAAGGTACATAAGGCCGCCGCATTCGGCCAGGATTGGCGTGCCGTTTGAAGAGGCGTTTTTCAGGAACCTGATGGTGCGGCCTGACTTTTCCAGCTCCCGGGCAAACAGCTCAGGAAACCCACCACCCATGATTATTCCTTCCGTGCCGTCCGAGGGGGGTATGTCATTGACCGGGCTGAAAAATTCAATCTTTGCGCCCATTGCCCTCAGCGAGGCAAGCGAATCCCAGTAATAGAAGTTAAATGCATCGTCAAATGCAACAGATATCCTTGCCGTGACGCTTTTCCCGGGGTGATGGCTGCCGTTGACCTTTACCGGCGTTTTGTCCATCAGGCCCAGAACGGCATTAATATCGAGGTTCTCTGAAACCTTTTTTCCGATACTCGCATGATCAATGTGCCTTTCGGCTGTTGGAACAAGCCCGAGCTTTCTTTCCTCAAGCATCAAGGAGCTGTCTTCGTATATGTGTCCAACATAAACAATGTTACTGTAGCCTTTGATTGCCCTCCTGACATATTCCGCGTGCCCTTCGCCTGCCACCCGGTTAAGCACGATCCCAATTTTTCCCCCTGAAAACCCGGCTATTCCCAGGGCTGTCGCGAGGGCCGTCTGCGCCGTCTTCGAAGCATCGATCACGACAATAGTGCCTGAATGAATCATGCCTGAAATCCTGTACGTGCTTCCAAAGAACCTGTCCCTCCCGGTGTAAGCGCCATCCAGGTAGCCCATAACTCCCTCAATTACGCACATGTCGGAATTTTTGCATCCGTCAGAAAACGCATTGAGAAGCCCCGACCTTCCCATAACCCAGAGGTCAAGGTTTATCGCGTGAAGCCCGGACACGGCTTCAAGATACGACGGGTCTATGAAGTCAGGGCCTATCTTGAACGGCTGCACCCTGTAGCCCATTTTCCTGAGGCCGTAAATTATGCCCATTGTGGCAAGCGTTTTTCCGCTGCTTGACCCTGGAGCGGTTACCACTACCCTTGGGGTGCTGATAAGCATGCACTAGCAATGGCGCACCGGATATTAAACGGTTAATGTTTTTCCGTAAACTCGCAAGCTGATTAATTTTAGGAAATTTATGCCCTTTTTTGTCCTGCATTTCACGCAAAGTTTTTCCCAAAAGCTGAGTTTTAGGAAAAGATAATGATTTATCTGGCCTTCCACATACCCTAGTGCATGCAAATAGCAGTTGCTGCGCACAGCGGAAATCCGGGCACTTTGGCTGCCGGCGAAAGCGTGGAATTTATAAAAAGCCTCAGATGCAAAAACCCGGTCCTGATCCTGGGGGGCTACTGGGGGCTGATGAAGATTGTGGTGGACGAAGCTGTCAAGAGCGGCATGACGGTCATCCTGATGCTCCCTGTTGAAAACGAAAACGTAAGCCTGCCTCCTGGGGTTTTGAAGGTGAAAACAGGGCTCGAGTACCGCGCCAGGTCCGTTCCGCTTGTGAGGTCGGCTGATGCGCTGGTAGCCCTGGGGGGAGGCGCGGGCACGATCATAGAAGTGGCCATGGCATATTCCATGGGAAAACCGGTTTACGTTTTGCACAATTCCGGAATGAGTTCCGACAACCTCAGGGTTGCATTCCCGGAATACATGGACGACAGAAAAAACTCGAAGATATTCTACTGCAAAAGCGGAAGGGAGCTCGCCGAGGCGGTATGCAATTCCGCCGGCAGGCAGGATGTCACGGATTTTGGTTAGGAACGCGTCCCAGAGTTCCACCGTTGCCTGCAAGTATGCCTGCTCCTATCAGCGGCGCATCATGCCCAAGGGGCGTGGGGATTATTGCGGGCATCCTGTTCACTATATAGTGCTTGACCTGGCCCATGATCTCGCCCAGAAGCAGGTCTGAATTGTTAAGGAACACCGAGCCGCCAAGCGTAACTATATCGGGGTCATATGCGTTTATGGCCGACCCTATTCCTGCAGCGCTGATCTTCGCGCACTGAGTTACAAAGTCCCTGGCAGCGGTGTTACCATCCCTTGCCATTTTAAATATCTGCGCGGGGTCAGCAACATCCAGCCCGCTGTATTTTTTAAAAAACTTTGGCAGATTGGCCCCTCCGCAGTAAGCTTCCCAGTGCGATTTGCCTCCGCATCCGCAGCGTATATCATCATCATAGTTGACCACCAGGTGCCCTATTTCGTGGGCGTTCCCGTCCTTGCCAAGCAGCACGCGGCCGTCAACCACCGCACCTGCACCAATTCCAGTGCTCATTGTTATGTACAGCAGGTTATTTACATCCTTCCCTGCGCCAAAAACAAGCTCGGCCAGGACCGAAGCAACGCAATCGTTCTGGAGGTATGTCTTTGCGCCAAGGTTATCCTCCAGCTCCTTCACTATGTTAATTTCCCTGTTGATCCAGTTTATCGGCCTGATGGTACCCCTTTTCAGGTCAAGGGGGCCGGCCGAAGCGAGACCGACGCTTTCAAAACTCAGGGAGGAAGTGTAATTCTTCAAAAACCCTATGATGCTCCGTTCGTCGGCGCCAACCATGCTGGCCGTTTCCCTCCCAGTTATCCTCCTCCCGTCCCACAGGCCGACCCTCAGGTTGGTAGCCCCAAGGTCAATCGCCAGGTATTTGCTGCGCATTTTCCTGTATTGCACCTGCAGAAATAAAACGGTTTTGCCCCGCGGTTTCATGCAACGGCCTTGATGAATTCCGCAATCGAGGGGGCTATGTCTATGGCCTCCACGCCGTTCCAGGGTATTGCGTTTGTTGAAATTACGTTGGCTATCGGGAACAGGGGGGATGGGTCGTTCGCAAAGTAGGTCGAGAACACATACACGTTATACAGTTTTTCAAAATACGTCATTAAAACCGGCTTCAGTGATGGCGGGTCCTCGATGAAATTGTCGATTATAAGAATGTCCTTTTCGCTTTTTCCTATTGAATTTTCGATTACCTTGCCCTGCACCAGCAATTCGTTGTTGAACGTTATGACTTTGGCTCTGATGCCCATCTGCTTGAATTTGCTTATGAGTATGGGGAACGCGGACAAATTTATAGCTGGCTTTCCGGTAACGCCGAGCTTTGATATGGGGGTGAGGTCAAAGAAGATTACCCTGCCCACCTCATTTATTTTGTACATTTCCTTCTCAAAATCCTGGATGTCATTATCCTTCTGGTGAAGGCTGGGCAGCAGAAGCAGGGCCTCAACATAACCCACGGACGACAGCGAATCTATGACGCCTTTCAGTTTTCCGGTTTCAGCGGCTGCCTTGCCCATGTAGCTCCAGAGCACTATGAACCGTTCTCCCGAGGAGAATGACGCAGAGGAAGGGTACGCGCCGGAGCCTGTCAGATTTGAAAGCAGCGAGGCTACATGCTTTAGCCTTGGGTCGTATATTATCGAAAAATTTTTCATTTTTCAGTTTTCCTTCTTTTCTTGGCTTGGTTCTTCCTGTGGAGCGT
Source organism: Nitrososphaerota archaeon (assembly GCA_023381255.1). Classification (GTDB taxonomy): domain Archaea; phylum Thermoproteota; class Nitrososphaeria; order Conexivisphaerales; family UBA164; genus KM4347-05. Next base: position 92,790 of record JAMCTX010000002.1, read on the forward strand.
CTTCAACTGGTTTCGGTGCAGGGGTGGTAAGCAGGGTGTACCCGATCCATGCAAGCACCCCAAGTATTGCTGCCACTGCAATAAACGCGGTTACCTGAAGCAGTATCAGCGGGTAGGCGACGTCAAGGTAGGCGTAAACGAAGATCACGATTATGCTAACAACCATTATCAGCGCTCCCAGTGCCTTATCATTGCTCATATGTTTTTGTATTGAATTGTGCATTTAAAAACATTTTTGTTTTCAATCAAATTCAGCCTCAACGGCGCCAAGCTTGCTCACCCTGCCTATGTCATACCCGTTAAGCGTAATGGCCTCCAGGTCAGCAACCTTCACCTTAAAGAACGGAATTTGCATGTCAAAATTTTTAATCGAAAACCCTGGCAGGAGGTCGTTGAACGGGGGCATCAGTATCAGCGTTTTTTCGCCTGACCTGCCAACGAGCCAGACAGGATACTTCCCGCCCGCGTACTTGATGAAAAAATGAAAGTGGGCCATGACGATTATGTCTGATTCGCCAGCAGCCTTTGAAGGCCTTGCGTGGCCGTGAAGCAGGGTTATTTTTTTCCCCTGCTCCTCCAGGATCAATCCAGTGGAAGGCGCAAATTTTATTTCATTTCCGAGGATTTTCTCCATAAGCGCGTCATGATTGCCCGGAATCAGGGTCACTGTAAACCTTTCCTTCATGAAGGAGATGAGCCTGAACAGCTCCTGCGATTCCTCAATGGAAGGCGTGATTATGGAGTTCTTCAGGTCGCCGACTATCAAAAGCTCTTCCGCCTGGCTGAGCTCGGCTATCGAGGAAATCCGCTCCTTGTATCTCGGGAGCATGTCAGGTATGTGTATCCCGTTGTCCCTTGCGGCAAGTTCATAGCCAACATGCAGGTCAGCTATGGCGACCCGCGAGCGCCCTATCTTCAGGGCCGGATACCCGTCTATGAATTTTATGGATTCGGGAAGGGATGAAACCGCGCTCACTTTCTGTTCTCTAATACCAGGGGGGCAACTTCCGAAAACGCATAAGCTACAAGGTCTTCAAGCGTTCCCTTCGAGAACATCGTTATTACGCAGTTCCTGGTCAGGCCTATTATCTGGCTTATGTTCTTTGCCTTTACCACTATGTACCAGAGAAGGCCGTGATCCTGGTATTCCTTGAACAGGTCCGTCTGCGAAAGCATGTCCCCGTATAATGCAAGCACGTTCACGTTGGGAATATCCACCTGGTCAAAGTAAGCCACCCTTGTCTCGTCAAGGCTCTGCTGATAGTAGTTCAGGAACACGGGGGGCTCGATCCTGGCCTCGACCACGAACCCGGGCCTTATAAAAAGCGCCTTGCTTATTTCGTTGGCCATGTAATTTGCAACGGGCTTCTTTGCAAGTATGAACAGGAACACGGTTCCGTTTACCATTTTAAAAAATACCGGTATGGATACGGTGGACACGCTTGGCTTTTTGCCGTCCTTGGTTCCGAGGTAGATAATTTTATCCCAGTATATTGTTCCCGCAAGGTCGCTTTCAGTTACGGAAACGACCGAAAACTCCGTGGTTAGGTTGATTTTGCTTTCAAAGTCCTCCTGCGTAATCTTAAAAGAGGCCAGCTTTTCCGCCAGGCTCTGAAACCCTTCCTGCGTGTTTACCTTGAAAAGCTTTCCAGCCAGCATTGGATTTCACCTAGGTGTAGATGTTTGTGTTGGGCTTGTATTCTCCCTGAGAAGTTTCCTTAAGAAGCTCGGCCTCGATGGTCTCCGCGCCCTTGATGAGCGGTGCAACGTCCACGTTGAACTTGTAGTATTCGGAGGTTACCTGCACGGCAGTTGCTGCAGCCCTCGGGTCGATCCTGTCAGACGAAGCGTAAACCAGAACAGCCGCGGCAGGGAAGTTCAATATCTCAAAATAGTTCAGCAGTATGGCCACGGGACCCACTATTATGTGGTCGTCCTCCAGCGGCTTGGCATCCTTGAGGGCACCCCTTTTTTTGAAGCTTGACGTGGCTGCTATCCTGTAGAGCGTGTCGTCGTTTTTCAGGGATGAATCAAGCCCCCCTATGAGAAATGCCTCCTTAACGCCCTTTTTTATTATGCTTTCAGCAAATTCCCTGTAAAATTCAACCTCCTGCTCCTTCTGCAGCGGGACGTCCACCTTGAACAGCGACAAACTTTCATTCCTGTATATCTCATAAGGCGTGCTTATTTTGCCGTTGTTTAGGGTGGAAACCGGAGCGCCATAGCTGTAATCCACAATGCAGCACCTCTCCAGGTTGAGCTTCTGGATCAGGTACTTGACCGTCCAGTAGCCAGTGGCGCCTATTCCGTGAAACCCGCTTATCAAGCTTGACCCCTTTAATGACACGTTTTTCGGGTAAAAAGTTATAGACTTCAACCTAATGGAGTTAAATTTATGCAATTAAAAAACGTATTGGTCATTATTCGGGTTTTGCAAAAAGCGCGGGCGTGAAAGCGGCCATGGCCTGCCTGTCAGGATTTCGTGCCTTCCCTTTTATAATTCTCCTGAATCGTGTCTTCAACCTTCATGAAGTATATCTTTGTGGCTATTGGCATTTTCGGCAGGTTATCTTCTATCGCCTTTACAAGGTAGGATATGGCCCTTTTTGATATATCAACCTTAAATTTCATTGGCAATATGGGGTCCTGTATCACGGTGAATTTATCCCTGAACTCTTCCGGCGCTATTTTCTGGTAATCTTCCTGAATTATCTGATACCATTCCAGCAAAACTTCAGGTGACAGGCCCTCCTTCTGGTCAACTATGGTCTGTACAAGCTTTGCGATTGTGTCAATGCTTAAAACATCATCGCTCATTTTGCAACATCATGCCATTGCAAGTTAAAAAAGTTTATCCATCACGCAGAAGCCTCATTGCTGCTCAATGATGTGCAGGTGGACATCGTAAATGAACAGCCCCGCATCAACGACTCCGGGCAGAAGCTTCACCTTCTCATACACCGGCCTTAAATCGTCTTGGTTCGCATAAGCTATGTCGATGATCATGTTACCGTTTTCAGTAAACGTTGGATAGCCCTTCTGGTCCTTCCTGAGCTGCCACTTCAGGCCCAGTTCGTCCAGCTTCTTCTGCACCAGATTTATGGCAAACGGAATCACTTCAGCAGGCAGAGGATGCGACAGTTTTCTTGATATTTTTTCCTTTGTGATAAATACATGCCTTTCACGCGCCATTTCCCATATTATCCTTTCCCTTGTCAGTGCTCCTCCGCCTCCCTTTATGATGTAATTGTTCGTGGAGCTGACTTCGTCGGCGCCATCTATGACTATGTCGATGCCGCTAACTGGGGGCTCTATCATGGTGTAATAATCCGAAACCAGAAACTTGATCTGGGAAGACGAAGGCACAGCTCCGGGTTTGACTCCCAGCCTTTTGAACTCAATTCCAAGCGCCTTTGCTATGGTGTATGCGGCAGCCCCGCTTCCCAGCCCAATCACGGGCACCGGCTTCATGTTAACGGAGCTTTTTATAAAACTACCCAGTGTGTTCTCCATAGCATTATGTGCGGCGCGATTATATTTGAGCGTATCGCATGCAATCAGATTTCCAGGCGGTCAAGCATTTCGTTGATTTTGCTTTCTGACAGTCCCATTTTATGCAGTATGGTGTACCTTTCGGGCCTCAATGTTGGCGCCATGGTTATTGCCTTTACAGCTGTTTTCCTGTCGATGCCAAGCTCCTTATAGGAAACTGGGAGGCCCGCCTTGTTCAGGCTTGATTTTATTTTACCCCAGTTCAGTCCGTAAAGGTAGGAAGTAAAGACTGTGCTTACCCCTACCTTTTCGCCGTGCATTCCCTGGCCCGGCGCAAGCACATCCAAGGCATGCGTTATGAGATGCTCGCTACCGCTTAGCGGCCTGCTGGACCCGGCAATGCCCCCTGCAACGCCGGCGCTTATCAGCGCCTCCAGCAGGTTCCTCACAGAATCCAGTTTGAGGCTGCCGATGCCTTCGGCGCTTGCAAGCGCATGCCTGGCGCTTTCCAGGGCAAGTTTTGACGCATACCCGCCATAATATTCGCCCTTCTCCTTCCATGCGAGATGCCAGTCCCTCACTGAAGTGATTTTGCCGATCAGGTCCCCAAGCCCGCTGTTGATCTGGCCCTCTGGCGCCTGCATTATTATAGATACGTCAGCAACCACGCCCAGCGGCGGCTTGACCTTCAGCGAATATGGGTATTTTCCTCCCCTCAATGAAGAAAACGGGCTTGCTATCCCGTCGTTGGAGGCATTGGTGGGCACGCTGAGCACCGGCCTGCCCAGCTTGAAGCCCACGTACTTTGCTATGTCCAGCGTTTTTCCGCCACCTATCCCAATCACAAAAAGGTGATTGGCAGCCCCAACCTGGGCGAGCACCCGTTCGGCTTCCTCGTACGTAGGCTCATTGACGATTACGGTGTCATACGAAAAGTCCGAAAGCGCGCTTTCGATTTCGCCGCCGAATTTTTTCAGCACGTGGGGGCCGGTTATTATGAGCCCCCTGCTTTTTAATTTAAATATGTTTGATATGTTATCCCTGTTAAACGACCCGTCACCTATTATAACTATCTGCGGCAACTCCATTATGTGCTGCACCTTAAGCCCCCCTCATAAAATCTTCAAGCTTTGATTTATGCTCTTCGAATTTGTCTTCAAAAATCAGGCGGTGGTTTTCCTTGACAAGCTTTCCGCCTACTATGACGTCCTTTACTGTATGGTGCCCCCCCTGGTAAACCACAGAGGAAACGGTGTCCCAGGAAGGCCTTGTCCTGGTCAGGTCCACGGCTATAAAATCGGCAAGCATGCCCTGCCCGAGATAGCCTGCGGGTATCCCAAGGGCGCCGTGCCCGTTCAGGGTGGCCATTTTCAGCGCCTTCCTGGCATTGATCCTGGTGTTTGCGCTGCTTGCCCTTGACAGCATGACTGCAAGCTTCATTTCATTGAACATGTCCAGGACTTCCGAACTTCCCGCGCCGTCGGTCCCCAGGCTTACATTCATGTTCAGCTCGTCCATTTTGCTTATATTTGCTATCCCGCTCCCCAGCCTGGCATTTGAGGAAGGGCAGTGGGCGACATTCACTCCTGCTGTTGCGAGCTGGCGTATTTCTTCATCGTTCAGGTGCACCGCATGGGCTGCTATCAGCCCCTTCCTGAGAAGGCCTACAGACTTCAAATATTCAACCGGGCGCAGCCCGTGCTTTTCCTTTATCAGCATATCCTCTTCAAGCGTTTCTGAAAGGTGAATCTGGACCCTGTAGCCCCTTATTTTGGCTATCTCCACAAGAAGCTCCTCAGAAACAGCGTAAAGTGAATGGGGGGAAAGAACCATTTCTATGCCGTGTTCAGAGAGCTGCCTGGCATAGCTGTCAACGTTCCTCACCCTCTTCCAGCTTTCCTCCTTCATGTATTCCACGGTGTCCAAAAAGGAAAGCGCGAGCTTGGCCCTTATCGGGAAGTTAAGCTCCTTCAGGGCTTGGACCATTGGCTGTATATCGTAAAAATCCAAAAACGACGTTATCCCGGAATCCAGCATTTCGCCGATTCCCACAACGTTGCCTGTAACCAGTTCTTCGTGTTTTAGCTTGCCTTCAATGTTCCACACCTTTCCAAGCCATGAATGAAGGTCGTCCTGCTCCCCTATGCCCCTCATGAGGGTCATCGCTACATGGGAATGGGTGTTGGCAAAGCTTGGCATAATCATCGATTTGCCCAGGTCGTGAACTTCATCGTAATCCATCCCTTCCTTTAACGGGCCCGCATAGATTATCTTGCCGTCTTCTACAAGCAGGGCTGGATCAGAAATCGGCTGCCATTCGGAACCCGGCAGCATGTACTTTGCTTTAAATAACTGTTTCAAGATTTTCTTTGGTATTTTTCGGAGAATTGCACTTCGTTGATTTCTGGAAACAGGGCGAAGCAATCGTTTGCAACCGCCCTCTTCAAATATTGCAGCCCGTCCATGAGATATGTTTCGGGTGGCAACTCAACCTTCAGAATTCCTTCCGCAAAAGTGAACTGCGGGTTTTCAACGTCAATCCTCCTCTGAAGCACGTTTGCAACCTTTTCATTCATGTCTGTTAATTCCTTGACGACCTCTACATCGTATATTATGGTTTTGCCTGCAAGCCTGTCATTGAAGTCAACCTGAACCCTCCCGCTCCCAATTGAGATCACGGTGCCGGGCTGGTTGTCGATCTCCACCTCAGCGCCAACCTGCAGGTCCTTTGCCTTGTCCCCGAATTTCCTGAGCGGGATTATCCTGACCTTTGTGGGGTTCCAGGAGCCGAATGCCTTCTCCGGCGGAAGCTCGATCGTCTTCTTGTCCCCCACATTGAGAGCCAGCAGCTCGTCGTCGAGAGACTTTAAAACCCAGCCCTTTCCCAGAGCAACCAGGCTTGGCTTGTACTTTGAACCCTCCTTGTATGACTTTGAAGTCTTGGCAACATCTTCCACCGTGGTCTCTATTATATCCCCGGTTTCCTTTATCCTGGCGGTATAATTTAGCAGAATTAAAGATCCCTGCTGCAACTTTTACTCTAACCCCTTCAACTTATCCAGGGCGATGGATATAGCTTTATCTGTGTCAGCGCTGTAGCCAAGCTCCTTCAGCGAAAAGCCGACTGCTGCAACAGTAGGCATCACCCTCGACTTTTCAATTATCCCCATGTTTCCTATCCTGAATATCTTTCCCTTGAGCTCGCCGAATCCGCCGGTTATGATTGTATTGTAGCTTTTTTCCATGGCCGACCTGAATTTGAGGTCATCCACCCCGGATGGGTATTTGACGGAAATCACGACGTTGGACCTGAATTTCTCCTCGACAAAAGGCTGCAGCCCCATTGCTTCAAATGCCGCATAATACGCGGAAGCCGCTATCCTGTGCTTGCTCACCCTTTTGTCTATTCCCTCCTTTGATATTCTGGACAGCGCGGTTTCAAGGGCATAGAAAATGGGAAGCGCTGGAGTGAACGGCGTTTCGTATTTGGCCAGGTAATCAACATAGCTTGCGTAATTGAAGTACGTGGAAAGAGGCGGGTTCTTCCTTACAAAGTCAACAACCCTGTCGCTTACCCCGACCAGGGCCACGCCAGGCGGAGTGAACAGGCATTTCTGGCTGCCCGCTATCACGACATCGGCTTTCCATTCGTCCATTGGCAGCTCATCGCCGCCAAAGACCGAGATGGCGTCAAGCACGTAGAACATGCCGTATTTTTCAGCCACTTCACCGAGCTCCTTTGCCATCCTGTATGTAGTCCCCGGGGACGTATCATTGTAGACCAGAAATATCCCCTTGGCATCCCTGTTTTCCTTTGCGGCAGATTCGATAGCTTCAACAGAGGGTGCAGTTCCAAACGGGGCGTTTACGCGAACCGCCTTTCCCTTTGCGGTTTCTATCTGCGAAGCAAGGCGCCCGCTGAATTCGCCGAACACCGGAACTATGGCCTTGTCGCCAGGCTTCAGCAGGTTCATGATTGCGGATTCTGCTCCGCCGGTGCCCGAGGAACTCAAAACAATTACGTTTCCCTTCGTTTTAAATATCTGCTTTGAAGAATCCTCAATGCTTTTCATCAACCGGTGGAAGTCTTCGCCCCTGTGGTTTATTATCGGTTTGCTCATTGAAAGCAAAACATCATCGGGCACATCTACTGGCCCGGGCAGCATAACATTTCTTCTTTGAAACTCCAATTACCTATCACCACTTACCCTTATTGAATTAGCTAATAAATATTTAACTGATTTTCGACCATCGTGCTTAAATCTTCAGAAATCTGATTTAAAATTCAAGCTCTATAACCTGCAGCCTTTTTCCGGTTGTGTCGGGCAATATTGCACTGCCCTTGTACGCATCGCCGTAGATCAGGCCCGCCAGCTCGCCGTCAACGGTGATTTCCGCCTGGAACGAGCCCAGGAACAGCTGGTCGGACGACGAAAGATTAGAAACCATCCCCCTCATAAAATCTGAAAGGGGCGCAGTCACGTCAGTGTCGCAGCTTACGGCACCGTGGTCATCGTGGGAATCAAATTCATAGTTGCACTGGCCCTTATTTTCGCTCAGGAATTTCGCAAGGGTCTCCTTTAAATTGATGCCCTCGGACGTCGGGAAAAGCTCCCCCAGAAAGCCCATGTGGGGAACAACGTTGTCGCTTACGCGCGCAATCTCCTTATCAAGTTTATTCCACCCGGATTCTGATACCTTAAACATCAACATCTTTCCATTGATGCGTTTATTAAGTATTTCTAAACATTAACACCAGTGCAGCATGCAATACACTCTTCCACAAAATTTAAGTGCTTGAGCTGGGGCCAAATAACCTTGGAGCCTTAACGCTTGCTGCGGCTTAGTGACCAAGTGCGTGTCTTATATCCAGCCCTCGTGCGTTATCTTCATTTGCTGCCTGTTGTAGCTGTGCGTTAATGAATGAAGAACAAAGAGACAAAATAAAAAGCTTATATATAATAACTTCGCCAGATTATAAATGGTATGAGCAATACTAATCCCGATAGCTCCGAACTTGAATTACGCAATGTTCCTCCACGTGTACTTGCTATTGTAAACATAGTAATAGGCATTCTCTTATTGATTTCAGTGCCTATCGCAATGATCAGCAGCTACAATTATTATCCACACACATACAATTATCTTGATGTCGGCATCAGTTCGATAATTGCAATAATCATAATCATTGTCGCGCTGTTAGATTATGCATCCCATAGAAAAGGCAAGGGCAGCATAATATGGCCAGCAATTTTATTCATATTCTCATTTATTCTTATGTTCCAATATATCGACCCCTATGATTTCCCTGCATTAAAAACATACCACCTTTACATAATTCCTGTATTCATATCACACACTCCCTATTATGTTTCTTATCACGTGTATGATATGCTGTTTGGAATCAGCCTTGGGTTTGGCATTTTCCTGTTAGTTACATCAATTTGGGAAATAGCACAGCTGGCTAAATCAAAAAACGCATAAATCGTAAGCGGTTTCATTTTTTTGATATTATGCTTGTAAATACTGATAAATAATGCCAATTACTGTATATAATAAATAATTATAGTGTTTTATCTCTATTAATGGTTAATGACAATCCGCAAATGCTCTTCTTTCCATTCCTATGTATAACCGCTTCAAGCATTTTCCAGTAAACGAAAAGCCTTGTTAAAAAGGACGTTATGACTGATATCAAGTACTGTAACTTTGATATTGAGGTGCAAGCTTGGCGATATAATATTTTAGAAAGGAGACGGCAAGGAGTAAAGGAATGTTTAAATAGGCTAAACAAATAAATAATACATTGGAGATAATATGTCAACAGAAGAAACCGGTGAACTTGAACTTCATGCTGGAAATCCAAAAACCTGGTCACTTGTAGCGCTTATAGTTGGTATTCTGGACCTGATTACAATACCCATTGCCATGACAATGAGCTATTCTTATAACTACTTGGTTGTTGAAATAAACAGCGTTGTAGCAATAATTGTAATTATATTAGCCTCCATAGATTACATCCAGAAGGGCAAAGGCGGAAAAGGGATTGCCATTCCAGTTGTTTTGCTGATTCTGGGATTCGTTATATTTTTCATGTTTCCACAGGCTTATTCCACGCCCTATATAATGCAGTACCACTTGTACATAATAAATACTGAAACATCAAACCAGGTTTTGCATGTCTCCAACTACAATGCAAGAGATGCCTTGTGGGGCCTGAGTTTCGGGTGGGGATTTATACTGTGGCTGATAATGGCCCTGGACATATACGCAATCAAAAAACAACCTGCAAAGTAAGGTTAATTTTTTTTAATTTTTTTAATATTTTAAGGCCATGCCGGGATGGAAGCATTACAATAAATATCCTGAGCTGAGCTTATTCCATCTTTAGGATGCAGGCATTGAACAATTATCCGAAAGTACAATCATTATTAAACGGCATCGTTCACTTCCATCCTGTCAGTATCTCTTCCCTCTGGAATGTTGCCCTTGCAATGTAGAACATGATTACGTCAAGCGCCCCCAGTGCACCTGCTATTATGGCAAGGTTAGAGGTGTTTAGCGAAAAGAAGCCGATTTCTGCGAGAAGGTAAATGCCGAAGAACGGTATCACAACGAGGGACCCAAGCTGCTGGGCGCTCCTGACATCATTTATCCTCGAAGAGATCAGCACGCTTATCTCCACGCTCAGCAGAGAGGCAAGGGGCACCGAAAGCAGTATGACTCCAATGTTCCAGTTTGGGTAGTAGAAGTAACCAAGCAGGCTGTGCGTGAAGCTGTCCATGAGAACCATATAAGCTACTGCCCCGGCATAGAGCGCAGCCACGGGTATAATCAGAGCTGACAGTATCTTTCCCAGAAGTATGTCACCGTCTGAAACCGGTGTTGCAAGAAGGGGCTCCAGGCTCTTCTGCACCTTTTCGCCGACCAGGGTATATGATGCTATTGCCGTTGGGATTACCAGTGCGCCTATGATGAACCATATTGAAAACGCGTTCAAAAGGTTCACGGCAACACCGGCCGAAAGATTGCTGTGCCTGAGCCTGGCGTAGTTGATTATTAACGGGAAAACCACCCCCACTATCAGGGGTAGGGCAATGGTTGAATACATTATTGTGCTCTTCTTAATGTAGATCTTCAGGTCCTTTCTTGCTATGGTCCATGCGTTTTGCAGGTTCATCCTACTCACCCCTGACAAGCTTCATATATACATCTTCAAGAGAAAAGCTTGTTTCTGTCATGAATTCAACGCTCCCGCCTGCATCCTGCACAGCTTTCAGTATTGCCGGATTGTCATGGGCAAAATCATTCACGCTGACAACCATGGCGTTCTGGCCTTCAATTTCAACCTTGTAGCCAGCGTCCTTTACGGCGGCGATTATTGGTTCACTCAGCTGGTGAACCTGAACCCTGACCCTCCTGCCTGAAAGCGATTGCCTGAGCTCCTGCGGGCTTCCCACCGCGATGAGCTTTGTCTTCACTATGGCAACCCTGTCGCAGATCCTTTCGGCTTCATCAAGCATATGGGTGTTCATGAATATTGTCCTTCCCTCGCTTTTCAGGTCAAGGATGAAGTCCCGCACGGTTTTTGCTGCCTCGGGGTCAAGATTTGAAGTTGGTTCGTCCAGGAACAGCACCCTGGGTTCGTGAACAAGCGCCCTTGCTATAGCAAGCTTTTGCTTCATCCCCTTGGAGTATGTCGCCACAGGCGCATTCCTCCTTTCCCAGAGGCCAAGCATTTTTAGAAAGCGCTCTATCTGCTCCCTTCTTATCTGTTCGCCAAGCCTGTACAGCCTGCCGTAGAAATCCAGGTTGTCGTACGCGCTGAGTTCTTCGTACAGCCCCACGTTTTCAGGCAGGATCCCTATGATCCTCCTTATCCTTTCCTCGTCAGCACTGTTGCCTATCTCAAAGTCCCCAATCCTTGCCTTCCCGGATGTTCTTGAGATCAGGCATGAGACCATTCTGACGAAGGTTGTCTTTCCAGCGCCGTTGGGACCAAGGAACCCGAAAACCTCGCCCTCGTTTACACTGAGGGTAATTGAGTCTACTGCAGTTATGTCGCCGAACTTCTTTGTCAGATTTTCAGTTTCAATCATAACGCCCTTTTTTTCCAAATATGCTGCATTTGCTCCATAAAGATAATAAACATTGCTGTAAACGGTTACGTTAATTGAAAAATGTGCACGCATCATTCATGGCAATCCCAGGACCTATTGTTCAAGAACATCCGAAACATCTTCATACCATTTTTTCCTGGTGCCTATTGCGCTCCTGATTTTCCACCTTGCAGTTTTGGGCGATTTTTCCATTTCACTGGCAAACGCAAGAATTTTCTTGTCCAGGGTCACTTTCAGGTCATTGTAATCTGAAAGCGTGGAGAGATGCTGCAGGGCCCTGGTTAAATTGTCCGTAAACGTCCTGTATATCCCCCAGTCGCTGGAAGTATATGCGGTTATGTATTTTATCTCAATATCACGGCAGGGATCAGTGCCGATTTCGTGGTCGAGAAAGATGACCAGCACATCCTTGACGTCATTTTCATCCATTTTCACTATCTGAAGCTTTGACATCAGGAGGTCGCTTACGGGCAATGCAGGTTTGCAGAGAAGAAGCCTGCCCCTGAAGTCAAATTTATGGGCCATTTCAAACCTGTCTAAGAAAACGTCCACCCTCCTGTCGTTGGCATCATCAATGAAAACAAGCCTTCTGCCACCGTACTGCGCGTTGAACCTCTGGTTTGCCCTGTATCCACGTTCCATGAAAAAATCGGAAATTGCCCTCAATTCTTTGCCGGTCCCGATCACGTCTATGTCCTTGTACCCCCTCTTAAATGGCGGTTCTGCTGCGGAAGGGCACGCGTGCCAGACGCCGATGCCGCCGATAAGCCTGAGGGTCAACCCCCTGAATTCTGATTCGCTGATTATTGCCTCGGATTCGCTGATTATGTCGCTCAGGGGCAATTTTTGTCACCCTCCAGTCAGAATGTAGCTTATTATTTTGCTGTCGCCAATGTTGACTAGGGCCCCTCGCAGAATGCCGTACTGGTAATCGCTTCCCGGGTTGATTACCAGGGTCCAGTTTAGCATTTTTGCCCCCCTTGATTCGTGCACGTGACCGTGCAGCCCGAGCATGGGATGATACTTTTCCAGCATTTCCCTTACAGCCCTGCTGCCCACAGCCTCCATAACCGGCATTCCCGATACAGTGACAGGCCTGAATTGCGCGTCGAGTTTTGGGGCAACATCAAGCCCGCTGTTAAAAGGCGGGGGATGAATGTTGAAGATCGATTTCCCCGGTTCTTTCAGTTTTGACGCCATTTCATCAATTTTATCGCGGAGGGCTTCCTCGGGGATGTCCCTGGGCGCGTGCCAGGGGGTCATGTTGGCGAACCCGGTGCTTATCATTTCATGGCCGTTCAATTCTATGACCCTGCCTTCAGGATGTATTACAAAACTTGAAGAATCAAGGATGCTGTCCAGCTCCATGGGGTCGTCGTTTCCGGCATTGATTATTACGGTAACCCCCCTGAGCTCCGTTTCGGCAAGCCTGACCCATTTTTCCAGCCTTTCCTTCATCAGGTCCAGGAATGCCCTGTTAACTGCCTTTTCGTTCTGCATAAAATTGTCATATTCTCCTTCACCTATTTTATACGGATAATATCCGTAGTCTGCCGCTTCTTCAGCATACCTGCGTTCTTGGTCTTTTGATTCGATCAGCATCTTCTGGCCAAAATAATCCGCCATGATAACGCCGCTGCTTTTTACCACAAAGGGAATTATCGCCTTTCCAGTAAGGTCGCCCCCAATGACCATAATGTCTGGACTGTATGCCTTCGACGCGCTTATGAATTTTCTAAAGCACTTTTCCGAACCGTGAAGGTCTGTTGCAAAAAACAACTTTATGCTGCCCATTATAAATGCTGTACAGGGCGGGAAGATTATAAATTTTTTAAGGCAAAACGGCCCAGAAAACCCCTTCCAGTGTTTTGATTTTGGCATGCTTTTATACGGCTCTGTGCTAACTGGATGTGATGACAGAAGAAGATATGACTATGACTCAGGATTCTCTGGCTTCAGCCTACGGCGGGGAATCCATGGCCAGCATGAGGTATTCGATTTTTGCTGACATAGCGGAGAAGGAGGGTTACAAGAATGTTGCACGGCTGTTCAGGGCGATTTCATTTGCGGAAAAGGTGCATGCCAGAAACCACTTCCAGAGGCTTTCAAAGTACAAAAACGGTGTAAAGGTTGTGGCGGAGGCCCCTTTTGGACCGGGTGACACAAAAAAGAACCTTGAACTGGCTATCATGGGCGAGAAATTTGAAGTCGAGCAGATGTATCCTGCGTATCTTGAACTTGCTAAAATGCAGGGGGACAAGGCCGCGGAAACCAGCTTTAAATATGCGCTTGAAGCTGAAAAGATCCATCTGGCGCTGTACACCAGGGCTCTGGAGTATGTCAGCAGGGGGGAGGACCTGCCTGTGAACGGAAGCGTGTGGATCTGCCCCGTGTGCGGTTACACCCTTATGGCTTCAGAACCGCCGGCAAACTGCCCGGTATGTAATACATCAGGCAAGACATTCCAGAAGTTTTAGATAAATTTTTTATTTTTTATTTAAGAAGTGGTTGTCACATTTACTATTATGTTTACCGGCCCGGAGTACGAAACTGTCGGCGTTGCAACTGTTACGTCAAGTATCTTGGATTCACCCGGTGCCATGGACAGTGGCAGAGATTCCGAAAGGTATGTGGTGGGAACGCTGAACCCCGGCGTGTTTGAGGTAACAGACCTCACGTATTCAGTTACGGTGTTGTGGTTCGTGATGTTTAGCTCGTACTCAAAGAAGCTTGACGCCTTTATCGTGAAGGTTGAACTTGGCTGCAGCACTTTGCCAACTATTTGCAGCTTGTAGTTTGAAGGCTCGTTGACAACCAGGTTCACCCCGTCCACGTTAACCATTGGTGTTGTCATGTAATTCTGATATATCACTCCGCCAACCACAACCAGCGTGATAATTACGATTGCAAGGGAGTAGGCTGTTTTCATTTTTATTCGCCTTCCTCCTTTCCTTCGCTCTCCTTTTTCACTGTGCCTATTGCCTCAAGTAACGCCGATGCTTCTTCCAGCTTAACCGCGGGAGGCTTGACCCCCAGCTTGTAGGTCAACTGGAAAACCTGAGGAGGCACAACCGACCAGCTTTTGTTCACCGAGGCTTGGCTGAAAGCTTCTCTCGGGGGGCCTTCCACAGCAACCTTTCCGTCATAGAAAACAATTGCCTTGTTGCTGTAATCAGCTGCCTGTTTTACGTTGTGGGACACCATTATCAGCGTTATTTTGAAATTCTTGTTCAGGTCCTTGATGTATGACAGAACTTCCTCACCGCTCTTTTTGTCCAGTCCTCTTGTGGGTTCGTCCAGCAGAAGCACTGAAGGGTTGTTTATCAGCACGCTGCTGATTGTAAGAAGCCTTCTCTGGCCCACGCTGAGCCTGTGCGGCGTTTCGTCCTTATAGGAGTAGAGTCCGAACATCCTCAACAGTTCCTCTGCCCTCTTTTCAACAGCGGCCTTGTCCTCGCCCCTCAGCCTGGGGGAAAACGTGACTTCGCTTATGACTGATGTATTAAGTATCATCTGGTCCGGGTCCTGGAAAACGTATCCTACCAACTTTGCAATGTCGGCCATCCTGAGCTTTGAAGCGTCTTTCCCGTTAAGCAGGACCTTTCCCTTTGTTGCTTTCTGCAGCCCGGTTACGAGCCTAAGCGCTGTTGTCTTTCCTGAACCGTTTGGACCCATTATTGAAGCCGATTCCCCTTTCCTTATCTTGAAATTTATCCCCCTGAGCGTAAATTCCTTGCTCCTTTCGTACTTGAACCACACGTCGTCAAACTCAACGGCATTATCGCCATCGTTCATCGGAAGGGTGTCGGGGTCCAGAAACGGCAGGTCCTTGTTCTGCATTTCTGCAGATACGCCCGGGTTCATTTTTATGAATTCATCGATATTTATAGGGGCAACCTTTGCCGTGGGGTTTATCCTTTTGTGCAGTGCAGCTATCTGGGGCTCCTCTATGCCAAAGGACTCGATGTTCCTCATAAGCGCTTCCCTTATTGGGGCGTCAATAGCTATCTTTTTATCATGGATCAGTATCAGCCTGTCAACAAGCCCCAGGACCCTTTCCACTTTGTGCTCGGCCATTATTATCGTGATGCCGTATTCATCCCTGAGCCTCTTTAAAGTGCCAAAAACTTCCTCGGTGCCGAGAGAGTCGAGCATGCTCGTGGGCTCATCCAGTATGAGCAGTTTTGGCCTCATCGCCAGGGCGCCTGCTATGACAAGCCTCTGCTTTTGGCCTCCGGAGAGCAGGAACGTTGGCGACCTCCTTTCATCCCATAAATTTACCTCCTTTAACGCCCATTCCACCCTGGAAGATATTTCAGCAGGGTCCACAGCCATGTTTTCGGGCCCGAATGCTATATCGTCCTCAACTATCAGCGCAAAGATCTGGTCCTCTGGAACCTGGTAAACAGTGCCGACGTTCTTTGCTATGTCCTTCATTTCTGTGTTCTGGGTGTCAACACCGAAAACATTTATTGTACCTTCAACGTTGGCCTCAATTACATGAGGTATAACCCCGTTTATTGCATTTAACAGCGTTGACTTCCCGGAACCTGTCCTTCCAACCAGCAGCACAAATTCGCCTTCATCTATATCAAGATTAATTCCTTCAAGAGCCCGTTCCTTGTCCATTCCGTATGCAATGTTCAAATCCTTTATTTCAACAGCCCTCACGCTAAATTAGCACCAAACCATAAAAAAAGAAATACGACTTAATAAATGTTGCCTTACATAGAGCCGACAATTACTTTCTTGATATAGTACACCAATGGCGCAAGGATAATTCCCGCAACAATTCCGCCCAGCCCATTGGTAGCTGTCTCAAAGAGGATGTAATTTGGTGTATATAGATATCCCTCAACAAATGTTGCCCAGAATCCCTGATACCAGAAATTGTATGCTATCATCACCACGAACCCTACCACTGCGCCGTCCAAAAAGTACAGCCCCCTTATCTTCCTGACTCCCTCCTTCAGCTGTTTGCCCTTTCCGGCTGGTTGCGCAGTTTGAACCGTGGTTGCGGCAGCCCTGAACGTTCTCTGGTATGGAGTCCCCATATATTTTCCCCTTAATAGCAGGTAAAGGTCTATCAGCGCCGCATAGGCTGTTATTTCATAAAAGATCCAGAAAGGTTCGCCTCCGAATCCATAATGGAATATGTCTGAAAGCACTGTGTATATGAACATCATTATCATCACGCTTCCCGCTTTGCCGATCAGCGCAGCAACCAGGAAGAGTATGAACAACTCGCCTATTGTCGTGTAGTAGAAGATTGAAGTTACAGCAGTGAATTTTGGTATCAGCGGTGATATGAAGAAGTTAAATATGACCAGTATAGCAGACAAGAGACCCATATAGACGAAATCCACCGTTTTGAAGTTTGCAAGAATGTGCTTGTTCCACGCGTATCCCAGAAGTCCTATGATTACTAGGAAATAGATGATCATTCCCCACCATGGTATTACTGAATGCAGATTAAATTCTACTCCGTTCCATGTCATACCATAATTATTAAAGAATGATGGCGTTAATAAACATTGCGTTCGCAAAAAATTTCCCGCTCAACCCATTTTTTTGAATGATTCTGAGAAAAAACCGGGGGCTGGGCAAAAAATGATGCGCTTACCGGCACGATATTGGACTTTATTGCATAATTTACTCAAAAAATATTTAACGACAGCGCCCGGTGTACACCTCCATGGAATATAAATGGACAGTGTGGTCGGTGGTGGTGATCGGGAGCCTCATGTCGGCAATTGACAGCACCATTGTAATTCTGGCCATACTGCCAATAGCCGAGGACCTCAGGACAGATTACATAACTATAATATGGGTGATTGTAGCATACATACTGGTAAACACCTCGCTCATGCTGAGCCTGGGCAGGATAGCCGACATTTACGGCAGAAAGAGGCTTTACAACGTGGGGTTTGTGGTTTTCATAATAGGTTCGGCTTTATCAGGCCTTTCCACTTCGGGGTTAATGCTCGTGGGCTTCAGGGCGGTGCAGGGCATAGGCGCAGCCCTCTTGACGTCAAATTCGTTTGCGCTAATATCTGAAGTGTTTCCGGCAAACGAAAGGGGGAAGGCTTTCGGGTTGAACAGCATAGTGTGGGGCACCGGTTCTGTGCTTGGAATAATACTGGGAGGGGTTATAATAACCTACACCACATGGAGGATGATCTTCTTCATAAACGTGCCAATAGGCATCGCGGGGACATACCTTGCCTACAGGTATATACAGTCACGCCAGGGCAGGGCCGCAAATGAAAGCTTTGACATACTGGCTGCAATCTCCTTCACAGCGGGACTGCTTTTCGCGCTTCTGGGCGCAACCTGGGGGCTGCTTTATTCATGGAAGGACCCGACAACCTACCTGTTCTTCGGCCTTTCACCGGCCTTCTTCCTGCTGTTCATAGTATACGAATCCAAATTCTCAAAGGACCCAATAGTGGATTTCAGCATGTTCAGGAACCGCATATTCTCCTTTTCCGTTACCGTGGGGCTCCTGCAGTCGCTTGCGCTTTTCAGCGTGAACTACCTGCTGATGTTCTTCTTTGAAGGCATAGTTGGCCTCCCGATAATTACCGCGGCTTACCTGATACTGCCCATGGCCCTCATGTCAGCAGCTGTGGGCCCCTTTGCGGGCAGGCTTTCAGACAGGGTCGGCGCTCGGGTCGTGGGAACTGCAGGCCTTGCAATACAGGCGTTCGCGCTGCTGCTCCTAACGCAGCTCACGGTGAGCACATCCATATACCAGGTCGCATTCATAGAGGCAATTTATGGCGTTGGAGGGGGCATGTTCTGGCCGGCCAACACGAGCGCGATAATGTCATCTTCAAGCAGGGAGAGGTACGGCATAGCCTCCGGGATAATGAACACCTTCAGGAACACAGGCATGGTGCTGAGCTTTGTCGTTGCGCTTGTAGCTGCTACAAGCGTTATCCCTGCCTACCTGGTGTACCAGATGTTCGTGGGAACGCTTTACGGGAAGCTCAGCCTGGAGCTTTCGGGGGCATACCTGGGTGGCCAGAGGTTCGCATTTATAATTTCAATAGCGCTTCTTGTTGTTGCAGCCGTGATGAGCTCCGCCAGGGGCACAAGGGCAGCCGTGCAGGCCAAAAAACCGCAGTAATATTTTTAATACATGCGTTGTTAAAAATGCTAATGATAAAGGTAAATGACATTGCGGTGGACTTCACTCTGCCTGACCAGGACCTGAAAACCGTGAAGCTGTCAGATTTCAAAGGCAGTAACGTGGTTCTTGCATTCTTTCCGGGAGCTTTCACATCCGTGTGCACCAAGGAAATGTGCACGTTCAGGGACTCGATGTCAAGGTTCAACAGGATAAACGCCAGGGTGTTCGGGATAAGCGTGGATTCCCCGTTCGCGCTAAAGGCATTCCTAAAGGACAACAGCCTTAACTTTGAATTGTTGAGCGATTTCAACAAGAACGTGAGCAGGACCTACCCGGGGCTGCACAGGAACTTTGCAAAGGTTCTTGGCCTTGAAGTGTCAAAAAGGTCGGTTTTCATAATAGGGAAGGACTTCAGGGTAAAATACGCGTGGGTAAGCGAAGACCCGGGCGTTGAACCGAAGTACAGCGAAATAGAAAGCGTATTAAATAAACTGCAGTAAAAGCTTCGAAAGAGTTAATATTTTATTATAAACATAGTTAAAGCTAATGGTAAAGTACAAAACATTCGGCCCTGACGGCAGGAAGGTATCTGAAATAGGCATAGGCACATACTATGATCCGGCATGGATAGCGTGGTCCAGGCTCCACTGGCTCAGGGGCAGGAGGGAGAAGGTGAAGGCGATAAGGGCGGGCCTGGAGAATGGATGCAACATGATTGACACCGCAGAAATTTACGGGTCAGAGCCCCTTGTCAGAGAGGCGATAAAGGGGCACGACCGGGAACAGCTTTTCATTTCGACAAAGATACTGCCGTTCCATATAGGATCATTCATGAAAAGCCTGGAATCTTCGCTCGACAGGCTTGGCACCAAGTACGTGGACCTGTACCTGATACACTGGCGCACAGGCGAGGGGAGAATCAGGCAGGCAATGAGCGCCATGGAGGAAGCGCATGAAAGCGGGCTGATAAAGATGATAGGGGTTAGCAACTTTGACCTGGGGCAAACCCAGTTCGCAAGGCAGTGTCTGAAGAAGAACACCATTTCTGCTGTGCAGCTTGAGTACAACATATTTAACAGGAGGGCGGAAAAGGACATCCTGCCTTACTGCGAGAAGGAGAACATCGCGTTCATGGCATATTACCCGCTTGCCCACGGGAAGCTTGTGGGCAATGAAGCTCTTGGCAGGATTGCCAGGGATGCCGGCGTTACACCGGCCCAGCTGGCATTGAAGTGGCTGCTCAGGAAGCAGGCCGTATTTCCAATACCCAGGGCATCCAGGGAACAGCACGTTGTGGAAAACATCAGGGCAAGCGACCTGGAAGTAGACGAAAAGATGCTGGATAAAGTGGATACAGAGATCTAATGATAGATTAATTTTTTAACCTTGACTTCTCGATGTTGCGCTCAGGACTGCTTAATGGACACCCGCTTTCGATTGAACAGTCTGTCAGGCGTGAACGTATTCCCTCAAGAAAGAAGAATTACTGAATGATGATTTTGCGGCAAATTCAGGCTTGCCCGCTGGCCGGCTGGAAAACCTGTTCCTCTATTTTCCAGTCCTCCCTGAAATGCTCATTGGGATCATTCGCAACTGTATCTACCCAGTAAAGGAAGAATATGCAAAAGGTAATTATGGTCAATATGATGTTAAGCGCGCCTATTTTGTCTAATTTATTGCGTTTGGCATAGCTACGGTCGTTATAGTGTTTTGGTGGATATACTGCATGAACAACAGAAGCCGATTTAACAAGTGCAGGGCGTTTATTCTGGTTCGTGGTATCCTGGAATCATTGGCGCTTTTATTTAAAAATCAAGTTGACAAAAAACCGCCGAATTTTTGGCTTCATTCAATTATCGGCTATGGAGAATAGGACTTTATCTTACTCGGTTTGCAAAAGGCGATAAAGTTTCATTGATAAAAAAGGAATTGGAGCATACATGCAGGCTGGTTAACGAAACTGTGCAGGCATAGACAAGGCAGTTGAACTCAAGGGCGAAAAATATAGGTTATTAAGCGGCATGTACAAATATCAAACATGATTATTGTAACAAACGATGACGGCGTGCACAGCCCCGGCATTATTGCCCTGGCAAAATCCCTTTCTGAATTTAACATAAAGGTGGTAGCACCAAAGGGCGCGCAGAGCAGTACCGGAATGAGTATAACCTTTCACAGGCCCATAACCATGTCCAGAGTAAGCAAAAATAATTACGATGCAATAGCCCTGGCGGGAACGCCAGCAGACTGCGTGTTCGTGAGCATCCACAAACTTTTCAAGAGGAAAAAGGTCGACATGATAGTTTCGGGGATAAATTTGGGTGAGAACATAAGCATGCAGTCCTTTTTTTCTTCTGGGACAGTTTCCGCGGCAATGTCCGGTTCGATAATCGGGATTAAATCGGTCGCCTTTTCCAAAGTCATCCCGAATACAACGGAGCTTCTGACGGAAAGGGAATTCAGGCCTGCGGCTGAATGGGCAAAAAGGATAGTGAGCTTCCTGCTTTCCGAAGGCTTCCCGCCGGGCGTTGACCTGCTGAATGTGAATTTTCCCCTTAAGGTTACCAAGTCAACCAAGGTGCAGGTAACACTAATGGCCAAGGAAGAATTTGAGGACTACGTGGTAGGGCGGACCGACCCAAGGGGCAACAGGTATTTCTGGCTTGCTGGCGATAAGATAGAAGCTGCAGAAGAAGGAACAGATGCCTACGCAACCCTTGCTGAGGGAAAGATTTCAATTACACCCATAAGCATCAGCTCAATCCAGAGGGAATCTGACAGGAAGGTGCAGGACCATTTTGACAAGCTGGTAAACACGCAGGATTAGTGCGGCAAATTATTTTATGCCGAGATTGCAATCATGCGATTGATTCCCGGAACAGTTTCAGAAAAAATTTTTTCCGAAAATATTCCTTTTGGGAAACAATCAGCATGAAACAGGGCCTTTGCACCGGGCTTTTTTTCCTAAATTTCGGCAATTTCAAATTAAGGGGAAAAACATTTTTCGCTTTATCCGTTCACCAGGCTAAAAATGCTTTTTAACCCGAAAGCACAAGCAAAAACATGAAGGTGAATGACGACCCGGTTCTTATGGAAAGGATCAGGAAGCACATGCAGGAAAGGAACGGCGCGGGGGAAGAACTGAAAGGGATAATAAGGGTTAACATTGAGCATATTGAGCACCTGCACTTCAGGGGTACGGCAACAGAGGGAAGGGGGCTCTCCATCGACATTGACGAATCGCCTGAAAGGGGAGGCGAGGGAAACGGCGTCACGCCCCTGGAAACTTTCCTGATGGGAGCCGGCTCATGCCTCCTGACGCAGTTTGCCGCACTGATAATAACAGGGGCCCTTAAGGTGGACACGATGAAAGCAACCGTGAGCGGGAACATAGACAGGAGGGTTTACGGCCTGTTCACTGGAATCGAAATAGAAGTGTGGCTAACTGGAAGCGAGGACAGGAAGGCGATTGTCGATGCAGCTGGCACCTCCGGCGGGCTCTGCAAAAACGCCCAGGGGCTCTGTTACGTTCACAACACGCTTATGCGAGCCGTCAGCATAACCACCAGAGTGTACATGAACGGCGAACTGGTTTATGCGGACAAAACAAAATGAATTTCTGCCCATTACTCATGCTGTGCATAGTTCATGCTGATCTTTTCGCTTGTTATAGGAAGCCCGTTAATTTCCATTCCGGTGGCGTTTAATATGGCATTCCTTATAGCCGGGCCTGGGAGAACAATTGGGGGTTCAGCTATTACCTTGGCCCCATGAAAGCCCATGGACCCTGGTTTTTCTATTAATATGGGTATGAATTTATCAGGTATGTCCATGCTTGTAGGTATATAGTAATCCTTTAGATTGGGGTTTGCTACCCTGCCGTCAACATGTATCAGTTCCTCCATCACTGCATAACCTATTCCCTGCACAGACCCTCCATATATTTGGCCTATGGCCTGTGCTGGGTTTATCACCTTGCCGACATCGTATGCTACATGAAAATTGAGTATCTTTAATTCGCCTGTTTCAACATCCACCTCGACCTCGGCAACCGCAGCGCCAAAGGTATACTGATTATACGGAGAACCCACCCCTGTATCCGGGTCCCATATGCATTTTGGCGCAATATAATAGCCTACAACATCCAGACTAACACCGGCCTTAAATGATCTTTTTGCAATTTCATTCCAAGTAATGGTTTTCTCTGGGTTATCCGTGCTGAATGCATACCCATCAGCTAATTTGATTTTTTCAGGATTGCTATCCAACAAACTTGCTGCAAAAGAAATTACGCGTTCCTTCAGTTTGATTGCGGCGTTTTTTGCTGCATTACCGCCAATCACCGTAACTCTTGATGCTACAGTGGCTCCGCTTTCCTTATGTTTGTCAGTGTCGGGCCGGTCAATAACGAAGTGCTCTAACGGTATTCCAGTTACGGAGGCGGCAATTTGGGCAATACCTGAAACTGCACCTGACCCATATTCAGTCAATGCCGTTCCCAGATGTATAATGCCATGCTTATCCACATTCAAGTAAACATACGCGTAGTCATTATTTTCCGGTCCTAATGAATTTCCGTGGTGCAGGATTGCCATTCCTATCCCCCTGCGCACTCTGCCGCTTTGGGTTGAATATTCGGCAACCTTCTTCCTGTAATCGCTTGACCTGACAACGGCGTCAACACATTCGGGCAGGCCGCAGCTGTCGTCCATGAGCTGCCCCGTGCTGGTGCGCTTCCCGGGCCTGAGCATGTTCATGAGCCTCAGGTCCAGCGGGTCAATGTTCAGCTTTCTGGCTATTTCGTCCATCTGGGATTCTGCCGCAAATATGGCCTGCGGCGCGCCAAAACCCCTGAAGCTGCCGGCATATGTGTCGTTGGTGTAAACCTTGTACCCATCATTAAGCACGTTTGGTATCTCGTATGGGCCGTTTGCGTGGAACGTCGCCCTTATAATGACCATTACGCCAAGCGAAGCATAGGCGCCGCCGTTCAGGTAAATTTCCACCCTTGAAGCAGTGAGCCTGCCGTCGCTCTTCACGCCGGTCCTGTGCTTTATTATCGACGGGTGCCTCTTCGTGTGGGCTATCATTGATTCCCTCCTGTCCATGCTCATCAGCACCGGCTTTCCGGTTTTGAGCGCGCCAAGGGCGGCTATCGATGCAACATCACCGGGCGTCTCGTCAGATTTTGGGCCAAACGCGCCGCCCGTTACTGCCTGTATAACCTCAACCCTTTCCAGCGGCCAGCCCAGAACCTTTGCCACGGATGCCTGCGTGTTATGCGGCGACTGCATCGAGCCTATTATGAGAAGGCGATCGTCATGTGGCACTACAAACGCAGTTTCCGTCTCCATAGGCACGGCGTCCTGGAACTGGGTTTTGTATGTGTTCTCCACAATGACGTCAGCCTCATTGAACCCCGCATCTATGTTCCCCTTTGCAACCCTCATGTGCTTTGCAACGTTTCCGCTTTCATGGATCTTTGGCGCGTCGGCGCCCATCGCCTCTATCGGGTCAAACACGGGCTTTATGGGGTCATACTCAACTTCGACCAGGTCCCTGGCCTCCATTGCCCTGATCTCCTTTTCGGCAACTATTGCAGCAACTATGTCGCCTGTCGACCTCACCTTTTCATGCGCAAACAGCGGCCTGTCAGGCACTATTGCTGCAGATTCATTTATCCCAGGCACGTCCATGTACGTTAGCACAGCCCTTACCCCCGGATGAGCAGCAGCCCCCGAAACCTTAATGGACCTTATCCACGCGTGGGGGTGCTTTGAAAGAACCAGCTTCGCGTAAAGGGTGTTCCTGGGTATCAGGTCGTTCGTGTATATGGGGCTCCCGAGGGCCTTTTCCAGGTCGTCTATCCTCTTGAGGCTCTGGCCTATGTACAGCAGCTCCCCGCGTTCGGCCTTCTTCTGCAGCTCGGTTATGTAATTTTCAACAGATACAGCCATTTTTACTCACTGCCTCCAGCATCATAAATTGCGTCAACTATGTCGTAATACCCTGTGCACCTGCAGAGGGTGCCGCTTATGGCCTCCTTGACCTCCTCCTTGGTCGGCTTGCTTTTTGCCTTGAGCAGGTCGTACCCCATTATCTCCATTGCCGGCGTGCAGAACCCACACTGCGCGGCATGATGGTCCCTGAAGCTTGCCTCGATGTTTTTCATGAGCGGGTCGTCGTTGAGTCCCTCCAGGGTGACTATCTCCCTATCCCTTGCCTGGAATGCCGGCGTAACGCATGAAAGTACGGGCTTGCCGTCCATGAGCACCGTGCACAGCCCGCAGTCTCCGGTTCCGCAGCCCTCCTTTGGCGACTTGAACCCGAAGTCGTCCCTGAGCACGTCAAGCAGCCTGTCTTCAGGCTCAACCAGCACTTCCCTTTCAGTTCCGTTAACCTTCATCTTTATCAGCATATTACTCATTTATATCCCCTCCAAGCCTCCGCAGCAGCTTTGCAAGCATTGCCTGGGCCAGGTGTACCCTGTACTCTGCTGAAGCCCTGAAGTCTGCCGTGAGCTTCAGTTCTTCAGCCAGCTTTTCTCTGGCATCATCAATTGCGCCATCGCTGATTTCCTTCCCCCTCAGAAAGCCTTCAGTCAACCTTGCCCTTCCGGGAACCTTCCCCGATGTCCTGTTCAGGGCAATTCTAACGTCGTTAATCCTCCCTTTCTTAACGCTTATTACCATTGCCATGTTGACAAGGTTTATTATCAATATATTCCTTCTGCCAACTTTTTCAAAGCCTGATACGTAATCGTCCCCGGGCTTGCTGAACTGGACTTCAACCAGTATTTCGTCGCCCCTTCTTGCAACTGCCCTTTTTCCCGTAATGAAGTTCTCCAGCTTCAGTGTCCTTTTGCCGTTTACGCTCTGCAGCACAACGCTTGCATCAAGAGCCAGCAAAAGCGGTATATAATCTTCGGAACTTGAAGCAGCGCATATGTTGCCCCCGATGGTTGCCCTGTTCCTTATCTGCGGCCCGCCGAACTTGCTGGCCAGCTCATAAAATGCGTTTAAGCTGCCCTTAAACGCGCTGCTGCTTTCGATCTCGGAAACAGTTGTCATGGCGCCGATCTTTACTAAATTGCCCTCCGCACTTATGTAGGAAAGCTCCCTGCCCACTGCCGACATACCCAGCATTTTTCCCACCTCCACCCCTCCCCCCCCTACCCACACACCCCCCCACCCACACACACACAC
>JAMCTX010000002.1:118751-123230 GCA_023381255.1 Nitrososphaerota archaeon
CGCATATGGAGATTTTATTTTTTCCACTTTCAGCCCTTCATCCCTTACCCTCGGCATCATATCGGTTCCGTTAGCTATTATTGTTGCATCCTGGTTTTCCGCTATTTCCTTCAGAGCGGTCTTAAGTGATTCAGCCATAATTACTTGCAAAGCTTCCACCCCCAACTGGCGGTATTAAAAGTACAACATCTCCATCATTCAATGGCATACTGGGGTTATCCCTATAGTTTATATGCTTATCGTTGACGTAAACCAGAAAGTGCTCCCTGGGCACACCCTTCGGATCATATATCGCCTCAAAAAATTGCCCCCCAAACTCCTGTGACAGTGATTTTATTAATTCATCGAGATTTGATGCATGGCGTTCAATTTCGCTCTTTCCCGCAATATTCATGAGTTCAAAGAACAGCCTCACTTTAACCATTTGGAATCCCCCGGGAGCTCAAATTTCACAGTCAGGTTTTCCCCTCCTTCAAAGTTCAGAACGACCGGGGACTTTACATGTATCCCATACTTGTCCAGGATCAGCTTTCTGCCGCCGTACATGTCCTTGCTCATGGAACATGCCACCGCGGCGACGTCTATGCTGTTCTTGATAAAATAATCTACCAGGGAATCAATTGTGCCGCCGGTTGATATGGCATCATCCACCAGGATCACCCTTTCCCCCGGATTCACCCCGTAAATGTAATATGATCCTGCCTCATAACCAGATGCATAATCGACCTTGCCTTCTGGATCGCTGCCCAGGTTCCTTTTCCTTACAACCGCAAGGGGCCTTCCCTTCCTTTCGGCCACTAGCGTTGCTATTGGAAGTCCGAACGACTCGGGCACCACAACCTTGTCTACATCCATTGGCGTCATCTCGTCAATCATATTTGCAAGCCACGCCATCACCTGGGGTGAAGGCGGGGGGTAGTTTTCAGTTATAGGATTGAGTATGTACCTGTATTCGTTTTTTGTGCTGTCCCTGACCCATTTTTTTGTTATTATGGGGGCTTTCATGTAATAATCCCTTATTTCCTGGAGAATTTCGTCGTAGCGCTCCGAACCTGATACCTTCCTGTAAAAGCACGACCTGTTGCCGGTATGGCAGGCCGGGCCCCTGCTTTCAACCAGATATATTATGCTGTCTTCGTCGCAGTCTATCAACACCTTTCTTACTTTCTGCGTGTTGCCCGACGTTTCCCCCTTTAACCAGAGCTTTTTCCTTGACCTGCTCCAGAAATGCGCAAGGCCGGTTTTCATAGTTAGGTCGATTGCCTCCTTGTTTGCGTATGCCTGCATAAGAACCCTGTAATTGTTGTAATCCTGCACTATTACAGGTACAAGGCCCCGCTCGTCAAACCTTATCTTATCAGCTGAAAGTTCACTCATATCCTTACAGGAACCCCCCTTTCCTTTAAGTATTCTTTAACTTTTGCAATGCTGTACTGATTAAAGTGAAAAATGGAAGCGGCAAGCGCCGCATCAGCAAGGCCTTCGGTCAGGACCCGGTAAATGTGGTCTGGAGAGCCTCCGCCGCCGCTGGCAATTACCGGAACAGCAACAGAGCCTGAAACCTTTGAAGTGAGATCCATGTCATATCCCTTTTCTGTCCCATCCATGTCTATTGACGTGAGCAGTATTTCCCCGGCCCCGAGCCCTGTTGTCCGCATTGCCCATTGAATGGCATCAAGCCCCGTTGCGGTTCGCCCACCTTCCACGTAAACCTCGTAGCCCCCGTTTTTGGCCTTCCTTGCATCAATTGACGCAACCACGCTCTGGGCACCGTATACATCAGCCAGCGATGTTATGATTTCGGGATTTTTCACCGACGCGGTGTTAACCGACACCTTGTCGGCACCGTTCCATAGAACCGCCCTTGCATCATCCAGGTTCCTTATCCCTCCGCCTACCGTGAATGGTATATCAAGCACGCCGGCTACGCGCTTGACCAGCTCAACCATCGTTTTGCGGCCCTGTATGGTTGCGCTTATATCCAGGAGCACAAGTTCATCAGCCCCCTGGTCCCTGTAATTCATGGCAAGCTCTACCGGGTCTCCAGCCACTACAAGGTCATCGAACATCCTGCCCTTAACGACCTTCCCGCCGTCGATGTCCAGGCACGGAATTATTCTCTTGGCTAGCATCTGATTTCACCGTTTGGCAAAAATAAAATCTCCATATGCGATATCACCTAATGACGCTTTTGAACATGCGCTCATATGCATCTGAACCCACGATGCATCCAGCGAATCCCATTTTATAAACTGTCTCAGCATCTTCAAGGCGCAACCCTCCGGACAGGATTATGTTTTTCCTGAGGCCCTCGGGGACTAGCCCGGCCTGCCCCGTGTTTAACCCCAGCCTCGTGCCGTCCATGTCTACAAAGGTTATTTCGAATTTGTCAAATCCCATGCCCGCCAGCTCGTCCATCGCATGCAGGAAATTTATGCTGGTTGTGCTTTGCCAGCCGTATATTGAAACATTTTCGCCCCTTACATCAATGCTTATGGCCACGGGCAGCCCCTTAAGTGAAAAATGGAAGCGGCAATCGGTAAATGCCATGGTCCCGATTACCACCCTGCTGGCGCCCTTTGCAAGAAGGTTCGTTGCCTGCTCAGCGTCCCTTACCCCGCCGGAAACTTCCTTAAATCCATCAACTTTCAATATCTTATCTATCAGGTCGCGATTATTTCCCCTGCCCATCGCCGCGTCAAGGTCAACAATGTGCAGGCCGTAACCCATGCCCGCCCAGTACTCTGCAACTGAAAGCGGGTTATCCGAATAAATTTTCTGGCTGTCCGGATTTCCATGGAGCAGCCGTACAACTTTGCCGTTCATTATGTCAACCGATATTAGAAGCAATTTACTTTTTCACCATATGCATGATGTTTTTGAGCAGCAGCTGGCCTGAATTGCCGGATTTTTCTGGATGGAACTGGACTCCAATTTTGTTGCCTGCCTGCACCATAGCGGGCATTTTTTCCCCGTAATCTGCAATCGCCTTAACCCATTCTCCGGAATATGCCGGAACGTACGAATGGGCATAGTAAAAATACTCCATTGCATTAAGGCCGTCCCACAAATCGGAATCAGCGACAAGCCTGGTTTCGCTCCATCCCATATGCGGCACCTTGCCCGAACTTATCCGCCTTACCTGCCCTTCAAGCAGCCCCAGCCCCCTTCCGGGCCCCTCTTCGCTGGAATTAAACATTAGGTGCAGGCCCAGGCATATGCCCAGGAATGTTTTTCCCCCTTCAATAAAATCAATTATGCTTTCTCTGATCGGTTCGATGCTTGAAGCCGCCTGCCCAAAGCTCCCCACGCCCGGCATTACCAGCAAATCCAGCCCATCGGGGATGCTGCCTTTTACCATTTTAACGCTGCCCCCAAGCCTCTCGAATGCGGCCCTCAGGCTGAAAAGGTTGCTTGCCCCGTAATCGACTATGCCGATTATCATAGGGATCCCTTTGTGCTCCTTGCAGCGCCCGCGGATCTTCCCAGCGCCATGCCAAGGCTCATGCCGACTGCCTTTGACGCAGCTTCAATGTAGTGGTGAGGGTCAGTGCCGTAAATTATGTTCACGTGCAGGTTGAACAGCCCGCTGAAAGCAACAGACCTGAAAAAGTGCTCAAACAGCTTTGTCGATATTCCATCCACTGCATCGTTTGGAAAATTGCCCACATAATATGGCCTCCTTACAAGGTCTATCGCAACCATGACAAGTGAATCGTCCATGGGCACTATGGCGCTTCCGAACCTTGTAATGCCCGTCCTCTCGCCAAGAACCCTGTTCAGTGCTTCGCCCACTGTTATGCCGACGTCCTCCATTATATGGTGAACCAGGTCTCCCTTTGCAGCAAGCTCAAGGTCAAACGGGGAATAGAAGAAAAGCGTTTTGACCATGTGATCAAAAATTGGTATCGTTGTCCTAGCCGTTGTTGCAAAGGTGCCCTTATCGTAGAACTTGAGCGTTATGTCAGTCTCTTTTGTTGCCCTGGAATATTCAAATTCTGTCAACTTTTATATCCTCCAGAGGCAGTATTGCGGCAGGGTAGTGAATCACAAGCCCCTGCGCCAGCTTTCTGAGCTTTGGAAGCACCTTAAGGTACTGCTCCCTGTCTATCACCGTATTTACTGCGTACCAGCCCTCTGATGACAGTTTGCTCACCGTGGGTCCCTTAAGCGAAGGCAGGGCTGCAATTAACGGTTGAAGGTTCTCCTCCCTTACGTTGACAAAAATGTGCAGCTTGTTTTTTGCATCAACAACCCCCCTCAGCAGCGCCAGCACATCAAGTATTTTTTCCTTCTTAGAAGGATCGCTGACGGATTTCCTGTTGGCTATCAAAACGGCGTTTGATTTTAAAATTTCATCAAGTATTGCCAGGCCGTTTTCCTGCAGTGTAGTCCCGGTTTCCGTCACATCAACAACCAGGTCTGCCTCCTCAGGCGGTTTGGCTTCAGTTGCTCCAAATGAAAGAAATATGCTCACCA
>JAMCTX010000003.1 GCA_023381255.1 Nitrososphaerota archaeon
AATTTAACAGGAAACTTGCAGATATTAAATTACTTGATAATGCTAGAAGAAATGAGATATTAAATGTATTTAATGCAATGTGGAGCCGTGCCATTTCGTTAGATAAATTCCAAAAGAAGCAAGAGGATACTATGTCTTAATTCTGGCGTTTTTTTACTACGACGTATTTTGTTCCATCTGCATTCATCATCAGTTCCCATGTTAGAATATCACCCGGCTTCAACTCCATCTGCTCCACGATCCCCATGGGGATGACAGCCTGTAACGAGGTGGTTCTTGGGTTTGCCCTTGTCACTTTAGTCTCGCTTACCATGCGTGAATTTAGGCGAAGCGGGTATATAGGTATTTCCATACCAATAAGCTTAAATATTAGAACGCCCGCAAGTAGGTATGAACATACCTATTGTATCGGGGAAAGCCGGACTCCCACCAAAACTGGGCTCGCCAGTCCCAGAAAAGTCCGGTATGGCAGGAAGGGAAGTGCTGCTGGAGCAGAGCTGCGGCTCGCATGACAGGCCAACAATTACGGGGATGCTGATTAGCGAGGACAGGGAATTCTACACAATCAGGGACGGGTTTCAGGTGCAGCTCACGTTGTCAAAGTCCAAGTGGAGGATAGTAGGATTGATCAAGGATGAGGTGTTCTAGGTTGCAGGAAGCGCAGGAAACCACTGGAATTGAGGAGCTCCTTTCGCTTGCCAAGGAGCTAATTGCAAAGCACGGGAATAATGCAGGGGCAATAACCGCGCTCAAGAAGCTGGTTTCGGAGCAGTGCGACAGCAAAGTGATGTACGAGCTTGAGCACGGGGACTACGAAAGCGGGCAAAAGTTCGACGCCATATACGGGGAAAAGAGCACCTACGCCACTACAGTGATAATAGACAACCTCAAGAGGAGGCTTCTGGAGCACGGATACACGGCCACCATCGCAGCGGAGGAAACATCTGAAGTTGGCAGGTACGACGTTGTCATAAGGTCAAACGGGAACGGGAGCTGCTCAATATACAGCTCCGGGGCGGAAAAGGTCAGGCTTGAAATAAAGGCCGCGGAGGGGATGCCTCTGGAGCAGATAAGCAGGTACCTATTTGACAGGTCGTCGCTTGTCGTGGTCAGGGTGCTTCTCGGGGATGTGTTTGTCCTTCGCTATGCCGATGTCAGGCAATACGTCAAGTTTTTGGTGGAGCTGGAGACCAGCAAGGTGAGGAGGCTGCTGGAGGGCAAGCCAGTCCTCGTTCCGGGATACCAGTGCTACGACTGTCCAAACACATCATGCACTTACAACAGGGTCAGGGTCCGTTCAGTGCCGTTCATCAAGCCAAAGGACCTGGGCTGGGACCTGAGCGTATTCTTCAACAACCTGCCTGGCGTTTCTGAAAGGACGGCGGAGCTTGTGATAAAGGAGCTGGAGAGGCAGGATGGCGCTTAAGAACAGGGAACAGCGGGGAATAGAGCTGCTAAGGGCTGGAGCAGTCAGCGAAATTTCCCAGTCGGAATACATAGTCAAGTCTCAGTCAGCTGACACAAAATACAGCGTAGCCTGGAAGGGCAACAGGTGGACTTGCACCTGTGAGGATTTTGTCAAAAGCGGGAAAAAGTGCAAGCACATTTACGCCGTGCTGTATTTCAAGACAATGAAGGGCGTTGTGCTTGAGCAGAATCACCCAGAAGGCGACGCCAAATGCCCGAGCTGCAGGTCAGCTGATGCCGTCGTGAAAAAAGGTTTCAGGTACGGCAAAGGCAATCCTGTGCAGGTGTATTTTTGCAAAAGCTGCGGAAGGAAGTTTTCAAGGCCGGGCGTTGACGAGAAGGCAGGTTATATTGTCATGAACGCTCTTGACCTTTATTTCAGGGGGCTCAGCCTGCGCCAGACCGCGGAGCACCTTGAATCTGCATTCAGGGTGGAAGTATCCCCTTCAACGATCTTAAGGTGGATCAGGAAGTATACCGAAATAGCCGACGCTTACATGAACGGGGAAAGGGGGGAAGGAGAAAGATGGGGTGCCGACGAAACTGTGGTAAAGCTGAACGGCAGGAAGGTCCTGTTCTGGACGCTGCTTGACGAGGATAAGAGGTTCCTCATAGCCGTCAAAGTGTCGCAAAAGAGGGATGCCGTGGAAGCTGCTGAACTGTTCAGGGATGGACTTAAGACTGCTAAGCAGCCCATGGAGGTGGTAACAGACGGTACCCCCTTTTACCCAGAAGCTGTATCCGAGGTTCTGGGCGGAGAAGAGCTGGTACACATAAGCGGACCTGGCCTGACATCAATGGTAAACAACAACAAAGTGGAAAGGCTCAATGGCACGTTCAAGAAAAGGGTGCGCCCGATGGGGGCGTTCAGGAGCTATGAAACAGCAAGTGCATTTGCAAAGGACTTCAGGCTATACTACAATTACATAAAGCCCCACCGTTACCTGAAAGGCATGACGCCAGCTCAGGCATCCGGATTCAGCAGGAGGAAACTTGGCT
Organism: Nitrososphaerota archaeon; assembly: GCA_023381255.1. Classification (GTDB taxonomy): domain Archaea; phylum Thermoproteota; class Nitrososphaeria; order Conexivisphaerales; family UBA164; genus KM4347-05. Next base: position 2,467 of record JAMCTX010000003.1, read on the forward strand.
GGAAGGACTTGCTGCCGCACAATTATTAACAAAGTTTTCTAAAGTGACGGTCTTTTTCTGCCTTCCTTTTTGCCTTTCTGTGGGTATGGGTGCGTATATCTCTGCATTTTCAATCAGCTGCCCCCAGCTTTCAAATTTAACGCCAAATGCAGATTCCATGGGGTTTTTTCCGCCAATCGAGTCGAGCTCCATGAAAAAGTTGTAGTAAACGCGCACCAGGCTCAGAAATGTTTTGAAAATATCCAGCGAATAGGATTTATGCTTGTTCAGAGACTCACGTAATGTTCTGTTCAGGCGCTCTATCCTGTTTATGTGTGACATATCTTTCTTTTTGGATTTTGACCACAGCCTAACCCTGAATTTATCTTTTGCCACTTCGTATGCAGGCAGTCCGTCAGTTCTTAATATTTTTCCCTTGATTGTGGTGGTGTGTTTCTCAACAATTTTAAACACCTCAGTTATTGTGTTCTCATTTCTATCTTTGCTTACATAGGTTGCAATAATAACATATGTAACTGGATCGTATACAACAAATGTCCACACGTGTGGCTTTTCCCTGCCATGGTCAACTGGGTCATCCTTTTTTAAAATTGGCTGGTACTGCTCACCCGCCTCCAACTCTGTAATATCTATTCTGAGTTTTCCGCTGTTATATTCAAAATTATCTAGAAGTTGTGCAATGTACTTTAAGATAAATATGGCCTTTGATCTGGACAATTCAACCCCAGTGGATCCCTTTACATCCTTTATTGCCCTCCTTAAATTACCAGAGTTGATGAAAGATTTTAACAGCGTCTCAACAGCATCCCTATTATAATTATAAAACAAATTGAAAACCGAAAATTTATGGCCCTTTTCGCACTCATAGATTTGTACTTTGCCATGTTTTGTTTTCCTAAAGCCTCGCAATTTTTTGATTTCTGCATTGCAAATTTGGCCATTAGACAAAACAACAGTGCAATGAGGAGTTACATGCAGCAGGTCTCGAATTGGCACAAATTTTTTGTGTTTGCCATTAAGCCTCGAATTTTTAACTCTACCGTCGCCGGTTGAGCTGCAACTTAGAGGCCTCATTGCCCTGTTGCTCATCGGGGGCATGAACTCGAACAGGTTTGTTTGATTTTCGAGACCTAGCTCCATATTTATCGCCTCCATAAAATTATCGTGCCGTCGTTCTGTTGTTTAGATTCCCTGCTTAGAATTGCTAGCCATGTGCCTACCTTCGCCACATATTCTGCCGGCTCCATAAAGTCGGGTTCTGCGAGGATAACTGCCAGGAACAGGGAGTCCGCGGGCAGGACGTCCCTGGCCTTTTGCTTTAACGGTGTTAGATTGATTATATGCATAACATAGCTTCTTTACTTAGCTACATATCCGGATTTATGCCGAATTAATGCCCAAAAAACCCGAATCGTGCCGAATTTCCGGCTCAAAAACCCAAAATTACCTAAACATTTTTTAGTCACGCACCAACTTATCTTTGTAGCGCCATTCTCTGTTTTGGTGTTGCATATTATTATACTATACACAACCACGCCGAACTCAATGCCTCTAATTTAATCACTCCTATACCGCTAAACATTTGTTCTGTAACATTTTTTACTCTCTAAATTGTGCTGCATTGAATAATACTCATAGAAGAGTCAAATCCCCCTGCGACTCGCGCCAATCTAGCCGCGGCAGTTTACACGGGGATGGTTTGGAGCTGGATTATTCAGCACAGCATAAGGGAGCATGTTAGAGCACTTATGTCAAACGGTATAGTGTCTTTATTCATCGTCAACAATTACTCGCGGCAAGCTTTTTTGAGATTATAAATGCGTGATCTTCAACGCCAGTTATTGAATGATGCCAATTGCCGCATAGTTGAAAAACTCAATTTAGCGTGAAAAATTTATAAATAATACGGCATATTAAATTTATTATTGGAACCCGAGAATGTAGACGCAGATACCCAAGAAAGAATAATTAAAGTTTTGGCTGAAGATCCTGAAATAAAGCGCGCTGTCATAGCTCTTAAAATAGGCAGATCCGCCTCTACAGTATCATCAAATATTAAAAAAATGATAAAAAATGAAAGGATCTTTAAATATAAATACAAAAACGAAGATGGTGCTGTGCGAAAAATATATGTCCCATCTGAAGTTCTGGCTAAACCATTAGAAACTGGTACACTAAAAATCAATAACATGAAGATTTGGAGCGGCGGTCCTTGGATTTTTCTTCAAGTTGAATCTAAAGATGTATATGAAAAATGCGACATTACTTTAAATATTTCATCTAAAGGGGGCTACATAGGGAAACAGGTGTCATGGGAATGGGGGAAACCAACCCCAGAAAAGGAATCGTATACAAATGTAATTGAAGACATAAAGCTGATAGATATCAATTTAAAAAGGATAACGACAGGCGAAGGAAAATTTCTTCCGTTGAATACCCTTTTGTCAGGCAAATTTATAATAAATATTTCACTAAGTAAGTTAACAAGAGAAGGCATGACAGAATATAAATCAATAAACTACTATGGCATTGAAGACGAAAAATTTTACACTTTAATTCCCATAGCTGAAACGGAAGAAGAGTTGAAAGGTATCTTAACTTCTGTTAAAGTTTTCAAAATACCCTATGAATATCATTTCCTTAAAATTATTGCATCAAACGCTGATAATTTAAATATGCTAAGTTTAGCAGATCAACTAAAAAATGACATGCTGGAATATTTACAAGATAAAAAATATATAACAATAGACCCTTTCAAGTTAACAGATGAAGGTGAAAAACGTTTAGAAGAAGGGGAGAGACTTGATGTATTTAAAACCATAGAAATAAATGCGGATTCGGTAAAAAAAATTGGCAGGGGCTGCCATAAGGACGTTAATCCCGTGCCTTCTTGGATAGCTAGCCTGAAAGCACCTTTTATTGCGGATCTGGTGTATTTTATTAATTTTATGTGGCCTAATTCAAAATATAAAAAATATTACGAATTCCTGTACAGGGTCTTTTTTAATAGTTGCATCAACGCAAATGTTTTAAAAGATGCCATGGAGAAATGGAGATATGTCCAAAAATGCAAGGAATTGTCTTTTGATTATAACTTGGCAGTTGACTTTGAACTATCAACGGAAATAGCGAACAAGAATAAGGATTGGATTCAAATTATTAAAAAAAATCATTTCGATTCATTAAAAAAGGATGCACAGAAAGTTTCATCAAACACTTTTAGTGATGCGCAGCTTCTTAAACTCGCTATATGGCTTAGTTTAAAAAATTATGCTATGGGAAATGTTGAACAGATGTCGATGGAATCATTAAATGAAGGTGTAAACTGTTTAAAATAATTGGTAAGGAGACAAAATTCACATTAAAAAGTGCTCAAATATAGCTGCAACAGTAATTATTACAATGGCCCCTTCACTATTGCTTCATCATTGGGCAATGCTGCTACAAATTCGAACCCCTTTGAAAGATATGCCTTGATCTCCTCAACGGGTATAACAACCTGCCTGCTGGCAGAGGCCCCAAACAGCTTTTCCCTTATCATCTTCTGGATGTCCTTGTCATTCATGTTAGAGATGTCAAGTGCATCAATCTCTTCATCTGTGTACCCAGAGATCTTTAACAACTGCCTCTTTAGTTCTGCTTCAACCTGCGCCTGGTCGAGAGCCTCCTTCTTGAAAGTCTGCAGGAGGTCGCTGGACTTCCTGAAGCTCTCCCTCATTTCTTCAATCAATTCCTCGGGCAGCCTGTGCTTGTTCGTTGTGTACCTGTTCTCTATGTCTCCTTTGTGCCCCATGAAGAACGACCTGTAATCCCTGAGCATGTACCCCCTGGATTCGGCTATCATGAGCTGGGTGTCAAAGTAAGACCTCAGAACATAGGGTCTCAAATTAAAGCCAGCGGTTTTTATTGCCTTCCTGACCATCCTGCTTATGTTTGTGGTTGTTATGTGGAACCCGCCATTTTCCCTGCCTGCATCCTTCTTCGCCATTATTACAGGCGTGTCTTTGCCTATACTTTCCCCCTCCCGCATCCTTGATTCCAGGTACTCGCTTACGTACTGGCAGCCCTCCTCCGTAAGGAATGTAAAAAACTCATGCCCTGCCTTGCTGAGGGAGCTCCTCACCCTGACAATTGCGGGAATTTTGCTGAACGTAACTTTCTGCGAATCGATCACGATCTCCGGCAGGTCTCCTACCTTAAGGCCGTCAGTCCCGTCATAGTTGCCAAGAACCTCCGGCCTCAACCCTGAATGAGCCATAAACACGCAAGCGGTGCGCTGCCTGAGGTCGGCAGAAAGAAATATCCTCCTCAGCTCCTCCCTTGTGGGCACCTTTTCCTCCTTAAGCGTAGGCGTTTCCTGCGCCCCCCTTATCTTTATTTTTCTGTTTACCTGAATGTCGTTGTACGAAAGCCAGGATTTTATTGCCTTTAATGAGGAGCTTATGTATCCACCAGCCTTTCCCTGCTTCTCCATTTCAGTTACCATGTCAAGCAGCAAATCGTATATCCGCTTTGATTCTAGCGAAGCAAGCTCCCTGGGGGTTATCTTGCTTGACCTGCAGAATGCAGCCAGCCTGCGCAGGTAAACATCAGCCGTTATTTTGGACCCCCTGGCAACGTTGTCGTGCCACCTCCTGACATTCTGGTCGTTAAGGAGTTCGCTTGAGCTCATTAATGCCGTTTAGGCATTAGCGGTATATATAGGTTTCGAATAATAATAAGAGCGGGCCCGGTGGGATTCGGACCCACGACCCTCGGGTTAAAAGCCCGATGCTTTAGGCCTAATGACTGCCTGCCTGAGCTACGGGCCCGCTTTGAAAGTTTTCAAGTAGGACACATTTAACCTTGTCGGTTTTAATGATTCCTAAATGTGAGGGATAAGCCGCAATTTTCCAATGCTTATATGGTTTCCGTTTGATATGATTTTCTACCAGCTGTTTAGCATAGTTCATATTTAACATATATTTGTAGTAAATTTTCTTTAAGCTGATAAAAAATATATTGCACAAAAAATTCCATTTAAAATGTAATTACTTCGTACCCAGAATTGACAAAATGAGCCAGCCTTTCGCCTGTGGGCACAAGGTTAACTCCCATAGTGGTAAGCTGTTCCTTGATGTTTTTTGCATTAGCCACAGCTATGCATGCTGAATCTACGCTTCCAGAATCATGAAGGGTTTTGAAGTTGTCCAGATCCATACCTGTTATCTTTGTAAGGTGCTCTTCAGCAGGACCAAAAAAGAGCACTTTGAGGTCATCATATCTTTTATTGGTGACTGACCTTGCGGCTATCGTGAGACCAACTGAAAATCTCTCTGGGCAATCATCTCCGGCAACTATAAAGAATAGTGTTTTCATTTCAAATAATTTAATGAAACTGGTTAAAAATGTTTTTATCTTTTTTTTGGAAATACATTGCAGTTTCAGCATGCATTGATCATTAGCTCATGGCTTCTTTTATGCTGTTTTCGGTTAATTTGAAGAGCCTTTTTATAGTAGAGTACGTGGGAACCGATGAAATTGTAAGGAGGCCAGCTATAAGCAACAATATGATCGGAATAGGGAAAATTTGCGACAGTAAACCATAAACAACTGCCATGACAGGCGATGCACCGGCCATGAATATGGTAGTCACCGAGTTAACGCGGCCCAGCACTTCATTAGGGATAATTTTAACTAAATATGACATTAGCGGTATATTTGTCAGTGAATTTACAGTTCCCAGCGGCACCATAACCAGGATGTCTCCATATGGGACCCGGCTTACAGACAGAACAAAGAATGACAGCCCAAAAAATGCTATGGCCGATGCAATAAATGTAGGGTTTTCTAGGCGTTTGCTTATCCTTACGCCAAGCAACCCGCCCATCAGTCCGCCAATGGAAAAACTGAGCACAAAAAGGGTGTAATATGAAGGGCCAACATGCAGTACCTTGTAAAATAAGCCAGAGGCATAAACCTCAAGAGAAATAAATAATCCGTTAATCAGCAATCCAATCAGTAAAAATGGCAAGATCATTTTTATTGCTTTAAATACATGTGAAAATCCGTATTTTATTTTGGGCTTTTTCATGCCATGCTCAATTCTGGGGATGCTGAAAATTACAGAAGCGGCACTCACCATTACCACGAGAGGCACAAATTTGTCCGTAAGTAATATTATTGACATGCCTCCAAGCGCTATTCCAGCTATTTCTGAAATTCCCCTCCCGGCTTCGACAAGCGACATTCCCCTGCCCATGGAAGATGAATTCACTGTATCTTTCATCAAGGTAAAAAAGGCATCAGAGGTTATGCTGGAAAAAACCGATGACGTCATGGCGGCCGCATATACCCACAGGAGCGCCTGCGAAAAAAATAATGATATATATACTGCCATGATAGCCAGGGAACTGATGAACATAACCATTTGCCTGGGAAACCTGTCAAGTATGTAGCCCTCCGGTAGCAGCACCAGCAAGTATCCTGCTAGGGAAAGCGTAGGTATGAGGCTGACCAGAAACACGGAATTATATTTTACCATCAGAATCCACATATAGTAAATGTAAAACATAATTGATGTAAGCCTGACGAGGTTGCGGCTCATAAAGAACCTTAAAAAGGAAGCTCCCAAATTGTTGTGCATATTATCATCCGGATTATACATGTAATTATCGCTTATACATAAGCTTTATTATTATATATAGTTTATCATTAAAACATGACAAACGAGCCTTCTGGAGTTCTCTTAAAAGCATTTAAGAATCCAACGAAGCTGGCAATAATAGCGTTGCTAATGAAGAATGGGCAGATGACGGTAACACAGCTTTCAAAGTTAACAAACACAACAAGGCCAAACCTTTACAGGTCAATTAAAGAACTGGTAAAAGACGGTGTAATTCTTAAGCCCCGCATAAAAGTCAAGAAAAATTACGTAGAAAAGTACTATGAACTTAACCTGAAAATATTTGACAGCGTGAAAACAAGCCATATGATGAAAGCAATAGGCAGGGCACCCGCCTCTGACTTAAGGGAACTCATGATATCATTTCTGTTTATGAATTCTCTTCTTTCAGGCGTTTTTGCTGAGCAAATAAAAATGGCTTCAGATGATGAAGTGGAAAGCTACAGGCAAAAAATACTCGATGAATCAATACTGATGTCTTACTCGACGCTTTCTGTAAATGAGATAAAAACATTTTCAAAATATTTTGATCAATTTATAAACCAGCTGGAAAATAAGGAAAAAACCAATGAAAAAGAGGAGCATATGCTTGTAGTGCTTTCCCTTCCGCTTCACTGAGCCGTATAGCCGCCGTCAACGACAACCTCTGAGCCCGTCATAAATGATGAATCGTCCGAAAGAAGAAATATTATTACGCTAGCTATTTCCTCGGGCTTCCCAAGCCTCCCCAACGGGTGCAGCTTTTTAAGTGCTTCATAAGTAGCTTCCCTGTTTCCGGTGCTTTCAGCAAAACCTGAGACCATGGGCGTATCTATGAAACCCGGATGAACAGAATTAACCCTGACATTGTATTTCGCATAAAATAGCGCGTCGGTCTTTGTCATCAACCTAACCGCACCCTTTGATGCGTGATAGGGCGGAGCATCCTGTGCCCCGACAAGCCCGTATATTGATGAAAGGTTAACTATACTTCCGCTTTGGTTCCTGATCATTGATGGTACGGCATACTTCGTGCACAAGAACACGCCGTTCACGTTTATACTTATTACTTTATTCCACTCTTCAAGTGTTATTTCATGAGTTTGCTTGCTTACCCCTGCAATGCCTGCATTATTGACAAGGCCATATATATCGCCAAGCTCTTTTTCTATTCTGCTGAACGCTTCCTTTATTTGGGATTCATTTGAAACATCCAGTGAGTAAAATTCTGCCTTTCCGCCTGACCCTTTGACCTCGTCAACTGTTTTTCTACCCTCAACCTCATTTATGTCGCACACTGCAACAATCGCACCTTCCTTTGCAGCCGCCACCGCGGTTGCCTTGCCTATGCCCATGGCTGCGCCAGTTACTATGACGACCTTCCCGGCCAGTTTTCCGCTCATACGGTTAATTGTGCAGAGCTATTACATACGCATTTCCTTAATTGTAATAAATTACGAATTGAGCCTTTCACCAGAAGCTTCGAAAACTCCTCTTCCCTTGCCGGTTTCTGTTCCCCATTTTAGCCAGCTAAGTGCAGCAAATGAACCACAGATCCAGGTGCCAAAGGCTACATCCATATATACTCCAAATCCTAGCCTGGGCAACAAAAGCTCCATCGGGACCAGAGCGCCTATAGTTATTGAAGATACAAGTGCTGTATATGTTGCCCTTATGCTGGTTGGCCACAATTCGCCGTTAAGGGTGTTTACGGACATATACAGCACCGATATAAAGCCATTGTATAATATAAAAGGAACCAGAAGCGAGCTGATGTTATGAACCCAAAGTGAGGAGGTAAGGTAAATAAAGGCAAAGGTTGCAGTTCCTCCAATTGATGCCATTGAGAGCACAATCCTCCTTGAAAACTTGTCAAGGAAAATCGCAGATATGCCGACTGTTGCCTCTGTTGCGTTGCCTAAAAAAATGAGGAGAGAGGTATAATGCGGGAAAAAATACGGCCCCAATGCGCTTACCATCAGGTTGAACCCGACCACCTCAGCTAGGCTTATTACTATAACCACAGCCAGCCTGAACCTTATAGAAGGCCCCCTCATTGTAGACCCATGGTCCTTGACCGCCTTCCAGATCTTTGACTCTTTAACTGAAGGTCTGCTAGCCAGAACCGACATCAGCATCACGGTCATTATTAAAACTACAGATTCCCTTTGTATTAAAACCGGGCTGTTACCTATTATTAACAACAAAAGCGCGGCTATTGCACCGCCAACATTTATAAAATTTAGTTCAAGCAGCATTACAGTGCCTCTGAAAGGCGATTCAAAAATTTCATGCGTAGATGACATTATGGATGAATATTCACCACCGGCACCAATAATGAGAAATGCCAGCGCAACAAATATTGCATCAACGCTGCCAGAACTAGCAAATATTATATCCCCTACCGTAAGGAAAGCGAGGTTAAAATAATAAGATTTCCTCCTGCCCATCACATCAGATACCCTTGCGCTGCTAAACGCGCCGATGGTCATCCAAAGTGGAGCCCACGCCACCATCAGCGTTAGGTAGTTTATGCCAAGCCTGAACCACTGTGTGACTAATGGTGATAGAGTAAATATAAAAGAAGTGAGCATCATGCCCATGCTGAAAGTCAAAAAATGGGTTCTGTTTTTTGCTCGCATGCAAATTTTTAACCCAAGATGTATATAGCGTTATAGATAGTTATTGTGGTTATATCTGGCGTATGTAATTAAAGTTGCCCTTCCAGTACGCGTTTAACCTTGTATTCCATGGTTTCATCCTTGTCCCTCCTGTCGTCTATCCTGACAGTAGTAACAATCCTCTTAACGCCAGCTTTGTAAACTGCATCGTGCACCGCAGTTATTACACGGCCAAGCTCATCTGTATTTTCAAGTTCAATGCACGTCCCCATTGGGCAAACTTGAAATTTCACGCCCATATTTTTTATGGTCTTTACTGCTTCAACTATTATGTTTCCAGCTTCCGTAGATGATGTCCCAATTGGATCTACAGCTATTTCAACTATTACTGTCATAAATTTGCTTTTACTAGGCCGATATTTAAATCAGCTGATTAATATTTTTGCATTATAAAGAAAATCCAGAATGTGGAAGCCCGTTTGAATGAGGCATTAAAATGCATGTATAAGCTTATATATGAGAATTTGGATGTACATTCGAGGAAAATGGATGATTTCGAACCATTTGCGTATACAAATGAACTGATACCTGAAGAAATAAACAAAGAAACCGTAAAGATCTTGGTTAAGCTTGAAAAGAGAAAGTATAACAAGCCAACCACCATTGTGCAGTTCAATGATACGCAGGGAATCAATATAGTGGACGTTGCTAAGAACCTGAAGAGAAAGTTAGCTTGTGGCGGTGCAGCAAAAGGCGACAGCGTGATCCTGCAGGGCGATCACAGGGATAAGGTTGTAAAGGACCTCATAGATTTGGGGTTCAAGCAGGAGAACGTAGTTGTGGAATGAAATTCAGCTGGAAATCGCCGCTGGAAATTAAAAAACGGTTATGTCCTGTCTGCGGAGCTGAGCTCAAGCCCATAACCTCGCTAGGTGCTGCAACTACACCCCAGTACTTTTATTGTGAAAGATGCGGTTATAAGGGCGTTGTGTATATAGAGTTGCATAATGGATCCAATGGAACTGATACGGAAAGCAGTTAATGATGGGAAGATACCAGAAGAATACGAAAAAAAGGCAGAGCTTGGCGTATCAAAGGTCACAGATGCTATAGGCAAGGTTGAAAAATCGTCAGGAGCCAAGTATCCGGTATGGTTTGTATCCCCATATGCTGTAGTTATGAAGGGAGGAAATCTGTATTCTGAAGCCATAGTATATTCCAGATTTATGCCGCTAAGCGATGGCACAAACCTCATACTAACTGTCGAGTTGACCGCGCCACTTGTAGCTTTTGGCTCCAAGGATACAATTGCTTCAGCCGTGGCTCACGAATTCCTGCATTACCTTAATTTTTTAGCACTCTTGAGGGATAGGACCATTAGAAGTTCCAGCATAACTGACCAGGTAATAGAAGCGCTTGGCATTGACGAGGGCGAACTCTACACAGCCGATTTGGTCTATTCAAAAAGCAAATACCTAATCAGGGTTCTCGATGAAAAATTTAGGGACGGGCTTAACGACGATGCGCTTAACAAAAAATCCATTGTTAAATGGATAAATGCAGGCCTCCCCACCGTTATTATGTCACCTTCGGAAAATCAAGTAAAGCTGCCCATGGTTGCCATAATGAATTATATTCCAGAAGAAAGGGTCAGGCGCCTATTAAAATGGACATAGAGGCTACCCGCAAGGATATAAGCGGCATACTAGAAGGCGTAATACCGGAGGCAATTGCGCTTTACGGGAGTCAGGTGGCTGGATATGCCAAGCCGGACAGTGATTATGATGTGCTTGCTCTGGTCAATGGCCTGAACGGCAAGCTCAGGTATATATATCAAAAGGGGCAAGCCGCCGAGTTTTCGGTTCTTCTTGTGGATGTCAACGAAGCATTAAAGGATGCCGACCAGGCATCAATGGGCGAATTTGTGGCAGGAAGGTTGCTTAACCCGTTCATTCCGATTTATGGAGAAAATACTGTGAAAGACTTGGAGGTAAGGTACAAGGAAAGGGTGATCAGAGAAGAGTCCTCTGAGCTTTTTTCCCAGTACGGATACTTTACCTATCATCTAAACATCCCTTTACACTACTTCCTATTCTCAAGGCTTAAAAAAAGATACAGAATTTACCCTCCGGCCCTTTACAGTTATGCAATGACCTATTCTGAAGAAAGGATGGGCAAAAATTTAGAGATGTCGATTCCAGGCTTCAGGCAAGCTGCTTCAAGAATTGATTATCTTGAGTTAAAGGGCGATGCAGTCAGGATAAAGGATGGTTCTAAAATAAATGCGATGCCCCTTAGGGACGATTTTGAACTTTTTGAAAGGGCAGTCAAGCAGTACATATTTCACGGCATAAGCGGCAAGGTTGGACCAGATGTTGTAGTGTCAGAAGCGTTGTCAAAGATAAAGAGAAGGAGAACGATTAAAGCGGTGAACCCTTACCTGAAAAAACCTGAGCTTATGCTTGTGATTGAAGGTGTCCACCTGCTTTATAGTGGTTCACCTGAGCGCGAATTCTTTGGTTCAGGCGCACTCAGCAGCGGGATAAGGCAGTCAGTGGGGTTAAAGGTGGGCACCCTAAACGGTAAAAAATATGTCATAAAAAGGTTCACTGGCTCCAAGCACTTAAAGTGGTACTTTTTAGGCATGATCGGGCGCCCAATAAAACCATTTGATGTTTCACCGCTCCAGAGGATGTACAATGAATATTGCGGAACCATGGAGCTTGAGCGGATGGGGTTCAGAGTCCCAAGAATAGAAGCAGTTTCCGTTAAAAGGCCTACAATAATAAAAGAATACGTTGAGGGAGAAACAGTGTTACATGGGATAAAGGCCTTTTTCAGGTCGGGGTCTGATGGCGAAATAATAACCGGAACAGGGGAACTTTTGCGACGGCTGCATGATAGGGGGGTTGTGCTGGGTGATTCAAAGCCGGAGAACTTTTTGGTCAATAAAGAAGGCATACACCTGATAGACCTTGAGCAGAGCAAGATCAACGCCTCAGTACAGGACAAAGGGTGGGATGTTGCCGAATTCCTTTATTATTCGCTTTCATTTTCAGCAAAGAAGGAGATGGCAATCAGATTTTATGAACTTTTTTTCAAGGGTTATGGAAATGATAGAAGCGTGTTTCAGGAAGCTGTAGCTCAGAAATATTCCGTCCCGTTTCTGCTGATTACGAGGGCAGACATGCTCAGCTATTACAGGGATACACTGTTGAAATTCTTAAATGCCAAAGGAGAGCAGTAGCTAAGCTTAAAAATGAGCCTGATGATGGTAGTTTGCATGAGGCAGGTTTATAATCCTCTAATGAAGCGCATAGAGATTGAATATCTATTTAATAATATGAACGGCAAGCTAAGCAGAAAGCAAGCAGTAGAACAGGTATCAAAGGAGCTTGGCAAGCCAGCCGACAGGGTTTTTCCCATAAAACTTGAGGGTAAATTTGGGTCAACGGATGTTAATGGGTTGTTTTATGCCTATGATGACCTTTCAGTATCAAAGTTGCAGTTAAAGAAATACCATTTGTTGAGGCTGCTTCCAAAGGAAGAAAGGAAGAAAATACAAGAAGAGAAGAGGAAAAAGAAAAGCGAAAAGAAGGTTGAGCACAAATGAGGGGTAAGCCCGTTCAGGTCTATAAGCTGTACAGTGTAGAGGGGAGCGTGGTCAAGAGATTAAGGAAACCATGCCCCAAGTGTGGCAACGGCACCTTTTTAGCACAGCACAAAAACAGGCTTACATGTGGCAAGTGCGGATATACAGAATATCTTTCATAACGCGCGTGCGAGCCACTTCTCAGCTGAAGACTTGGGGCTTTTTCCCATAACTGCCTATATCTGCTTTTAGTGATATAATCAATACAGGCTCGAAGTGGCAATCTCTTGGCATAGATTCGGAAAGCCCTATTTTCATCATGTCGAACTATGTTTATGGTAGCATTCAGGTCCCTGTTTGGGCGCACACGTCACAATGGTATATCCGATCCGACAGTTTCAGGCAATACGGCAGAAATAAAATATAACCGTTATTGTTTAGTTTTGCAATATTTGAACGATTAACGATTAGCTTTTATACAAGATAGTGGCAGTTTACAGCATGTCATCCAAAGAAATATCTGAAATATTTAAGGTTGGGCAGGAATTGCTTTCAAGGGGAGAACCCTTTGCAATAGTTTCCGTTACTGAATATAAGGGGCACAGTTCAAGGCATGAAGGCGCTATGATGCTAGTTAGGAAAGACGGCACAATAGCTGGAACTGTTGGCGGGTCTGTGCTTGAAAAATATTCAATAGAAAAGGCGCTTGAATACATGAAAAGCGGAAAAAACGGCATAATTTCCATTGAATCAACAAGTGAGCTGGGCATGCTCTGCGGGGGGGCCGTTACCCTGTACATAAAGTCAATTCCAGTTCCCGATACACTGATAATATTTGGAGCAGGGCACGTAGCTTATCAGTTGAGCAAACTCGCGTCTCAGGTAGGGTTCAGGATAATAGTCGTGGATGACAGGCCAGAATGGGCCAGCAGGGAGAGGTTCCCTGAAGCTTCGGAGATAGTTGTGGAAAAACCATCTGCCGCCGTCCAGAAGCTGCCCAGCGGAGATAACACCTATGTTACAATAATGAGTTATTCTGGCGACATAGAAAAGGAGGCACTTAAGTCGATTCTTGATAAAGAATACAGGTACATAGGATTGATAGCAAGTCCTGTAAAGGCTATACAGTTTCTTGATTACCTTTCCGCATATTATAGCCTTGAAAAGTTATCCAGGATAATATCACCTATGGGGCTTGATATAGGAGGCGGGGAAGAGCCTGTTGATGTTGCAATGAGCATCGTCGCCGAACTGCAGATGATAAGGCATGGTGCTACCGGCAGGCAACTGAACAGGGTGCCCGAACTTATTGCAAAACTAAATACAAAGCAGCAACTTAAAGCCTAGAAATTTCATCAGCCGGTGGCTCAATAAATCTGGAAACTGACGGGCCGGATTTTAGAGTGAGGCCTACATTCCCACTTTTAAATTTACCAATTATTGAAGCCCTTTTTCTAAACTTATCCTTTATAACTTCGGCCTTGTCACTGCTGGCACTTACAAGCAGAGCCCCGCTTGATAAGAGGGCCAGCGGGTTGAGCCCAAGTACGGAGCATATTTCTGATGTTTCCTTCCTGATTCTGATCATAGAAGGATCTGCTTCAATTTCCAGCCCAGATGCCAGCGCCATTTCCACCATGGCTCCAATAACTCCCCCTTCAGTTGGGTCATGCATTGCGTCAGCACCAAGTTCGGCAGCTGTAAGAGCGTCATCAATTATACTTATTTTATCAATGAGCATGGTCGATTTTTCAACAGTTGCCATGCTAACGCCATGCTTTACAAGTTGTTGCTCCCTGTCAAGGGCAAGCACAGCCGTCCCTTCAATTGCAGCTTCGTTAATCATTATCAGCACATTGCCAGGCTTTGATGAAGATATGTCTACAGGTTTACCGCCCCTCTTTATTCCAATTTGTGTGATAGATATAATAGGCCTGTTTATCATACTGGTATATTCTGTATGCCCGCCAGCAATGGCTATGCCTAGCCTTCTTGAAGTTAAATCAACTTCAGAAGTGAGTTCGTCCAGTTCATTTTCGCTAAAATTGGTAGGCAAAAGGAAAGTAACTAGCGACCATGCGGGCCTTGCCCCCTTTACGGCTATATCATTTGAAGAAACTTGAACTGCAAGTTTGCCTGCAAATTTAACGGCGTCGGTTATTGGGTCGGTGTGAGTTATCAGGTAACCTGAATCGTCCAATTTTATGACCGCCGCATCTTCGCCTATTCCACTCCCCTTGACCAGGTATGGTGACATAGCACCAGTCCTAGAAAAAATGTACTTTTTTTGAAATTCTAATGGGAGTTTTACCACAGCCAAGTTTTTGCCTTATTGATAATAAACCTTTGCGCAGAATCATCTGTCGAATTGGAAAAGTATAAATTTATCAATTTAGGAGGTGAACTATGCCAAAGCAAATATTTGATGCGCAGACAATTTTAAGCATGCTTGACAAAGCAGAGAAGGTGGTAGTTGTCAAGAGGAAGGAGTCCGCAAAGTTAAAGTTAAGAGTGGGGAAATACCTTTATACATATGCAGCAGCTCCGGACGAAGTCGATAAGCTGGTATCAAGTGTAAAGGATAAAAGCAGGGTAGTTAATTATTAACGGAAATGATACTGATCAGCAATGATGATGGGCCTGCAAGCCCGGGGTTAAAGAGCCTCATAAGGGCACTTAGCAAAATAGATGAAGTTACGTTTTTCATTCCGGAAGGGCCAAGGAGCGGTAGCAGCATGAGCCTAACGTTTCATAAGCC
The DNA here is from genome assembly GCA_023381255.1 of Nitrososphaerota archaeon. Taxonomy (GTDB): domain Archaea; phylum Thermoproteota; class Nitrososphaeria; order Conexivisphaerales; family UBA164; genus KM4347-05. Next base: position 18,081 of record JAMCTX010000003.1, read on the forward strand.
ATTAAGGGTAAGAGAAATAGAAGTTGAAGGCACAAAGGGGCACATTGCTTCCGGTAGCCCCGCTGACGCCGTATTGCTTGCCAATATAATGCTTGACAAAAAGCCGTCTGTTGTTGCCACAGGAATAAATCTGGGTGACAATTCCGGGCTTCAGGATATATATACAAGCGGGACAGTAGCGGGAGCTGTTCAGGGTGCGTTGCTGGGCTATCCTGCTGTTGCCTTTTCTAAAATGACAAGCGATGAAAATATACTTTTTCCATGGACAGAAAGTGCAGAATTTCAGGAGGCCGCAAGCACGGCTGCAAAAATAGTTAAGTTTGTGCTTGATAGGGGTTTGCCGAACAACGTGCATTTGTTGAACGTTAACTTTCCGGTTAAAGTTACGCCGTCAACAAAGGCAAGCATCACCAGGGCATCGTTTGCAAAGTACAAGCATTATATTGACAGGAGGCTGGACCCACGCGGCAGGGAGTACCTGTGGCTGTGGGGGAACAGAACAGGAAGCTACCCAGATGGCACTGACGCGCATGCGCTTTATGATGAAAACCAAATCTCCATAACTCCCATGACTATAGATATGAGCAGCGTCATGGTACATGGGGACATGTCGTCTTGGATTAAGGACCTTATTGAAAGGGTTTAGCAAAATACAGAAAAAGGTTAATAACAGTGAAATTAAAGTTAAAAGAGGGATGAGGTGTGTATCCGCTCCAGACCGAGCCAAAAGGCGATGAGGACCTCGCGACGATCCGACCCCAATTTGTGATATGAGCTTATGAAAGGATTAAAGGTAGCAATAATTGATAGGGAGATATGCAGGTTTGACAAATGCAGCCATGAATGTCAGAGGTTTTGTCCCCCCCAGATATCTGGAGAAAAGGTTGTGGAATTTGGGGAGGATGGCTACCCCACAATAAACGAGACCCTTTGTATAGGGTGCGGAATATGCGAAAAAAAGTGCCCTTTTTCTGCTATAAGGATAGTTAACCTGCCATCTGAGCTCGGAAGGGACAGGGTGCATCAGTATGGGGTTAATGCGTTCAGGCTGTACAGGCTGCCTTTGCTCAAAAAGGGCTATGTAGTTGGTCTTGTGGGTATGAACGGCATAGGAAAGAGCACTGCGCTCAAAATTCTTTCGGGAACAATGCAGCCCAATCTTGGCAGTGAAAGCAGCATTACTTGGGATGACGTGATAAAGCGTTATAAAGGAACAACCTATGCCGCCTACTTTAAAGCGCTGATAGCCGGAGAGCTGAAAGTCTCTGTTAAGCCGCAGGCTGTATATGAAATACCTAGGGCATACAGTGGCACAGTGCAAGGGCTTATTGACAGCCTGGGGGCCGGTGAAAACGGACGCATAATTGAGGAGCTTGGGATTAAAGATCTGCTGAACAAGAACCTTTCAGAGCTGAGCGGGGGCGAACTGCAATCAATTGCAATATCAGCTTCTCTGTCCAAGAAAGCTGATTTTTACTTTCTGGATGAACCAAGTTCTTATTTAGATGTCTATAACAGGCACCGCGTCGCAAGGGTGGTGAGGGAACTGGTTGAAGAAGGCGCCGGTGTTTTGCTGGTTGAGCACGACCTGACGTTTCTTGATTATGCAAGCGATTATGTTCATATTCTTTATGGCGAACCAGCGGTGTACGGGATTGTATCCAATCCGATGACAAACAGCGAAGGCGTCAATTCCCTTATAGCAGGAGAAATAAGGGAAGAAAATGTGAGAATAAGAAACTACCTGATAAAGTTCCGGGAACCATCTATTCAGGCGGAAACCACCGGGCAGGTTATGTTTTCAATTCCGAAGTTTGCAAGGACATATCCAGGATTCAGGCTGGATGTTGATGGCAAGGATGTCAGAGAAGGTGAAATAATTGGGGTTCTGGGTCCCAACGGCATAGGAAAAACTACATTCCTCAGGATAATCGCAGGCATGGACCGCGACGATTCAGGCACGGTTCAGCTGGGAATCAAAATTGCATACAAGCCGCAGTACTTGGAGGTTAAGGAGGATAAAACTGTCGAACAGGCTCTTTCAGGGCTGGAATGGAATAGTTATGAAAACATGAACCTGCTAATGACGCCTCTTAGAGTTGATCGCCTGATGAACAAGAACCTTTCAGAGCTGAGCGGGGGCGAACTGCAAAAGGTAGCCATTGCCGTGACACTGCTGCAGGATGCAATGCTCTATGCGCTGGATGAACCGTCTGCATTTACAGATGTTGAAGACAGAATTGCACTAGCAAAGATACTTTCAAATTACATGAAAAGAAGGGGAAGGTCGGGCATAGTAATTGACCACGACCTGATGATTATAGACCTGATTTCAGATTCAATAATCGTGTTTTCTGGCACTCCAAATATCCATGGCACAGCCATTGGACCGTTACCAAAGAGGGACGCGATGAATATGTTTCTGAGGGGCATGGACATAACATACAGAAGGGATGAAGTAACAAGTAGGCCAAGGGTCAACAAGCCAGGCAGCAGGCTCGACAGGGAGCAGAAGTCAACTGGTGAATATTATTATTCAAGGTGAGCATTGCAAAACATTTATTCGTGTTAAATTGGTATATAAGGTGCGGCAGTGAATTGCTCTGGGGTATCTGAACTGTGATGATCCCGTTTTAACATATTATGAGCCGCACTTCGATGGTTGCCAGATAAAAAAATCCGCATTGTTTTTTCAGGATTAACCGTTTCAATTTTGTGATAAAAAAGGTAAGTTTTTAAGATAACCATGGATTATAATATTGGGAGAAAAAAATGAAAATTAAATCAGCCCCCAGCCTGCCAAACATTATAATTACAAATACGTTCACTCAAATTTTTAGAAGGATGGTCATAAATGGCTGAAATTCCTGATAAATTTGATGCGATAGTGATAGGTGCAGGCCCAGCCGGCTCCGCCTCGGCATATTATCTTGCAACAAAGGGATTTAAAGTCCTGGTTCTGGAAAGGGGCAGGTCCCCCGGTTCTAAAAATGTATTTGGGGGAAGGGTATATGTTGCCCCGTTAAAAGAAATATTTCCTGATTTTGAAAAGTCGGCACCAATTCACAGATGGGTTACTAGGGAAAGGATGTCATTTATGCACGGAAATGAGCTTGTGTCCTTGGATTATGAGGGGAATGATCACAAGAGTTTTACAACTTACCTGTCACAGCTGGCCGCATGGATGGCACTGAAGGCGGAAAGCGCAGGAGCGTCAATAGTAAGCGATATAACTGTAACAGGCCTTCTTAAAGAAGGCGATAAGGTTATAGGCATAAAGGCTGGCAATGAATCTGTAAAGGCGGATGTCGTAATAGACGCCGAGGGGGTAAACAGGCTTGTCCTGGAAAGCACAGGCTTGGTGCAGGCATTGAAACCTTCCCAGGTTGCTCTGGGCGTTAAGGAAGTTGTGAAGGTTAACCCAGAGGTTTTGGCGAACGAATTTGGATTAGGAGAAGGTGAGGGCATGGCATGGTCGCTTATGGGCGATGTAACATCGGGTTTGCCGGGAGGAGGTTTCATATATACCAATAAGGACTCCGTCAGCATTGGCCTTGTGATGCTGCTTGACAGTGCAATATCAGGTGCAAATGACGAGGTCTACAAGTATGTGGAAAGGCTAAAGACTCATCCAAAACTCAGCAAGTACTTCAAGGATTCAAGGATAATGGAGTATTCTGCGCACCTCATTCCAGAAGATGTATCGAGTTTAATGCCCCCAAGGCTTGCTTATGATGGACTTTTGATATCAGGGGATGCAGCCGGATTCCTGCTGAACCTTGGCTACACGTACAGGGGAGTGGATTTTGCGGCATATTCAGGTTATCTTGCGGGAAAGGCAATAGAGCAGGCTCATGGGCTCGGCGGGATGTCGGCAGCAAACCTTTTAGTTTACACAAAGCTGCTGGACCAGAGCTTTATCATGAAAAACCTAAAAAGGTTCAGCGGGACACATAAACTCATGCGAAACCGCAGGCTTTTTACAGCATACCCTGCAATGATGGCATCCTTGATGAGGCACATTTACTCTCTTGACTATGAATCGCAGAAGATGTTCAACACTGTCCTTGGGTCTGCAAAGGAAAATGGCATGGGACCGTTTACCCTGCTTACAGATGGCATTGAGGTGATGAGGTACCTATGAGTGCAACTGAGCAAAGGCTGGAAGACATTCTGAACAACGATATATGGGACGTTGATTCTAACCCTCACATAACAGTTGATAGCGAGAAGTGTAAGAACTGCAATACGAAGCCATGCATAAGGCTCTGCCCTGCCGGATGCTATACAATGAGCGAAAAGACTCTGGTATTCAGCTATGAGGGATGCGTTGAATGTGGAACCTGCAGGGTGGTCTGCCCACTGGAAGCAATACACTGGGAATTTCCAAAGAGCGGAAGAGGAATCTACTTCAGGTTCAGCTGAGGTGAATCATGATGGGGCTAAATATTGTTCTGCTTTTCAAATACGTTCCAAATACCAATACTGTCAACGTTGATCCAAACACTGGAACGCTGGTAAGGGAGGGAGTTCCAAGCGTTGTAAATCCGCACGATCTTGACGCCGCCGAATTCGCGCTGGAACTGAGGGAAAAGTACGGCGGAAAAATAACTGCCATGATAATGGCTCCACCCAATGCCACGAAGGGTATAGAATTTCTTTTGGGCATGGGCGTTGATGATGGAGTGCTCATTACAGACAGGGCATATGGTGGCGCAGATACACTTGCAACATCGTACGTGCTGGCTGCCGGAATAAAAACATTGGAACATTATGACCTGATAATAACGGGCCAGGAAACGCTAGATAGCTCAACAGCTCACATAGGCGCTCAGCTTGCCTCATGGCTTAAGATACCATATGTATATTATGTCACTGAAGCAAGTTTAGACAATGGTGCTCTTGTTGTAAATAGGCAGCTTGAATCATGTACTGAAAAATACAAAGTTAAATTACCAGCCTTGATCACTGTATTGATGCATTCCCATCCCCCGAGGCCAATTACTCTCGAAAATAAACTAAGGGCCGTAATTAAAAAGCCAGTAATGATGTTAACCAATAATGAACTCAAGTTGAACATACAGTGTACCGGCCTGAGAGGGTCTCCTACGGTAGTTGCAAAAACTGAATTCGTAAGTAAGATACCCAGGAAGAAAGAAATCATCAAGGATAAAAGCCCGCAAGAAGCCGCCGCGTGGCTTATTTCGAAACTCAAGGATGAGGGGTTTTTAAATTGAGCATAAGCGGTCAATGCCCTGATTGGATACCGGTAAACGTTAATGAACACAAGAACGTTTGGGTGTATGTTGAGATTGAAAACGGGCAAATACATGAAGCAAGCATACAGTTGCTTGGGAAGGCTAAAGAAGTAGCAAGTAAGGTAAACAGCAAGTTAGTTGCAATAATGATAGGCAGCAATCTTGGAAAGCTTATCGATGAGCCAGGAATGTATGGGGCAGATGAAGTGATATACGTTGATGACAGCAGATTTGAAACATATTACGCGATAATGAGTGGAGAAGCCATGGTGCAGCTGGCTATGAAATATAAACCAGAAGCCTTCCTTGTAGCTGGAACAATGAGGGGCAGGGAGCTTGCACCTTATGTAGCCAATCACCTTAGGACAGGCATAACTGCGGATCTTACAATGATAGAGGTTGATGAAAAAACAAAAGAAATAATACTTATTAGGCCGCCGTTTGGGGCTTGGCAGCTTGCCCACATAAGAACCCTTAGGAGGAGACCAGTAATGGGAAGCGTAAGACCCAATGTATTTCCCATGCCCCCCAAAGAAGAAAACAGGAAAGCAATAATTACAAAGGAAACGGTCGATGAATTATATGAACCAGGGCTTGAACTTATTGAAAGAGTTGAAATAAAGAGCTCTGAAGAAAAGCCTATAGAAAAGGCCGAGGTCATAGTATCAGGGGGTAAGGGACTGGGGTCAAAGGATGGATTTGAAATCGTAAAGAGGCTTGCAGAACTGTTAAACGGAACTTACGCAGGTAGCAGAAAAGCGGTTGACATGGGCTGGATTCAGCATGACAGGCAGGTTGGCCAAACCGGTAAAACGGTCAGGCCAAACCTATATGTAGCTGTTGCAATAAGCGGCGCGGCTCAGCATGTGTTCGGGATAAGGGAGGCTAAGAGGGTTATTGCAATAAACAATGATCCCAATGCTCCCATATTTGAGAGTGCAGATTATGGCGTGGTCGGTGATTACAAGCAGGTCATCCCTGAGCTGATAAAGCTGCTGGATGGAATCAAAAATGGAAAAAAATAAACAAAGAACACTAATTGTCGGGGCCGGCGGGATGGGAAGGTGGATGGCAAAGTGGATGGTTAGACACCTTCAGTCAGATTACGATGTATGGATAACAGACATAAATAAAAAAGCAGCAAATAAAATGGGGAAGCCGCTAAGTGAAAAATTTGTCAAAAACCCTCTATATAACAATTATGAAATGGTGATAAGTGCTGTTAACCTGTCGTCAGCCGTCGATCTAATCAGGAAGCTTAAAGCGGTAAAATACGCCGGCACGGTAATTGATATGAGCAGTATCAAGCAAAAAGTAAATGCAGAGATGGTGGACCTTGTCGCCAACAGCGTTTCCGTTCATCCCCTTTTCGGTCCTGGGGCCAGAAGGCTTGAAGGCAAAACGGTTCTTCTGGTACCAGTTAAGGACAGGGAAATTGAGGCTAAAATTTCATCTTCGATTTTTCCAGGTGCAAAGATTGTCGAAATTGCAGAGGTAGCACATGACGACCTTGTAACGCACACCATTCAGCTTGCCCAGCTTCTGTCAATAATATCGAACAGGCTCATGGTGCATGACAGGGACCTAATGGGCACAAGCTCCCGCATGATGCAGTATGTTGAGGCTGCTTCACTATACAGTTCTTCACGGCTCATTGGCGAGATCCTTAACGCAAACCCAATGTCAGCAAGACTAGTTACTGAAATCAGGGAGGTATTAGATGAGCTGGAGCATGGCAGCATAAAGATCAATGAAACTTATTACATGAAGGAGCTTTATGATCGGCTTTATGACGCAATGGATAAAGGATGCATTTAGCTCACTTCTGCAGTTATTTTTTCCATCGATGTAATGTCCCTTCTCATTAGCACAAAGAGGAAAAGCACAAATGGCACCAGGAGCGCAAAAACATTCTTTAGCCCAACTGCCTGGGCAAGCAGTCCTGTAAGCGGCATGACAGCTATGGTGACCATCGTCATGAATGCATAGAACTGGCTGTTTGCCACGTTCCTTTCTTCTGATTTGAATGACCTAGATATAGAAATCAGCGATACCGGGTAGGTCAGGCCATGAGGAACGCCAAGTATTAAAAGTGAAGCCATGAAAAGCATCAAGTTCTTTGTCAGCGTCGCCATCAGTAGCCCCAGTGCTGTAAGCAATATGGAAAATGCCGTGATCGTTCGTATCTTTTCAACAGGCCTTATTGATAGAAACAGCCTTGAAATAAACGATGTTGTGTAAAAAAGGGAATATAACCCGGTGGCAACGGCAAAGCTGACGTTAAATTGGGTCTTGGCATAGATTCCCGCAAATACCACTATAAAGGCAAACGGTATGCTGTACGCCGTATTGTTGTAAATCGCAACTCTAAAGCCGGGATTGTGGTACACCCTGACCTTTACGGGGGTTTTGCGCTCGTCCGGGAACTTGAGTAAAAAAGAGAGGATTGCGGCTATTATGCCAAACGGGGCGAACAGCAGAAATACCCATGGGATGGTTACGGTAGATAGCATCGCTGTCTCTATCAGGGGGCCAAGTATCAGGCTGAGGCTCAACGCAGTGGTGTATATTGCAAGTATCCTTTCCCTTGACTTTTTGTCATTTACAAGCCCAGCGGCGGTTATTATGTTTGGCATTATCAGCCCAAGTGACAACCCCGACAGGGCTGAAAGCGCCCAGATAGTCACAGGGCCTGCCAGATAATAAGTCGGAAGAATTACCGCATAAGCCAGTGATGAACCTATAAATGCCCTCCTTCTTGTTACAGCATTTAGCCTTGAATTTAATAATCCGCTGGCAATCAATGAACCCAAGGATGATAGCGCAGATAACAATCCCACTTCGGCGCTGTTAAAGTTAAAATAGTACTTGACAAGGAGGGGAACGGTTGTTGCCAGCATGTTGTTTGAAGCCCTGATGGCGAATGTTATCGGTACAATTACTGATATGGCATAAAGGAAGGTTATGCTCTTTTGATGCATGGAAATACGATTTAAATTTAGTTAATAAGCTTAATTTTAAAACCGTGATGCGCAGGAGGGAAATGGATATTTAATCTCTTGGTACTTAATGATAGCATGAACTCCCCTAAACCACGAGTTGCAATAGCTATATCGCTTGCCGGTTTAGTATTCCAGTTATCCGCGCTGCTGCTGGAAATAGCAGTATTTGCTTTAGCAGCGTTTGCACCGTCTGGACGCGCGGTTACGCTTGGACCTTTCATATTTTTCTGGTCAGTGCCATTTATTATGTTGGGGCTGATATTTATTGCGCTTGGTCTAGCAGGGATAGCATTTCTTAACACGGGTAAAAGGGCGAGAGTCACAGCTGGAGGCATGCTGTTGATAATTTCTTCCATATTCGCCTTTCCCACACTATTCGGATTTTTCATAGGGTCAGCGCTGATGTTCGTGGGTGGCATTTTAGCTATAATCTGGGCTCCAGCTAAAGGGATTTAAGCACTGGTAATCACCTTTCAACTATTGACCTTAAAACCAGATACAGGTTGCTTGCCTCCCTGAGCCTCCTCGAAGCATAATCGACCCATCTGGTGCCATAAGGCACATATATGGAACACCTGAAACCTGACCGGGCAAGTTCATAGGCATATCTGTTTCTTATTCCAAGAAGCATCGCTACCGTAACGTTTCTGTTATATATCCTGTTTAAATTTATGGCATCCCTTATAAGTTCAAGGTCGTGAGTTGCTATTGTGAACTCGGAAGATTTTTCAAACAGATAATTCATTAGACTCCTGAAATTCTGCGTTCTCTCTTTCCACTCCGTATAAGCTATTTCCGGATTCTCTTTGTACGCTCCCTTAACGAGCCTGACCACGCCGCCTTCATCTGCCAACCGTTTGACATCATCAATGGACCTTTTAAGGTATGATTGTATTGCTATTCCAACATTCCCATTTTTTACCTGTGATTCATAAATTTTTATGGTGCTGCAAACTGTATTCGAGGACTCCATGTCAAGCCACACAAACACGCCTTTCTGCCTGGCATATTCCACAATTTTACTGTAATTTGCAATAGCCATTTCCTCGCTTACAGCAAGCCCAATCTGCGTTGCCTTAACAGATATATCGGCCTTCAGCGAGTTGGCTCTTATTGCATCAATAAGGCGAATATACTGTTCGACAGTTTCATCTATTTCAGCTTTGCTGGCAAGGTCTTCGCCAAGGTAGTTCGCAATTGCCCGGCATCCGTTGCCGTTGATCGTGTTTATTCTGCCCACAGCATTATCTATTTTAGGTCCAGCTATCCATTTCCCTGCGAAAAGCGCCTCAATGGACATAATTATATATTGTAATTTCCTGAATAAAAATGTTTTAGTTTTTGCAATTATTATAAATGTTAGTTCAATATTGTCAAGTTTATATGCAGAAAATGTTTATTTATTAAAATATATTAATATGCAATCATGGCAGAATTTAGGAACGAATTTACGTTCAGGAAATTTTCTGAAGAGGGGCGAGAAAACGAATTTAACTCAAGTTTTGAGCAGGCAGTAGTTGAGGCTGAAAGGGAATGGATTGGCAAAGAATACCCTTTGTATGTTGGAGACAGGGAAATTACGCTCGATAGCAAGCTCATAGAAAGGTCTCCAATAGACGGAAGGGTTATCTGCACCTGTCAGAAGGCCGACAGGGAAGAAACAAGATTAGCAGTGGAATCGGCGCTCAGGGCCTTTGAAGGATGGCGCGACATGGGCTACATAAAGCGGTCAAGGGTCATGATGAAGGCGGCAGACCTATTTTCAAAAAACAAGTTCGTGCTTTCCGCGGTTCTTAGCATAGAAAACGGGAAAAACAGGTTCGAGTCAATGGGCGAGGTGGATGAGGCAATTGACTTTCTGAGGTACTATGCATCGCAAATGATTAAAAATAAAGGCTATAGCGAAACCGTATACCTGCACGGGTCCAGGGTGAAAGTAAAGCTTGGCTTTCATGGATCCCCAGGGAGGGGTGAGAGGGTGTCACATTTGATGAAGCCATATGGCGTTTTTGGCGTAATTGCCCCATTTAACTTTCCAGTATCTATATCAACAGGCATGAGCTCCGGGGCTATGATCACAGGAAACACGGTAGTATTCAAGCCCTCCTCTACCGGCAACATGTCCATGCTGACTGGGGTATTGCTATACCATCTTTTCAGGGATGCCGGCATTCCTCCGGGCGTATTTAACTATGTATCCGGGCCTGGGTCGGTGGTTGGTGATGAGCTTGCCATAAGCAATTCAGTGAGCGGAATTGTGTTCACGGGCTCGATGGAAGTTGGGATGGGCATGATCAAAAAATCGTACAATCTTGGCCAGAACAAGGCGTTCATAGTTGAGATGGGGGGAAAGAATTCAACCATAGTTTCAGAAAGCGCGGATTTGGAAGGCGCAGCCGCGGGAGTGGCTGCCGCGGCATTCGGGTTCGGAGGGCAAAAATGCAGTGCGCTATCAAGGGTTTACGTTCAAAATGACGTTAGTGAAAGATTCTTGGAGCTGTTGGCTCAGAGGGCCAGAAGCATAAGGGTCGGGAACCCGCTTCAAAAGGATGTATATATGGGGCCGCTGATAAGCCGTGAGGCCTATGAGCGGTTTGAATGGGCGGTTGGTCTCGCAGCAAGGGATGGCAAAATAATCTGGGGCGGTAGAGCGCTTAAAATGGGGCTTGATGGATACTACGTGGAACCAACAATAGCAAGGCTCAGCCACGGTCATGAACTTTATCGGAAGGAGCTGTTCCTGCCCTTCCTACTTGTGGACAGTTACCAAAGCTTTGAAGACGCCCTCAGAATGGCAAACGATTCACAATACGGTCTTACTGCAGGGCTGTATTCAAAGAAAAAAAACGAGATAACGATGTTCAAAAATACAATCAGCGCGGGGGTAGTTTACATAAACAGATATTCCAGTGCAACTACGGGGGCAATAGTGGGCTTTCACCCGTTTGTGGGATGGAGGGGAAGCGGAACATCTGGAAAGGGAACCGGGGGAAGGTACTACCTCCTGCAGTTTTTGAGGGAGCAGAGCATTTCAGAAAGTGCAGCTTAACTGCCGGAAAAGGCTCTTTTCAGTTCCTTTTTATCAACCTTGTTTGTGCTAGTCCTTGGCATGGTCTCTATGAAAACAATCCTGTCTGGAATCCACCATTTTTGAATGCGTCCTATCTGCACATATTTGTCAAGATGGTTGTATATTTCCCTTTCACCTACCTCGCCCTTTTTAGTGATAAAAGCAACCGGTCGTTCGCCCCACTTTTCATCGGGTATTCCCACCACCGCTACTTCGTTCACTCCATTTACTTCGCTTAACACGTTTTCCACTATTAGCGTGGGTATGAACTCCCCGCCGCTCTTTACCGCATCCTTTTCCCGGTCCACTATATGAATATATCCGAGTTTGTCAATTACGGCAAGATCCCCGGTGTGAAGCCAGCCGCCCCTCCATAGCTCTTGGGATTTTTCAGGGTCAAGGTAATACCCCTGGGTCAACCATGGCGCCCTTGCAACTACCTCACCAACTGTGCTGCTGTCCCATGGAACTTCTTTTCCAGAACTGTCGATCACCTTTACGTTAGCCATAGGCACTGGCAGTCCTGCGCTTGTAAGATAGTCCATAACTTCGTCTTCAGAAAGCCTTATTGCCTGGTCGTTTTTAACGGCTATGGTCAGTACTGGGCATGTTTCAGACAAACCATATCCTCCGATTGCCATTATGCCAAATTTTTTCGCCTTTTCAGCAAGGCCCCTTGGCAATGCAGCACCTCCTATTATAACCTTCCACCCCTGGAGATAATCCCTGAACTCCTCAACGTTAGGCGCATTTAAAATCATATAAAGTATCGAAGGAACCATCGTGGAAAATGTTACCTTTTCTTTTTTCAAGAGGCCCAGCAGCACTTGAGGCTCATACTTTCCCGGCAGAACGTACTTGTTTCCATTGAGCAGAGCCACGTATGGCATTCCCCAGGAATGAACGTGAAACATTGGAACAAGAGACATAAATGCATCAGTGTCAGTAAGTGACAGCGGCGGGTATTTCATGAATGCAACCAGCGAAAGCGTATGGAGAAACAGGTTCCTGTGGGTAAAAGTAACGCCCTTTGGCATTCCGGTCGTGCCTGAAGTGTAAAACACTGTAGCCTGAGAGTTTTCATCAACATCAGGTGGTTCGCATTTAGTACTCTTAACAAGATCGTCATAATCATAATGCGGCGAAAGCAAGGTCTGCACCTTTTTTGTTACATCTGAGTAGGTTATCCAGCCCTTAATAAAATCAAATAGTGGGGCACTTTTTTCGAGAATCGGGACAAATTCATCCCTCACAATAACATATTTGTCACCAGCATGGTTCATTGTGAGATATATCAGCTCTGGCGGATACCTGATATTGACCGTGTGCATCACAGCTCCAGACATGGGTATGGCAAAATATGATTCCATATATGTGGTTGTGTCCCAGTCAAGAACACCAATCACATCACCCTTTTTTACACCAATTTCTTGCAGGCCTGCACAAAGGCCATTTACCCTGTCCAAAAATTCGGAATAGGTGTACCTCTTGATATCCCTGTAGACAATTTCCTTAGACCCAAACAGTCTTTTTGTGTTTGAGAAAAGGTTTTTCAAATTAAGCTGATAATTATAGGTTTCCATATTAGTTAATTATAAACTACCACAATTTAAATTTTACCAATGAGCACTCGGGTGATGCCGATATGTTAATGTATTTTCTTTTGGCTTTGGCTTGCGAGCCTCATAATTGTGATATGGCATTCAAGCGTATTAACTATAAATCCAATATTTTCTAAAATGTTGTCTAAATTACCGCATCGGCATCACCTTCTAGGCATGGCGGCTTTGCGCTTTAGCAAGCGGCGGCAGTTAAAGTGATTCTGCGTACTTTAGGCGGTTGTATTTTTTTCGCTTAAAACATGATTCTCATCAACATAGCCGGCAATTAACCCTTGCAGCTAGATTTATATTTTTGTAATGTTTAACTATATTTTAAATTGGTCATAAATCCTGGTTTGCAAACTAGTATGAAAAATTTAAACCAGTGTAACAGGGCGAACATAGATTGAGCTTTTTGATGTATGTTACTTTTTACTTTACATATGCGCTGGTCCTGTTCAGCGTCATTTCAATATTATATACATTTGCGCTTTGGAGCAAAAGGTATTCCGTGGTTATTGGCATCAATAGAATATGGAAACTAGGAGTCGAGGAGATAAACAGGTTAATTAGGGGCGATTCCATCGACAGAATGCACTTTGCAATAGTTGTTGGGCTTTTGCTATCCATTGCATTTGCCCTGCTGGGGCCAGTGCTTGATTACCTCTGGCCGCTACTTTACTTAATGCTGGTCCTGTCTCTGCCGGCCATTGCCGGATTGCTGTGGTCACTCTCATGGAGACTGCAATTGCTCGGAAGAAGTGACAAGCTCAACAGGAAACTCGGAGGGAGCAAAGATATGATTTTCAACTCAAAAAAGCTTCAGATCATCCTGATAATCGTTATATCTTTCACAATAGCCCAGCTCATAGTTGAATGGATCAGCGGATTAGGATGGCTTGCAAACCTGCTCGATGCAGCAAAGAACCTCTTTATAGCGTTTTATTACGTCAGGCCATCAATCAACCTGATCAAGAACTTTGACAGGCCTGTTAACAGGATGCAGATTCCATTTGAGTTGAAAAAAATACAATCAGGAGAGGTAGATGCGGCGCAGGTAAAAATGGGTGTTGATAAAATAGGGGAACTGAACAAAGATACAATAGCATCCTGTGATTCGTGTGTAGAAATAGGGGCCTGCGAGGCAGCGTGTCCCGCAACGGCTACTGGTAGAATATTATCACCAAGGGTTCTTGTAAGGAAGGTTAGTGTGCTCAAGTCATCTGGAGGCTCGAGCGCAGACCCTTTTAATGTTATTTCTGATGACGAGGTTTGGTCATGCACAACCTGCGGCGCCTGTGTTTATTCCTGCCCGGTTGGAGTTGACCATCTGGGGCTGATTTATTCCCTTAGGAGGACCATGGTGGAAAAGAACAGGCTGGACCAGAAAAAATCATCTCTGCTGATGAATTTAATGCAAGGTGGAAATTCAATTGGAATGCCAAACTACGGAAGAAATTCCTGGATAAAGGAGGAATTTGGGATAAGCGAAGCCAGGGATGGGAAGCCGTTTGAGTACCTTCTCTGGGTTGGCTGTATGCCAAGCTTTGACGAAAGATCGAGAGAAAGCGTAAAGTCGCTGCTTAAAATTATCAAGGAAGCCGGGCTTTCCGATAAGCTGGCATACCTGGGAGAGGAGGAAACGTGCTGCGGCGATCCTGCGCGCAGGCTTGGAGAGGAGGGAACGTTCCAGAATTATGCACTTACAAACATTGAAATATTCAAAAAATACGGCGTAAAAAAGCTGGTTGTGCTCTGCGCACACGGATACAATTCTTTTACAAACGATTACACCAGCATTGATTCATCAATGAACGGGATAAAGGTGTACCATGAATCACAGCTGATCGAGGAACTTATTGAAAAAGGGAGCATCAAGCTCAAAAAGGTTGAAGAGGACATAACCCTGCATGATCCATGCTACCTTGCCAGGTACAACGGCGTTGTTGAGCCGCAGAGGCTTATACTTTCCAGAACCGCAAATCTGAAGGAGCCCAAATTGAGCGGCGAGAGGACATTTTGCTGCGGGGCGGGTGGCGCAAATTACTGGTATGACGTCCCCGAGGAAAAGAGGATCAGCCATGAAAGGATAGATCAGCTCTCAGCCACGGGGGCAAAGGTTACGGTCACGCTGTGCCCATTTTGCAATGCAATGCTGAATGACGCTTCAAGTGTTAAGCTGGGCGGGTCCATGAAGGTAATTGACCTTTCGCAGTATGTTGAAGAACATATGAATAAAGGCAGCTAAAGTTTATAACAACGCGCATCAAATTAATTTTATGAAGAGTTTAATATTTTCAGAAAGCGCAGAAATCATAAAGGAGATGCTGAACTTTCTTAACGGAAAAATGGAGGCAGATGTTGCTTTTGCCGGGGAAACGAGCGAAGCTCCGCTTTTTGCTGCAAAAAAGGTATTTATTATAGACAGTTATCCCTATGATCCCCAGACGGTAGCCCTTGCCCTTGAAGGCATTGTGGGTGGTTACGACTACTTTTTTGTGGGGGCTACAACGGTAGGGAGAGAGGTGGCCGCAATGGTATCGCAGGACATGAACATGCCAATGGAATCAGAAATAATGTCATTTGGGCTGGAGAATGGTCAGGCTAAGGTTTCCAGGTTCTATTATGGCGGGAAGACTGTGATGGAAAAGATAACTTCCGCCAGGGTATTTACTGTAATGGCTGGCATTTCTGACCAACTGGTTCCTGATAAGCCATATGAACAGGAGGTAATCATGGTCCATGTCCAGAGCGGCGGCATAAACCTCATTTCAAGGGAGGAAAAACAGAAAGGCTCTGTTGACTTGACAAAAGCTGACATAATAGTTGCTGTGGGAAGAGGCATAGGCAAAAAGGAGGGACTGGAAGTGGCTGAGCAGCTGGCCTCTGCACTGGGAGCCGAACTTGCAGGCAGCAGACCAGTTTGTTCAGACCTGCACTGGCTGGGTGAAGAAAGGCAGGTTGGCCTGTCTGGGAAGAGGGTAAAGCCGAAGGTTTATATTGCGCTTGGAATATCTGGTCAGATCCAGCATATAGTTGGGATGAGAGATTCAAAAACTGTTATAGCAATCAACAGGGACAAAAGCGCCCCGATATTCAATGAATGCGATTACGGGCTGGTCGGCGATTTGTATGCCATAGTGCCCAAACTTGTCCAGGCCATCAGGTCCTAGCCCTTTAGAACCCTTGATATTTCTTCAACCCCTTTTGCTATATCTTCATAAACGATCCTTTTTCTAGCAGATTGGGGCGCAATGTTGCTAACCACTTTATAGTCATCCGGGTAATTTATTGAGGGGGTTTCAACCTTAAGCGGCTTTCTTGATGCAGCCATAATCTGCAACAGTGTGGGTATTCTCGGAACGTTGATTTCCTGGGCAACAGATACAACAACCGGCAGCTCGCCCTCTACTAAAGCATTAAATTCTTCAAGCTCAAGGGTGGCTCTTGCCTTGCGCTCGTTTAACTCGAGCTTAATGGCGTTTCCCATGAGCGGCCTGTTCAATAACCTGGCAATCCTAGGTGGCAATTGTGCTGTATAGCTATCTGCAGAGGAGTATCCCATAAGAATCAGGTCCCATGTGGTTTCCTGCAGCTTTTTAGAAATTATTTGGGCCGTGATTCGAGGGTCGTTTTCCCTGTACCCCTTGATCATGAATCCTTCGTCCAGTCCCATGGCCAGCGCCTCCTTGATGACGATGCCTGCATAATCATCCCCAAATATAATGCCCGAGGCTTTTCCTCCGTGCTTTTCCTTAATTCTTACAGCTTCCTCAACAGCGTTCCTGCTTATGTCATCCATTTTATACTTGGCCCCGGCAACCGAAGGCTCCCCTGTTTTTGGGTCTATTCTTACGTCATCAACAACCGCCTTGATCAGAACAAAGGTGTTATAACTCATTTAAAATTAAATTATAGCTTGATGGATATTAAATTTTCTGTTTTTTTGGCATATTCTGTACATTCAACCATTTGTGAATCGCTTTTTGAAAATGTTTATAAGAAACCATTGCATATTAAAACACGAAAATGACCTCCTACGAAGTTTTGGAAATGGTTGTGAACAAGTTGAATATGAATTCTTCGCTCAAAGAGGAGCTCAAGCAGTTTGCCGGGAAGACATTTCAATTTAAGCCCAACAACGGCCCAGAGTATTATGCAAGTTTTGGTGCAGATGGCACGGCCCAGATTTCTCAGGGAAATAGCCAGAAGCCTGATACAGTTATTTCAGCTGACGACCAGGTTCTAAGTGATGTGATAACTGGCAAGACAGACGCCGTGCGGGCATTCTTTATGGGGAAGCTGAAGGTTTCTGGGGACGTGTTCCTTTCACAGAAGCTTGTTTCAGTTGTGAAGAAAGCTACTCAGTGAAATAAATTGGAAATTAATAAGGTTGCAATAATAGGCGCGGGTGAAATGGGCCACGGGATAGCTGAGCTTTTTGCCATGAGCGGCTATTCCGTGAATTTGATAGACGTAAGTCAGGATGCGCTTCAAAAAGCCCTGCAGGGCATAAGGGAAAGCCTTGAAAGATTTGTCAAGAGGGGAACGATGACTGAAGATAGTGCGCAGGGTATAGTATCCGGCATAAGGACTTTTACCAAAATAAGCGAGGGAGTGAGCGAAGCAGACTTGATCATTGAAGCTGTGCCTGAAAAGCTGGAAATAAAGGATGCAGTGTTCAGGGAAATAAGCTCATATGCTAGGGTCGATGCCATTATAGGTTCAAACACCTCCAACATCAGAATAACTGAGCTTTCAAAGAGCGTAACCAATCCAGCCAGGTTTCTGGGGGTGCACTTCTTTAACCCGCCAGTGATCATGAAGCTTGTAGAGGTAATCAGGGGGGAGGACACAAGCGAAGACGTGGTAAACACTGTATATGAGGCTATGAAAAGGCTTGGCAAGGTTCCAGTTAAAGTAAAAAAGGATGTGGCTGGCTTTATAGTAAACCGCATATCAGCTCCTGAAATGCTCTACTTTTGCTTGATACTCGACAAAGGAATGGCCAAACCAGAGGAAGTTGACCTGTTTGCCAAATCTCAGGGATTGCCAATGGGACCATATGAACTGATGGATTTTGTGGGTCTAGATGTGGTATATGATTCAATGGCTTACTATGCCAAGGAGATCTCTGAAGATTATGCAAAGTGCAGCACAATAAAGCAGATGGTGGAAAAGGGCATGCTTGGCAGAAAGGCTGGCAGGGGGTTCTACCAGTGGAGCTCCGGCAAGGCAATTATCGGTTCAGCCAGCCCCACTGATAAGGTAACTCTACTTGACGTTCTGGTGCTTGAAGTAAACGAAGCTGTCAAGCTGATAGAACTTGGCGTTGCTTCCCCGGATGACATCGAGACGGCTGTAAAGTTGGGGCTTAACAGGCCATTTGGCCCAATTTCCGTGGCACAGAGTATAACAAGTTCGGAAGCGAGGGAAAAACTTGATAAGATTTCAAAGGAATTTCAGTGTAGCGTTTTTGAGCCTGCTGCTAGCATAAGGGACGGGAAGCTCAGGGATGCCATAGAAGGCAAGCTTAAACCAGCTGAAGAAACTGTTCCTGCAGCACAGCAACCTGCCGGATATAAGGTAATAAACGTGGAGAAAGTTGCTGACAGGATTGCCAAGATAAGCATTAACAGGCCAAAGCTAAATTTGCTTAGCGTTGACGTTATAAATGAGCTTGATAGGGCAATTGATGAACTGTGGAACGACCGGGAAACCTTTGTGATACTTATTACGGGGTCGGGGGCAAACTTTTCTGCAGGTGCCGACCTCAGCACGTATTTCGCAGATGCAACATCGTTCATGGAGTTTTCAAGAAAGGGAGAGCGGGTGTTTCGCAAGTTAACGGAGATCCCAAAAGTAGTAATAGCTTCATTAAAGGGCTATGTGCTTGGGGGCGGGCTTGAGCTTGCCCTTGCGTGCGATATCAGGGTTTCAACCAGCAGTTCCACAATAGGGTTCCCGGAGGTTACGCTGGGGCTTGTTCCCGGCTGGGGGGGCACGCAGAGATTGACCAGGCTGGTTGGCGCATCAAGGGCCATGCGCATGATACTTACTGGCGAAAGGATCACTGGAAAGGACGCATATGATATGGGATTGGTGGCAAAGCTGTTTGACGGAGATATTGATGCGGAAGCGCTGAAATATGCTCAGGGGATAGCATCTTCGTCAGCCCCAATAGCAGCCGCTCTGGCAAAGAAGCTCATAAACAAAGCAGCAGAGGTTCCAGAAGATGTGGGGCTCGATCTGGAATCAACAGCTATGGGTGTGCTGTATGGAACAGAAGACCTGAAGGAGGGTGTTTCAAGCCTGCTTTCGAAGACGAAGCCCGTCTACAGGGGGAAGTGAAATAATTTTTGGAAGCATATATTGTCGATTACTTGAGGTCACCATTCTCAAGGTCAAGGCCGAAGGAGCCAGAAAAGGATGTTTATAACGGGCTCAGGATGGACGAGGTTCTGGCATCGTTGATTAAATCAACAGTCGAGAAGAACAAAATAGACCCAATGGATATAGGGGATGTTATAACCGGTTGCGCTTTTCAGGTGTCCGAAAACTGGCTGTATGGGGGAAGGCATCCGGTTCTTCTGGCGGGCCTGCCAATCCAGGTTCCTGGCATGGCCATTGACAGGGCATGCTCCTCATCTCTTGCAGCAACGGTAACAGGCGCAATGGAGATAGACACTGGAAATTCAGGCATAGTGCTTGCAGGGGGAATGGAGCACATGACTCATGTCCCGCTGGGCGACAACCCTCACATTACTCCTAGCTACAGGCTGCTGGTCAGGCCGGAATACATGAGATATAACATGAATGTTGGATACGTAATGGGCCTAACTGCAGAAAAGCTTGCCCAGGTGAGCGGGATAAAAAAGGAGGACATGGACCAGTGGTCTTTCCGCAGCCACAAGCTTGCGTCTGGCTCCATTGAATGGCTGTCCCATGAACTTATGCCAGTTACCGTGGAATATCAGGGCAAAAGCGTAACAGTTGACAGGGACCAGAGCATAAGGGCTGACACTTCAATAGAACAGATAAGAAGTCTGCCGGCATCATTCGTGCAGGGCGGGATCATAACGGCAGGAAATTCTTCCCCCCTTAATGCTGGCGCTTCCCTGGTTATGCTTGCTTCGGAGAAAATGATCGAGAAGTACGGGTTAAAGCCGATGGCAAAGATCAGGTCTGCTGGCTGGGCTGGAGTTGAGCCAGACCTGATGGGAAAGGGACCGGTGCCTGCCAGCAAAAGGGCGCTCGAAAGGGCTGGGCTAAAGGTGGATGATATTGATTTCTGGGAGATCAATGAGGCATTTGCCGTGGTTACTCTTTATGCAATAAGGGAGCTAGGGATAGACCCTGAAAGGGTGAATGTGCACGGCGGGGCAGTTGCCATAGGTCATCCTCTCGGTGCTACCGGCGCGAGAATTGCAGGGACGCTGGCCAGGATCTTAAATGAAAGGCATGGAAAATATGGCGTGGCCACCCTGTGCGTTGGTGGCGGGCAGGGATATTCAGTGGTGCTTGAGAGGGTTGAATGAGATTGGATTTTAATTTGCCTGAAGATGTAGAAGAAGTAAAGCAAAAGGCAAGAAAATTTGCAATAGAAGAATTTAATGATAAAACAGCTTCAAGGCACGACCTGGAAGAGCTTTATCCATATGAACTGCGAAAAAAGGCATTCGAAGCGGGGCTGGTCAGGATAGACAATCCATGGGGCGTGCTGCTAACGATGGAAGAGTTCTGCAGGGTGGACCCCGGGCTAGGGCTATCCATACTTGCTTCAGTTTTCGGTTCGGAACTCCTTCTGTTGTACGGGACTGACGAGCAAAGGCAAAAATATATGGAACCTGTATTAAATGGCAGCAAGATCAGCGCGGTAGCAGTGACTGAGCCCGGTGCTGGCAGCGATGTTGCAGGAATAAGCAGTAAACTCGAGAAATCAGATGATGGATTCCTGCTCGATGGCCAGAAGATGTTCATAACAAATGGCACAATAACGGATTTCTTCTACGTGCTTGCCCGTACCTCACCTCCGCCTTCAAAGGAAAAGCGTCATCATGGGATGAGCGTTGCAATCGTTGATAGGTACTGGCCCGGCGTTTCTGTTAACAAGCTAAAGGGAAAGCTTGGAATGAGGGCTACAGATACTGCAGAAATCAAGTTTGAAGGAGTGAAAGTCCCAAATGAAAACATAATTGGGGAAATTGGAAAGGGGTTCTACTATATTATGACCTTTTTTAATATAAGCAGGGTGTATGTGGCAGCCCAGTCGGTGGGGATAGCGCAGGGTGCGCTCGATGAGCTGCTGAATTACGTTAAAAATTCTGGGTCAAATGAAGAGAGCCTGCAATTTATTCTCGCCGAATCCGCATCAAAGCTTGAGGCTGCGCGTTTGCTGACATACAAGGCGGCATCGCTTGTTTTCCAGTTCAACCCGGACCCGGCCCTCACAAGCATGGCTAAGTACTTTTCAGCCGAAGTTGCAAACTCGGTCACTGAAAGCGCCCTGGAATATATGGGACAAAAGGGCCTGCTTTCCAGGCTTGAAAGACTGTACAGGGACTCCAAGATAACTGAAATATGGGAGGGCACAAGCGAAATTGAAAAGCTGGTCATTGCGCGGACCCTTATAAAAAGAGCGATGCAGGGTGATCAAATTGCTTAATGAAGAAATGCAGCTGTTAAAGCAGGTGGTAGAGGAGTTTTCGGTAAAGGAAATAGACCCTGTAGCACTTAAAATAGAAAGGGAGGGAGTAACGCAGGGAATTCTGAACAGCCTTGCTGAAAAAGGGTTCCTTGGCGCTCTGGCGCCAGTGGAATATGGGGGCGCGGGGTTGGATGAAAGGGGATATCTGGTGCTTCTTGAGGTGCTTGCAAAGCATTCGCCTTCCGTTGGCATGTATGTTTTGCTCCAGAATTCGCTGTTTATCAGCCCGATTTTGAGGTATGGAACTAAGGAATTGGCCCAGGAAATTGTTCCTGGCATTGCATCAGGTAAGTCCTCTGGGACAATTGCAAATTATCTGTTAAGCGGTGGCAAGATATCAATTGAAGGCTCTTCTTTAAGTGGAACATCAGACCTTGTCCCGAATTCCAGCGCTCAAATGTGCCTGGTGCTAGCAAAATCTGGAAACGACAGCCAGCTGGTGCTTGTGGATGGCGGTTTTAGCATTGTAAGCGATTCAAGGAAGCTTGGGTTCAGGGGACTGAGGTACTCGACGGTGTCATTTGAAGGGGCAAAAGCCAAGTCAATTCTGTTAAGCGGTGGGGGCGAGAGGGAAGTGCAGAACCTTTACAACGATTCATCGTCCCACGTTTCAGCCATGGCACTGGGAATGAGCGAAGCAGCGCTTGACATGGCAGTGAGCTACGCTAAGGATCGGCAGGCGTTTGATGCTCACCTGATAGAATTTCAGCCAATTGCCTTTTCAATTGCCAGGCTGGTATCAGAATTTAACGTATATGAAAAGTACCTGTACGGCATTTCAAGCGTTAAGGAGGGGATGATGCTCAAGGAGCTGGTGCTTGAATTTTCAAGAAGGGCTTCAAGGGCATCACTGCAGGTCCATGGAGGTTACGGCTACATTGAAGATTCCGGGGTTGAACGGTTTTACAGGGATACAATGGCTCTTGAACTTCTAACAGGCAACCGCATATCAGACATGTCAGAGCTTTCGAAAGAACTTCTTGGAGGGGAAAGTGCTAAATATTGAATTCATTCAGGTAAAAATACGTCCCCTTTGCTATGGCGCACAGGTTTCCCTTTCCGTCATATATATTTGTAATTGTATATGCAATGCTTTCTCCGCCCTTTACAACCGATGATTCTGCTGCTACCGGGCCCTCGGAAATCGGCCTTAAATAGGAGACATCCAGGTCCACTGTGACTTCATTTTTGCCTAGATTATATGAAAGGGCAGCGCATCCGCCTGCTGCATCAGCCAGGGTAGCTGTCACCCCACCGTTCAGAATGTTGCCAAACCTGGCAAGTTCGTCCCTGTAATGCAATGAGAGCCTGCAAGACCCAGCCTGTATTCTTTCTACCTTTACGCCCAGCAGTTTCAGAAACGGGTCATTCTCGATAATTTCCTTAAGCACGCCAACTTCCATGCGAAAAGAATATATGTTATAATAATAAGCCTTTCTTTATAATCCTTGATTTTAGGCGTGCATTGCGGCAATCAATGCAGCATATGGCTGAATCAATTTTTTAAGAAAACATTTATCAATAATAGTGCTGATTTGCCTTTTAATGCGTGCCAGAAAAATCGACAATTTGGACTGGGAAGAATTAATAACTGTGCTTAATAAAATTTCCAAAACCTGGACGTTTCCAATCGTTATTTTTCTGGCTAAGGAGAGACCCACCAGGTTCAATGAATTAAAGCGCAGCGTAAAGGGCATATGTTCACGGTCTCTAAGTGAAAGGCTTGATGAGCTGGAAAATGAGGGAATAATAAAAAGGGAGGTCACAAGGGATTCGCCACCCAAAGTGGAATATTCGCTAACCCAAAAGGGGGTCGAGCTTTCAGCCGTGCTTGAGCAGCTTATAAGCTGGGATTTAAAATGGAACGAGATAAATAAAGTATAATTTTTGCACCAAGTTTAAATAATATACTTAATTTTCCTGTATTTGCATGATAGAACTATATGTAATAGTGTTAACAGCATGGTTGCTGATTTTCAGGGTTGTTATAGGAGGAACAATGATGATACACGGCTATCCTAAATTGAAAGATGGCTCAAGGCAAGCCGGGCAATGGATGAAAAGCATGGGCATACCGCCTTGGACAGCCACACTGGCAATGATACTGGAATTCTTTGGCGGAATATTGTTGATAGCAGGTTTTCTGACCAGGCTTGTATCCGCCTTTATGGCGCTTTTCATGATTTCAAATATTATAATGAAAAAGACAAAAATGAAAGCATCGTATGTGTCCCAGGATAAACCAAGCTATGAAGTTGACGTGCTTTATCTGCTGATTGCAGTTACGCTTGCTGTAATTGGCCCCGGCTTGTTGTCAATAGACCACCTCATAGGATTGGCATAATTTTATTTTTTTGTTTATTTTTCCAGCTTGTAACCTAATCTGCTTATACCATTTTCAGGTTTTTGCCTGTGCGGGTTATGAAGCACAGCAAACGTAAAAGTTCAGCAACGCATTTAGCTTCTATTGCCATTTATCGGTTGAAAGTACATGAGCAGAGATATGACCGATTTTAATGCCCGTACCATTGCTGAGTTCCGAAGTAACCATGGAAGGGTAGGGGGTAATTTTGAGGGAGCCCCCATATTGCTTCTTCACCATACCGGAGCCCGCACGGGCAAGCCCAGGATCAACCCAATGATGTATCTCAAAGACAGAGATCGGTACATCGTTTTCGCATCCAAGGGAGGGGCTGATACAAATCCAGACTGGTACTATAACATAAAGGCACATCCGGAAGCCCAAATCGAGGTTGGCGATTATACGCTAGATGTCTATGCGGAGGAGATCAAGGGTCCTGAGCGTGACAGGCTATATGCGTTGCAATCCTCACTGTATCCCAGCTTTGCCGACTACCAGCGCAGAACCAGCAGGAAAATTCCAGTGATTGCCCTGATACCTAGGGCTGGTCAAAAGTCGGCATGAGGCTTGATTTCAAATTAACTGTGATGCGGCCAAATTCAAAAGGAAAAAGCTGACATGCGCAGAAATTTTTTGCTATTAAAAAGCCGACATCGCACAGAAGACCTTATTTTAATATGATAACAACTGGCTGGTTCAATAACCCGAGCTGACTTCTTCCAAAACATGCAGAAGTTTATTAGCCACTTCCTGCACTAAATATACATGAAGCTGGGAATTGCATTGGATAACTTTACAGTGCCAGGAAGTGCTGTTAACGTCAAATCCCTTGTCGAAAAGGCTAAACTGGCTGACTCCCTTGGATTTGAATCAATATGGCTGTGGGATCATTTGCTTCTTGGGTCCAAAACGGTTTATCCAGTATTGGAACCGATAGCGCTGATATCTAATATAGCAGCCCACACTGATAAAATAAAACTCGGCACCCTTTACCTCTTTGGCCTGAGGGACCCGCTGGTTCTTAGCAAATTGATATCGACGGTAAGCTACCTATCAAACGACAGGCTAATGCTTGGAGCTGTTGCTGGATGGTACAAAAAGGAATTTGATGTGGTTGGAGTAGATTTTGGCAATCGTGGAAAAACGCTATCAGAAAGAATAACACTGGTGAGATCGTTGCTCTATAGTCAAGACATTAATGTTAAAAATTATTCTCATATAACGATAGAACCCAGGCCGTCTAAAAAAGTGCCCATTTTGATTGGAGGATACTTGGAGAATTCGCTTAAAAGAGCTGCCAGGATGGGCGATGGCTGGATATCGTATTATTTCAAGCCTGATGATTTCAAGTGGGGTCTGGGTGTAATGGAAAAGTACAATAAAAATGCCCCAGCACTTGACAATACTGACATGGTCCCAGTTTATGTGGGTGATAATGGTGAGGAAAGAGTCAGAAAATTTACAGACGAATTTATGGACTTGCCATCCTGGTCTAGGTGCAATGTAAGCAGTGGAATATGGGGTACTCCTGGCGAAGTTATTCAAAAGATAATTGAATACAGCGAAGCGGGTGTAAAAAGGCTGGTTTTTATACCGGCATATTATGAAAAGGAGCAAATTGAAATTTTGGGGCAAAAAGTGCTTTCAAAAATTCAGTGATACTGCGCAAAATCTATGAGATGTGAAGCTTAATGGCAGGTCAAATTATTTCAATTGGATTGCTACTGTCCAAAAAAGGCCAGCGGGTTTTTTATCCCCGGCAATTCTTTTTCAGCATAGTTATATCCGGCATTTGCTATGTCTATATTGAGTTTTATGGCTTGATCTGTCTTGTCGCTAAGTATATTTGATATTGTATCATTAAGGTTGTCCCTGCCCAGCTGCATTATTTTGGCAAAAGCTCCAAGCATGGATACATTTGAAGTGACGCGGGGTTCCCTCATTTTATTTCTGGCAACCTTTTCCGCTATTTCAGTTGCAGGCACACGAATTGCCTCAGGCCATTTTCCATCAACTAGGGAAGAATTAAAAAAGATTGTTCCATAAGGCATCAAATCCTTTATTCTGCCAAGCGCGGGCACGTCCATTGCTATCAGCATGTCGAACTTCGTGGGTATTGGATTTAACACGTGTTCATCCTGAATGACAACAATGCTTTCAACAAACCCTCCCCGTGTCTGGGGACCATATGTAGGAACAACGGTGGTGGATAGGCCTTTGTTCATAAACAGATATGCAATCATGTTCCCCATTTCCACTACGCCAAGCCCTCCCCTTCCGGACACCAGTATCCTAGCTTTCAACTGAATCAACCCCAAACCTGTCCCTGAATAGCCCCGGTGGATAAACTTTGGCGCTGACGTTGTGCGCATATTTTTTTGAATCAAGTATGCTCATCTTCCAGTTTACGTTGCATGTTCCCAGAAACTCAACATATGAAAACCCTCCCATCATCTGTGTCTTAAGCGCTGAAACCACAGCCTTATAGGATTCATTGGCTTCCTTAGAGGAGTACAGCACCCTGTCTTTCAGCTGAACGGGTTTTGGAGCTATAACCACCCTCCTGATATATGACGGCCTTGAAAGGCCAGAAAGCAATTCACATGAGTATATCGGTGGCCCACTCTTTTCCGTATTTCTGCCAAACGGGGTGGTCATTGTAACCATTCCTTCAGGCGTGGTTGGGGCCATCTGTCCGCCAGTCATTCCAAAAACCATGTTGTTGTACATAAAAACTGTGACAGGAATCCCCCTGTTTGCGGCGTAAATCAATTCCTGAAGCCCTATGGACAGCGCATCACCATCTCCCTGAACTGCAAATACAATTGCCTCCGGTTCCACTTCTTTTATTCCAGTCATTATTGCGGGGGCTCTCCCATGCGGCGCCTGAACATAATCTATGTTGAGAAATTTAAATGCGAGTGTTGAGCACCCAACGGATCCCACCATTACAGCTTTTTCGGTTATTCCCAGTTCTTCAAGCGCCATGGCAATAAACTTCAATAAAAGGCCATGCTCGCAGCCAGGGCAATATGAATTCACCGCGTTCGGGAAAACCGCGCTCAGCTGTTTTATTTGCACTTTTCCAACACCTCTTCCGTGTCGGGATAAATTCCCCCCATAAATGGAATCTGCTCCACATCCCTCCTAACCCAGTACTGAACGTCATGCACCATCTGCCCTTCATTCATTTCAATAACTACTATTCTCCTGCTGTTTCTGGCAGCATCCACAAGCATCTTCCCAGGGAAAGGATTTAATGTGATTGGTCTGAAAACGCCGGCCTTAATTCCCCTTCCCCTCAAATCAGTGGCAGCTTCCATCGCAATTCTGGCGCTTATGCCATAAGCTACAAACAGGGTTTCAGCATCGTCGCACATAAAGCATTCACTTAATGGTTCAACCGCCTTCCACTTTTCTTCAAGCTTGATTTTTATTTCCCTAAATTCGCTTGGTTCAAGGTAAATGCTGTTTATCAGGTGCCTAGCCCCGTTTTTCCTCCCCCGTGCGCTCCAGCTTGTTTCCACATTGACGGGGAACTGATGGTCCTGCTCGACGCTCTCTAGCATGTGTATTATTATTGCTTCAGTTAAAATTATTACGGGCATCCTGAACTTGAAGCTTAGCTCAAAGGCCATCCTGACCTGGCCCATGGCTTCCTGGATTGAGCTGGGCGCAAGCACTATGCCCTTACTGCCGCCATGCCCGAGGGATTTGGTTACAAAGAGGTAATCGCTCTGCTCTGGAGCCACGTTCCCAAGCCCAGGACCGCCCCTGTTGACATCAATTATTACCAGGGGTATTTCCGAAGTATAAGCATAGGATATGCCCTCTGCCATAAGGCTTAATCCCGGGCCTGACGTGGCAGTCATGGAAATATGACCTGCGGCACCTGCGCCCATGAGCAGGTTAATCGATTCAACCTCGCTTGCTGATTGAAAATAAACCTTGAATTTGTCGCTTCTGTGACGGGCATGCAGAATCGCAAGGTTCTCCATTATTTCGCTGCTGGGGGTTATCGGGTATCCAAAATATGCCTCTAGGCCAGCATCAACTGCTGCTTCCGCTATTGCCTCAGCTCCCATTAGCAGCCTCTTCACCTGAAACCACCTCAAGTATCGAATAATCCGGGCACACTGTATAGCATATGTTGCAACCGGTGCAATCACCCCTTTTACCGTGAAAGTTGAATTCAACGTAATGATAGCCCAGCCCGTTTATGCTCTTCGAAAGTTCAAGGTTCTGCTGGGGGCAGGCATTGACGCATATTTCACAGCCTTTGCACCTGTCGGCATCAATGATCACATCCCATTTTTGCCTTAAAACCGGGTGATACATGTTTATGATTTATATGATTTTGGCAATATTTATACATTTTTATAAATTTTTTTCGGAATTATTTATATAAATTATAATTTTTTATTGTAATTTTTATAGAAATTAACATGCGGTATTTTTATTCATAATTGAAGGCAAGACCAAAAATAAGCAGCAAAACAAATTCTGGGTAAAAATCGGCGTTTAATTTAATTTTTTTGAACGATCACGGTTCGACAATTGCACGCACATCTACTGCAAAGGAACCGGTATCATTAACGATCAAGGGGTTAATCTCAATTTCCTTGAGCTTTTCGAATGATGCTGCCCATGCTGAAAGCGATGAAATTGAATTCGCAAGTGATCCCAAGTCTGCAGGAGCCCTTCCCCTGTATCCCTTCAGAAGCGGGGCCGCTTTGAGCTCCTCAAGCATTTTTAATGCTTCGCCTGAAGAAACAGGGGCTATCCTTGTTCTGTGGTCCATTAAAAGCTCCGTCAGCACTCCGCCTGCCCCTATGTCAATGTACTTCCCGAATGCAGTGTCATTGGCAATGCCAATCCTCATCTCTGTGCCGACGATCATTTCTTGTGCGTATATTTTTCCATCTGGAAACGCTTTGCGAAGATCTCTGAACGAAGCTGTAGCATCACCCTTATTGCCTATGTTTACCCTTACCGCCCCGGCTTCAGTTTTGTGAATAAGGAGCCCCGAAAAAACCTTAAGAGCAATGGGGTACCTGATTTTACCCAGGTCATCTTCGCCTTCCACCCAGGCCCATCTGGGGCTTTTAAAGCCGAACGTGCCAATGATATCGATTAACCCGGGCTCTGTGTGCACCCCTGGACCAAACGTTGCTTGGTTGTGCACGGCCACGGGGCCCCAGGCAGGCTCAATTTCGTTTAGCATGTAAAGTAGCGAAAGAATGCGCGCCGCCTGCTGGGGCGAATCCACCGAAGGTATGCCATTCGCGTCGTAAATTTCCCTGATCCGATATGACCAGGGGGACCTTCCAAGCTCCACAGCCACCGTCGGCTTTCTGATTTTACGTTGTATGCTTGCTATCATGGAGGGCAGGCGGTCAGTGATGCCGGGGGGATAATGAGTGCTTATGACCACAACAGAATTTATATCATCAAACTTCATCAAACTTTCATAAACTGCTTCAATGCTGCTGTCGTTTCCCGATGCGCTTACGTCTATCGGGTTTTCGACGCTTGCTATGCCCGGCAGCGCCCCATTTTCCTTTAACCCCATGAGCCTGCTGTGCAGAGGAGGAACGTTCATTCCGCGAAGTGAAGCTTCATCCGCAGCAAGCACGCCTGCTCCCCCGCTGTTTGTTAGCACGGCAACTCCCTTTCCTTTTACAGTGCCCAGCATCTGATATGACTTGATAAGGGCAATAAAATCCCTGAAATCCATTACAGAAAGCGCTCCAGCCTGTTTTATCGCCGCAAGGTAAACGTCTGAGTTGCTTACGATTGAGCCGGTGTGGGAAGATGTTGCCCTTTTTCCAGCTTCACTGACCCCGGCAACCATGGCAACTACCTTTTTTTTAAGGGAGGCTTTGGATATAGCCCCCATGAGTTTTCTCCCATCCTGAACCCCCTCCAGGTAAAGTGCAATCAGGTCCGTGAATCTGTCTTCCGAAAAATATTCAATGATTTCCGAAGAATCTATATCGTCAGAATTGCCAAGGCAAGTAAGTGACCTGATACCGATTCCAGAACTCAACAGTTCGTCATAAAGCGAAACGCTGATTCCTCCACTCTGCGCAATTATTGCAACGCGCCCCTTTATTGGGTCGGGAATTGACCTCAGGCTAACTCCGTCAGAGTTCATTTTATAGTCCGGTAAGAACAGGGTGTTTATGCCGCTGTATGGGTCAACAATGCCTATGGTGTTTGGGCCAAGCACCCTTGTCTTGTGTATAACCGGCCTGAGCGGCTTTCCTCCGCTTTCGCTAAAGCCTCCTGATATGATAATTGCAACGCCCACACCCGCATCCTGTGCCTGCAAAAGGTAATCTACAACAAACTTTGTAGGGACTGCAATTATTGCAAGATCGGTGCTCCCTTCCAGCATTTTTTTGCATTTTACGCCTAGGCATTCGTCATAAAGCGGGTTTACAGCGTAAATGTTTGCGCTGAGCTTGCCGCCTCTGGCGGCAGAGAGCAGGTTGTTCAGAATCACCGTTGCCAGATTGCTGCTGTTTGGTGACGGGCCAACTACTGCAATTGTAGAAGGTTCATAAAGGCGCTTTAGGGAACCATCCATGCTTATAATCTGTAATAACCCATATAATAATTTAGATGTTTACCGTTTAAACGGCAATTAATTTTAATAAAATTTCGTGTATCGATTAAATATTTATTAAAGTCTTTTGAAAAATATTAATATTATGAGTGGGAAAAGAAGGATCAGGGTAATAATTGCCAAGCCGGGTCTGGACGGGCATGATCGGGGGGCCAAAGTGCTTGCCAGGTCCCTGATGGAAAGGGGATTTGACGTCGTGTACACTGGAATCAGGCAGACGCCTGATGACATTGTAAGAGCCGCCATCGAGGAGGACGCTGACGTGATCGGGTTGAGTGTCCTGTCAGGCGCTCACATGTACCAGTTCAGGAGGGTCGCTCGCCTTATGAAACAAAATAAAATTGAAGATGTACTGTTGATAGGCGGCGGGATAATACCCGAATCGGACAGGCCCAAGCTAGCAAGGATTGGCGTAAGCGCTGTATTTGGTCCTGGCTCAAGCATCGATGAAATATCCAGCTTTATAACCAGCAGGTGCAGGAGGTTAAAATGATAGAAAGGGCGGCTTCGGGGGATAGGAAAGCCCTTGCAAGGGTCATGACAGAAATAGAGCTTGGCAATGATAGAATAAGCGAAAGCCTGTTGGACAAGCTGCACGGGTCGTTTGTAGTGGGCATAACCGGCTTTCCCGGCAGCGGAAAATCCACAATAATATCAGGTCTTGCGATGGAGTTGATAAAGATGGGCCAGAAGGTTGGCGTCCTGTGCGTTGATCCAACCTCTCCACTTTCCGGCGGCTCCATTCTTGGCGACAGAATCAGGATGCAGGAGCTGAGCAGGCAGACTGGCGCATTTATAAGAAGCGTTCCAACTGGCGGAAAAAAGGGCGGCCTCGGCTATTTTACAGTAGACCTGATAAATGCGCTGGATGCGGCTGGCTACGAAAAAATATTCATAGAAACAGTAGGGGCAGGGCAGGATGAAACTGACATACATAATATAGCCGATGCGGTAGTGATGGTAACTGTCCCGAATCTTGGCGATGAGGTGCAGGCCATTAAGGCGGGCATCATGGAGATTGCAGATATCTTTGTTGTAAACAAAGCCGATACAGGACCAGCTGATGAAAAGGTGAAGGAATTGCTTGCGCTGGGCACTGCAGGCCGCATGCCCGAGGTCATAAAGGTTGTAGCCACCAGGGGTGAGGGGATTGCCGGGCTTGCATCCGCAATTGAAAGGCGCCTTCAACAGAGCAGCATGAGCCGGCAGGAACGCATAAAGTCCAGGCTGAAACAGCTGGTGCGCTATCATGTAGAATACAGGCTTGACAGGTACCTTGCAAGCAGGGACTTTGACAGCATGGCAAACGAGCTTATGTCGGGCGGTGGGATTGCCCAAATCATTTCCAGAGCAGCAGGTGAGCTGGCCAAATGAGCAATATCAGGAGGGCCCTGGATTCCTGGGAAAGGGGGAAGGAACGAGCACCCGACAGATTCACCAGGTCTGGCATTCCAGTCAAGGCTTTGTACACGCCGCTTGATGTGGGGGGCGGCTATGTGGACAAGCTTGGATTTCCGGGGGAATACCCGTTCACCAGGGGGATACATGGTGAAATGTACAGGAAAAGGCTATGGACAATCAGGGAATTTTCCGGATACGGGGATGCAATCGAAACCAACAGGAGGTTAAAGTACCTGTTACAGCAGGGCGAAACAGGGCTGAGCATAGCCTTCGACTATCCGACGCTGCTTGGGCTTGATTCTGATGACGAGCTTTCGAGGGGGGAGTTTGGAAGGGCTGGGGTTGGGATCAGCACCCTTGACGATATGGAGCTTATGTTTCAGGACATACCGCTGGGCACCGTATCAACATCAATGACTATAAACGGTCCGGCCGCTGTCATATGGGCGTTTTATATTCTGGCAGCAGAGCATCAGGGGGTTTTGCCGGCGGGGCTGCGCGGTACCATTCAGAACGACATACTCAAGGAATACATGGCGCAAAAATCATACATATTTCCGCCGGAGCCTTCGCTCAAGCTTGTTGTAGACACTATAGAGTACAGCTCAAAAGCGCTGCCCCAGTGGAATCCGATAAGCATAAGCGGTTACCACATACGGGAAGCGGGAGCCACTGCTGTTCAGGAGCTTGCGTTCACCATTGCCAACGGGCTTACATACGTGGAAGAGGCGGTCGGGAGAGGGCTTGACATAGACGATTTTGCGCCCAGGTTGAGCTTCTTCTTTGACAGCTCAATTTACTTCTTTGAAGAGATAGCAAAGTTCAGGGCGGCAAGAAGGATTTGGGCAAGGGAAATCAGGAGCAGGCACAACCCAAAAAAGGAAAGGTCAATGTGGATGAGGTTTCACACGCAGACTTCTGGCGTGAGCCTGACGGCGCAGCAGCCTGAAAACAACATAGTGAGGACTGCAATCGAAGCAATGGCGGCCGTGCTTGGAGGAACCCAGAGCCTCCACACGAATGCCATGGATGAAGCGTGGGGGCTCCCCACTGAGCTTGCGGCTACCATAGCCCTGAGGACTCAGCAGATAATAGCAGAAGAATCCGGGCTTCCTGACACGGTTGACCCTGCAGGTGGAAGCTATTATCTGGAGTGGCTAACCGATAAAATGGAGGAAGAAGCCTATGCCTATCTGGATAGGATAAACGCAATTGGGGGAGTGGTAAAGGGGATAAAGAGCGGGTTCTTCCAGAGGGAAATAGCCGAGTCGTCATACAAATACCAGAAGGAGGTTGAAGAAAATAAGCGCATAATTGTCGGAGTGAACGCCCATATTCAGGGTAAAACAGCGGAAATTCCGGTCCTTAAAGTGTCGGAGAGGTACGAAAGGAGGCAGATAAGCAGGCTCAAGGAATACAGGAGGAACAGGGATGATCAGAAGGTTAGGCAGGCGCTGAACCATATACAGAAGGTTGCCTGGGAGGAAAACCTCATGCCAGGCATAATGAGCGCCGCAAAGGCAGGTGCCACGCTGGGCGAGATAATCGGCACAATGAAGGATGTCTGGGGGGAATACAGGGAACCGGTGATATTCTAGATGGAAGTTGGTCTGGTGGAAGTTTATACCGGAAATGGAAAGGGCAAGACAACTGCTGCAGTGGGGCTTGCTGTCAGGGCAGCTGGCTGGGGCCTGAAGGTTGCGCTTGTGCACTTTATGAAAGTGGGCGGCTATGGTGAATCCAAAATACTGAAAAAGCAAAGCAACATAACTGAACGGTTTTACGGCATGAATTACTTTATAACCACAAACAAAGGCATCTCAGGCCTTCCAGTGGTGGTATATGAACCAGGCAAACCGCCAATTGATTATGTGGCAAAGGTCATGAGAGGTTTAAAGTGGGCTCGCAGAGCGCTGGTTTCTGGCAGATTTGACATGGTGGTGCTTGACGAGCTTGCTACGGCCGTGCATATGGGGCTGATAGGGGAAAGCTATGTGCTGGATATGCTAAAGGAAAGGCCACGCGGTGTTGAGATCGTGATAACAGGGCGCTATGCAACCCAGGCCATGATTGATGCGGCTGACCTTGTAACAGAAATGAAGGAAATAAAGCACCCATATGGGAACGGCTTGGCTGCAAGAAAGGGAATTGAATTTTAGGTTAGCTTGGTGCCGCTAAGCACGATTTCCTGCAACAGCGTGTCTGGCTCGTACTCATCCCATGATGTCATCTCCCTTAGCTTGTAAATAGCGCGCATTATGCGTTGCATTCCAATTTCATTTCCGATTTCCAGGATCCCCTGCGGGTAGCCAAGGCCAAGCTTTGTAGCTTTATCAACATTTTGCGGCTCAGATACACCTTCCCTGACCAGCCAAATCGCTTCATTAACAGCGGGGGCAACCAGCATGGCTAGGTCAACCTGCGCCCCGGCATCGCGGCTTATGCTTGCCCTGTAGTATTTTCCAGCCGCGGGATACGTATAAAAGCCTGAACCCGTCTTAAACCCCAGTTCTCCCCTTCCGTATTTTTCCTCAAACAGGCTGCATTGATGCATCACAAAACCCCTTTCCTTCATGGCCTGGAAAACAAGGTAAAAGACGTCAATGCCGCTGTAGTCAGCCAGCTCAAAAGCCCCCATCGGAAATCCAAGCCTGTATTTAAGAGCCGAATCCACCGATTCAATCGTTGCCACTCCAAAAGTTACAAGCGCACACGAAGTATTCAGAAGCCTTGCAAGCACCCTGTTTACGATAAACCCTGGCACATCCCTGTTTACCAGAACAGGCTCCTTTCCAAACTTCTTTGAAATATCAACCGCAGCTTTGACGTATCCATCGGATGTCTTCTGACCCCTTACAATTTCCACCAGAGGCATGAGCTGCGGTGGGTTAAAGAAGTGCATTCCGATTACGCGCTCGGGTTTTGGCACAACCTTCGCAATCTCAGATACGGGTATGCTGCTTGTATTTGTAGCAAGCAGTGCGTCATCTGGGGCCATTGCGCCTGCAATCTTGAACAGTTTCAGCTTAAGGTCAAGCATTTCTGGCGCTGCTTCAAACATGACTGATGCAGCGCTGAGAGCATCGTCCAGGGATTTCTCCGTGCTCAGCCTGGACATAATTGAATCGATGCTTTCTTTTAGCTTTCCGCCTTCATTCATCTTGCCGAGGCTCCACCTTATTTTTTCAATGGCAGCATTCAGCATGTCGTCTGAGACGTCATTTAAGGTTACATTATAGCCTGCCATCGCGGCAAGCTGGGCTATGCCGTGTCCCATCGTGCCAGCTCCTATTACCGCAGCTTTCACCTAAGACACCTCTAGGTTCTTTGAAATCATTCTGAGCAGGCTCCTGAATACAGTCAGCCTCTGTATATCGTTTGCCCCCTCATATATCGTGGTTATCACCGAATCCCTGAGGAGCCTTTCAACGCCAGTATCGCGGTCCACGCCGGCGCCGCCATGAATTTTGATTGTCAATGACGCCATCTTTTCTGCGGTCTCAGTGGAGTATGTTTTGGCTATAGACGATGCCATATAAAACTCGGGCCGTTTAGAGTCAGCAAGGTAAGCCGCCCAGTACGTCAAAAGTCTGGAGGCCTCAAGTTCCATAAGCATGTCAGATATCTTAAAAGCTATGCCTTCAAATGAGGCGAGGGGCTTTTCAAACGCCTTCCTCTGGGTTGAGTAATTGAATGCCATTTCAAAAGCTGCCTGAGCAATCCCCACTGCCTGTGCGGCTATCAGTATTCGTGAATAATCATACGTGGTCACGACAACCTTAAAGCCCTCGTCAAGCTTTCCCACCAGGTTTTCCTCCGGCACAGCCACATCATTAAATATGACTTCATTTGGCTGTTCACCCCTCAGGCCAATGACGTCAAACTTATGCCCTATTTCCACCCCACTGAACCCTTTTTCCACAATAAATGTAGACAGACCCTTCCATCTGGACTGCGGATTAGCGGGCGAAGTCCTGGCTGAGGCAATAAAGAAGTCAGCCCTGTCGGCATTTGTTATAAACGCCTTGCGGCCGTTTAGCACCCACCCAGATTCGGACTTTCTGGCCGTTGTGCTTATGCCGGCCACGTCGCTTCCGGCCCCGGGTTCAGTGCTTGCATGGGCAGCAAGAGCCTTTCCTGTAGCCACAGGAACAACATACTTTGATTTTTGATCTTCGGTTCCAAAAACAATCAGCGGATCCACGAAAAGATGGTTAACCAGAAGCATAGTTCCAAATGAGGGGAGAACCCTCGAAATCTCCTCCGACATTATCACCAGCATCCTCATGTCGCCTCCCTGCCCGCCATATTCCTGCGGTATGCCAATGCCAGTAAGACCCAGATTTTTTGCATCGTCAATCACATTCTGAGGTATATCGTTTGTCCGTTCAACCTCCATGATTATCGGACTCAGCTTATCTTCACAGAACTGCCTTATTGACTTCCGGAATAACTCGTGCTCCTGGTTCATTCCTATGTTAAAATCATTTACATCTCCAAACGGGAACATTTTTTTTCAATTGTTAAACGTGTTTGATAATATATTAATTTTGTGATTCCCTGCAAAACGTCCGCTTGTTTAACCAGTTAAATATGGCGATGCTTTTATTTTACATGGTAACTGTGGCGCAACTTTCAGTTGGGGGAATCTTGGTCCATTAAGCTCTGTGTGTTTGCTGGCGACCCTTAAAACTCCAAATGAAAATGCTTATTGCGCAATTTTTATAAGATGTTTTGCTCATTTTTTTAAGCATGGCAGACATAAAGGACGTAATCTTTTCCAGGCGAAGCATAAGGTGGTTTAAAAAGGAACCCGTGCCGGACAAAGATATAGATGATATTATATCAGCAGGAATTAGGGCACCCACTGCCAGTGCAGGTGAACAGTGGCACTTTGTATGCGTAACAAGCGAGGAAAATAGGAAGAAAATGCTTTCATTTATAAAAAAGGGCCAGATGGCATACCTTTCAAGGGCTTTGAGGAGCGCTCCTGCAAAAAACGAAATTGATAAATGGAATGAAATGTTTGTAAAGGGCATTTATGATGCCCCGGCGTACATAATAGGCCTGCTTGATTACAGCACCAGGACCCTCAACGACGAGTACATAAATTATGAAAGGATGTGGGGAATTGAAAGCGTGACCCTGGCTTTGGGGAACATGATGCTGCTTGCCTGGTCGAAGGGCTATGGCACAGTTTTCATCGCGGTACCCAAGTTCTATGAAGAGGATCTGAAGGAATCTCTGGGATTACCTGCCAGGATGGAATATGCCGGCATGCTAGCGCTTGGAAAGCCAGCTGAGATGCCTGAATTAAAGCCAAGAAAACCTCTAAAAATAACAAAAATATAAAAAGCTTCACGCCGGATAGGATTCCATGTGTTCCTTTTCATAATATTTGTACAATCTTGTTGAGAGGCTGGGGACAGGTTCCGACATGCTCCTGATATACTTCTGTTTAGCTTCTTCCTTGGGAAGGTACTTTATGGCCCCCGTTGGGCATACTCCCACGCAAAGCCCGCACCTCCTTTACCATCTTGGTGGAATCCTTTTTGTCAGTCTTTACCTGCGATTTCTTTCCAGACGAAGTTATCATGTGCACTGTGTACTTTGCTGACAGCATCCTTAACATCACCTTACCTGTAGTGCTTGCCTCTATTACAACCGTTGACCCTTCAGGCACCCTTTCCATGAATTCGTTTATTCCGTCCCTTGTCGTGCTGAATTCGAACGTCTCAAGTAAGTTATAGCTCTCGTCAAACGTGCTTGCTGTGCAGCTCCTTTTGTGCGCATCTACGCCAACTATCATTTTTCTTTATTCACCTCTGGCTTGCCCATAAATCCGGGACCGACAAACTCCCGATCGTGCTCGTTTGGTCACATGTGGGTCAGTCGTTCTTTGGAAAGAGGCAGCCACGCTGTTAAAAGTGCACAACGCACAAGTAGATCGCGGGCTGCCCGGACCTATGAGCGCGCCGATGCTTAAATGGTTTTCACTGGCTATAAGATTTTCATACCCGCTGTTTAGGGCTTTTTTACTGACTTTTATATCAATAATCCAGGAAAGGCAGCAGCTTGCAAGAATAGCTGAAAAGGACAACTATTATCGTCTGTTGTTCCCGTGACAGGAAAATCAACATAATTTTTCACAACATTCAAGTTGTGCAGTAACATTTAAAAATGAAATTATAGTAATACTGTTATGCAAAAAAATGCATATTATATATCAAATAACTACAATACAGTAAGCAAATTATCATATACTATGTCAATTTATGAGGCAATTGACATGTTGAGAAGCTGCCAAACAGGCAAGCTCATGGATGCTGCGGCATCGATAAGGGATCATGAAAAAGGTAAAGTGATTACGTATTCACGAAAAATCTTCATTCCGGTTGTTAACCTGTGCAGGGACGAATGTAAATACTGCGGGTACAGGAAAGAGCCGGCACAGGGTGGTTCATTCATAAGCTTGCAGGAAATTGAAGGTTTGGTTAAGAAGGCCAGAGATGCACGCTGCACTGAAGCGCTTTTAGTTGCAGGCGACAGGCCGGAAGCCAGATATCCTGAGGCTAAACGGTTTCTGCATGATAACGGAGCTGGAAGCACAGCCGACTATCTTTTGAGAGCTGCAGAAACATCACTTGCAGGTGGCCTGCTGCCACATACCGATGCTGGCCTGCTCAGCATGAGTGAAATGGGGAAGCTCAAAAATTTTAACGCCAGCATGGGTGTGATGCTTGAATCAACCAGCAGGCTGTTGCTTGAACCCGGAATGGCCCACTGGAGGTCGCAGAGCAAGGTTCCTTCCCTCAGAATAATGATGCTGGAAAATGCCGGGAAGCTCAAAATACCCATGACAACGGGAATACTCCTGGGGATAGGCGAAACAATAGATGACATAGTGGAATCGCTGTTTGAGATCAAGAGGATCAATGACACTTATGGGAACATTCAGGAGGTGATCATTCAGGGATACACTTCAAACGAACACTCATCAATGGGCGTCTCCGTTGACCCAGAGAAGGTCAAGAGGGTGATTTCAATTGCCAGGCTGATTTTAGGGCCAGGCATGAACATACAGTCGCCGCCGAACTTACTTGATTGCGAATCAATCATGGCGGCTGGCGCAAACGACCTTGGGGGCATTTCACCCCTGACCATTGATTACGTAAATCCGGAAAGGCCCTGGCCAAAAATAACCGAACTGGAAAAATCGTGTAACAGGATGGGGTTTAAGCTGAGGATTAGGCTACCTGTTTACCCGGAGTTTATTGAGCGCCCCGGATAC
Source organism: Nitrososphaerota archaeon (assembly GCA_023381255.1). Lineage (GTDB taxonomy): Archaea > Thermoproteota > Nitrososphaeria > Conexivisphaerales > UBA164 > KM4347-05. The sequence continues at coordinate 57,404 of JAMCTX010000003.1, forward strand.
GTTTCAGTGCGGGTAATGGAGCTCGTGGAAAAAATGGTGGACAAAAGCGGCCTGGTGATGGCGTAAATGGAAGTCAAAAGCGTGGTTGATAGGGCAGTGGCTGGGGAGGACCTTGATGAACAGGAAGTAACGTTTTTGCTTGGTCTGAGAGGCCCTGACCTGAATGCAGCTGCAGCTGCTGCTGACGCGCTGAGAAAGGAGCAAGTTGGCGATGTTGTAACGTATGTAGTTAACAGGAACATCAATTTCACAAACGCCTGCATACTCAGGTGCAAGTTCTGTGCCTTCAGCAGAAACTACAGGAACAGCGAGGCTTTCATGCTGCCGATAGAGGAGGTTGTGAGGCAGGCCGAGGAGGCCTGGAACCTTGGGGCAACCGAAGTCTGCATACAGGCCGGCCTTGCCCCAGGCATGGACTGGAGGCTGTACCCAAAAATACTAGAACAAATCAAGGCAAGGGTTCCCAATATGCACATTCATGCATACTCACCCGAGGAAATATGGTATGGGTCACGCCTTTCTGGAATGAATTACTCCGACTTTTTAAGAACGCTGATGGGGGCTGGCCTGGACAGCATGCCCGGGACATCCGCCGAGATACTTGACGATAGCATAAGGAAAATCATTTCGCCGGGGAGGCTTCCTGTAAACGAATGGGTTAAGATTATCAAGGCTGCCCACAGCCTTGGAATACCGACTACAGCGACCATGATGTATGGCCATGTTGAAAACCTTGCCCAGAGAGCGGAGCATCTGCTGCTTCTCAGGGACATACAGAAGGAAACAGGTGGTTTCACAGAATTTGTACCGCTCAGCTTTGTGCCATACAGGACTGAGTTAAATTCATCCGGGGTGGTAAAATGGGCCCCAACCGCGTTTGAAACAGTTGCAATTTACGTTGCTGCACGGTTGGCACTTGGTTGGCACATTAAAAACCTGCAGGTGTCATGGGTCAAGGAGGGCCCTAGGCTGGCCCAAGCAATCCTGGCGGCAGGAGCAAATGACTTTGGGGGCACGCTGATCAACGAAAGCATATCAACAAGCGCAGGGTCAAGCCATGGCCAGTTCATGAACCCGAGGGAAATCAGGAGGCTCATCCTTGATGCGGGAAGAGTCCCTGCCCAGAGAAGCACAACTTATAAAATAATAAAACACTTCACAGAGGTTGAAGACGGAAACCCCATACCCCTCGAGGGTGCGGTTTACAGTGAAGAAAAATTTGGCAGCTTTAATGAACTAATTGCTGACAAAAAATTCAGGTTTAGCAGGCGGTCACCATGAATGTCGGCGTCATCGAGTTGGTCCATTACGAGGAATGGATTCTTTCTCTTGGCGCCGACCGTGAATGGCGGGTTCAGGCAGGGCAGGCAAGGCTCATGCAAGAAGCTCATGCCGCGCTTGCAGATGCGGGCGCCTTCTTTGTCCCCTACACAGTGAATCAGGGAGTGGCAATATGCAACGGCATTTTGCGTGAAAAACTTGAGGCGGCAATTTACAGGATTGCACAGGCCTCGCCGGTGCCGTTCAGGTTCTCTTTCAGGAGCGCCCCAACTGTTACAAGCGCCCTGGAACTTGCATATTCAGCCATGGAAAAGAACCTGCCTGAATGGGGAGGCGAAGACAACAGCGCTCTAATTGCAGCGCATTATGATTTGGACTCATATCTGGAAACAGTGCGCTCGAACGGCCTGCTTTATGCCAAAAAAAGGGTTGACGACCTTATAGGGCATGTAACACAGATTTCCAGCTGCATAGGCGGCTTAAGCATGTATCTTGGAGGGGACAACGTTATAATGTTTTCACACTTGGGTGCGCTGGAAAATATAGCTGGGTCTGTGCCTGATGGTGCCAAGGTGGGGATAGGGATAGGCCGTGTGCCCAGGCAGGCCGTTAAAAGGGCCGGCCTTGCCCTGACTGAAATAAGAAAGAGGAGGAACGTGAATGCGCTCGTCGTACAGGACGGCTGAGCTGAACCTGCTCGGGGCTTTTATTGATGATGACCTGCACTATGAGCGCGGGGTTAGGATATACATTCAGGACAATGCAATAGTTGACATTGAAAAGGGCAGTGAAGGCCGGGCAGTGGCTGTCCCAGCAATATTTAACTCCCACGTTCACACTGGTGACTTTCTCTTTAATGAAGCGGGATACAGCCTTCCTCTTGAAAAGCTTGTTGCCCCGCCTGACGGATTAAAGCACAGATTGCTCGAAAATACAGACAAAAAATCCATGGTTTCTGCGAGGAAAAGGGCTATGAAGGGGATAATGTCAGGCGGCGTCATTGCTGTGGCGGATTTTGTGGAGGGTGGCGCTGCATTTGCCATGGAAGCAAAGAATTGCATGCCGCTTAGCCACCTGGTGTATGGAAGGCCGAAAAGGGAGGACTTCGAAAGTGAATTGCAGAAAATCAGGTTGTGGGCTGATGGTCTCGGGATACCTGATGCATTTTCATATTCAGAAGACGAAATGGAGAAAATGCGTTCATCATTTCATGGAAGGATTTCTGTGCATGTATCTGAAACGGCAAAAAGCCACAGTTCCGGAGATTTCAGAACTGCAATGGACAGCCTTGACCCGTTCCTGCTTGTCCACGGCGTTCACTTTAACAAGAGGGAAATCAATGAAATAGCTGAAAAGGGGAAAAGCATAGCTGTCTGCATCAGGTCTAACATGTGGTTTTCAGTGGGGCTGCCGCCATTAAAGGAAATGGTTGAGACAGGCGCAAACGTTGTGCTGGGAACCGACAACGTGGGGTGGATCAAGCCGGACATATGGAGGGAAATGGAGGCAGCTATCACATTGATGAGAGGTGTAAAGGAAGCCGGGCGGGCCGTGCTAAAAATGGCAACTGTGTCGCCTTCAGCAGTTTTTAATTTTGGCGGTCCCATAAAAAAGGGGGCTAAGGCCATTATGGTGCTGATGGATGGAAGGAGGATGGGTATGGACCTCACATACGAACCATATTATGCATTGATAAAGCGGGGCGGGCCAGAAATGGTGATGAGGACAATTGGGTACTGATTTGCCATATGTAATAATCTATTCAACGATGACTGTAGACGGGCGGATAGCCAGCCAAACAGGATATTCCAAGCTGAGCTGCCCGTGGGATTTAAAGAGGCTCCACGAACTCAGGGCCGCCAGCGACTGCGTCATGGTAGGCGCCGGGACTGTAATAGCTGATGATCCGTCTCTTAAACTGAAATATGCCAGCGGCATTGACCCATTGAGGGTTATAATAGACGGCAAGCTAAAGTCGCCCGCAAGCGCAAGGGTGTTCACCCAGGAACCGTGGAAAACTGTGCTGATAACCAGCAGAAGAGGGCTGAAGGCAGAAGAGTTGGGCAAAAGGGGCGTAAGAGTGCTTGAGCTAAGCGGAAATAAAATTAAGATGAAGGAAGCCATGCGCGGGCTCTATGATTTGGGGTGCAAAAAAATAATGGTGGAGGGAGGAGGGAGGCTCAATTGGTCGCTAATGGAGGCAGGCGTGGTCAATGAACTTAGGGTTACTGTTTCTCCTTTCATATTTGGAGCTGGGAGGAGCCTGATTGACGGCACTGGCTTTCCAGACAGGGGTTCTGGCCCAAGGCTGGAGTTAAGGTCTGCCGAAGTATGTGAATGTGGCAAGGAAGTGCATATAATTTACGAGGTAAAGCCATCGCCAACAGTTTAACGATAGATACATTTCAATCCTTGAAAGCGTACATTATTGATGCTAGATTAGCTTCAAAACTTCAAGACGGGGCGCGTAAACAAAGATCAAAAAGGAATAATATCTAAATGTATGTGGGTTAATGAGAGACAGGCAGCTTGACTTCAGGCTGAACGGCACCAAAAAGTTACTATTAAATTTATTCCTCAGGCATCAATTTACTGTTTCAAATGCCATTGCCGTTGCTCCACCTATGCCGTGGCATATGCTTGCTATGCCAGTTTTCGCGTGCAGCGCATTAAGGTAATCAAGCATCGTAACAACTATCCTTGCCCCGCTGGCTCCAATCGGGTGTCCAAGGGCAATTGCGCCGCCCCATGGATTAAGCCTGTCTTCAGTGATTTTAAATTCGTTCATAAATATATAGCTGCTTACAGCGAAGGCTTCATTGTTTTCAAAGTAATCTACATCACTGAGTTTCATCTTTGCACGTTCAAGCAGCTTTCTTACGGCAATTATCGGCGCTTCCGGGAACCTGTAACTTTCAACGCCTGCCCAGCTGTACCCCCTTATCCTTGCGATAGGCTTCACACCAGCCTGTTTAATGGCGAATTCGTCAGCAAGCACAAGTGCAGCCGCACCGTCAGATATCTGTGAAGAGCTTCCTGCCGTATGCAGCCCCCCAAAAGCCGGTTTTAGCTCTGACAGTTTTTCAATCGATGTATCCCTTCTTATCCCTTCATCCTTTTTGACTGCACCCTGCAATGGAACAATTTCCCGGTCAAAGTATCCTGAATCAGCTGCCCTGCCTGCCCTTATGTGACTTTCATATGAAATGCGGTCCAGTTTTTCCCGGGAAGCTCCGTGTTCTTTCGCTATGATGTCAGCCTCCTCCCCCATCAGTTTCATGTTAAATGGATCGCGCAGGCCGTCGTAGAACATAGTATCCTTAAGGACTATTTCCGAACTTGCTCTGGCACCAGGCCTAATGGCAGCCGCAAACTGCGCTTGGCTCATGCTTTCAGTGCCCCCGGCTACTACAACGTGAGCATCTCCTGCACTGATCATCTGAACGGCGTTTATGATGCTGATCATTCCGCTCGCGCACACCATGTCAACGCTGTATGCGTCGACATTATTTGGTATGCCGGCCCTTATGGCGCATTGCCTTGAAATATCCTGTCCTTGGCCTGCCCTGAGCACGTTTCCCATTATCACCATTCCTATTTCACTGGCAGGCATTTTTGACCGCTTTACTGCTTCAGTTATCGCAATGGAGCCCATTTCAACAGCGCTAAAGTCCTTTAAAGCGCCCCCTAGCTTACCCAGGGGTGTCCTGACTGCTGAAACAACATAGACGCTCATAACTTATAATTGTACATCAGGCTAATTAAGCAGTTCTGTCAGCTGACTTTTTAAGCCTGCAGGCAAACCACAGCGTATGATAGTGGACTTGGGAACCATGGGAATTGAGCCCATACTGAACGGCTACCTCATCATTTCAGAGGGGGAGGCTGCAATTGTTGAGACTGGGCCGTCAAGCGTTATAGACGAATACATAAAAAGGGCGTCAAAGCACGTTGATCCAAGCAGGATATCATATGCGCTGGTTTCTCACATACACGTTGACCACAGCGGCGGTGCATGGAAGCTTGCTGACAAGCTTCCCAACGTAAAAATTGTCGTATATGAGAAGGGGGCCAGGCACCTGATTGACCCGTCAAAACTGATTGATGCCTCGGCAAAAACGCTGGGGGGCATATATGCGGTTTGGGGAGAGGTCAGGCCGGTCAGCGCAGACAGGGTAATGGCGGTGAATGATGGCAGCGCCATCAAGATCGGCAACTATGAGCTTGAACTCGTAGCCGCGCCGGGTCACGCGTCTCACAGTTCTGCATGGTACCTGAAAAATGAGAAGGTGCTGTTTCCAGGGGATTCAATGGGCATGCTGTTTAACTACAGTATTTGGCCAGCGGCGCCACCTCCTTTTAACATGGCGATGTTCGAGCAGTCAGTAAAAAGGCTAAGCCAGCTGAACCCAGAAAGGATATGCTTTCCTCACTTTGGATGTACGGACTCCGGCATTTTTGATTCAGTGGTCAGCGCTTACCGGGAAATTAATGAAATAGTAAAAGTTCATTGCAAGGCAAGCGATGACCAGATACTTCACGATATATTATCTATTGATAAATTCAGGAACATGCCGAAGAGCGATTATTTCAGGGACTTTCTGGAAATGAACTTGAGAGGCTTGCCGGATTATCACGCATAACGCAAAGGTTATTGAACCGGAGTTTAAAATCAGTGTGTGAGCCTGCAGACGGACGTTTTGATCATCGGAGCCGGGGCGCTTGGTGCTTCCCTAGCCTATGAAATGTCTTCAATAACAGACATTAACATCACCGTTGTTGACGCGGAAAGCGGCCCAGCATTTCATTCAAGCTCTCGCAATACCGGCGTGGTTCATAGGCCTTTTTACCTGGACCCTGTAAGCAAAAAGGTATACGCCAAGAGCGCAACGGAATCATATGAACCATGGAGGGAAGTCACTTTGAAAGCAAACCTGCCATGGGTTCAGAGGGGGGTCATGGAACTTGCATTAAATGAGAGGGATATAAAAGTGATAGAGAAGTACGGCAAATGGGCCATTCAGAATGGCATGGATGAAAAAGAATTCAGCCTGCTTGACGGGCAGGGCATAAGAAATTTGGAGTCCAGGGTTGTAGCAACTGGTGCCATTCTCAGCAACCTTGATTCAAACGTGAACTATGGGCCAATGGTTGGCTTCGTAATGGGGCTAGCCGAAAACAACGGCGTCAGGGCACTGTGGAGGACAAAGGCAGAGCGGATAATTGAAGCTGACAGTCCCACCGTAGTCTGCAAATCAGCAGACGGACAGGTGAACATAAAATCCAGGTTGGTCATAAATGTGTCAGGCGGAGGTGCATACAGCATCTCCAGGTCGCTTGGGCTGGCTTCTGAATACTCTGAGCTTCATTTCAGGGGGGATTACTGGAAAATAAAGGGGTTTGATGGGGTAAGCAGGAACATTTATACAGTTCCAAGAAATCCGGGCTATCCCTTTCTTGACCCGCATTTTATAATAAGGCCGGACGGTGAAACCGAAATAGGCCCCAACGCGTTTCTTGTATCAGGACCCTATGCCTACACGGGAACAATATCCGAGATTTTAAAATCAATAGCTGCTGCAAGCGAATGGAAGGCAATTAGTATGGTCCTAGACAGGGAAATGCTGAAGCTTGTGTGGAATGACTGGGAAATGAGCGTTTCAAGATCGCTTATGCTAAGGAGGGTCAGGAGGTTCATACCAGATTTGGACAACAAATATGCTGATGCGAGAGGCACATCTGGGATCAGGCACAGCCTGATTTCCAGGGAGGGGTTTGTCCCTGAGGCTGTAGTCCTGGGAACAGCAGGCACGGTTCACGTGCTTAACTTTAATTCCCCCGGCGCGACGGGGGCGCCGGCATTTGCACGTTCGCTTTTGTCCCAGCTTATGGATTTTTATGGAGTAAAGGGAACCAGGCACAACCATCCAGTGTGGAGAAGCATTATTGAAAACGATTGTGACATAGAATTGAAGATAAACATGGCGTCATAACCTCAAATACGTTTTTATTTTATCCCTATAAATCAGTTATATTGAACAAAAAAGGCATCAGCATGTGGCAGGCAACAGCTATAGGCATTGGTAATATAATAGGCGCCGGCATATTTGTTCTCGCTGGTTCTGTGATCTATCAGGCAGGGCCTGGTGCCCTTTTTTCCTTTATGCTAACTGCCGTTCTGGCCATCACAGTTGCGCTGAACAGTGCAGAGTTATCATCAAAAATAGTGGCTCACGGTGGATTGTATTCTTTTGTGAAGGAAACCATGGGAGAATCGACAGGATTTATCGTGGGATGGCTGAGGGCTATCTCCTACGCCATAGCCACTTCCGCAGTGGCCCTTGGATTTTCATCCTATCTGCTTACTCTGCTCAGCACTCAGTCAATAGCGTATGAGCTCGGGCTTGCGCTGGCATTAATGGCATTTGCCGTGGCGCTGAACTATATAGGGGTCAGGGTTGTTGCTGAGCTTGAGGAACTGCTTGTAGTTCTGACGACGGGCGGGCTGATAATATTTATAGCCGTTTCAATTATATATGGGAAATGGGTGCCCGCCAGGTTCACACCATTCTTTCCTAATGGGCCCTTTAGCATAGTGGAATCTGCTTCACTTGCATTTTTCGCATATTCTGGCTTTAACACTGTTGCCACCCTCACCCCAGAGATCAGGGATGGCAAGAGAAATGCACCCAGAGCTATAATGCTATCTCTGGCAGTGAGCACTATCCTGTATATACTTGTTGTTGTTGGAATGCTGGCCCTGATGCCATGGAAACTATACGCTGTTACGGCAGACCCGCTTTTGAACGCACTTTCCTTTTCCAGGGCTCCACTTTTTGTTGACCAGATAGTCGGTGTAGTTGCATTGGTGGCAACAGTCACGGTTACGCTATCGTTGATAGTTGCCGGCTCAAGGACTCTGCTGCAGATGAGCGATGATGGCTTACTACCACGGGTGCTGGGCGGCAAGGATGATTCCCCGAAGAGGGCAGTGATTCTGATTGGCACAATTGCGATGATTTCCATCTTTCTCGGGAATATCCAGTATATTGCCCTGGCATCTAATTTCGGTGTGATATTTTCCTATTCGCTTACCGGGCTTGCGGTTTATCTGGTGAGGAAAAGAGGGATAAAGGGACCGTTCAATTCTCCGCTGTATCCATATGTACAGGTAGTTTCAGTATTGCTTTCAGTTGTGATAATGATAGCCCTGGGGGTTCAGGCTCTTTATGTTGGCGCAGTTACCATCATGTTTGGCATATTTCTTTATGTCATGGAAAAAGAGGGCAGTAGGGGCAGAAACAATGCAGGCAACGGAAATTGATTTTTGAAAAATTACTTTCTGAAAAGTTGATAGGCATCGCATATAATTGTACGCCGTAAAGTGCATGGCTAAATCGTGATTTGCCAAAATCATAGGAGCGTCCTAGCACAGAAATTGAATAACTGTCAGCGCTGGATTTTTCTGCTAACCTTCAGGTCTATTACATTCTCGCATATGTCAGAGGAGTATTCAGCGATCCTGACCAGATGCTCGGTTAGCATGCTGTAGGGCGCCTTGGATATCTCTTCAACGTAGCTGCGGTTTCCTGCAATGAGGGAATTTGCCTTTATTTCGTCCATGGTAATAAGGGATTCAAATACCATATCAAATATTTTGACAGCTTTCATGCCTATTTCCTCAGAAAAGCCTCCATTAATGCGGATCCTGCCTGTGACAAGCTTTGATATTGAAACCGCATGGTCAGCTATTCGCTCGATGCTTTTCAGTATGCTTTTCAGTACAAGAGTTTCCTCAGGCCTTTCAATGCCCATTTCATCCATAAGTGGCTTGTCATTTATGGCCAGGTTCAGGGTCCTTATACCGTAAAGGTAAAACTTGTCTACATCTACGTCAGCTCTGATGACAGATTCGGCATCCTCCTTTGATCCTTCTGTGACAGCGTTGATGGACATCTTGAGCATTTCCAGCGCTATCCTGTACATGCGGTTCGCGATTCCATTGAAGTTCATCACCGGCTTGCTAAATATTTCCTGAAATGTAATACCGGCCCTGCTTTCGTCAACAACTTCCAGTCCAATGGTTAGTTCAAGCACACTTTGCTTAAGCCTCTGGATAAAGTCTGGCGTCATCTGCTCTTCCCTTGACAGGACATTTATCGTCATGCATCCGTCCAGGTATGCTGATAGCACTTCTCTGGTTGCCAAGTCTAGGCTGTTATTGTCCACCAAAATGTCAAGTGACATATTAGCTTGCGGGGATTTGGGCATGGCGGGCCTTATTATCAACAGATCATCGGATTCTTCAATCGTAATCAGGTCCTGCGGTTTTATGCCTGACTTTTTTACCCAGCTCTTTGGGACTATCACCGAATATGATGCATTTCCTACTTTCTGTATTCTCCTTACCACTGCCCTTACCATAAGTATATAATTTTGTGCAAAACATATAAACATTATTTATTTTATATTTAATCTATAGTATAAGTACATTAAATAAATAAATAAAAATTGAAAAAAATGCTTGATGAGCGATAAATTTAATGATGGTAGAGAAATCATAACCGAACGCATCAACAACGCTTCAACATCAGCATTTCACTATAAGGTGTGGTTTGTTTCAGGTATGGGCTTCTTCACCGATGCGTACGACCTCTTCATTATAGGCGCGGTGCTTACACTGCTGCCCCTTGCAGGCTGGGAAAAGCTCACGGTTTTTGAGACATCTCTGATCGGGTCCACAGCGCTAATTGCTGCAGTGATAGGCGCTCTAGTGTTTGGAAGACTTCTGGATTATCTTGGAAGGAGGGCTGTGTATGGTCTTGAATTGGCCATACTTGTTATTGGCGCGTTGGGCAGTGCATTTCTAACCCCAGTTAATGACGTGTACGCCCTTATTGCATGGAGATTTGTGCTTGGTATAGGGATAGGAGGGGATTATTCCGCAAGTTCAACAATTATGGCAGAATACTCTAATACAAAAAACAGAGGTAAACTGATTGGGATGGTGTTTTCGATGCAGAGCATAGGCCTTATTGCTGGGCCACTAGTAACTCTTGCCCTGCTGTTTACAGGGGTTGCACCTCCTATTGCATGGAAGTTGTTACTGGCAATTGGTGCTTTGCCAGCATTGCTTGTCATTTACTGGCGTAGGCATATTCCAGAAACTCCTAAATTCTCTGTAGGAGTAAGGGGCAACGCCAAAAAAGCTATAGAGGACCTTTACGCGCTATCAGGCATCAAAGCTGAAACTGGCCATGAAGTTAGTGTGGTTAAGGCAAAATGGTACCAGCTATTTACCGACAGGAGGCTGCTTTTGCTGGTCCTTGGCACCGCAGGGACCTGGTTTCTTATGGACTGGGCTCTGTACGGCAATTCCATAATGTCAAGCGCAATGCTGGGGATCCTTGTTCCAAGCACAATAACAGGTCTGCACAGGTTAACAATTACAACAGAATACACACTGCTTATATTTGGCCTTGCAGCCTTCCCTGGCTACTGGCTTGCTACATTCACAATTGACAGAATAGGCAGAAAACCCATCCAGACGATAGGGTTCCTTGCAATGGCAGTTTCATTTATTTTGCTGGGAATCATTCCGGGGATAATGAGCCCGGCTTCTGTAAGTGAATTTCTAACTCTGTACGGAATAAGCTACTTTTTTATTGAATTTGGTCCAAACGTGACAACCTTCATCTACCCGCCAGAGGTATATCCAGTGTCAGTCAGGGGTCTCGGCACTGGAATGTCAGCAGCTGGAGGGAAGATAGGGGCTTTTCTTGGAACGCTGCTTAACCTAGCAATAATAGCATCTTTTGGGGAAAACGGACTGTTTGATTTGCTTGCTCTTTTCTCGCTTGCCGGGTTGATTTTGACCATATCATTGCTTCCGGAACCTAAAATGAAGGCACTAGAGGAGAGTTCACAGGAAGAAATGTACTTAGAAAAGCCAATAATAAATCAGAAATGAGTTTTTAAATCAAAACATTTTTCAGTATATTGATTCAATCAGGTCATAGATCACCACCGGTGCATCCAATGCATATCCGTGCAACGACCTGAACTTTTCATTTGTTAACGATTTTAACTGCAGATACTGTTGCTCTTGTTCGGCTCCCGTCAGCATTCCGACTTTCTGGGAAATGCCCGAATACGGCAAGCCCTGATATATGTACAGGGGCGAAATGTAAATTATGTCGTTCCTGTCCAGGGGCAGTCCGGATATAAATTCCGCTGTTTTTTCCACATGCTCCTTATAATACTCCTTTCCTCCTGCGCCAGCCAGGGTTATTATCCCGACGCTTATGCCGGTTTTTTTAGCATTTATTATCAGGTCCCGGGTGCCGTCAAGGTCAATTGGCTTATCAAGAAGTTCCAAAACCCTGACGCTGCCTGTTTCAAGTCCCAGATAAATTCTCCTTACACCAAGTCTGCTGATTTCAAGAAGATCTTCATAAGTTTTAACCTTCTGAGTAGTTATCGAGTCAACAAACGAGTACACAGGCAACCTCAATTCATCATGAACAAGCTCAAGGTCTTTCCTGAGAAGATCCTGGTTGATGATTATTGAATTTGCGTCACCCAGAAAGACTCCCCTTCTCGCGCTTATGCCCTCACCAAAAAATTTCTTTACCTGCGATAAATGTTCTTTAAATTCATCGAAATCCTTCACGCTGTACTTCTTGCCTCTATAAAGGTTGCAGAACGTGCACCTGTTCCAGTAGCACCCCACCGTAGCCTGCAAGTAAACAGGGAAATACTGGTCCGGTGGAACTATTGGGACCTCACCGCCGTACACTTTGACGAACTTGTCAGCGTCTTCCTGCAGGAAGCCAGGGCCCCTGCGGGCAATGCGCTCCAGCACTTTCCCGATCTGTTCATCTTTAATGCCATTGATGCACGTTCTGGCAAATTCAAACGCGCCTTCACCAATCTTCAACCCGCTTTCAGAGCCAAGCACCCTGACTTTTCTCCTTCCATCTATGTACTTGATTTCCAGATAGTGGTTCTGCATCGTTCTTCTGTAGGTCGTGTTGCCCTTCGCGTACACCAGCACCCTGCCTTCAAGATCAAGGCTCAGCACGGTTCCTTCATAGTCAGTAAGCCTCAACACCCCGTCCTTTACAAGCGCAAATACCAATCCATTCAAAAATAAATGAGTTGAACTTAAAAACATGATGAGGTTTTTGGATGGTTAACCAAACATGAACTGGTTCAACAGGAAATAAGCAGTTTCAGGCGGTGCATAAAACAGCCAGTTATAGAAATAATTGAAAACCAGTTTTAATACTAATCGGCATTAAATGTGACCAGATAATAGGTAGTAATGTCTACGGGCATAACACCTACAAGCAACTTTTAAAACAGTGATGATGAAAACATAACAGTGATAATAACAAGTTTGATAAAAACACTTATGCAGATAATAGCAAGCAGCTCAGGTCGATAATTTATCGGCAAACTCCTTTAGCACTATTGCACCATTCCTCTTAGTGTCTGATGTGGCATACACTATTGTGACATTCCCCTTCTTCCCCATTTCAGCAAGTTCTCTGGCCGTTTTGTTCCCTCTCAGTTCCTCATTATATCTTATCTTGAATTCGTCCCATTTGCTTGGATCATGAGAGAACCACATCCTTAATTCATTGCTTGGCGCTGCATCTCTCATCCATATGTCAATTTTTTCTTTCTTTATGCCTCTTGGCCATAGCCGTTCAACAAGAATCCACGGGCCGTCATTCTTTTCCTTGTTTTCATAAACCCTCTTTATTTTTATCAACGTTAATTTTAAATCCATTCTTTAATATATTTTTTTCGAATGTTTTGTTGCTCGCGCAGAAGGCATTGATTTATAAACGCAACACCTTAACGCTATTTAACCCGGATCATATAATCAGCTAGGGAATAAGGATTATAAAGAGACGTCTCCTTCCCAGAAATTTGTAACGAATTTATGAATTTCCTCTCCATTTGCATACTATGTGCTGCAACCAAAAGGCCAAGCGTGGACCCCAAGATCGAAATGGCAAGTATCAGATGACCAATCAGGCCTGTGGTTGTTAACATGGCCAGCGCCGCCATAACGATTCCGGCAAAATTCCCGAAAATTGAGTAAATGAAGTAAATCAGTGTTGAAACGCCAGATTCAAGCCTGCGTGCCAGAACTGCTTTTTCCGAAATTTCCACAATTCAGGAAGTCTTCATGTAGCTTTTTCACTTCTGGCAGGTCAGAATGCACATTCATGTAATCCAGAATTTCTTTTTTCTTGGTTCTTGTTGTATTTTCCATTTCCGATGCATGTTGATGGCCTATCCTGTTTCGTCGTTCAATTCTCATCAGCAGGTAGCTCTCCAGAAAGTTCATATTCAGTGGTTCAATTTGTTTGCTTTTAGCCTCGAAACTAGTTAAATTTTAACACATATTTAAATACAGCTATTGCTATTAAATATCAGCTGAATTAAGGGATGCAGTTCACCTTCAGGCTTGAGATCACCGAGCTGACATGGGAAGATAAAGCAATGATAGACGACCTGATGTTGCGCTACTGTTCCGCAAGGAGGTTCGCGTTCAACAGGTTGCTTGAGGGAAACACAGTGAACTGGACGGTGCATCTGCTTCAGGATACAACATTATCGCTCAACTGGAGGTACTTTGACCACGCTGCATCCTGAATTGCTCCGGCAAGATTGTGGTTTTGCACCACGTTCTCCACACGCAAGTCCTCATAGGCAATGAATTCCATCTTGCTATATAAGCTTAAATATAAAAAAGACAATCGGTGTGCAGGCCTCGGTAGCATAGACCGGTCAATGCGCTCGCCTCGTAAGCGAGAGATCGCGGGTCCAAATCCCGCCCGAGGCTAATTTGAAACTTTTTTAATAATGCCATTTATATAAAGGCAGGCAAATTATCAAAAACAAAATTTCGAACAGCTAGGAGTGCTGGATACAGAATGGAAATTGGAAATAACCGATTTATATTAGAAACTTCATCCATTTGCTGTGAACAGGATCATCATTGTGGGTTTAGCGGGTGTAATTTCAGCCTGGATTACAGTACTTGTATCAATCCTGATAAATCCCTGGTTCAGCATCACTAATAATGCACTTAGCGACTTGGGCGGCGGAGGGCCATTAAACGGTCATCCTTATCCCACTTATCCTAATGTTTACAATTTGGGGCTTATTATCACATCAATTATTATTCTAATATTTTGTATCCTTGTAATTAAAAATTCAAGAAACAAACTGGAGATTACTGGCGGGTCATTCTTTATGATTTCTGCCTTATTTTTGGCGTTAATAGGGATTTATCACGAAGGGACGTACCCGCATGATTTTGTATCTTTATGGTTCTTTGTACTGGCTTCAATATCCTATCTGGTAATAGGATTTTCCGCGCTTTATGTAAAAAAGGCTGCCGGGGTTGCGATGATTTTGCTTATAATAGTAGGGTGGATACTTTTCGCTTTAATTCCATGGCAATCGGTCGCCTAAAACGAGATTTTTGGAATCGCAATTATTGACATATGCGTGATCCTGCACGGTTTAACGTTTAACATGCGACATTAGGCTGCCTAATTTACATAAGGAATTTGCACATCCCTTCCCAGCTGCCGGTTAGTTCATATGTGCACTTTTTGAATCTGTCAGCCATGGCATTACATCCCTTTTCTGCAAGCTGGTTCTGCACGCCAACCAGTATTTGTTTTGACGCATCTTTATCGCCCTTCAGGCTTTCAAGCAACCCGCCCCATGCTTTGACCCTCATGCCTGACACCCAGTCTCTTGAAAACAGCTTTGAACTGTTATTCAGGTGAATTTCAGCTTCTAAAAGTTTTCCTGAGGCCATAAGCAGCACGGCCCTGGCCAGTTCAACGTTGCCTAGCACATCCTTGTCTTCAATTCCATCAACCATGCCTTCCAGTTTTTTGACGTCTGCCTCCGCATCCTTAATGTTTTTAATTTTTGCCTTGATTATTATTGCCTCTGCAAGAGTATATACCTGCATGTACCTGAAACCGGAAAGTGCATACTGATCCAGCGCGAGATTCAGAAAGTTAAGGGCCTCAGAGAGGCTGCCGTCCATGCCTATTATTGTATAAGCCATATGAAGGTAGCAATAACCCAGCAGCGATTTTAAACCCAGTTTTTCCAGCTTTTCGGCCACGTCAGTTAAATCATTGATGGCGGTTTCAAACTGCCCAAGCAAAAATCTAATATAGTCAATATTAAGCCTGCTGACATAATACCCCCTGAGGTCATGATATTTTATATCTATGTTCATGCTTTTCTCCATTCCATGCATGGCACTTTTGAGGTTACCAATTTCAAGCTCGGCTTCCGCAATATTGTACAGCGTTCGGGAGACCACAAGCGAATGCAGGCCCTTTATTTTCTTTGCCTCCAGATAGTACTTCCTGGCCATTTCCACCTCTCCCAGCTCTTTGTAAATAATTCCCAGCCCATTTAGCGCCAATGCTTTGGCCCTTTTGTCCCCAGATTCGTCAGCGCTCTTTACAGCCTCGCCAAGTAATTCCCTCGAAGCATCCATTCCCATGCTGAGCAACCTCCTTGCGCTTCCCTCAGCCAGTAACAGCCACGCAGCAAGCCGGGAGCTGTTTATCGCAGGCAGGTGCCCAATCACGTTCACGAGAACTTCGCCGTAACCCTCATCAATAAATGATGCATACTGGCTTAGCACCTCTATTGCCATTTCGTAGTCCTTGCCCATTATAAAATGAAAAAGTGCCTCCAGCTTATCCCCCGAATTTCCCCTTTTATAGTAAAAGTTTCCGGCAAGCACGTGCAATTCCCCAGGATATTGCAAAATGCCATATACTGCATCCCGCACAAGAGGATGGAGCTCAAATTCATTCCCTGATTCAGCTATTACCCCAAGCCTTTCCATTGACATTATAAATTTAATCACAGCACCAATTTTTGCCTGATTTGTCACAGCCTGCACCGCTTGCAGCGAAATTCTGCCCCTGAACACTGAAATCGGGACAAGCATCGAAAGCTCGGCTTCATCTAGGTTTTCAAGTATCGCATCACGCACATAACTGTTCGTCTTTGAGCTGGTTTGCATTGCAAGGCTTATAAGTAAAGGGTGTCCCTGTGCGCGTGCAATTACATCCTGAGACGGCTCTTTTCCCTGCATTTTCATCAGCTCGGCAGACTCTTCATTGGACAGCCCTTCGACCTTTAAATCCTTTGATCCCTGCAGCGGCACCCTCTGCCTGGATATCACAATGCTGTTTACACCATGCCTGGCCATGCCCTGAAGCAATTCCGAAATGCCCCCATCCATGCATCTGTGAAAATCATCAAGCACAAATATCGCATTGCTTATCCGCATTTCGCCTATGGCTGTGTCCATCAGCGCCCTCCTGTCCCTTACTCCTCTATTTACAAGATTTAGCAGCGTCTTCCTGCCCTGCAGGCTGAAGAAGATAGCAAGTTTGGTGATCAAATATGACAGGCTGTCAACCTGCTTTATCTCATGCCAGAATACTGGAACATGCTCCAATTCCGATATGAACTTTGCTGCCAGCGTGGTTTTTCCAATGCCAGCAATCCCCCACAGCACCTTTACGCCTGCTGTATTTTTCAAAAAATCCAGCTCTGTATTCCTGCCAACAAAGCTTGTAATTTTCGGTATTTCCGATTTGTATGATGGAATGGTGATGTCCAATTTTTCATATTCAGCGCCTATGGCCTTGACTTCAACCCCTTCCGGTGAAAACGTTATAACAAGTTTGTCGCTCTTAAAATAGTACTGCTTAACGTTCTTGTAACCTTCCCGCGTTATGATTTTTACCCATTTGCTGCCCACGAACCCAGCCCTCTCGAGTTTCTTGAGCTTTACCGAAATATGTGATTCTTTTATCCCGATTAACTGTGATAGCCTCCTTGGGTACGATGGCTCTGCCTTTAGCATGCAAAGCATGGTTATAATAGTTTGATCCGTAAGTAGAGACAGATCATACCTCTTGATACCTTTTGAGTGGGCATATTCCAACTTGTTTTTATGGGGAGGCGATTACGTATAAATATTACCTATTTTTTTAAAATTTGTTTCATAGCTGATTGGGGTTTACGGGTTATGCGTAAACCCAACAGTTAACTAATTTGTGATAAAACAATGACCGATGACGCATTTAAGTAACAAAAAAATAATGTCAATAGTGCCAGTAGTTCTAGTTATTACAAGTTTCCTCATTGCAGGGGCTTCTGTATCGTTTGCCCAACCAGGGCCACCGCATTCGAACCAGCCCGTGATGATTTATGTTAGTCCAACGGGTAGCAACATTACAGGCAACGGCAGTACGGCAACCCCATATTCAACAATCCAGTACGCAGTTCAGGTGGCACCTCCCCATGCAGTCATAATTGTTGAACCTGGAACGTATAATGAAATGGTAAATATCACAAAAACGTTGACTGTAGAATCCTTAAGCGGTATTCCAGGCAATACTA
Organism: Nitrososphaerota archaeon; assembly: GCA_023381255.1. GTDB lineage: Archaea > Thermoproteota > Nitrososphaeria > Conexivisphaerales > UBA164 > KM4347-05. The sequence continues at coordinate 75,167 of JAMCTX010000003.1, forward strand.
TTATAAATGCAATGGGACAGGTATTTGGCATATTAGTTCAGGGGCACAGTGCAAGTGGTACGATAATAAGCGGATTAACAATTGAAAATGCAGGTAGTCACGGTGTCTTTATAGTGGATAGTTCCAACGTAATCATAGAGTATAACGTGCTCACTCACGATGGGCTGAACTCCACGTTGACGAACATAATACCGGAAGACAAAGCAATCGAACTTGTTGGAACATCTAATTCAACAGTAGTAGATAACATTGTAATTAATGACCTTGGAGGAGGGATAGGAGTTTCAGATAATGGCCCTATAAATCCAGGTTATATAGGAAGTGGCATGCCTAGTGTAGCTTATGACAACGTAATAAGTGGTAACTCAATTATTAACACAATAGGAGGATGTGGTATTGTTATATCGTCGTATAATGCAGGGGAAGGCGTGATAGGGAACATAGTAACAAATAACAAGTTGGTCAACGATTTTTCAAGCATAATAGTAGCCGCAGATACCCCTAATACGGCTGCAATAAACAACACAGTATCATATAATACTGTACTTAACACTGGGGAGGCCGGTGTTGTTGTACACAGTAATAGTCCTGGCGACGTTGTAGTTAACAACGCTATAATAGGAAATACCATTAGCGCTGACGGCGATCCATTTTCTGTGCCTAACATACCTATATACACTGGCATTTTGATAGGAGGAGAGGGGCCAGTTCCTGTAATTAACACGACAATTTCTTCTAATATGATTGACAAGGAGACTTATGGAGTGGCAGTAATCAACGGAATAGGCACACGGGTATTGTCAAACAATATCTTCACAACCTCGGTGAAGATACCAGTGAATAACACTGCAATAGTGTCAACCGAGACTGTCCAGAACAATGCAAGAATTAATAGTCTTAACGAAGTAATTGCTTCGCTAAGCAGTCAACTGAGCAATTTACAGTCATCAGTAGCCACTAGTGCTCAGTTGAATTCTCTTCAGTCTACGGTTAATTCCCTTAAATCTTCAACTGTATCAAACAGCCAGTTCAATTCCTTATCAGGCAGCCTTGGCACGACCACTGACGTGGCTTACATTTCACTTGTGTTGGCCATTGTGCTTGGCATAGTAGCAATAGCATTGGCGCTCAGGAAAAAATGATGAAAAGATTTCTATTTTTTATTTGGTGATTAAAAATATTGGTTGATAGTTTACCTAAAAATTTCACCGTAAGGGGATCGTTAAAGGTTGGCATCCCTATGCTGGTAATTCCTGTTTTATTGCTTGTTGTTGTGCTTTTGCTGCACAGTTTTCTCATGCTTGATTACCTGCACGTCGGCAGTGGGCTTGCTTGGACAGGGATGGACCTGATACTCGGCATTTTCTTCTCCAATGTCATGAGAGGATTGCGTAACGAACAGAGGGCCAGAGTGGCAATGAGATTAACACCCGTAATGCTGTTTTTCATGCCATCCATTAGTTCAGTCACTGTAACGGCAGGTGTTTACCTCGCCATTGCTGACGGTTATTTCAATCCAGTAAATGATATAATAATCATAGCCCTGGCCATAGTGAGCATTCTTTTTGTGATTGGACTGGGAATATTCCTGCCCAATGAAGTAAGAATTTACACGCAGTTGCTCAGAGGTCCTGGCGGAGACATGGCCAAAGTGATCAGGCTGACCATGATGAACCTCAGGCTTTCTCTAATAATGGTTGTGCTTCAAATAATGGTGATTTTGATGATGGCCCAGCTTGCAACGGGTGTATTTCTATGAGCGCTGAACTGCATTCACTTTCCAGGACAGGCATTCTGTCAATATTAATACAGGCTCTGGCTCTGATAGCAGTGCTTGCCTACAACCGCCTGCTGTTTATAGACTACCTCCATGTGCTTAGCGCTGCCATGTGGTTCGGAAGCAATGTACTCATGGGGGTCATATTTTACAGGCTGGTCAAGACCATGCCGCAGGAAGATCAGCTTGACATAAGCAGGAGGTTTTTGCCTCTTACACTTTACTTTTTGCCATCGATTTCCATTACAACCATAATAACCGGCATTTTACTGCTGTCAAAAGTGGGACAGTATGTGCCTTCGTCAATAAGGCTGGCCATTTACCTTATCGCCTCGGTGCTTCTGATACTGAGTATAGCAGGTTATGTGCCTAACTCCCTGTACCTGTACAGGATGTTCAGCAGCGGGAAATATGACGGGGCTAAGATGGTTTCCAGGTCGCTTTCCAATTTTAAGATCAGCCTTGTTCAAACGGTAATACAGCTTGCAATGATAGGCATTATGGCTTATGTGGTGAGCGTTCTTATACCTTAACCAAAAATTTAAAAACGAAAAAAGCAACGCTTAATTGCACCTTTTAGATGAGAAAACAGGTTTACCTGATTGGCGTAAACCGTTAATTTAACTATTGCCGTCCAGCTATTGTTTTTATGAAAGATATGGTGGTTAACCATGATGTCAGGGTGGATATATCCGACGAGAAAGCCTTGATGGCTGATATATTTTTGCCCTCTGGAAAAGGAAAATATCAAGCCCTGCTTTCAATTGGCCCTTATAATAAAACATTCAGGGATTCTAACCCAGAGGAATGGAGCTACATGGTCAACAACTTTCCTGAAACCATGGAAAGTACCAGTGGTGATTATTTGGTCTTTGGGTGTCCTGACCCTGAAATCTGGGTTAAATTTGGTTATGCTGTTGTAAGAGTCAATTCTCAAAGTACCGGAAGTTCAACAGGACTTGTATGCCAGATATCGGCAAGCGATGTTCTTGATGCGTATCGCTGTATCGAGTGGATTGCACGGCAAAAATGGAGCAATGGGAAGGTGGGCATGGCTGGAATGCTGTGCTATGCTATGATTCAGTGGCCGACCGCTGCCCTTGAACCGCCACACCTAATGGCGATATGCCCGTGGGATGGAGCTGCTGACCCTTACAGAGATATCATTTATCACGGCGGAATACCCAGCCTCTCATTTGGAAATTTATCTTATTCGGGCACTGCAGGAAATTATAATTCAGGCCGGGGGTCAATTGCAGATGAAGGCCATGCAGTAAAAGCTCCTAAAAAACGGGAAACGGGCAATGGGCAGATAACCGGTGAGCCTGAAATGCGCAATGATGATACTCCTGACTTTTCCAAAATAAAAGTGCCCCTGCTTTCCTGTGGCAACTGGGGGAGCACAGGATTTCACCTGAGAGGCAATACGGAAGGGTTTTTTCTTTCATCTGCCAGGGAAAAATGGCTGGAAATACATGGCGGACCGCAATGGGTTACTTTCTATGCCAGCTATGGCAGAAAATTGATGAAAATGTTCTTTGACCATTACCTCAAGGGCGGTAATAACGGATGGGAAAGGATGCCAAGAGCATTGTTATGGTTAAGGCGAATCGACGGAAATTATGAGCTTATATGCGGTAGCAAGTGGCCACTTGAAAGTACCAGCTGGCATAACCTTTACCTTTGCAGCAACATGGTTCTTTCAACTGATGCGCATAGCAAATCGGAATATGTTAATTACGAATCTGACAGTGACGGCATTACTTTTTTAACTGGGCCCTTGGCTGAAGAAATAAATATTATCGGCCCGGCTGTTGCTGAACTCTATGTATCTTCTTCGTATGTTGATGCAGACCTGCATATAGTGCTCAGGGTTTTTAAATCCGACATGAACGAAGCGGTGTTTTATGATTTTCTTGACCCTCACACTCCAGCAGGTGTTGGGTGGCTAAGGCTGTCTTACATGGGTGAGGACCAGAGAAAAACCCTTGCGTGGAGGCCATATCACAATCATAGGCATAGAAATATATTGCCTGGCCGAATTTACAGAGTCAGGGTTGAAATTTTGCCCACAGGCCTGTCAATACCTGCAAATTGCAGGCTGGGGGTATCAATAAGAAGCAATGATTATAGATACGGGAAAGGAGAGGTAAAGTTAGGGCATTTTATGATGAGGGGGAGCGGTCCACTGCAACACAACTCATTGGATAAAAATTATTCTGTGAGGATCTACTATGGCAGCAGATGGCCATCAAGCATAACGCTGCCATTTATTCAGGATGTGCACGGTATGGCCTCAAAAGGTTTAGGGGGGATGGTTTCTGCTTTCAGATTTCCAAAGCCGTTTTAAGCCGAACAAGAATTTATCAGTTAACGCAAAACAGAATGAGGTTTTAGGCGCAAATTTTATTACGCTTCTAAAAATACAGGCAAGGTTTTTTTATCAGGATGCAATTTCAGGTTTATGGATCATTACAAATCAAACATATCTGAGGTTAAAAAAGAAACCGTGCAGGTTAATGGATCAAAGGGAGCATATATTCAATGGCTTATAACGAGGGAAAATGGAGCGCATTATGCTGTAAGGAAGTTCACCGTTGAACCGTCAGGAATTATACCCATGCACACGCACAAATACCAGGAAACCGTAGTTATAACCAAGGGTAAATGCAAATTATGCGTTGCGAATAGGGTTTACGAAATGAAAGATAATGATTATGTGTTTATAGATGGCGACATAAAACATGCAATACTTAATCATGACGAAAGGCTGGAATTCTTTTGCATAATTGATTATGCGGGGAATATGGAAATACAGGCAACAGGTGAGGAGTGCTAATAATTCAAATCTGTGACATCCTCTACAGGGCTTTTAACTAGTTAAATTTTCAAATATCTTTAAATATTATTTTTTATTATATATATTACGACCATGGTTCTCCAAAGGACCCATACATGGAGCCACCAGGAAGGAAAGGCAGTGTGGGGAAGAATCTGGGGGGCAATGGTCAAGCCGTCCTCACAGGACGCCCCGTTGTATTGCCCCTGATTAAAGATGAGGGGGAGCGAAAGGGTGGGGAGCGCGGTGGGAGCCCGCAGGCTACCGGCAATGGGGTTAAGCCGGCAACGCAAGGTGGGCAAGTGTGCGCTACGTCATTGATACGCAATGATATGCGTGATACCAACCCTAACTGTGGCTTCCGACACCGTTTTACTCTCTTGAGGCGAGTCTACGGTGCTGGAACTTATTTCCTGATCCAACGACACATGGCTAGCACCCGTTTGATGCCCCACCAGCTGCCCCTGATGTCATCCATACCTGCTTTATGCCCTGCATCTTTAGCAATTTTATTTTGTTTATTACATCAGAAACGCTGGCTCCTTCTACAGCAAAGCCTACCTTTTCAAGTTCCGGATTGTCCATATAGCCTAAAGCGCAATTGAAGAATAAATATATTTTGATAAAATGTTTTACTTCGCATAATACCATTGTGATTCAGGAGAAACCTTTCCAGCTATTTTTTTCCTGATTGCAAAAACAATTATAACTGAGGCTGCTGCAATTACAGCTATCAGCATCAGGTAAATGGAAAAACCCAGAAGGTAATTCAACACGATATTAAACGGCTGGCTTGATGGAGCTGTCTGGTTGTTTGAAATTACAGGAAGTGGAAGTTCCCTTGAAATATAATACTGGGAAAATCCTGTCTCGCCAGTTGTAACCACCAGTGTGCCATTGACGAGCACAGTTTGAAGATTAAACGCTGATTCCTCTGTGTCACTGCCAAACGTATATACAGTATAGGGCTCCACATGGCTGCCGTTAGTAAGGGTATAGAACATGTTTAATGTGGCATTCATACCGTTAAAAGTGGTTATTTCTCCGTTGCCTTCCCCTGCAAATATTAGTTCCGCATCATAGTAGTTGTTCAGCGGTGTATAACCATAGCCACTAACTAGAAGGGCGGCACTTTCAATACCGGGCACGTGAATTATAACTGTATCGTAGGTCTGTTTAGCGAATCCATTAATCTGGTATGAGAAATAGACGGTTACCCTGTTGGGAGAACTTGTCTCAGATGAGGAAAGAATGAATTCAAACGGCAGCGAATAATGCCTGAAGGGGGTTTCATACGCATAGGCAGACTCGTTTTGGGTCATGTCACTTATTATCCCGCCCCTTCCATTGATAGATGCAGAACTAAGGGTCGCATTTATCGCTGACGCGTTCCACACGTTGTCGCCGAAGGACACAGTATCATTATTTGTCTGGAAATCTGCAAAATTCTGCAACCAGTATACATATTGTCCCTGAGTGCCGTTAACCTGAAGCATTACGTTCAGCTGCAGGCTTGCGCCATACGGTGAAATGTTCACTGGGGGTGTGCCGTTATATGCGTTGATGCTGTATATTTTGGCATAACCTGCTATCCCGGTAGCTGAGACCTGGTAAGGTACCAGGGCGCCTGAAATATTTTCAACGCCGTAATCCACAATCCCCACGGGCGCTGGGGGTGAGCTGTGCACACCGAAGATGTCAACTGGTACCAGTGAGTAGCCGTAACCTACCAATGCTTCACTGGGCGATATTCGGTTATCAATTACTATATAGTAATTTCCATTCTCTGGGGCATTTGCGCTTTCTCTCACAGCAGTACCTGAAGATGAGCTTAAGTATGAGGTGATACCGCTGTCGTTAAATAAGGTGAATTGGGTTTGTGTCATGAGGTACACACTCACTGGAACGCTAGCCTGCACTTGCAGCGTGATCTCCTGACCACGCAAAGCATTCACTTGGATATATTCATAATAATGCGGGGGCAGTGTAAACTGTCCGCCGAACTGGTATGCCGGTTGTTGCACCTGTGCTGAACCCAGGGTCAGTGTAAGCGAAACAATAATTATCATGGCCAGCCCCAGGTATTTCATTGCTGCATATGTTGCCCGGAAATTTATAAGCCATTACATAAAATCTGAAATCTAACTGTTTCCTTTGTTTTATCAGCCAGGCCGATATAAAATTTATTGTTGCCATTGCCTTGGATGGCGGGCAGGCGCAAAAAATGGCATGAACTATACATCACAGTTATCGTAAAAAATTGGCCCCGTTCAGTTGTAGGTTAGATAATCAGAAATAGCAAGCTTAAAGCGGGTTGCTCACCACATCGTTATGATCAACACAAAGAGGTGAACAAGCCAAAATTATGGATCGTATTAATCGTCTGGGGACGCTTTTAAAAATTAAAATCAGTTTTAAAAAACTTAATAAAAAAATATAAGATAACAATGTGATTTAAAAGTTATGTCATTACCAGAAGAAATGGGCATTTATGGTGCTATTATATTGGTCCTGTCGTTATTAATATCGGCAATTATCTCCTTGCGTTTAAGGAGGCCCGGCAAGAGCTTGGGTGTGCCGGATTACGCGAACATTTTTTCTAACATAGTAGTTGTTTTAAGCGGGGGCGCGCTGATCATATGGGACGTTGCGCTTCAGATAACCGCCTTTGTCCACTGGCTAGTGCTCCTGGTTTACCTGTCATTAATAATAATATTATCAGCCTTGCGTCATATCGATAAAATGCGCTTTGTCTTGTTGCCTATAGCGGCAATTTCTGCGATAATGGTAATCCTTATGCTAGCTGATATTTTCCTTAATTTGCCTGTAAGCAGTTATTACAATTCCCTCCCGGGTTTTGGGGTATCATATTTGCTGGGATTCGGGCAGCCAGGCACAGCTTCAATATTTTGGGTGTCTCTTACATTCGTTCTGGTGCTGGCATTTTCAGTTGCGCAGTCGATACTCAGCTTGCTAATTTATATCAAAAAATGATTAATAAAAAATAAAAAAATTTAGTAGGAGTTCGAATACCCGCTGGATGAAGAGCTTGATGAAGAGCTTGATGTTGTTGAACTGCTTGTTGAACTGGGCATTACTACGCCACTGTAGACCATGCCAGGACTTCCTGGAAGCCCCCACCAGTCAGCTGTAAGCACCCATTTTCCGTTTTGGTTTGAATAGACCAGTTCATACGGCAGGTACAGCGTGTGAACGCTGGTTCCCTTGCCAAGTACATAGTAAAGCGTGGCTGTTACTACTGCTTCAGTGCTGCTTGGGAAGCTCACCTTGTAGTTGTATACTGTCCAGTAAGTTGGTCCTGCTGCGCTGAAGAATTTGGTCCAGGTTGATGATATGCTGGAACCCGTGTAGGCCACGGTGGTCGTATTTAGCGCGCTCCCATGCACGTACCACCAGAGCGATGCTGATGAAGAATACTGTGACATGGTGGCTGTAAGGTTTGCGTCGCCTATTGCTGTCCAGTGCTGAAATGCCAAGGAAGTTACCGTGTCATAGTTTGAAGTAGACACTGGCTTGGCCGATGTGACTTGCATATAGTAGAGTCCAAAACCCACGCCGGCCACGATGACCAGCACTACTATAATTACTGCTGCAATTACCGTGGAAATACTGTTCTTTTTTCCAAAAAAGTTTATTTTACTCACTTTAGCCTATTAACGCGTGTCTTTATTTAACAGTTTTTTGGAAATTAATTTCGAAATATTCCAATAAAAGTAAACTATTGGCAATTAAAACAGAGTTATAAAGACGATTATATTTATTTAAGGTAAATAATCGACCATATTGAGCCACTACTTATATAGTTGATGCCTGCGGTTTTTAAATATCAAATAATGGTACACGATGTTGACATATGCATTGCGCGAAAAATCTCTACCTCTTAAGCATCAATTTCGAATATTCTTCATACATGCAGCGATCCTGAATCACGGTTATGCCTTTCATTTCGGCTTTTTGCGCTGCGCCATCATTTGCTATGCCCTTCTGCATCCAGATCACCCTTACATCTTGCCTCTTAATTGATTCATTTACTATTTCCGGCACTTCTTCAGACGGCCTGAATATTTGCACTATATCTATTTTGTCAGGCACTTCATGCAGGGATGCATAGGACTTTCTTCCAAGTATGCTTTCAGCGCTTGGATTCACTGGTATAACATTGTAGCCGACAGACAGCAGGAACTTTGGCACAAAGTGGGCCCATTTGGATGGGTCCTTTGAAAATCCAACGCACGCTATGGTCCTGTAAGAAGTTAAAACTTCAATTATTTTCGAATCATCAACGCTGTCCATGTTATAAAATTCCGGTCTCTGATTTATTTGCATTTCCCGGTAATTTTAAAACGTGTCAGGAATTTGGAGAGAGCAGCAGTTATACAATAATTCAGGATGTGGGTTTCTATAAAGCTCTTGATTTTGTTACTGGTATAAAATAATAGGCATTCCTGTGCTCAGGTAATTTTACAGTGAAGATCATTGACCTCTGCAACCTGCCCCGTCAGGGCTCAGGGAGGATTGGTATGCCCCAGCCTTTAAAACAGGCAGTTCTGAAGCCTTGAGATCCAACGGGAATGTTAATATACATTTTTTGCCTTTGCAAGGCATGGAAAATTCATTCCTGTTAATTTCTACAGTGGCAGCACTTATTGCAGTTTTTCACATGCTTGCTCCTGACCACTGGCTGCCAGTAACAATAATATCAGAAACACGGAGGTTTTCAAATGCAAAAAAATACAGCATAACCGCCTCGATAGCCCTCTTACATGGCACGCTATCCTCTGCAATAGCCCTGGCCATTCTTTATGTTGGCCTGGTTTTTCTGAAACAGTTCGATCGGTACATCATATTTTCAGGGTTGATACTGCTCATAATAGTAGGAGCGTATTTCGTGGTGAACGGTTTCCTAGAAAGGAACGCGGATTCAATAGCCGGCAATGCGTCCATTGCTGTGAGCGCGTTGCCTGATTTCGCGATAATCCCATTGCTTTTGTCCGGTTCAAGTTTCAGCTTGTACCAGATTGGGTTGATCATAGCGATATTCATATCTGCTGGAATTGCGTCGCTTTTGGCCGTGGTGGCAGCTGCTTCATTTGCAACTGGTTTTGCTTTGAGGAAATTGAGCCCGGCATACTTTGATTACATAATTGGCGCCATCATGTTTATTACAGCGGCATCGCTTTATTTTGGTTTGTGAGCTGCCGCTTCGCTAAAGGGTTGGTATCACGCATATCATTGCGTATTAATGACGCAGCGCACACTTACCCACCTTGCGGTGCCGGCTTAACCCCATTGCCGGTAGCCTGCGGGCTCCCACCGCACTCCCCACCCTTTCGCTCCCCCTCATCTCTTATCAGGGGCCCTCTGGCAGGGCGTCCTGTGAGGACGGCTTGACCATTGCCCCCCACGTTCTTCCCCACACTGCCTTTCCTTCCTGGTGGCTCCATGTATGGGTCCTTTGGGGAGCCGTAGCCATAGAGGGATGTCCATACATACTGCACGGGCACCCTTTCCCTAGGCCTGCCGACCGCAATCGGCCCGTTCAACCATTCGCCGTAACCGTAAAACCTCTTGCCTATGCAAAGTGCAGCAGATTCGTGTATTGACAGCCCATACATCTCCCTGTACTTCCTGTCACCTATTTTTGACGTATATGCAGGGTTAACCGTGAAGAGGGGAATGCCTTCCTTCCATGACCTATCCATGATGTTCTCGGCAAACTTCTTCCTCACGAACGCGTGTATGATCCTGTTTCCCTTCCTCCTAAAGCTTTTGTTGTCCCTCATGTTCAAATCCTCCATTACAATTGCTCCGGCATTGTTGTTCTTTGCATAATCAATTATCCCCTTCACAATTGAACCGACAATTTCGTCTCTCTTTCCCTCAGAAGCGTAAACAAGCCTGTCGTCCCTGAAGAACTTGTGACCAACGATGTTACCGTCATTCTTCACTATTGCAACTGCAAAGCCTTCAGGGTTGCTGTCTATAGCGCAAACCCTTTCGGGCATTGATTCCAGTTGTGGACTGCCTATTTCAAAGCTCACATGAGCAAAGTACCTTCCATCCTTCCTTACAATCCTTACGGAATAAGCTTTTCCGGAGGAAAGCATGTTTTCCAGATATTGCGTATATTTCTCTGGCACGTTTACGCTGAACCACTTCCTTTCGTTCTTGACCCTGATTGTCCCTTTTCCGGTTTTCCTTTCATCAATTTTGTGCGGGAAGTTTATGCCTATTTTGTTCACGCTTAGCCTTATGTTTGCGTTACCCTTCTGGTTTGCCTGCCCAATGGAATAAACCTGGTCATTTCGTGAGCTCTTCCATTCATCCCTGCTGATTTTTCCCTCCACCCTTTCTGTAAACAGCTGCCTGCCCCCGAAAATGACCTTTGGCAAAGTTCCGTTCATGACGTGCTCCTTCAGTATATCCTTCCTCTTTTCCAAAGCCTTAAGCCTTGACTGCAGCCTTTGGCTGCCTTTTTTCGCTTTCTCCAATGCTTTTTCAACGCTTTCAATTTTGTCATAGGTGTCAGAAAGGTACAATGGTAACAGTTCCTTCTGGCTCTCAATCATTGCCTCCGCATCCTTTGCAGCGTGCTCAAAGTACCTCCAGTTAAGGGATAACGTTGTATCCTGAAGCAGATGCACCGTCTGGTTTACCGTGTTACCCTCAAGCAGCCTGTTGAACGCGAACCTCCTTGCGGAACAGTAGCGCGACATCAGGTCGTCTATCATTGCTCTGTCTTCCATTGACAGTCCAGTGAGCTCAAGCTTGAAGGTGAACTGCATCCTTTAACCCCCCTCAATTATTGTATGGTATTTGAGGGGAACTCTTCCATAAATCCTTTACGAGAATGATTGAACTACAGATATCATGTCATTCACACATTCATGCTCCTTCTTTATATCATCAAACACCGTCTCTGCATTGTGCAAATTTGCGCACTGCTGAAGGCAATTGAACCCCAACCGTGTCCTTATAGTCAGCAACAATTACATCAGCGGACCTTGATGAAATCAGCCTCAATGCTCGCAACAGCTTAGGCTTCTTATCGTTCAGCGCTGAGCCTTCATACACGATTTTGTATCCCTTGACTAGGTTTTAAGGTGCTCAAACTGCCTTTCCAGGCCATCCTTTTGGTCATATGAAGATACGCTAAATATATTACCGCCCGGGTTTCTGAACTCGCTGTTCTTTCCCCATTATCCTCGCTATTAGGCATCCTACCAATGGTTTTAACGGCCCTGATTTTGTCCTGATATATTCACCTTTTCATCGTTGGAAACGATATCCCTCTCCGCTGTTTTCCTGTTACAGGGAAGAACCTTTCCTCGGTCATAGTATATATAATAACAATAGTGATATTCAAAGATATTTAAGAATTTAACTAGTTAAAAGCGCCTTCCATACAGTTCTGCAAAAAATATTGGTTGTAAAGCCGGCGATTTCTAATTCCGGTTTCTGGAACCGCGCACGAGCCTCACACCGGCAATTATCCCTATAAGCATGCCCGCAGCAATTGAAATTAGCCCCACTGTAGAAAGCGGGAATTCGTAAGGTATGATGTTGCTGTACAGCCCGTAAACCATGAGCATAACTGATGCCGCGGCTAAAATTAAATCATAAAATTTTCTGGCGTTGATCTTCTTGGTGAACAGGGGAAATACAAAGGCGGTTATCGCATGGGAAGCATAGAGGGTTACAAGAGAAGCTTCCGTTGAGAGCAGGTAGAGAAGGGTCAGGTTGCCAAAAGCTATGCCCGCAAGGTTAATCACCATAAAGAACGCACCCACTGAAACTATTGATATGAGCATGCTTTTATGGAGCATTACATGCGTAAGCCTTGCCAGGGCAACGTAAGCCGCCATTGCTGAACCTATCAGGCTTGAAACGGTAAAAACCAGTATTGCCAGCGCAAAGCCATTCCCAAGGTACATGCTTGCAAGGTAAAAGCCCGGATATTGAGTAACAGATAACATGTGGTTGACGCCCGAACTGGTATATCCTGCCCCGGCAATTTCAAAATACGACGCAAACAGTACCAGCGCAGAGGCAACAATATACGCCAGTATGTATGACCTCCCCACGGTCCTGCCTTTTCCCTCCGCTTCGTAACCCAGGAAAAAGGTAACCCCGCCCCCCACCATCACAAATCCCACACCTAATGCCCCGCCGAAAAAGCTCCCAACCGGCACTTTAAACGCAAGGGGAGCCATTGACAGACCAGTTACCGAAAGCACTTTAAGGCCCAGTACCGCGATCAGTATTCCTTCAATGGTGGATGATACCAGCGCATAATAGAAGGGCACCTTAAGGCCAGAAATCATGAACCCTATAAGCAGGAAAGCAAGGCCGAATTCTATCAGGTCATCAACCATGGGGCTCAGTTTAAAGAAAGATGTAAGAACTATGCCTGTGATATAAGCAGTTGACGAAGGCAGGTAAATCGCATAGCTTATCCAGTATAGCCAGCCAGATATTCTTCCAACAGTTTCCCCGCCCCCGCTCCTGGCAAAATCATATATCCCTCCTGCGCTGGCTATATATTTGGAATACCGGTAACCTATCAGGACCCACATAAAATATATTATCACGCCCAGTATTCCAGCCAGGGTTGTGGATACCAGCGAATATGTCATTGCAAATGTAAGATATGCGGAAACTGAACCTAGGGGCGCGATAGAGCTGATTGCCTGAGCTACTACCAGGTACGGTTTCAATGAAGATTCCTTCAGTTCAAGCTTGCGCACGGTGATGTAATTGCGCAATAGTTTTTATTTTTTAGTTAACATATTAAACTAATATATATGGCGAGCTTTCATGCTATGCTTAAGAAAAGCAAATATACAGCTTATCGGCTTAATCGTTACATTTGCCGGAATTTTGGAAGCAATATGCGTCAATTGAGGCCGCCCTTAAGCTAAAGCCTGATGAATTTATCAAAAACACCAGTGTAAGGGAAAGGGCGATAACTGGGATAAAGGGGCTTGCTGAACTGATAAATAAAAGGGGCGAGGAGCTTTTGAAAAGGAGAGGGATAAGCAACGAACTGGGACTGCCGGCTGCACTTTCATCGCTCAGGGTAATAAATGGACCGGTTGCAGATGAGCTTTCTGAGCTTCTGGAGCTTGAAAGTAACATAGAAAGAGCCGATATAGCGCTGGTTTATTCAAATTTGGTGAGATTTATGGAAGTGTTTGAAGAGGTTTATCTGGCAATCGAGGAATCACTTACTGAAAACAAATGAAACCAGGCTAGCCCAAAAATTGTTTGTAAATGCTTTTAAGAATTAGTGGTTTCATCATTTCATGGCAAGTTTTTCTGACATATTGTTCTTTTCAGCAGTGATGGGTCTAACAATTTATTGATCATGTGACAAGAAAACCTTTGCTTTCAAGCAAAGAATGAATTGTCAAAAATGGAGTGTGGGGCACTATTCCACTATCATTAACTTAACAAAAAATCGTAACTAAATTCGTCCCTGCTTTATATATAAGGAGACGAATTTTTAAACTTCCCGGTCTATACATGTGGCAAGGCTGCATAGCGCCGATATCCAGAGCAAGCTGAAGGATATCAACGATTACATCAACAAGGAGTACAATCTTACCCATCCAAAAAAGAAGAGGGACTGGAGGACATATGAGCGGCAGTTCACAAGGAGGGCGGGCACGGCAATGAAGATGCTCAACCCGCTTGTGCATGAAGCTGCAAGCGCAATACAGATTGTGCCAGCAGCGGGCCACCCTCACTCCATTTCTCTAGAGGACAGGCTAAAGCTGCTGCTGATCAAGCAGCTTATTGCAAAATCAAACAGGGTATTCTCCAACATGCTATTTATGTTCTCGATGCTGGCCGGCATTGAGGTGTCATACAAGACAATTGAAAGGCTGTACTCTGACCCAGAAGTCATGCTTGCCGTCCACAACCTGCACGTTCTACTTTTGAGGAAGAAAGGTGTAAACTCTTCCTACACCACCGGAGACGGCACGGGTATTCACTTACTGTAAAGAAGAACATGAATCATATGCTCAGAAGCTCAAGAACATGGCCAACCTTGGCAGGAAAAGGAGAAAGCTCTTTGCCTACATGTTCACGCTCATGGACCTTGACACAAGGATGTACATCGCCTTTGGTTCAAGCATGAAGTCTGAGAAGGAGGCGTTTAACAGGGCAATGAGAATGCTAAGAAGAACCGATATAACCCTGAAGAGCATCAGGCTTGACAAGTACTACAGCGTATCAAAGTACGTAAGCAAGTTTGGCAAGGGAACAAAAGGTGTACATCATACCAAAGAAGAACGCAACTCTAAACGGATCACAGAAGTGGAAGGACACGATGAAGGAGTTTGTGACAAACACTATGAAATACCTGGAGGAGTATTACAAGAGGGAAAACTCAGAAGCTGGGTTCTCCGCTGACAAGAAGATGCTTGGCTGGGGAATTGCCCAGAGAAGGGAAGACAGGATAGACTGCGCACAGTTCACCACTGGATTGTGGCACAACCTGTTCAACTTGACTCCATATTAGCTATTTTGTCCCACAGCCCAAAAGATTCATTAACTTTTATGCTGGAATATTCTGTATGGAAACAGAGCTTCTGTATCTGAAAGATTCCTACCTCAAGACATTTTCGGCCAGTGTCGTTAGGTCAGAAGGGAGATCGCTGATACTCGACAGAACGGCATTTTACCCCGGGGGTGGAGGGCAGCCGTGCGATATGGGCAGCATGGTATTTAATTCAGGAAAGACGTTGAAAGTAATTGAAGTAAAGAAAATGAGTGGAGAGATAGTGCATGTGCTGGACGGCGAACCAGACGGGACATCTGTAAATGCTTCAATCGACTGGGAAAGAAGGTACAGGCTCATGAAGCTGCATACATCAATACACCTGATGGACGGCATAATAAGGAGGGATTTTGGTCACGGGTATATAACAGGGGGCCAGATATACGAGGACAGGGCACGGGTTGACCTTGACTTCCCAGAACTTACCAGGGAGCTGGCCCAAAAGATAGAGGCTTCCACAAACGAAGAAATATCCAAGGGGTTAGAGGTCAGGGTAAAATACATTTCTAAGGAGGAGGCATTGAAAATACCTGACATTGCGAGGACAAAGCCTGGCAGAGAACTGCTTGAAAGGCTGGACGAGGTCAGGATAGTTGAAATTGTTGGACTGGACATGCAGATGGATGGTGGAACGCATGTAAGGGATATAAAAGAAATTGGCAACATCTCCATCGTAAAGTTTGAAAACAAGGGTTCGCACAGCAAAAGGCTGGAAATTAAGGTTTCCGGCACCTAGCCAATGATTCAATGGGTTTCACCATGGATATATGGCATTGTGCAGCCCAACATATTTATAAAGTGGTTATAATAACAATAAGATGTTGAAAATAAAAGATTTGTCGATGGGAAGTTCAAGGGTAAGTGTTGAGGGCGTGGTTGTGAGCAAGTCGGAACCCAGAAACGTAAAGACAAAAATGGGCGAAGATGCACAGGTGGCAGATTGCGTGATAGAGGACGACAGCGGCAAGATTGTAATGAGCCTGTGGAACAATCAGATAGAGCAGGTCAATGAGGGGGACCAGGTAAGGGTTGAAAACGGTTACGTAACCTCGTTCAGGTCAGAACTCAGGCTTAACGTTGGCAGGTATGGCAAACTTTTCGTTAACGGCAACGCGGTTTAGCTCACGCAACATACCTTTTGAGTTTTCCTTCCTTGAACGCTTCATATGCTTCCTGAGGCGTTTTTATATCGGTTATGTAAACATCTATCCCGGCTCCTGAAAGGGCAAGAACAGCTGTTTCATCCATCCCTTGAGCTATAACCGCGTTGACCCCAAGTTTTTTCAGCATGTCAATTATCATCTGGGCCTTGTGCCTTTCAGCGTCCGCAGCCGGGTTATCATGGCGCGTGTAATTGCCGTCGTGCGTGTTTAAAATCAAAAGCCCAGGAGCCTGTCCAAAGTGGGAAGAAATGTTGCCGTCTTCCGAAACCGGGAATGCAAGAATCCATTTCTTGCTCATGCTGCCCGGTTCAACGTGTATTGTAACTGAAACAACCCCTTTGACTTTTTCCTTCAGCGTTTCTTCAATATAATCCGTCATGGCGTCAGCCCTGTCCACGGGCAGAGAATGCGGCATTTCCAGGTGCATTTCCACAAAGTAAAAGGGACCTGCCTTGCGCACCTTCAGCTCATGAAAGCCTATTATTCCACTTATCTGGTTCATGACCTTTGAAATTGTTAGCACAACAGCCTTATCTGAGGCGTCAAGCAGCGAAAGCACTGCATCCCTCATAATGCCGTAACTCTGAAACACCAGGTATACTATTATGATTACAAGGCAGAGGTATGCCAGGTAAATGTATCCTGCCCATTCCATAAATATGCCAGCTATTACAATGATCCCAAGTATGCCATCTTCGTAATTGTGCAACCTTTCGGCCTTTATGACGGAAGAATTGGATGTCATCAGGCCCGATATCCAGTGTCCAAGGTAAATGCTCACTGCAATGGAAATGAATTCAACCACCAGCAGCGGCAAAAGGTCAGTGGGCCTCAGATGCACAAAGCCAGTAACTGCTATTTCAAATGCTGCATAGACTATCGCAATGCCCATAAAGAGAGACACCAGGCTTTCCCCCTTATACAAGCCGTAGGGAAAGTTGGTGGATGGATGAAGCGATACAAGGTAAAGCCCCAAATATGCGGCAAGCATCATTATGACGTCGGCCATGTTATGAATGCCGTCAGCAATTAATATCGGGCTCAGGAACACATGGCCAACTATGATTTTCAGCAAGCCAAGGAAAAGGAACGCAAATAAGCTCACAAGCGTTCTGGTCCTGGCGGTGCTGAAATTGCTTCCCATTGCAGTATATCGGTTTAACGATATATAAAAATTTTTAAATTGCCTGCATAATTTTGAACCATGATAAGTCTCAACCTGCCCCCTAGGATCAAGGTGCTTGAAGCCGTTTCTGCGGTTGCTCGCGGAAGGGTTAAAAAAAGTGATGGGGCTTTTAAGGTGAGAGCATCAGCAGGAAGCAGGGAATACACGGTAATTTTAAATGATGCATATGTATACAGCGATGATAACGGCACGCTGCGCAGGGGCTACGTGGGTTACCCCATAATAGCTGCCATGATAGCAGAGGGAACAATCCGGGGTTTTCCGGAGCTAGGTGAGGCTTTAAAAGATCTCCCATGGGCTGAGCTTAATGCCAGAATGGCCAGCTACAGGAAGGTGGAAAGCTACGCAAAGGGGGTAGCTAAAAAGGCGGGAATAGGGGGAGAGGCGGTTGACAATTATATCGCAGAAGTGCTTGCCGCAATTAGTGCTAGAAGGCTAAAGTTTAAAGATATGAGGCAATCTACCCTTACTCCGTAATGAAAATCATAAACTACCTGCAGGGGGGCATGAAAAGGATAGGGGTGTTAAGGGACGGTGCAATAGCTGACCTGAGCGAACCTTTTTCAAGGTACGGCCTCAGGGTGGACAGCCTGGATTCGTTGCTTGAAATGAACCTTCTCGACAGGCTTGACGGTGCGCTAAGCGAAAGCTCAACTTCCCTTAAGCTTTCCGAAACCACGTTGCTTCCTCCTATCCAGCGTCCTGAAAAAATAATGCTTGCAGCTGTAAATTATTATTCCCATGAAAGGGAACAGGGAGTGAACAGGCCTGAAATGCCGTACCTGTTTACCAAGTTCAGAAATGCTCTGGCAGGCCCATACGACGATGTTCTGCTGCCCAAAGCGTCCAGCAAAATGGACTATGAAGGTGAGCTGGCGGTGATAATTGGCAAAAAGGGCAAGTATATAAAAAAGACAAATGCGCTGGAGCACGTTCTGGGATTCGCTGTGGCAAATGATATCAGCTTCAGGGACTTGCAGTTTCCATTGGGATGGCCCTCAGTCACCAATCCCTATGGACAGAACTGGCTCCGGGGCAAATCTTTGGACAGCGCCTTTCCCCTAGGCCCCTATGCAGTTACAATCGATGAAATTGGAGACCCGCACTCGCTTGGCATAAGGACAACCGTAAATGGTGAGCTGAGGCAGGATGGAAGCACTTCAGACATGATATTCGGCGTAGATGAACTGATAGAATACGCGTCAAACGGCATAACCCTGCTGCCCGGTGACGTAATATCAACCGGAACCCCACAGGGGGTGGCTGCCTTCAGCCAGAAAACATTTCTAAAAGATGGCGACGTGGTGGAAGTAACTGTTAGCAGGGTGGGTTATATAAGGAACAGAGTAAAAAGGGAGCAATGAATACCGAAATAATAAAAGTGGACCCCATAGAGCCTGACAGAAAATCAGTCATGAGGGCAGCGCGCATAATCAGGAAAGGCGGCATTGTGGCTTTTCCAACCGAAACGGTTTACGGCCTGGGGGCTGACGCTTTCAATGAGGCTGCAGCTGGAAAGATATTTGAAGCAAAGGGCAGACCCAGGGATAACCCGCTGATAGTTCACCTGAAGGGTGCGGAGCAGCTTGAGCTTGTATCTTTGGTCAATGAAGAAATCATGAATGTGGCTAGAAAGGTCTGGCCGGGGCCAGTCACGCTTGTTCTACCGAGAGCGCATGACCTTCCCGACCCGGTTACATCAGGGCTTAAAACGGTTGCGGTCAGGGTCCCGGCTCACCCTGTAGCGCTTGCGCTGATCGAGCTTTCAGGAACTCCCATAGCAGCCCCGAGCGCAAACCTTGCAGGCAAGCCGAGTCCAACAAATGCAAAGCACGTAATTGAAGACCTGCAGGGCAGGGTGGATGCGATTATTGATGCAGGGGAGACCTTTTTCGGGGTGGAGTCAACCATAGTCAACCTTGCAGTTAACCCGCCAGTGCTTCTAAGGCCAGGTGCCCTGGGCACTGAAGAGCTGGAGCCGATAATTGGCAAGATCACTGTGCCGGAGGAGGCCCACGGCTATGAGTCTGAGGTGGCCATTGCCCCCGGAATGAAGTACAGGCACTATGCGCCAGCAAAAAGGGTGGTGCTTGCCGGTGACAGAAAAAATTATCTGAAAATACTTGAAAGATCCGCTGGTTGCGGTATTCCGGCTGCCATATGCTCTGAAGAAATGAAACCTGCAGTCGATGCGCTGGGAATTAGGAGCATAATAATAGGGCGCGAATCTGACCTCTACACCGTTGCCCGGGGGCTATTTTCATCTCTCAGGATTCTGGATGAGACGGACGCAGATTTCGGGGTGGCGCAACCCTTTGACGAAAGAGGAATAGGGCTTGCAATAATGAACCGGCTGAGAAAGGCTACCGGGCATACCATCATCAATTCGCCTGATGAGCTTCCGCATGCGCTTTACCGACAATGTTAAAAGTGTAATTATCTAAAGCCTAGCGTGGTATATTATGAGCAGGGTTCTTGTATGTGACCCGATTGACGATGAGGGAATAAAGATGCTAAAGAGCGCCGGGCTTGATGTCGATTATAGGCCGTCAATTACCCCGGCTGAGTTGAAGCAGGACATAAAGGGCTATGATGGCGTGGTTGTAAGGAGCAGGACCAAAATAACCCGTGAAGTTATTGAATCAGGGTCCAGGCTGAAGGCAATAGGCAGGGCGGGCGTCGGGCTGGACAACATAGACCTTGTTGCAGCGAAAGAAAAAGGAATAAAGGTTGTTAACGCTCCAGAATCCCTGACACAGTCAGTCGTTGAAATGGTAACCGGGTTCATGATAGCTTTAAGCAGGTACATTTGCAATGCCGATAAAACCATGAAGGAAGGCAAGTGGTTAAAGACCCAGTATTTGGGAAATGAACTTAATGGGAAAACCCTGGGCATTGTTGGCTTTGGAAGGATTGGAAGGGGTGTGGCAAAGGTGGCAAGGGCCCTGGGAATGAAAATAGTAGCTTTTGATGTTATACCGATTGATGAAAAGACAAAGCAGGAACTGGCACTGGAACAGCTGCCTCTGGAAGAAGTCTTGCGGGTTTCTGATTTTGTTACCCTACATGTCCCCGGGGGCCAGGGCACATATCATTTGATAGACCTGCCGAAGCTGAAGCTCATGAAACCATCCTCATTCATAATCAATACATCAAGGGGAAACGTGGTCAAGGAGGAGGACCTGATTTATGCGATAAAGAACAAAATAATCGCGGGTGCCGCCCTTGACGTATTTGAAGTTGAGCCGCCATCCAACAAGGAGTTATTTACACTTGAGAGGATAATATTAACTCCCCATGTTGGAGGGGAAACCGCGGAGGCGCAGAAGCTGGCGGCGACGCTTACAGTGCAGAGGCTAATTGAGGCGATAAATTCATGAAGAACATGTACGACTATATCAATGAAACCTGGCAGAAATATTATAAGGAAAAGCCTGACGAATACAAGGCGTACCTGATAAAGTGGAGGTCTGATCCCAGGATGGTCAGGGTTGAAAAGCCAACCAGGATTGACATGGCGAGGGAACTTGGATACAAGGAGAAGCCCGGTTATATCGCAGTCAGGATAAGGATGGCAAGGGGAGGCATGAAGATACAGAGGCCAAACTCTGGAAGAAGGCAGAAGCACAGCGGTTCAAAGCTCATATCAGGCCAGGTTTCAAAGGCTGACATTGCGGCGCAGAGGGTATCGGCAGTTTACAGAAACATGAAGGTGCTGGGCACATATTACCTGGGAGAAGACGGGAAGCACGTCTGGTACGAAGTAGTTTTACATGACCAAAGCGGAAATTGAACCGGGAACTGGTTAAGGTTTACCTTTATTCTATTTTAAAGGAAAACCCGGACTCCAAAGCGCTGAAAAAGTTACAGGAAGGCGGTCTTGCCGACAGCAATGGATTGACAGAGAAGGGGAGGTCACTGATAAGGGTTGTTCTTGCAGGCGGGGTATTTGATATAATCCACCCTGGGCACATATACTTTCTGAGAAAGGCAAAGGAGCTTGGAGATGTGCTGGTAGTTGTTGTTGCAAGGGACGTGAACGTGATTAAATTTAAGGGCACCAGGCCAATGAATGATGAAAATCTTAGGCGGGAGCTAGTTGGCGCAATTAAATACGTTGACGCCGCAATTCTAGGTGACGAAAATGACCTTATGAAAACTGTGCAGCTTGTAAGGCCGGATATAATCGCGCTTGGATACGACCAGGCACACAGCGAATCGGAATTCTCTGAAAAGAGCAAAAAATTGGGAATAAACCTGAAAGTTGTAAGGATAGATTCCCCATATCCGTCTATAAAGTCCAGGAATATGAAGAACGATCCAAGGGCAGAGTGGATCTAGTTCACTATCCTGATCTCCAGAATCCTGTCAAGCCTGAAACTCCTTTGAGCGCTGTCCTTTGAATCAAACCCCCTCATGCCCAGGTATTTTCTGCCCTGATATTCCAGTGTGCCAACAAGCTCAGGCGAGACAACCCTTATGGATTTTTCATCGTTGGCCTTCAGGTACACGATTTCAACTTTTTTGCCATTATTAATGGCTTCGTTTATCAGTTCGGTCCTTTTTTCAATGGAAATGTTCTCCCTTGATTTTGCATACTGGAAATTTGTTAGAAAGCGCACGACCCTCCAGTCGGTCCTTATATCTTTCTTTTCGATTCTTTTTTTCAGCACGATGCCTTCAATGGTTCTGCACCTGCTAAGCGCTACATAGATCTGGCCGTTTGCAAATACCCCTGAGCGAGTGTCCAGCAGTATCTTATCAAAAGTTTTGCCCTGGCTCTTGTGTATTGTTATCGCCCAGGCAAGCATCATGGGATACTGTGTGAAACTGCCAACAACTTCCGACTGCAGTTTCTTAGTTGAATCGTCATAAAAGAGCCTTGTGAGCTCCCAGGTGTAAGGTTCAACATCAACAGTTAACCCTGCCGAAAGCCTGACCCTTATGAAGTCTTTCTGGATGCCTGTTATGTAACCTATGCTGCCATTTACCCATCTTTTCTTTGGGTCATTATTCACAAGCATGACCTGGGCTCCAACTTTGAGTGTAATGGTTTCATCGGCCGGCAAATAGTTCTTGTCAAACTTGCCGTAGGTATCCGCCGAAAAGCTATACGCCTTTCCGGGCAACTTTGACAGGTTTTCCATGTTAATGCTGTCAGCCAGGTCGTTCTTGGTAACAAGCACTACGTAACCTTCATTTATCCCGGGCGTGAATGACGGGTCACATCGCCTGTTGAGTTCGTCAAGCTGTTGGTCGGTAATGCTGTTGTTCCTTATGGAATTGAGCAGGTCAATGAACGCTGAATCAGTCTGCCTAAAATATGTGTCAAGCTCTATAAATTCCAGTTCCAGCTTGCCGAAAACTTTAGAATCAAAGAAGTATTCACTGGTGTACGACTTTCTGAACATTTCCCTTTCCCTTGACGAGACAACCGGCGGTAGCTGGTAAAGATCACCTATGAATACCACCTGCGTTCCGCCAAACGGTTTGTTGCTTTTCCCGTTTAACCTCATGAACCTGTCGATACAATCAAGCAGGTCAGCCCTCACCATTGATATCTCGTCTATTATTATCATGTCAAGCCTTTTGTAAAGTCCAGCCCTGCCAGCAGGCAGCTTCTGCACGGCATCAACCGTGATGTCTGGCCTGAACTTGAAGAAGGAATGTATGGTTTGCCCCCTGATGTTCAGGGCGGCGACGCCAGTTGGAGCAACTGCAGCCACTTTCTTTTTTGTTATGCTTCTGAAGTGCATCAGGAGGGTGGATTTGCCCGTGCCCGCCTTTCCGGTTATAAATATGTTTTTGTCAGTATTTTCCATAAGCTCAAGCGCTTTCCTGAAGTTGCCCTCGATTTTAAGTGAATCTGGACCCAATCTAAACACCAATCGACCATCATCTTTTAAATATATTATGCATTCCATCTAAAATCGGGATAAATTATTTAAGTTAGGCAAAATATATAATAATTATCATGAGGCAGAAAAAACAGCTCCTTAGGGGCATTTTGTCGCTTCTAATTTTGAGCAAACTCATTGAAAATCCCAGCTACGGTTATGCTCTGGAAATGGAAATAAACGGCATAATAGGCGACAAGCTGCCACGGGGAACTGTATATGTCATACTAAAATACATGGAAAAAAAGGGCCTGATCAGGGCAGAAACCAGAAGCGACGGCAGGAGGGTCAACGTTTATTTTGTTACAGAAACCGGGATGGAGCTATTATACAGCCATGTAGAATTGCTTGAAAAAATGAAGGAACTCATAAGTATGATAATTGAAAGCACGGAAAAAGTACAAAAACATTTATAAATTATTTAGATATAAATTATTTAGTGATATATGATGTATTTTGAAAGGCACGCTTATAATATGCGAATGGCATATGACATTAACGAAATAATGCAGTTTCTTGGCATTGAACGCGGATGGGATGTAGCTGACCTTGGGGCAGGGGAATGGAACAGCTCCGTCAAACATTATAATTCGTTATAATAGCATATAATTGATGTTAAATCCAGTTGAGGAACGATACATATAAATTCTGCAATTGCCATAATTATTTAATGGCGCATCCCTGGGAATCGCACGGCGAAAAGAGGGCGATTGTTGGTTACTATGAGCCTTCAGACGAGGTTATGAAATACCTTCAGGATATCTATGACATTTTTATCTTTTTCCAATCCTTATTTTCATCACCATCCTGAAAAGGCTGGCATCCATCTATTCGGGGATTGCCCCATTTTCCTTTTCACCCCTATGAAGAACTTTCCCTATTCATGGGACGGGGATTTCCCCACTCCTGATCCCAGGGCTTAAGCTCTTCATAGGTTAAATTCCTTTTCAGCATCCAATATGCATAAAGGACAAGCCTCCTGGCTATGGCAATTATCGCCTTCCTTTCCCCCCTCTTATGCTTGAGTTTCAGGTAGCTTTTCCTCAGGTGGGGGTCAACCCTTATGGCTGTCCTTGCGCACTCGATAAGGTTCCTCCTGAGCCACCTGTTTCCTGTTAGAGTGATGTGGCCTGTATATTCAGTGTCGCCTGACTGATGCAATGATGGGACAAGGCCAATATATGCAGCTGCGTGCTTGGAGTCAGGAAACCTGTTTACATCTCCAAGCTCTGAGGAGAGGAACAAAGCAGTATACGCTGCTATCCCTGGAATTGTATCGAGCAATTGGGCGTTTCTATCCGTGGCAACTTCAAGTGCAATGTCAGCATCAAGTTCCCTTATTATCGATTCAGTGAGTTCAAGGTCCCTCAACCTGATATCTATCTCTCTAAAATGAAGCTTCTTTAACTCCTCCCTGCCCTTATCAGAGAAAGGCTCCTTTACCTTTATCCCTCTCCTCTTAAGCATCCACTTTATTGATGTCTTGAGCTGAGCCCTTCTTAACCCATAGCTTACTCTGTCCCTGATCAGGTACCTCCTTTCCATTGTTTTATCATCCGCAATATATGATACCGGCAAATAATTTGTCCTAAGCAAATCACCAAGTATAAACGAATCGCTCCTGTCATTTTTTGTCTTGCTTTCACCAATCAGCTTGACCTTTGTTGGATTAGCAACGTAAACATGGCAGGATTGTACCTTTGCAAGCTCCTGATATATTGGCCTTATGAATCCAACTGATTCAATTGCAACATGCTTTTCATCCGCAGGAAACTTGGATATGAACTCAGACAGATCCCCGGTTGGCAGCCTCCTCTCCATAACCGTCGTTCCATCCCTATCAAGCACAGCGACCTGTGATTCCCTTTCGTGAACATCTACCACGAAATAAACTTCCTTTGATGTCATGCTGCGTACATTGTCCTTCTTCCTCTTTAATTCTCCCATGTCATAGTAATCATGCAGGTTGCAATAAGGCACGCGCTTGAGACAGCGTACATAATGGCAAGAAGGGATGGCAGGGTGCCCTCGCCTATAGCGCTTAGAAGGGAAATCAAGCCCTGGTTCACATCCAATTACAATTACGCCGTGCACCACATGAACCCTGTATGCAGGGCAGCAGTTGCTTTACTAAGATCATACAAGAAACACCACGAGAGCAAGCTCGGGATTCCTGATGTAAAGAAATTGGAAATGAGGATAGATGCAGAGCTGTTCAAGGTTGAGGGTGACAAAGCAAGGATAACGCTGCAGCCGGGGCATTACGCCTACGTTCCGTTAAACACCAGGAACAAGCACTTTCAGGAATACAGTAAGGGGAAAACCTCCGAGCTCTTGATAACGGACACGGTTGTAGTTTTGACATTCACAGTTTCAAGCGGGAAAAAGCCGATGGGCAAGAACATTGCTGGCCAGGACCTCAACTTCTCCACGGTAGACACAACCGTTGTTGCAATAAAAGACAGCAAGCCTGAACTGAAAGGAACTGACACAATAAATACCTCAAACATAAAGCACATCCAGCGGGATTATACAAGGAGGAAGCAAAAACTGCAGAAGCACATCCCTAACAAGCAGAAGAGAGACAGGAAGATAAAGGAGACAAAGGGCAGGCAGGAGAACAGGGTCAACGACGCGCTGCAAAAGTTGTCAACCAAAGTGGTTGAAGAGAACCCTGACACAACGTTTGTCTTTGAGGACTTGAAAGGAATAAGGAACAATGGCGATA
The DNA here is from genome assembly GCA_023381255.1 of Nitrososphaerota archaeon. Classification (GTDB taxonomy): domain Archaea; phylum Thermoproteota; class Nitrososphaeria; order Conexivisphaerales; family UBA164; genus KM4347-05. Next base: position 101,345 of record JAMCTX010000003.1, read on the forward strand.
ATAAGGGCAAAACGTTCAGGACAGAGCTCAACAGGTGGCCCTACAGGTCATTCCAGAAAATGGTTGAGTACAAGTCGTCATGCAAGACTGTTTACGTGAACCCAAGGGGGACCTCATCCGAGTGTCCCGTGTGCGGGAGCA
>JAMCTX010000004.1 GCA_023381255.1 Nitrososphaerota archaeon
CCCTGTGAAGCGTTGGCTGCCTGTTGAAAAGCACAACATCACCATTCATTATATGCCTCTCAATTATATAGTCATCATTCAGGCTCTGCGCAAGCGCTTCCCTGTCCTGGACATATTCAAGCCTTATCTTGATTCCGTCTGGCCTTATTATATAGTTGGCGCCAGGATATGTATCTGGACCGTTCCTTACAAGCTCTTTCAGAAATTCTATATTCCAGGGAGCCACTCTTTCAGGGACGGTGAGTTTCTTGGCAACTTCCTGCGGCACACCCACTTCAGATATGTCCAAGTTAGGGTCGGGTGATATCACAGTTCTGCTTGAAAAATCAACCCTCTTGCCAGAAAGGTTGCCTCTGAACCTTCCCTCCTTTCCCTTGAGCCTCTGTGCCAGAGTCCTGAGCGGCCTACCTGACCTGTGATGCGCTTGCGGTATTCCTGAAACCTCGTTGTCAAAATATGTGGTTACATGATACTGCAGCAGGTCAGCAAGGTCCTGCACTATCAATGGTGGGGTTCCATACTCCTTGGATTCAGCAACTCTCTGGTTAACCCTTAAAATGTCTACAAGTTTGTGAGTTAGATCGTCCTCTGACCTTATGCCGGTTTCCAGTATGATGCTTGGCCTTACAGATACTGGAGGCACTGGCAGGACCTGAAGCACGAACCATTCTGGCCTTGCCGTTTTTGGGTTGTAACCCACTATTTCAATATCAGAGTCCGGAATCCTTTCCAGCCACTCCCTGATCTGCGTTGGCATAAGCCTTACTGGTCCTCCCTCTTCGGTTATTTCATGGAATGTATGCGGCTTTGTGAACTCGATGTCCAGCTTCCTGGCACCGCAATGCGGGCATATTTTGGTCTTCTTCGCCTTTGCAACTATTTCCTTGACAACCCTCTGAGAAGTTATCGGGTTTCCCCCGGAATCGTTTATCTGCTTCCTGTATTCCTCTATTTCTTCATCAGGAAGCAGCAGCCTGCCACACTTGCGGCAGGTAGATGTCATGAGCCTGTGCACATCATCAGCGAACGCAATGTGAATAACCGGCTCGGCAAGTTCAATGTACCCAAAGTGACCTGGGCATGATGATGCCGGGTTTCCACATGTTCCGCATTTTTGACCAGGCTCAAGTACCCCCAGCCTGTTATCCATTAGCCCTCCCTGGACCGGCATGCCGTCCTCGTCGTAGGTTTCCGGCACCGTAATTTCCACTGCTGCGTATTTCCTTATTTCAGACGGCGATAAAGTTGCGAACTTTATTGAATCAACCCTGTTAAGCGCAACGGATTCGCTCATAGGTTTACACCTCCTCCTTGATGACAACCCTTGGAGCTATTCCAAGGCTCATTATTTCCTGCAAAAGCAACTTGAAAGCATACGCCACATTTACCGGGACAATTTTTACATCAGACCCGTCCTGCGGACATTCTAGTTTTTTGGTCTTTGCATTGTAATGTGCTAGCAGGCCGCATTTGGAGCATATGTATACAGTTGTTTTATCAGACTCCTCAAGTAACCTGTCCTTGAGCACCATTGATGCGCCATATGCAACAAGGCAGTCCCTTTCCATTTCTCCAAACCTCAGGCCGCCCCCGCGAGACCTGCCTTCAGTTGGCTGTCTGGTGAGCATTTGCACCTGTCCCCTGGCCCTTGCGTGCAATTTGTCAGCCACCATGTGGTGCAGCTTCTGGTAATAGACTACCCCAACATATACCTGAGCAACCAGCTTCTTTCCAGTGACCCCATCGTACATTACTTCCTTTCCAGTTGGTGAAAATCCGTACCTTTTCAGCGTTTCCTGCAAACTGTTCACGTCTTCACCCTCAAATGGAGAGGCATCCACTTCCTTCCCCCTTAATGATGCCGCCTTGCCGGCTATCGATTCCAGGAACTGGCCAACGGTCATCCTGGAAGGAAAGGCGTGCGGGTTTATTATTATGTCTGGTATGACGCCGTCTTCCGTATATGGCATATCCTCCGGGCTTATTATCATTCCAACAACGCCTTTCTGCCCGTGCCTTGAAGCGAACTTGTCGCCAAGCTCTGGTATCCTGTGATCCCTGACCCTCACTTTGTAAAGTCTGTTCCCCTCTACCGACTGCGTAAGGACAACGCTGTCCACTGTTCCACTCTCGCTCGGCCTCATTGTAACTGACGTATCCCTCAGGTAAAGCCCGTGGGCTTCTATTCCCTTGTACTCTTCGCTGAACCTTGGGGGACTTAACCTTGCAATCACGACGTCGCCTCCCTTTAGGTCGGCATTTGCATATGCAACACCGTCGCCTTCCAGATTTCTGTAATATTTCTCGCCCTTGTAACCCCTAACATTGCTGTCTGGAGACGGTATTTCGAATTTATCCTTAAGCCCGCCCAGATACTGCTGCGCTTCAGCTTCATAAAGCCTGTAAAAGTACGACCTTCCTATGCCCCTCTCAATGCTTGCCCTGTTCATCACTATGGCATCCTCAATGTTGTAACCCTCAAAGCTGAGCACCGCCACAACGGCGTTGAATCCTGTTGGCGCGCTGTCCATGTTCAGCAACTTTACAGCCTTTGTAGTCACCATTGGCTTCTGCGGGTACTCAAGCATGTGCTGTCGCACATATAGCGTCTGGTTAATGTTGGCAATTGAAAAGCCAAGAGCCTGCTTTGCCATTGCCGATTCGTACGTGTTTCTGGGTGACTGATTATATTCAGGGAAAGGTATTATCGAAGCCACTGCTCCAAGCATTGCCGGCGGATAAATTTCCATATGAGTGGTTTCTGCGCTTATGTGATACTCATCGATGGCAACCAAGCAGTTCTCCTCTTCATCAGCGTCTATAAGCTCAACAACACCATCCAAAAGCAGGTCTCTCCAGTTTATTTCTCCCCTTTCAATTCTTTCAACGTGCTCATCTGTGAGCTTTGGCTTTCCGTCCTGGACAATAGCTAGTGGCCTCATGACCCTGCCAGAGTTAGCACTTACCATCAGCCTCTTCTCGCCGCGCGAGTCAGTTGGATAGTAGACAGAAATGCTTACATCGAACGGGAGTTCGCCCTTCCTCCTCATGTCCCTCAGCTTTTTCGATGCAGAGTCAACATCTTCAGTATGGCCGATCAGCCTGCCCTCAAAGAAGACCTTATAGCCATTTTCAGTCATAACTTTTTCAATTTTCTCTTTGATGCTGGAAAAATCGTGAGAAACAGATATTACTGCAGAAAGGGCCAGATTCTTTACCAGGCCGCAGTTGCTTCCTTCCGGCGTCTCAGTTGGGCATATCCTTCCAAATTGCGTGCCATGAAGTTCCCTTGCCTCGAAATTGGGCTGTGTTCTGCTTAAAGGCGATTGTATCCTTCTGAGATGGCTTATGGTGGAGAGCCTGTTTGTTCTGTCCAGCAGCTGCGTAATTCCAACCCTCCCCCTGCCCCAGTTTCCCGTGGCTATAGCATTGGTCACCTTGTCAGTTATGATGCCTGGCCTGATCACCGCCTGAACAACGCTTGGACCCTTTTTCTGCCCCGCCCTGTCCAGCTGGTACTTCATGTCTCTCGTAAGGTTCCTCATGCTGGTCCTGAAAATATCAGCCAGTTGTTCGCCTGCGAACTTGATCACTTTGTTTCCATAATGGTCACGGTCGTCCTGATGCACGTACCCCAGCTTCAGCTGTATCAGTTTACTTGCCATTTCTGACAAAAACATCGCCTTGTCAAGCCTCTTTGAAGGTTCCCTGCCAAGGTGAGGAAGCAGGTATGCATCAATTAGCTGCTCTGCTCTCTTTATCCTAATTTCATCCACCTGCCCGTGGGCAATCCTGTTGCCAATGTACATTATAGCGTCCTGCTGCGAAAGCACACCTTCTGACTTCTCCAAGCTGGGCACCATTTGGTCCTGTATTTCATCCATGGATGATACAGCTTGCGCTATGTCAGAATCCTTTGTAACTCCAAGAGCGCGCATCAGCACCACATAGGGGATTTCAGTGGGCATGACCGGTATCCTCACATAAATAGCATTGTCATTTTTCATGAACATATCGACCTTGGACCTAAACCCAACAATGGAAGAATGCACAACCGCCCTGAAAGTTATTGCGCTACCCGGCTTTTCCCGGCTGACCAGTATTTTGTTTGGAGACATGTCCTCCAATCCAATTATTATTCTTTCGCTCCCGTTTATTACAAAATATCCTCCAGGATCATTTGGGTCCTCGCCCACGTCTATAAGTTCCTGCTCAGATAGACCGTGCAGAACGCAAATATCTGACTTGACCATCACAGGCAGGTTTCCTATATAGGATTTGAACGGCCGGTTTATGGATGGGTCGCTGTCTATTATCTGCATGTTAAGGTACAGTGGGGCAGCATAAGTCAGGTTCCTTAACCTTGCTTCGCGAGGTTGTATATAGTTTTCCGAACCGTCGTGTTCAGTAACTCTTGGCCTTCCTATTTCAATTTTACCCAGCTTTATTTTATAATTTCCAAAATTGGTCTCCACATCTACTTCTTCAATTTCGTCAATTATGCTTTGAATTCCCTTCCTGATGAATTCGTTATATGAATTCAGGTGCTGCCTGGCTATTCCCTCCGATTTCAGCATGTTCTCGATCATCGACCAGCGTCTTTCAAAAACTGGCTTCATTCTTCTACCACCAATCTGTAATATTCAGAAGTGCCGGCAGTTTCACTGGACCTTATAATTTTCAATACATCGCCGGGCTTGGCGCCAATCGCCCTGACGACCGGGTCAGCTGCGCGTATTTTGGGGAGCTGGTCGTGCTTTGCATGGTACATTTCAAGCACAACCTTTGCCTCATCCGGAGACAGAACAACATGTTGAGGAACATACATATGTTTTAAAATATCAACTTTAGAAGACATACTCATTATTTCGCCAACTATGGCTTCAACACTTGTGAATATTTAAGCTTTATGGTCAATATTTTGTGTAATTTCATTAAGTTGCTTTTTGTATCCATACAGATTTACCTGAGCGGCAGCGCTACGTTAAGTTTTAGTTCCAGCCTGCCGGCTGATTTTTTATCAAAGACAGAATTTGCCCTTGATAATTGGCCATTGTATTTATTAACCATATAAATTCAATAAATTGCTAAATTAATTGTGTTATGGACAAATATTAATAATTTTTAAACTCAAATATTTATAAAAAACAAGCAAAAAATTAAAAAAGATTTAATAGAGGTGGGTTTTAAGATTGAACATATGATAAGCCCAATATTATTAGACCGTGCAACAATGGGTTTTTCACTGGCAGTGCACATATTTCTTGTGTCTTTTGGAATATCACTGCCAGTTGTGATAGGCGCCTCTGAATTTATTGGCATAAGATATGGCGACAAATACTACAAAGCGCTTGCAAGAAGGCTTACCACCGCGCTCCTGATTTTTTTCGCAATAGGAACAGCTTCGGGAACAGTAGTGGCACTTGAACTTTTGCTGCTCTGGCCCAAATTTATGGCGTTAGTAGGTTCAGTTGACATTCTTCCCCTTTACATTGAAGTTTTCGCGTTTTTTACAGAAGCTATATTTTTAGCAACTTACGCTTACTCTTGGGATAAAATAAGGAATCAGTATTACCACTTCCTGCTGATAATTCCAATTATGCTTGGATCCATCGGGTCAGGAATTCTCATAACATTGCTGAATTCTTTCATGAATACGCCTGCTGGATTCAACATAAGTGAATACCTGTCATCGGGAACCATAACCGGTGTCAACCCGATTGCCGCACTGTTTCCGCCCTCAGCAATTTACGAGGACAGCCACGGCGTTGGGGGAACAATCCTGGCAGGACTGGTGATGGTGATGGCATATTTTGTGTATAAGCAATATAAATCATCAGGGGAGGCGTGCAATTATTACAAAAAGGCCACAAAGCTGCTTCTGGGAATAAGTTCCGTAATTGCGGCATTTGTAATATATACCGGGGTTTACAGCATTGAAATGCTTTACTATGTGCAGCCAGAAAAGTATGCCGCGTTTGAAGGCGACATAGTTCCGACGACTCACGCCGCAGAAATGCTTTTTGGGTTATTTATAAACGGAAAATGGACTGATTATATATCGATCCCGAACCTGCAAAGCTTTCTTGCCACGGGATCAGCAAGCGGCTTAGTGCCAGGGTTGAGCCAGTTCCCGACTTACACTTGGCCGCCGTTATTTGTGCACGACATGTTTGATTTTATGGTGCTGTTGGGATTTCTTCTGGGCATAATCCTGCTTATAACCGATCTTGTGCTCATAATTGGAAAGTACAGCAACAGGTTTGGCAAGGTTGCAATTATAGGCCGGATTTCCAAGTGGGATGTATGGCATAGCAAATGGACAGTTGTTTTTGCTGCATTATCTGGAGCTCTTGCTCTGGTGCTGATGGAGGTGGGGTGGGTTATGGAAGAGCTTGGCAGGCAGCCCTGGATAATCTATGGTGTCATGCTTGTATCACAGGCAGGAAACGTTTCAACATCAATATTGCCGATTATGATTGCCATAATTGTGTTCTATGCGGCTATACTGCCATTTACCCTGATATACATTAACAGACATTTCAGGGCAAAACCGGTGGAGGCTGAATTACAATGAACGCGGAGTACATTATAAATTACACGGTACTTTCCGCGTTTCTGACCCTGTTCATTGCCGAAATAGGCTCATCCTTTGTGTTCCTGATCAACAGGGGGTATTACCAAAAAGTGAAGAATTTTATTACCCCGCTTTGGGGTCCCATAGGGACATTTGCCATTTTCTATGCAGTGAACACTGAAGCCACCTATCCATCTGCGCTGTCACTGGTGGGCACCATGTACATCACCCTGGGTATGGCTGCTGGACTTTTCTTTATACTAAGAAACGCCTTCATCATGTACAGCGAAGCTCATTCAAATAAAAGGATGGATATAATTTACAGAGAAATCTATATCATAATGACGCTAATCGTGGCGTTCCTGGTTGTTACAATATTCAGTTCAGCGCTATCAGGCATAGGCGTAAATTTGACAACGGTTTCAATTAATCCACTAGTCGCAATGTTCAATCCTTTCAACATTTTGTTCTTCATTTCTGTAGCACTCATAGCACTTTCGATATCCTATGTGCAGTTCGGCGTTAAGGAAGGTGGAAAAATTGTTCCTGTAATTGCTGCCGTACTGGCATACATAATTGTTATAGTTTCGTCGATTATTTACCTCCCTTACTTCCTGAATAGCCTGAGCACAGGAACCTATCTGCTGATAATTTCCTTGATTGTTGCGGCAATTGGATTAGTGACCTACCTTTTGGGAAAACCATTCTCAAAATATATAATGGGCATATGGCTCTTCCTATCAATTGACATGTTTGGCATGATACAGTATCCATATTTATTTGGGGGAGTAGCCAAATACACACAGTTCCTGAACAATTCCTCCATGGCTCTTTACGTGTCATATGTTACTGCGATTGGAGGAACACTGGTTGCCCTGTATCTGGCAATTTTTTTCTATGTTAATTATGTAAAGCGCGCTTGAAATCGAAAAACCCCAGCCAGAGCAGCACAATGCCAACAAACTCTGCATAATAGAGAAATGCAGGAAACTGAGCTATGTACAGGGTACCGGCAATGCTTACAACGACTGTCCCCGCTATGATCGAAACCATTTTTGCGCTGTGTTTATTATAATAGCTTGCTCCTGCTACTATGATTAGAACTGCAGCCGCTGGGAACGTAACTAATGAAGAGGCTATAATAACTGAAAGCGGAAGTGGACCATATACCACCCCAGCAGTGAGGATATAACCTATGTTTGCGTAGGTCAGGGAAACAATCAGGGCTATGGCAGATATCAGTGAGTATATATAGTAAGCCAGAATGGCATTTCTATTACCCGTCAGGTTTATTGAACCAGACGCAAGCAGCTCAACCAAAATGGCTACAACGAACAGGTATAGGTTTATTAAAAATCCATCATATACCCCAAATGCAAATAATGCTTCTAATATAACGCCCAAGGTAAATCCCCACATGCCTGATGCCCAAAGAATATAACTCACTTTTTTTCTCTGAAAATAGCTCTTTGTAAGATAAAATGCCAGTACCGAACTCAATAAGAAGATGACCAGAGTAGATATTTCCACTGCAGGCATAAAATGGCAACTGTAAATTGAAATTAATATTGTTTGTTCCAAAATTTTTTATGCTGCGATTGTATCTTTTAATCAAATTTTTTTATTATAAATCCAGCCACTTACCAGATTTCTGAGCAAGCTGTGAAACATTAGCGAAGAATAGCTGCCTAATTACTCCGCTCATATCTGAAGCCAGGCATCATAAAATGCCGGTAGCTATGGCTGGCGTCTTGTATCCGCTGCAAGCTTAAGATAAATTCTTTTTTTTTGATATCAATTTAGACTACGCCCAGATAGCACATCACATAACCGCAATCAGTTTGGTCATTGCTCCATAAATACCTAAAATAGAACTGTGTCTCCTTTAAAAACGTTAATAAATATCTAATGTGCTGTTATGTATTGATGCCATTAAAAACTGAATTGCTTGATGTGCTTACGGCACCCGGTTACGTTTCAATAATTGAAGGGGACCCAGGTTCGGGGAAGACCACGCTTGCGCTGAAAGCGTGCGCAAGGCACGGGAACGCAACGTACATATCCTATGCCGACCCTGAAGTTTCTATAACTAGAAAGCTGAAGCTGGTTGACCCCCAGTTCAGCGGCTCATTCAACGTGGTGAGTATGCTGAGCGGAAAGCCGGACAGGGCTTTTTCGCTTATTGAGGAAGCAATAGGCAGGGGGGAGCTTGTCGTTGTTGATTCGCTTGACGCAATGTTCTACGGAATGAAAGAAGAGGTCAGGGCTTTCCTGCAGATGATTTATGGATCTGTCAAGGCAAAAAGCGGTTCGCTGATCATGATCTCAGAAGGGCTCAACGATGTTGCAAGGCAGGTCAGGTTCGTATTTGATGTGATAGTGGAAGTTAAGCTTGTAGACGTGCTTGGCAAGGGTGTACGCGCGATCAGGCTGCTAAAGGACAGAGATCACGAGATAGAACATGCATTACACTACATGACTTTCTCAGACATGTCAATATTGGAGCCTTTTCCATTATTAGAACAGCCAGCCCTTAACAGGTTTAGCTCAATCCAGAGGCCAAAGGAGTCGGAAACAATACTGGAGACAGGACCCAATATACTGGAAGAGTTTGATCTTGATGTATCAGACATAAGGGCAAAACTTGTCAGAGAATTCATGGCTGCAGAGTATGTAATGAAGGGATATAGTGTAAACTACACAGTGGGGCCCAACGAAGATATATCAGATGCATTAATTGATTTTAAATCTTTAGTAGGTAACTATATAGACAGGTTAAATATAATTAATATCGACGCTCGTGCTACGGGTTATAAGGCGATTGAGTTTTTTAATAAATCAGTTTCACTGTACAGACCAAACTCAGTGAATATAATCAATTTACTTGCAGAAGAGGAGTTCGCCGTCAATGCGCCAGAAGAATACGAGGCATTCATAAATTTGACCATGAAAGAAAACCAGGGCAGGATTACACTGCATTTTGGGCACTCAAATCTGAACTCCACTAGGATAGAAATGAAATATGTAAATGCTGCAAGGAAACTTACAGTAACCGACGGTTTCCTGTTCTGGCGCAGCATAAAGCCGCAGGGTCCAGTATATTTTGTCAAGATGGAACCGGAGAAGGGTTCAATGGAATTTGTGAGGATGACCTAGATGGATAAAAGGAAGATCGGCAAAATAGTGGAATCCGCGATAGCTGATTACGGAGGCTATGTTACAAAGGGCGCTGTGATGTGGCACCTGGAGCACACGTACAACCTTGGGCCAGAAGACGCGATACTTAAGCCGGAGAAGTTCCTCAGGGCGTTGAGGGACATTTACGGCGATTTTGTAAGCATAATAGAGGGCAACATATGCGAAAAGCTAGCCAAAGAGTATGGGATAGATTATAACGGGCATGGGCTTTTGGTGCTTGCAAAACAGCTTACTGGTAATTCAAACAGTTCATCTTGATCATGCCTGCTTTTGAAATTACATGTTTTCATTTGTGAAAATCACGTTCAGCATTTTTCCATTCTTATCAAATGCCCTAACTTCATCTGGATAGCCTATGATCATAATGACCGGGCCGTAGCCATAAAGCAGGTCTTCAGTGGACGGCAATGCAACACCAGACGGATGAGAATGAATTGAACCAACCAAGCTCCTATCAGCCGGCAGTGCCAGCCGGTTAAAATATGCTCTGTTGCTGCTGCCCCTTGCAAATGGAGGTATTACAAGTGACTCTATAAAAGCTGTCTCCCCTTTAACCTTGCCTCTGAGTAAAAGCAGCACCTCGTTTGGGTATCCGCTTCTGGCATACTCTAAAACGCCTTCTTTTAACTGCTCAGGCATGCTTACAGTATTTATCAATCACACGCATATATGTTGCCTTACAAATAATAAAGTTTCCTAGATACCGTTTAATCTTCTTTTACAGATTTCTAAACCACCAAGCTTTAGCTAGAAATCAATAGCCAAACTATAGATAAAATAAAATTAAACAATATTTTTATATAGTAAGCAGCAAATTAAGATGCGATAGCAAATGGTAAGAGAAGTTCCTTTTAAATCAAAGCCGATTGACCCGGACTTTCTCAAAAAGCCAGACGAATATGCGGTAACGGGGAACCATGCTGGCCATGACATAAGGGCCGAAGGCAAGGAAAGGCCCGATGCCGATGGAAAACCATATCCTACAAAGCTTGGAATTCACGGCACTGTAGTGGCCGTAGATTTTGACAGCTGTATTGCAGATGGCGCATGCATGGATGTATGCCCAGTAAATGTGTTTGAATGGTTATTAAATCCTGGAAAGTCTGGTTCCGGAAACGATAAATGGCCATTAACAGGGGATGAGCAGACTAAATACTTTACAGATAAGGCTGACCCGCTTAGGGAAAAGGACTGCATATTCTGCATGGCGTGCGAAACTGCCTGCCCGGTTGGGGCAATAAAGATTTCACCTCCGTAAAAAACTTTTTATTAATTTTTTATTTTCTGCTATCGGTTAAATTGTATTTTCAAATATAATTATATTAACCGCATAACTGTTAATGCTGTAATTAAATTAGCATGTTTTCGAAAACGGAACTATCCAGGCATCCTTTCATTTAATCATAGTTCTTTTGAGAATTTCAATTCTGGATTCCTTTTCAATTGCAATGGTCCTCATCACAGCAACATCCAGAGTTGCACCAACAGTTACAAGCCCGTGCTTTCTCAGCACAATTCCCTGATGCCCATCAGCAATTGAAGAAGCCACGGTGTTTGCAAGGTCCTGAGTTCCTGGCTCAATAACTGGTAGCACTGGCACATACGAAGTGAAATACAGCTTTGATTCAGTGAGGGTTGTAACTATTCTGTCAGTAAAGTCTGCATAGACCAAGGTATTTATCGGGTGTGTATGAACAACGAAATTTACATCTTTGGATCTCCTGTAAATCTCCAGATGCATCCTGTATTCTGATGAAGGTTCCTTCCCCTTTATGAGCTTGCCGTCCATGCTTATCAACGAATAATCATCTGGTGTAGCATGCTGCATAAATACATTTGTTGACTTCACTATAATTCCTTCACTCACCCTAGAGCTCAGGTTTCCCTCCCTTCCCTCTACATATCCCAGGGATGCCAGATAATTCCCCATCTTAGCCAGCTGTTCATAATGTGCAGATGACAATCAATCACTCACCGCAGGATATGATCCAAGCACCTTTATGAATGATACTTCTTTTTTTAACTCATCAATGGCATTCCTTACATCATTATCATCCTCGCGCCCCATAAAATCAACAAAGAAGAAGTACTCCCATGGCTTTTCCTTTGTTGGCCTGCTCTCAATCTTTGTCATGTTCACCCCATTATCAGCAAATGCCTTAAGCGCACGATAAAGTGCACCTGGAACATGCCTCACTGAAAATATTATTGATGTCTTTTCCCTGTTACTAATTTCAGCAATACCATTACCAATAATTATGAACCTAGTATAGTTGTTTGGCGAATCTTCAATTCCTTCAGCCAGCACATTAAGCCCGTAATGCCGGGCTGCCCTGCAACTGGCTATTGCTCCCGCGTTCATGACTTTCCCCTCAGCTATCGCTTTAGCGCTTCCCGCTGTATCATAGTATGGTACCGGCTTCAACCTAATGCTCTCTATGTATTTTCTGCACTGCGAAAGCGCCTGAGGATGAGACCATACTTCCCTTATGTCATCCATTTTCACGCCGGGATTGGCCATAAAGCAATGCCTTACCCTTAACACCTCCTCCCCTATTATTTTAACGCCTGCGCCTATAAGCAGGTCGTAGGTTTCACTAACACTGCCTTCAAGCGTATTTTCAATAGGCACTACAGCAAATTCAGCTTTTCCATTTTCAACACTTTTAAACACGTCTGAAAGGTACGGCAACGGCATAAGTTCGACAACATTCCCGAAAAAATTAATCGATGCCTCTTCGCTGTATGCGCCCAGTTCCCCCTGAAAACTGACTTTTACCATACTGGATCCAGCCACTTTCTGTATTTGTCAACCCTTCCTTTCACAACGTCTGTGAACAGAATTTTGAGTTTTGATGCAACTGGTCCTACATTGCCGCTTCCCACAGTTCTGCCATCCACCTTTAATATAGGTGTTATTTCGGCAGCAGTGCCCACAAAGAAAAGTTCGTCTGCTGTATATAGTTCTGAGCGTTCCATGTCCCTTTCCACAATCCTGAATCCTGCATCTCCAGCTACTTCCATAAGGCTCCTTCTCGTTATGCCATCAAGTATGCCGGCAGAAAGCGGCGGTGTTATTATTATGCCATCCTTTACTGCCATTATATTTTCTCCACTCCCCTCGCAAACTCTGCCCTGTTCGTTAAGCAGTATTGCATCATCAAAGCCGCGGTTCAGTGCTTCCAGTTTGGCCAAAACGCTGTTAACATAGTGACCCGTTACTTTTGCGAGTATTGGCACTGTTTGCCCGCTCAGCCTCCTCCAGCTTGAAACTATCACTTCTATGCCTTCCTTTTCGAAGTACTTGCCATACGGCATTGCTATGATAAAGACTTCCGTTTTTAGCTTTCTCACGTCAAGCCCTATAGGGCCTAATCCCTTAATGGCTAGGGGCCTGATATAAAGGTCTGCCCTGAATCCATTTTTTATCAATGTATCCTTTATTGCTTTTGAAAGCTCCTCTGAACCGTAATCTATGCCAAAGCCATAGAGCTTGATTGAGTTGAGCAGTCTTGCTACATGTTCCCTGAGCCTGAAGATATATAGCTGATTTCCATTATAATATGCCCTTATTCCTTCAAACACACCAGTTCCATAATGAAGCGCATTTGTCATCACATGAACCCTTGCATCATCCCAGGCAACAAATTCCCCATTATGCCATACATACTTGGCGCCGAGATCTATGCTCATGATTGTTTTTTATTCCAAGACCCTTTTTAATGTTTTCCAGCTCCTGCGCACAAATGGCATCTTGTTTATTGATCCTATATTTTCCCGCAGATATTCCCTTGTAAGGGGGTCTGAGGGATAGCCAGAACCGATTTTCCCGTACACCGCCTGAATGTTTCTTATCATTTTGTCCCTGTTCACCTTTGCAATGATGCTGGCAGCTGACACCACGGGGTAAATATCGTCAGCATGATGCGAGCTTATCAGCATTACCTTTCTTTTAAGAAAGGAAGATATCTGACTTGCAAATAGCCTTTCGCTGGTGTCCGCAGCATCCACTACTGCAAGCTCACCATGCAGGGAGCTTATTATTAAAGACATAAATTTCGCCTCAAGATAATTCAGTTTCATATGCTTTTGCCCGTTGAGAACATATCTGTCAATAAGAGATGGCTTAAGTTCCTTCACGATCATTTCAATTCCGTTTATTTCACTTAATTGTGAAAAAAGGGTTTCCCTTTTTTTTGGAGAAAGCTTCTTTGAATCCTTTACGCCAAGCGCTTTTAGATCAATTGCGTTATCTATTGAAACCCCGGCAATCACCAGCGGCCCAAACACACTGCCCCTTCCAGCTTCGTCTACCCCTATGACCCTCAAAGCATTATCAGGTGCTCAATGTGACCTTTAAAGCTTGTTAGCTTATACCTCAATTATCCTTATTGCATCTGTAACTCCCTGCCTGAGGCTGCGGGTCATCACAATTTTATCCCCCGTCGCGATAAGCGACATGGATTTTAGTTTATCTATTATTGCCTGTTCGTTCTTTTCCTGCTGTATTATGACCGGCTTCACACCCCAAGTCAGCTGTATTTTCTTTGCTATACGCTGGTCCTGACATACGGCTATTATGTCGCATTTTGGCCTGAACCTGGCCAGCCTCTGTGGTGTTTTTCCGGTGCTGGTCATTGCCACAAGCCTGCCTCCTATAAGTTCACCCAGGTTAGCTACACCTTCAGCAAACTTGTCGTAAACATCAAGCCCCTCCACCTTTGGCCTAGCTCTGGAATACAATTCGCCCTCTTTTGCTATATCCCTTAGCCACTTAATGACCTCAATTGGATACCTGCCCACAGCGGTTTCGCCGCTCACCATTAAAGCGTCAGCCCCCATGCTAACTGCCATAAAAACGTCAGTTATTTCGGCCCTGGTTGGTATAGGGTTGTTTATCATTGAATCCAGCAGCTGCGTTGCTACTATTGCAGGTTTGCCATAATTCATAGATTGCCTTATTATGTTCCTTTCCAGCTCAGGTATCTTGACCATGGGGAAGTGAGAGCCCAAGTCGCCCCTGGCCACCAGCACATAGTCAGTTGCACCAATTATGCCGGTTATATTATTGACGGCAGATATTGTCTCAATTTTAGCCACAATGAACATGCCGCTGCCAAGGTCTGCCATCACCGACCTGAGCTTTTCTATATCTTCAGAAGTCTTTACAAATGACATTGCAACGCCATCCATGCCGGCCCCGGCAGCAAATTTCAGGTCATCAAGGTCCTTTTCTGTGGGCGAGTTAAGAGGGTATTCTTTGCCCTGAATTGCAACGGTTTTCTTTGAACCTAGCTCTCCTTCAACTATAAACGATATAAAAACAGTATTGCCGCTCTTGCCTTCCACCCTTGCCCAGAGCCTGCCACCATCTATTATCACCGTATCACCGACTTCAACAAGCCTATAAAACACATCAGAATCCAGTGGTATTTCTCCCCCTTCAGACACTTCATACCTTTTGCCCTTTACCACGTCAAACTGCTTAAATTCACCCAGTCGCACCGTTGGCCCCTGCAGGTCAGCAATTATTGGCACCGAATTACCAGTATCAGCTTCGGCTTTCCTAGTAAGGCCTATAAGCTGGCCTGCTTCTTCATGGCTGCCATGAGAAAAATTTATCCTGAAGGCATCAGCCCCTTCCTGTATCATGGACCTTATTACTTCATATGAAGATGTAGCAGGTCCCAGCGTGGCAAGAAGCTTTGTCCTTATTTTACCATTTTCCATACTTTAACCTTAACATAGGTACTTAATAAGCACTGGTCAGGGTTTCCACCAATCAAACCCAAGAAGTGTAGGCTGCTTTCCTGGAACCGCTATTATGAATCTCTTCCTTACGCTCCTTGCAAGCCTTCCCGCGAGCACAAGCTCTGAAGCGCCAAGCTGGTGGCCCCCCTTTACTACATTTACTATATACGGCGCATGCTCCAGTCCAGGACCCTTCCTGTAAACTGCAAAATCTCCGCCGAACTTCATGCCAGGGATAACGACAAGCCCCATATCACGAAGTGCCCTGTAAACTGAATATTTGTCGTCAAACCGGTCATACTTTGCCTCGAAAATCCCCCTTAGTTCTTCGGCTTCTACAAGCTTTCCACCGCTGTATATGTCAATTATTCCCTTTTCCAGCAGATACATGCATTCTATAAAATCCATTACCAATGGTGAATCAAACTGTCCTCTTGGCTTCGTGACCCCTAGTGGCTTGCCATAAAAGCCGTTTTTGTAAATCTCATTTGCCTCTTCAGTGTCCCAGATTATAACTGATCGGTCAAGGAGGTAGCCGCTATATTTCATGCTTAGAGCCCTATGGAAACTATCACTATGTTATCTGCTATTGAAAGGGAAAGGTCGGCGATCCTGTCAAGCCTCTCCAGTATATCCTTGATAAGAATCAGAAACTTGATATCACTTACTTCCCCAAATACGTTAAGCAGCAGCTGCCTGTATATCTGGTCGATCTCATTTTCAGCAGTTTCAACGGCGGGAAGAAGTTCTGAAGCTTTATCCGAATTCATCTGCAACACTCTTACCATTTCGTTCATCTTTATCAAAATTTCAACCAGTTTGTCCAGAAGCTGTGTAATATCTGCATCAATCCCTGCCTTTTTGACAGCCTTAACATCCACCTGCCTAACCCTGAAAGCTGTGCCGTCAATCAGGTCAACAAGTTCCTCTATTTCGTATGCAGCCCTCATTATGTCCTCCTTGTTCATTATCATTGAGCCCATCTCCGCCAGCCCGCGCGTTAGCGCTCTTCTGCTTCCCTTTATGTCAAGGCGCATTTGCTCAATTTTGGCACGGGATTCATCCCTGCCTGCTTCATCAAACATCATCTGGGAAAGCTGCCTTACGGCATCTACAGACTTCCTGCTTTCCTCCATCAAAACTGAAAGTATCTTCCTCTTTGCTTGAATTTCAGGTTCTCCCAAATACAATTATATTCAAACAAATTTAGTTAGCGCAGAAATATAAATATTGCGTACATTTAGTTTGTTATAGCTTTTCACGATAGCCCAGATATTTTTTAATATAATATGTTGGCCAGTTCTAGCATGATAATTGCAGTGGGAAGCGGCAACGTGGTAAAAATAGAGGCCGTAAAAAATGTTTTCCGAACTGCTTTTGGGGCAACCCCAAAAATAGTTTCCATTGAAGTAGAGTCTGGAGTGCCTGCACAGCCATTTAATAATGATCTATTGATTGGTGCAAGGAACAGGGCAAAAAAGGCACTGGACAAGGCAGGCGAAGCTGAATTTGGCATAGGAATAGAGGGCGGGGGGCTTGATATAGCTGACACATTCTTTGTAGCAACTGCTGTTTGCATAATACGAAAAGATGGTGCTGAATCGTTTGGCATGACCGGCTCATTTATGGTTCCAGAAAGTGTTGAAAGCAGAATGAAGGGCGGGGAGGAACTGGGTGATGTCATGGACAGCATAATCGGAAAAAAGGGAACAAAGAGGGGTATTGGGGCTATAGGATATTATTCAAAGGGGCTTATGACAAGAGAAGGTTACCTGGAACAAGGGGTGTTTATGGCTCTGGTAAAATTTATAGGTGAAGACCGGTGGCGGTGATTGGCAGGCAACCAATGTTCTAAAACACTGAAGCCCAAAACGTCCTGCAAGCATTAAATTACTTTTGCCATATACGGGCCTTCCCTTTCATAGCCAAGCTTCCTGTAGTAATTCCTGACTCCTATCCCACTTATCACTATTACCTTTTTTGCCCCTATTTCTTCACGGGTTATTTTTTCTGCTTCGTTCATAAGCATGGAACCGATTCCCCGGTGCTGCCAGCCCTCGCCTGATTCACCCACTGCTACAACTCTTCCTACAACCCTCAATTCGCGCACTATTGCAGAATCTCTTGCCTCCTCCCTGTGCGCCAGCTCAGAAGGCTTCCTGAGTCTCAGATATCCGGCAATATCACCCGCGTCATTTTCGTACGATATAAAATATTCATCGCCATTTGATGCCCTGTACTTTAGCGTCCTGATTCTGAACGTGGCCATCAAAGACGGGTCTATTTTTCTGAACCCCACTTCCCTGAACCTTATTTCCTGTGAAGTTTTGTTATGAAGCCTTAAAATTTCCAGCGCAAGTTCCCTCAGGTTTCCTGCGGTGGGCCCTGCCTTTATCTTAAATGCTGGAATGTCTCTCTGCACCCTCATTATCCTGATCCATGGGGGTGCAATCTCCATCACTTTTGCAACTATTTCTGCAGCTGCTTCATTTGTAAGAGGCTTATAGAGCCCCATTTTATACATCTTGTAAAGGAGAGTGCCTTCAACTACAAGCGTAGGATAAATTTTGATCATATCTGGCCTGAACCTTTCATCACCAAAAAGCAGGTTGAAGCTGGCCAAGTCGTTGTCAACTGATGAATTGGGCAGTCCTGGCATCATATGCGCCACAACTTTGAACCCTGCGTCCTTGGCTATCCTGAATGCATCGACGGTATCTGATATGCTGTGTCCCCTGTGCACCTTCTTCAAAACGGATTCGTCCAGGGTTTGAACACCCAATTCAACTCTGGTGCCCCCGTACCGCAGCATCATATCAACGTGCTCTTCCCTGCAGTAATCAGGCCTGGTCTCTACGGTGAGCCCCACGCATCTGTTTTTGGCTGTTTCGTTGAGCTCAACAGCTTCATTCATTGTTGGGCTCATGTGCTCATTTAACCCATCATATATTCCCTTAATAAACCACTCCTGATAATCCTGGGGAAAACTTAAGAATGTGCCACCCATTACTATTACCTCGTTCTTTGAAACGGAGTGGCCTAGGCCGGTCAGCTGATCAAGCCTGCTCCTGACCTGATAAAACGGGTCATACAGGTTCTGCTTGCCCCTCATTGATGCTGGCTCATAACCAGTATATGACTTGGGCGTGCCTATGTCAACTCCCCCCGGGCAGTAGATGCACTGGGCGTTTGGAGGGCATGGAAATGGCCTTGACATTACAGCAAGCACCGTAACCCCTGAAATGCTCCGGGAAGGCTTTGTGACCAGGTTAAGGTTAATTCCCCGAGCCCTGGCGTACTGAACAATTTCAGAATTCCTGGGTATCTTTGAAAGATGATAGTTCCTTGCTATTGATGCCTTGAGCTTTTCCAGCTGGGCAGTATCAGCACCAGGCTCAATCCTGTTAACAATTTCTTCAATGACCCTATCGTAGCTCATCCGCGATTTTATTGCGTTCCAAAATATTACCCTTTTGGAGATATTGAGGAGTTAAATATGCCTTCTATTAGCGGCTTTGCTTCTGCTAGATTTCTGACCCGCTGCACCCCTTTAAGATCACCGTAAAACCCGTACCTGTCAATCAATATTGGTGCAAAGCCTGCATTTTTCCCACCCAGATAATCAACCTCATAAATATCCCCTATGAACGGACCAACTTCGCCGGCCCGTTGTGAAGCCACTTTAAAAATGGTTTCAGACGGCTTTGCTGCCCCAACTTCATAAGATATCGTAATGGCTGAAAAGTATTTCCTCAGGTCAAGGTCATCCAATACGTTATGCAATTTTTCCGAGGCATTGCTTATTATGTGTAACCTGAAACCTTTTTCACCGAGCCAATCTAAAAAATCCGTTGTATCCGGGTAAATTGAATATGTGCTTGATGATAAGTCAAGGGAAAGCAGCTCATTCCTCGTTTTGCTGTCCACGTTTAACTTAATTTCATCCAGAAAATCGTCAAAATTAATCACAGGATTCCCGTTTACAAACTTGATCCTGCGGCTCCCCAAATAGGACGATATTGTCCTGAATATCGTTTTTAGCTCTACATTATAACCATTTTCATGCAGTACACCGTAAATCGGTTCAAAATAGTTTGGTCTAAAATCAACTATTGTTCCGCCTACATCCAAAAAAACAGAGGCCATTTCACGAACATGGCCCTTTCAATACTTAAACTTTACTTGGAGAACTCCAGTAACTCCATGCTATAACTATCACTAATGCAAGAAATGATGTTGCTAATCCTACCATTCCTGCCGCAACTATCTGGTAATTGCCAAATATCCTGACGAGGGCGGCAAACATGAAGGCCAGAGCGTTTGTTTCTGCCAGTGCTACGTATCCTATGAATCCTATAGCGTAACCAAGTATCCAAATCCCTACAAGAGTGGCTGCTCTTCCCATTTTTATATCACCTTTAATTATTTCTCATTATCAGCATAATTAACATTGAAAGCCTAAAATATTAGACCTTAATGTCAAAGCGTTTTTAATCAGAAATGGTGAGCAAAATGAAGCAAATTCCGCCTTGCAGCTTTTAAAAGCGCAATGCATAAAAGCTTTCAAAATGATAGTTAAAAAAGGGCCGGTAGTTCAGTGGTAGAATGCTCCCGTGGCATGGGAGAGGTCGGGGGTTCGAGTCCCCCCCGGTCCATTTGCGGGGGTCGCCTAGCCTGGCCAATGGCGCGAGGCTTAGAACCTCGTCCCGTTGGGGTGCGTGGGTTCAAATCCCACCTCCCGCATACTTTCTATTGGACTATGAGTTTTGTGGTCTGTTTGTGCCTTAGCTGTCCAATTTATGTCATTTATAAAAAAATAATATCTAAAATAAATCCCCTAACATATCAGGTAGATACGTTAAGAGCACTCATGGTAATTGGAGGCAGTTCCAATTTTGGCATATTGTATGATTTTGGAATGAACTTGGTTGGCTTGACGGCTTTAATAG
Source organism: Nitrososphaerota archaeon (assembly GCA_023381255.1). Classification (GTDB taxonomy): domain Archaea; phylum Thermoproteota; class Nitrososphaeria; order Conexivisphaerales; family UBA164; genus KM4347-05. The sequence goes on from JAMCTX010000004.1 coordinate 20,476, forward strand.
CTGTATGCGCAAAGCTTTATCCGGGATTGGCTGCCTAAAACATAACATCTTAACAGCAACCAGAAAACTCTCTTCCCCCAAATTTTTTTACATATTTAAAATCAGGGATAAATTATTTTTTGATTAGGTTTAAATAATAACAGTGTTATGGCTGAATTTATGAAAGATGAAACAGTAAAAGTAATTGGAATTGCGGGAAGCATCAGGCAGGGCTCGTTCAACAGGATGCTGCTTTCCAACATGTTTAAATTGCTACCGGAATGGGCAGAAAAAGAAATTGTGGAATTAAATGCAATACCTGTATTTAATCAGGACCTTGAGCATGATCAACCTGCGGAAGTTACAATGATAAAGGAGAAGGTCAGGCAGGCCGACCTGGTTATATTTACCACGCCAGAGTACAACCATAGCATGTCTGGCGTGTTGAAAAACACTTTGGACTGGCTTTCAAGGCCTCCAGTTCACAACCCGTTTTCGTGGAAGGTTGCTGCAATAGCTTCAGCATCAACTGGTGCCGTAGGAGGCGCCCGTGCACAGGAGGACCTGAGGAGGACCCTGACTTCACTGGGAGCCATTGCTGTGCCCAGGCCAGAAGTCATGATAGTTAATGCTGACAAAAAATTCAGCCAGGATGGTATATTGACTGACCCTATAGCTAAAAACCTCATCGCAGAGCTCCTTGACAACTCCCTTAGGCTTGCACTGTCAGTAAAGAGGGCTCAGTATGAAACCCTGACAGTTTTTAGCAGGGCATAGTAAAAGCTAACAGGTTAGAATCATTTGTAATCAGTACTTGTAGACCTTCCCCTTTATGTACTTGGATATGAAATTTAAAACGCCTTCAGGTTCTTCAAACGTACAAAAGCACAGCCTTTCCTTTAACTGCCATTCGCCAAAATCATATATCGACACCGAATAGCCCTTTATAACCCCCCTGGTTACAAATAAAATCGCCTGCCTATTTTTATATACAATCTCAGCCCTGATCCCCTCGTCGTGATCCAGAGTTTCTATGGCCATCCTTATTTTATCTCCCGAATCCAGGATTTCCTCATAAAATCTGGGCATAATTTTTAAGCGAAACACTTTTTATATTAACTGTGCTGTAAAATTGTTAAAACTGTACAATTACTTGACCGGCAAAAAGGAAAAATTCGTGCCTATAAAAAATGATGACGTAAGGATGTTCGTATGTGGCCCAACAGTGCAAGATTATATGCATCTGGGCCATGCGAGGACCTACGTTTTCTTTGACATGTTTAGGCGATATCTGGTTGACATCGGCTACGGCGCCAGGCTATTAATAAATGTAACAGACATAGATGAAAGCATTGAACGGGCAGCTGGGGCCTCGCCGGAAAATTTCATAGAAAAAATGGTTAACTCCTACAAAAGTGACATGCAGGGCCTCAGAATAGAGCGGCTGTACGGGTTCGAAAGAGTGTCTAAATATATCCCGGAAATGATCAGGCAGATTTCTGTGCTGATGGAAAGGGGATATGCGTACACGACTGATGAGGCAGTGTTTTTCGATACTTCAAAGGTTGATAGCTTTGGTGAGTTGACCCATCTGCCAAAAATTGAACTGGAACTTAGGCCACTTGAGCTTTTAAGCAAAAAGAGGAACCTGCTTGATTTCACGTTGTGGAGGAACTACAAGAGTCATAATGTAATGTACAGCAGCCCCTGGGGAGACGGTTGGCCGGGATGGCACATACAGGATACAGCCCTAGCCATAAGCGTGCTTGGGACGCAATATGATATCCACGGCGGAGCCTATGACCTGATTTACCCCCACCATGTTTCTGAAATAGCTCAGGCAGAAGCCCTAACAGGAAAAGCACCTTACGTAAAATACTGGATTTATACGGGGTTTGTGACGGTGAATGGTGAAAAGATGTCAAAAAGTGCAGGCAATTCAGTTTATGTAAAGGATGTCCTGAGTAAATATGATCCGAGTTCCTTAAGGTTTTACCTGCTTTCGGAACATTACAGTAAAAATATTGATTACAACCATGAATCATTGGCAACCAAGAGCAACGAACTAAAATCGATAAGGGAAAAAATCGCCAAGGTTGACCCCTCCTATAGCGGGGCATCACGCAGGTTTCATAAACTGGCACTCAAGCAGATCGAGAACGATTTTAATACGCCAAAACTTGCAAAGATTATCAGTGATGCAATAAATCATCCGGAAACCTTCGGGATTGCTTTAAGTGAGGTTAAACCGGCATTGGTTAAAATCGGATCAATATTTGGTGTTGATTTTGACTGAAGGTTCACTTTATTTAAACGAATTAAACGAGTATGAATGGTGGTCAAACTGGGCCGACCATTTAAAGAAAGGCAATGTTTATAAATTGATGTCCAAACTTTTTAAAGAACCCCTCTTTAACAGGATTGGATTTTTTTCGGGTATGAACGAAACAGGACAGCTGCACGATTTTATCAGTGAAGGTATTTCATTTTTCGTCCCAATCGCGGAAGGTTATGAGGCAGTTGAAAGACACTTGCTGCGTGCAGGGTATGTGATGACTGACAGGCTGGATGTCTACAATTTTAAAAACTCGCACGGGGAAAAGGAAGATGGCGTAAAAATCTTAGAAAAAGATGATATCGAAAAGTGGGCATCGGTATACATAAGGTCATTTGGCGAGGAAGCAAATTTAAATCCCCACATAATTGATTCACTAGAAAAAGCGCTAGGTAGAGGAAAAACTTTCCTTATAGCAAAGGCGGAGGGGCCTGTATTGGCTGGCGTGGCTGCTGTTTATGAAAATGAATATTCAGCCGGAATATATTGTGTGGGTGTGCTTCCAGAATACAGGCACAGAAAAATAGGCGCATCATTAGTGAATTTTGCCGCCGGGTTGACCGGCAAGCCTGTTTTCCTGCAGGCATTTTCTTCAGCGGCTCTTGATAAATTTTACAGCAAAATTGGATTTAAACTTGTATATAGCAAGGAAGTGCTAGCCAAGCCCGATATAGCGGGGCCCGAGCACTGTTTATCAGGATTTTACGTTGATAGGAATGCAATGCCCGGCATGTATAAATTAAATCAAGTTTTCACCGGTTTGGACAAGCGCATGGCGGCAAGCCAAATTCTGGAGACTGAAGAAATGAAGAATATTCGGGTGATCATCGAGGATGGTTTTGGTTACATGTATGTGCTTGATGGGAAAATCCATGTTAACAGGAAATATTTGAAAACAGCAGACATAAGATACCTGTACCTGGACATATTACATGAGTTGGTTCATGTTTCCCAGCATAAGAGAGGGATGGATCTATACGACAGACGATATAGCTATTTTAAAAGGCCCACGGAAATTGAGGCTTACAGAACCACAATTTCGGAGGCACATAAAATAGGAATGAAAACAGCTGAGATAATAGAATATTTGAAGGTTGAATGGGTCAATGAAGATGAATTTGCCGAGTTTTTAATAGATATGAAAATTAACGTAACAGGCAATTTGGCTTGAAAAACTTTTGCAAACATGCGATACATAAATGCAGAAGCACATGATCCCAACTATATGCATAAAAATTAAGATGTATTATAATTGGTTAAGTTGTTTGGCGGCTTGACCCTTTCGTAGTCACGCCTGGGCCTTTTTATTCCACATTTTGGGCATTTTACGGCACCCATGCCGGCAAATGTCCATCCAAGCCCTGTTATCTTTTCGTCCCCAACCGGGGCCAGAAAGACTTCGCCACATTCGGGACATTTTAACCAGTTCCCACGACCTCTAAGGATGAGCACTAATATGACAGCGGCTGCTACTGGAATAATTAAGAGAAACCAAAAGTTCATGCATGGGTTGCATTTTATGATCTATTTAATCTTTTGCCGGATTCATTATCCAAGTTCGCGGATCCAGATGAGTTAGTATAACTGTTAACCGTTTAATAATCTGTGCTGTAGTGGCACAGGGTTCTAAATGCAAGTTAAAACGGGCCCGGTGGGATTCGAACCCACGACCTACAGCTTAGGAGGCTGCCGCGCTATCCATGCTGCGCTACGGGCCCAAGCATAAACTTGGTGCCTTTTGGGCTTACATAGTTTTTAGGTGATGTGTATTTAAGGGCATCGCAGTTCAAGGTCCTGCCTGTAAAGATATTATTTTTCATTTTTTTATGAACAAATTTATAAATAAATGCGTGATTCACTGGTTTATTGAGCGACATAGCAATAGCCGGAATGGGGCCAGCTGGGGCATACCTTGCATCACTATTGGGTGAAAGGGCGGTAGTATACGAGATGCAACAGGAAGAATCATTTACATCAGTATGCGCCTGGGGAACAGGTTCACTTGGTATGAAGGACCTGCTAAAGCGTGTGGGGATAAACATAGATGATTATATCCTTTTTTCAGGCAAAAGGCTTTATCTTGAGTTTGGCGGAAATTTGTTAAGGTTCTGGCTTGATGGACTTGCAACCTTTGACAAGCCAAGGCTGATGAAGGACCTTACAAAAGGCATTAAGGTGCACTACGGCACTAGGGTTTACAGTGGTTTTCTTGAATCGCGGTACAAGGTGGCAGTTGATGCTACTGGCGTTCACCGCAGATTACTGTCTCCCATTAAAAACGATTTTCTGCTGCCTACAGCGCAATACATAGTAAAATACAATGATATGCCGTATGACGATTTCTACATAACTCCTTTTGAAAATTATGGTGGTTATCTCTGGTTTTTCCCGATTGGTGACAAAAGGGCTTTTGTGGGTGCTGGAAATGCAGTGCCAGACCACGAAAAGAGAGTGTTGAATTTTATAGCAAAAACTAATGGCGAAATAGTTCAGGGGTCAAGAAGGGGAAAGGCAATAAGGCTTATCCCCCCATCAATGGCCGAGCCTCATTTCAGGATGAACGCCGTCGGGGTGGGAGAATCCGTTGGAACGGTGTTCCCGCTTGTTGGGGAAGGGATACTGCCCAGCATGGTTTCCGCCAAAATTCTGTATGACAACGATTTTGATTACAGATTATACAGCGTAAAACTGAACAAGACCTTTGAACCATACGATGCAGCATTTAAGCTGATATGGAACAAAATGAAGAGAACCGGTGGCTTCTTTGAAAATTTGGGCCTGATGCTGGCAACGCTCCGGTACATCAGGGGTAACTCAAAAATGGTTGGTATGAAGGTTGGACTTTCTGACATGCTAAATGTGCTCAGGTTCTTCTAAACATGCTTCCTTATGGAATATCAAATATTGGGAGTAATCTTGTAATAAAAAGTGGAGGGAGGCTGATAGCCCTGGATCCTGTTACACAAGTGAGCGCTGACCTGATTTTTGTATCTCACGCTCATTTTGACCACCTGATGAAAAAGGTAGCTTCGCCGGTAATTGCATCAAAAGAAACAATTGAGCTGGCCGAAGCCAGGGGAGTCAAAATTTCGGCGTTTTCACAGGAGCTTGACGACATCAGGCTCGTTGATTCAGGTCATATACTGGGTTCCAGAGCGCTGATTGCCGGTAAAAATGAAACGATGTACACTGGCGACTTCGCCGGAAGGCCCCGTGGTTTTCTGGGGAAGCTTGAGCCAGAGCACGTGAAAAATCTTATAATTGAAAGCACTTATGGAAGGAAGGAATATGCATTTCCGTCCATTGCAAGCGTATTAAAAATAGCAATGGATAAAATAAGCAAAGCATATGATAGGGGTCTTGGTGTTTCCCTGCACGGGTATACGCTTGGAAAGGCCCAGTTGATAAGCTACTTCTTTAAGGCCTGGAGGCCTTTGATATTTGATAGAAGGGTTGAGAATATCAACAAAATTTACAGAAGGCATGGAATAACGTTGCCTGAGCCGGATTATGTTATTGATGAACCCGCGGAACTGCCCAATGGACCTTACATTTATGTTGCGCCCATGGGCCAAAGGGTTAATGTTTCCCCAGTTAGCATATCATTCACTGGGTGGGCTATAAAAGGCAGGAATTCGTCCCTGCCCATAAGCGATCATGCTGACCATGATGAACTTGTTAGTTTTGTCAAGGCAATAAATCCGGAAAATGTGGTTACGGTTCACGGATTTGATAGGGAATTTGCTAAGGAACTTAGAAAAGAAGGGTTCAGAGCTCAGGCCTTTGGGGATCAGCAAGTCGACATATGCGATTTTATGTGAGTCATTTGTTAAATCAATAATGAATCAATGCTATTTTGCAATCCTTTAGCACAAAGGCTTATATTTGCGGTTTATGGAAGGAAAAATATGATATTGGCTTTTCCAGTAGAGGATGATGAAGGGCTAGATTCAAAAATTTCAATGCACTTTGGAAGGGCAAAGTACTTTGCGTTCGTAAAAGTGGAAGGTGATAAAATTGCAAACTTTGAAGTTAAACAGAACCCGCATGCCGAACATGAAGCTGGCGACCTGCCGAAGTTTGTTAGGGAAAACGGCGCCGAGTTTATTATAGCATATGGCATGGGTCCCCGTGCTGTTGATTTTTTCAAGTCATTTGGCGTGCAGGTCATAACAGGCGCAAGCGGAAAGGTAAAGGAAGTAACAGGCGCGATAATTAAAAATTCTCTTACGGTAGACGATCTCTGGAAGGAACATGGGGATTTTGAGCACCATCCCATGGAGTGAATTTTACTAAAAATAATCAGATATGTAATTTTCTGGTTCCATCAATTATCGGTCATACTAACGTGGAGCAGTACCGTTCCTGAAAGGTTATGATTAATTACAGCTCTAATTCAGAATGTTGGACTTTGCACAGCCTGCGCCGGCTATTTCGGGCTGATAGCTTGCTTATTCATTTTTTAGCCTATGCGGGAAGCTTGCCATTACATATATAAAGCATTTTTAAAATAAACAAGTAATGAAGACGGTTATCAGGAACGCAATACTGGTTAGTTTTGTGGGAGAAGCATTAATACAGAAAAGGGGTTCCATTTTTGTCGACAACTCGATCATAGCAAAAGTTGGAGAACTTGATCAGGAAACCAGGGCTTCAAGCGCAGATATGGTAATTGACGGAAAAGACATAATACTGACTCCGGGATTTGTTAACCTACATACTCACGCTGGGCCTACTGCGATAAGGGGAATTGCAGAGGACATGCCGCTTACCAAATGGCTTGAAACGTATGTAAATCCTGCCCATCGGGTTCTAAGAAAAGAGGATGCTATGGCAGATTACAGGCTGGCTTATCTGGAAATGCTGAAGTCTGGAATAACCCACGCCTTGGACATGTACAGGTTTCCAGAAGTTGGAGTGAGAGAAGCCAAAAGTTCATGCATGGGTTAAACATTGGTTCCTTATACAGCAGATGTCTATGATTATTTTGAGGGCCCTGATGACACAGTAAGAAATGTTCGCATGTTCTCAAATACAAAAGGGCTGGGGAGGGTCTGGGTCGGTTTCGAGCACATATCATACTGCACGGAAAGCTGTCTGGAATTGCTTTCAAATGCGGCTTTAGAATACAAAACGGGTATACACACCCATGAATTCGAGACGCTGGATTTTGTTGAAAACGCTGTTAAAAAGTACGGTAAAAGGCCTCTTGACGTTTTTAAGCAGTTCAACATGCTTAACCATAAGCTGATACTTGCCCATTGCGTATGGCCAACACCGGAAGAACTCAGGGTTATGGCTGAAGCTGGTGTCAGCATAGCGCACAATCCAACCAGCAACATGAAGCTGGCATCAGGCGTTGCCCCCGTTGCGGAAATGCTCAGGTTAGGCATAAATGCCGGACTTGGAACTGACGGCGTTAAGGAGAACAACCGGCTGGATATTTTTCAGGAAATGAAAAATGCTTCTCTTATCCAGAGGGCCATTACCGGCAACGCCTCACTGATGAAAGCAGCGGAGGTGTTCAAAATGGCGACAGCGAACGGAAATACCGCTCTTGGCATAAAGGCAGGGCAGCTGCGGGAAGGTTACCTTGCTGACTTAGTGCTGATTGACGCTACGGCACCAAACATCAACCCGCTTTACCTGGAAAATTCAGTTTCAGCTGTTGTATATTCAGCGCATCCAGGCAATATTGTCGCCGTGATGGTCAACGGCAACATGGTAGTGGAGAACGGCAAACATGTGCATATTGATGAAACCAGCGTCATTAAAAATGCAAGGGAAGCTGGTGAGGCGCTGCTTAAGAGAATTGAAAAAAGTTGAAAAAAGTTTATTTTTGACATGATTTAAAATTTATTATGAAACTTGATGATGGTGTTGTTTCACTGATAAACGACAAAAGCTTTGCCTACATTTCACTTATTGATGCAGATGGCTTCCCCCATGTAACGCCTGTATGGGTTGATACAGATGGTAAAAATGTCATTATAAATACTGCCGAGGGGAGGAAAAAGCAGAAGCTTGCCAAAAAGGGATCGGCTGTAACGGTAACGATAACAAACCCCTCAAATCCCTACAAATATGTAATGATAAAGGGCAAGATAAAGGAGCAGACTGGAACCCAGGCTGAAGAGCACATTGATAAGATGGCATCAAAATACATGGGCGTCAAAAAGTATCCCAAAAGCTCACCCGATGAAAGAAGGGTTCTGATTTACATTGAACCCGTAAATGTAATAAAAAACCTGTAGAAAAATGAAGGCAAGTTCCGTTCTAGGAATGTTAAGGGCATGGAGCCTTCCGATGAGCATATCTTCGGTGTTGCTTGGCGGGGCAATGGCCCTTTTTGTCAGATTCAACATCTACACATTTTTACTGGCCATAATTGCCACGCTCCTGCTGCATGCAGGAACCAACGTGCTAAATGATGCCAATGATGTGTCACAGGGTGTAGACAGACCTGGCTGCGCAACTGCGCTTTACAGGGAACACCCTGTGCTGAAGGGCGAACTCACTGTAAATAATGCTTTTATGATATCTGCTGTCACGATATCTGCGGGACTTCTCCTTGGTGCCTATATTTCATATATTACAGGGCCTGCAGTGTTCCTGTTTGAATTAATTGGCGCGGTGATGCTTGCGTCGTACAACGGTCCATTGGCTAACCTCAAGGCCCACGGATTTGGCGAGCTCGATGTCTCGTTGGTGTTTGGGCCGCCTCTTGTTATGGGCGGATTTGCGGCAGCATCTGGCGGAATCGTTTCCTTAAGCGCGCTGTTGGTATCTCTTTTGCCCACAATGATAATGATGTCAATAATCTACTCCAACAATTACCGCGACAGGGTGAGCGACTCTGAAGCCGGCGTCAGGTCCTTTGCAATGATGACCCAAAAACATGGTTATAAGATATATGCTTCATTTCTGCTGGCGGTTTATGCCCTTCAGGCAGTTTTTATAATTTTTGGCTTGCTTCCCCTGTACTCACTGTTGACTTTGCTTACAATTCCTTACAGCATAAAACTGCTCAGGATGTTCAGGTTAAATGCGCTTGACATAGATTCAAAGACCGGGACTCTGTTTGCCATTTACAATATACTGCTTGTGGCAGGGCTTGTAATGTCAATGATTTTTTGAACAATACCTGTGTGATTCTTATAAAAATTAGAATCTTTTGAGGCAATAAATAGATATCTTTTTAAAATGCCTTTGAGGACCATTATAAGACCAATATTGCACACTAGTTTTGAATTGAGGTGGCATGGAAGGGGCGGTCAGGGTGCTGTAACTGCTGCAATAATTGTTGCTGAAGCAGCGATATTTGATGAAAAGTATGCGCAGGCGTTCCCCGAATTTGGTGCTGAAAGGAGGGGGGCTCCGGTCAAGGCGTACACCCGTGTTTCTGAGCAGCAAATACTCACGCGCTCTCCGATTATTGCCCCTGACATGGTAGTGGTGCTTGATACATCAATTGATGAAAAAATTTACCTGGATGGTTTGAAGGTCGGGGGGACGATTCTTATAAATTCATCAAAGGGCAAAAGCGAGCTTAAGGAAAAAATAGAAAGGGAAGATGTAATGATAGCAAAGGTTGATGCAACGCATATTGCAATGGATGAGCTAGGGGCGGCAATTGTCAACACTGCAATGGTTGGCGCGTTAATCAAGGTTACTCCACTCGCAAAGCTTGACTCTGTAAGCGAAGCGATCAGGGAAAACTTCAAGCCAAAGATTGCCGAGGCAAATGTTAAAGCTGCCGGCCGGGCTTATAATGAAGTAGAGGTGTTAAACTGACATGATAGGATGGAAATCTATGCCCGCAGGCGCCGTAATAATGGAACCTGGAAACAGCGCTGAAAGGTTCACGGGGGACTGGAGAACATTCAAACCCGTGATCAATCAGGACAAGTGCACGAGATGCTTAAGGTGCTGGGTGTTCTGCCCAGAGCCCGCAATATCGATAGTTGACAGGCAATATACAAGTTCATCAGGCAGGGCATGGAAGAACTCGGTGGAAATTAACTACGATTACTGCAAGGGATGCGGAATATGCGTGGAAGAATGCGAGCCCAAGGCCATTGACTTTATAGAAGAGGTGAAATGATATGGAAACCATAGCAAAATCCATATGGAAGAGGTTGCCTCTGAGCTCCAATTATGCTGTTGCATATGCTGCAAGGGATTCAGATGTTGATGAGATTGCCGCATATCCAATAACCCCTCAGACCACGGTTGTGGAAAAGCTATCTGAATTTATTGCAAATGGTGAACTCCTGGCGGAAATGGTGCATGTTGAAAGTGAGCACTCTGCAATGAGCGCATCAATAGGCGCAAGCGCGGCCGGCGCAAGGGCATTCACCGCAACTTCAAGCCAGGGGCTTGAGCTCATGCATGAACTGCTTCATATAGCTTCAGGAATGAGGCTGCCGATTGTAATGTCTGTAGCAGCAAGGGCATTGTCAGCCCCCCTGAGCATATGGGGAGATTACAGCGACGTGATGAACACAAGGGACACGTCGTGGATTACCATAATTGCTTCATCTGCCCAGGAAGTTTATGACAGCATAGTGCAGGCATACAGAATAGCGGAAAGCGTAATGCTCCCGGTTATGGTTGCGTATGACGGCTTTATGATGAGCCACACTTATGAACCGGTGTTTGTCAGTGAAAAGGCAGGGTTGTTCAGGGATTATATACCGAGAAAGGGCAGGGTTGTTCTTGACACCAAGAAGCCAGTTACAATGGGCGCTGTTGCAAACCCTGATTGGTACTATGAAACCAAGTACCAGCAGGTAAAGGCAATGAGCGATGCATATGGCCTGTCAGTGGAGGCAGATCAGACTTTCAGCAAACTGTACGGCAGGGGCTATGGGCTAGTTGAGGAATATAACGTCGATAATTCTGAGCTTGTCATTTTAACCTATGGTGGAATTTTCGGAACAGTAAAGCAGGCTGTTGACGAAATGAGGGAACAAGGAATTCCAGTAGGTGCGGCAAGGGTGAGGCTCTTCAGGCCTTTCCCGCTGAATGAACTTAGGTCGCTGCTGCTAAAGTCAAAGGCGGTGGCAGTTCTGGACAGATCATTTTCCAACGGTTTGCCTGTGTCAGGGCCCCTTGCTGTTGAATTAAAATCAATGATGAACTCCTACAACATCAACGTTCCAGTTTACAGCTACATTGTGGGGCTTGGCCAAAGGACGGTTACGGAAGCTGACATATCTAAGATTGCAAGCCAGGCATTGTCCAGCAAAGTTTCAAATGAAAGCATATACTGGGGTGTGCGGGAATGAGCGGAAAGCCATTTTTCAGAACCATATTTGATGTTCCCCACGAGGAATATTTTTCTCCCGGGCACGGGCTGTGTGCTGGCTGCACCGCTGGCACGATTGCCAAGTTGCTGCTCAAAGTGGCTGGACCTAATACGATCGTGGTGAACGCGACTGGCTGTGTTGAGGTTTCAACAACCACTTATCCTTACACATCATGGAATGTGCCTTGGCTTCATGTAGCATTTGAAAATACTGCAGCTGCAGCAAGTGGCGTTGAATCAGCAATTATAGCTTTGAAGAAAAAGGGTATCATGGACCCATCCACGAAAGTCAATGTAATAGCTCTTGCAGGTGACGGTGGAACCTATGACATAGGCCTACAGGCTCTGAGTGGAATGCTTGAAAGGGGTCACCGTGTAATGTACGTGCTTTACGATAATGAGGCTTACATGAACACAGGCATACAGAGAAGCGGAAGCACGCCGGAATTTGCCTGGACAACAACGACCCCCGTAGGAAGTCAGTGGAAGGGAAAGATGCAACAAAAGAAGCCAATTGCCGAAATAGTGTCGGCGCATGGAACGCCTTATGTTGCGACATCAAATCCAAACAACTTTACGGACATGATGAACAAGTTCAAGAAAGGGCTGGAAACTGAAGGGCCGTCATTTGTTCATGTGCTGCAGCCATGCACTACAGGCTGGAAGTTTGACCCTAGGTATGGCATTGAAATTTCCAGGCTGGCAACAGAAACAGCAATGTGGATAAACTGGGAAAATGACCACGGCGAGTTCAGAGTTACGGTAACCGTTCCCAGAAGAAGGCATGTAAGAAACTACCTCAGAATGCAGGGGCGCTTCAGCCATTTAACTGAGCAGGAAGTAAATGAAATACAGGATTCGGTTAATAAAAAAGTTGAAAATATAAACAGGCTTGTGGGCAAAACTGTAATTGGCCCGCTGGTTGAATAATCGGCTTTTTTTAAAACCGCAAAATTTTTTATGTTTATAGGTAATATTTAAATTCCAGCAAAAGGAAGCTTGAAAATGGAGAAGCGGCTTGTTCCGTGGAATGAGTTTGGCCGCCTTACTCTTGAGCTTGTTAAAAAGGTGGAGGCATCTGGTTTATCATTTGATGCGGTCATTGGTATTGCCAGGGGCGGCCTGCCGATATCAATGGTGATTGCTGACAGGCTTTCTGTTCCCCTTGATTTTATAAACATCAAGTCATACAAAGGTCCTGGTTTAAAGATTCCAGCAAAGATTTTTGATGTCCTTTATGTAGATGTGCGTGGAAAAAATGTATTAGTGGTGGATGACACAGTAGACACTGGCGATACCCTGATGCTGGTATCGGAACACCTGATCAGAAACAGGGGTGCTGCAGGGGTGCAGATAGCGTCATTATTTGTAAAACCGTGGGCTAAAGTAAAGCCAAATTTTTATGTAAAGGAAGTAAATTATTGGATCGTTTTTCCATGGGAACTCAGGGAATCCGGCATGGAAGAATACGAAAGCGCGTCATGCTAATGTAAATGCTAGCTGTACTGACAACGGAAACACAGGAATAGTATATTAAAAGGAAACTGGCAAATCTTATAAGCAATAAAAAATAACGTAACGCCAAGCCGGGGTAGCTCAGCTGGTTAGAGCGCCAGACTCATAATCTGGAGATGAGATTATCCAGAAGTCGAGGGTTCAAAGCCCTCCCCCGGCACACTTTATATAAATTATTTGCCAACCATCAGAATCTTCCCAGTTTGCGAATTTATTAATACCCATTTTATCAAGTTGTATTTTACCTCTTTAATTGATGTGCCAGGCCTGGCACATCAATTAAAGAGGT
>JAMCTX010000005.1 GCA_023381255.1 Nitrososphaerota archaeon
ACCTACGCGCCTGTTCTCAACACGTTCCTGGACTCGAGCGGGCATGGGTCAAACACCGTATTCCACACATATGGCGGCACCGGCGTTGAGCTTGAGATAGACCTGCTGACAGGGCAGGTCAAGGTGGTAAGGGCAGTACAGGTTTATGATGTGGGCAAGGTGGTTGACAGGCTGCTTGTAAAGGGCCAGATGGACGGCGGATTCATAATGGGCATGGGTTCCGCGCTGTTTGAGGAAATAAAGTTCGATAAGGACGGCCGGGTTATCAACCCAAATCTGGTCAATTACTACTTGCCTCACTTTGAAGACATGACCGCGCAAATGGAAAGTTACATGGTGGAGACGCCGCAGAATGATGGCCCCCTTGGGGCAAGGGGAGTTGGAGAGCATGTAATGGTGGGGGTTGCACCTGCTATAGCAAACGCTATATACAGGGCCATAGGGGTGAAGGTGAACGAGCTCCCTATAACCGCTGAGAAGCTGTGGAGGGCAATAAGGGAGCAGAAGCCAGAGCTGATAGAAAAGGCAACCAAGTCGTTTTACGGCGAAAAAATTCAGGAGGTAAGCAGCATATGAGCTTCACCACACCGTACTTTACACTTCCAAAATTTACTTACTACAAGCCGGATAACGTTTCTGAGGCACTCTCCCTTCTTAAGCAGCATAACGGCAAAGCAAGGGTGCTTGCCGGAGGGGTGATGCTGGTTAACATGATGAAGGAAAGAATGGCGTTGCCTGAAGCCGTAATTGACATAAAGGGAATAGGGGAATTAAAGGGCATAGATATAACTGACAAAGGAGTTGAAATAGGATCGGCAGTCACGGCGTCGGAACTTCAGAAATCTGAAATTATAAAAAAGAGGTGCCAACCTCTAGCAAAGGCAGCTTCATATATGGGCGATAAAATACTCCAGAATTCTGTAACCATTGGGGGAAACATAAGCATTGGCATGCCAAGCACAGACGGTTTGCCAGCCCTGATGTCGATGGATGCTTCGCTGGAGGTCAGGAGCGCGGACAACGTCAGGACGATTCCATCATCTGATTTAGTTGTAAATATAGGCAGAACAGTCCTGCGTGCAGATGAAATGATTACAAAGATAGTTGTGCCGCATACGGAGGGAGTAACAGGCACCTATGCAAAGTTTTTAAATGCAAGCGAAGTTGCAATCTCAACAGCAGCTTTATCTTTGTCCTTAACCCAGAAGAAACTTAGGATTGCTGTTGGTGCAATAAGCGCCAAGCCGTATTATTTTGACCAATCTTTACTTGGCTGGAAATGGGACGGGCATCTCGAAGAAAATATAAAAACTTCTGTTGAGATTATAGGTTCAAGCGTAAAACCAATGTCAGATGCCGTTGCTGGTTCAGAATACCGCAGGGAAGTGTCAAAAATACTTGTTGCTCGCGCTCTTAAGGATCTATTTGGGGGCGCCTGAAATGAGGACCATAACCATAACCGTGAACGGCCTTTCAAGGGAGGCAACCGTGGAGGACAACGAGCTTCTGCTTAACGTCCTCAGGGACAAGCTTGGCGTCACAAGCGTGAAGGCGGCATGCTGGAGGGGTGAGTGCGGCCTGTGCACTGTTCTTCTCAACGGATTGCCTGTAAAGAGCTGCATGACCCTTGCTGTGGAAGCTGATGGGAAGGAGGTGGTGACAGCTGAGGGGCTTTACTCTGATGAGAGAGCAAGGAAGCTTCAGGAATCGTTTGTGGAGCACGGAGCAATGCAGTGCGGGTTCTGCACGCCCGCATTTGTTGTCACTTCGCACTACGTGCTGAGCAGGGACCCTGAAATTGACGGCGAGGACTTGAAGAGGGAGCTCAGCGGCGTTATATGCAGGTGCGGCACATATTACCAGATATACGATGCCGTAAGGGACGCGAGGAAGTACTACAAGGATAAAAACCTTTAATTTAAAATTATTTCATTTTTTTCTGTGGAAAGGAAAGTATTAATAAAGCCCCCAGATAAAAGTAAGGCTGTATGTTGCAGGTAACTTCAAAGGACGTTAATGGCTGGAATACAGTAATAAAAGCGGCATCAGCGCTTCTGGAAGAGATAGCGCTAGAGTTCCATCCAGATAAAATAACAATGAGAAATATGGACCCTTCACATATAGCCATGCTAAATCTTGAATGGCTGGCCCAGTCATTTGATGGATATGTGTGTGATGGCGAATATATAATAACGCTCAGGTTAGAGGACCTTGCAAATGTGGTAAAGAGGGCTTCAAAGGGTGATACTATGGAAATTTCGCTGGGTGAAGGAAACTCGGTAGTTATAAAGGTAAGGAACGGGTACCAGAGGGAGTTCACTTTGCACAGCCTGGAATCATCGCACACCGCCGTTCCCCTGCCCAAGGTCAATTTTGCGGCTAAAGTTGTAATTACTTTAAAGGGGTTCAGGGACGCAATTGCAGACATAGCTACAGTTTCAGACCAGATTGTAATTAAAGGAGAATCGGGTTCACTCACATTAAGTGGTTCAAGCGAATATGGAAACGTAAAGGTTACGATGAC
This sequence comes from Nitrososphaerota archaeon, assembly GCA_023381255.1. GTDB lineage: Archaea > Thermoproteota > Nitrososphaeria > Conexivisphaerales > UBA164 > KM4347-05. The sequence continues at coordinate 2,525 of JAMCTX010000005.1, forward strand.
AACAAGCACGTCAGAATTAAAGGAAATTGACATTGCAGATTCATCAACGGCATCTTACAGCGTTGAATACCTTGAAAAATTCATAAGGTCGCTTTCGACATCGACGGATACCCTCTCAATTCAATTCGGAAACCGTTTGCCGGTGAAGGTGGAGGCACCCATTGACCAAAAGGGCTCAAAGCTTGAGTATTACCTGGCTCCAAGAGTTGAATAAAAATGGATTATTCTAAAATAATAAAGCAGCTGAAGAAGGTTGAAATGTGGTACGTTCTGGCTTTTCTTTTGATAGCTTCAGGTCTCATAAGTTTCGTGCTGGGCAAGCCCCTTATTCCTCTGGCATCGATATTTACTTCAAATTCTTCTTACCAGACACTTTTTGAGACGATCCTTATATTCCTGATAAATTTGATGGGCATTGGTGGCGTTTTTTTGATTGCTAAGGTAAGTTCAACCAGGGAAGTGAGGTTCGGCCGTTTTTATGTAGCTGGTGGCTTGGCACTGCTGATAATGTGGTTTGCGATAATGTATGAGCTGTACATAACAGTTTACGGTTAGCAAACATTTTTTGTTAAATTGCCTCAAATAATTTCGTTCCGTTACTCCAAAACCTTTAATAATGCTTAATTGTGTAGAGAACGAAGGTGAAGCCGATGAGCCAAAAGCCAAGTTACGTTAAATTTGACACGCCAGCGGAGCTGTCACAGGCAGCTCTTGAGGCGGTAAAGCAGGCTAAGGAGTCCGGAAAGATTAGGAAAGGCACCAATGAAGCCACAAAAGCCATTGAAAGGGGCGAGGCAAAGCTGGTGGTAATTGCGGAGGATGTTGACCCGCCAGAAGTTGTTGCCCACCTGCCAATGATCTGTATGGAGCGCAAGATTTCATACATATATGTGAAGACTAAGGCAGATCTGGGCTCTGCAGCAGGTCTGCAGGTTGGAACCGCCGCTGTAGCCATAGTTGAATCAGGCCAGGGAAAATCCATAATAGACCAGATAGTCAGTTCATTATCAAAGATAACTGGAGCTTGAGTAAACTATGAGCGAAAAGGAGGAGCAGTTAACCCCCGCAGAAGTGGTTCAAATAGTTGGCAGGACAGGAGTTGCCGGTGAAATTACGCAGGTAAGGGTTAAAATTTTGAGTGGAAATGAAAAGGGCAGAATTCTTACAAGGGATGTAAAAGGGCCAATAAAGATGGGCGATATAATAATGCTCAGGGAGACCGAGAGGGAAGCCAGGAAAATAAGGTGACATGAGGTGCAGGTATCAAAGAAGGTTTGTTCATTCTGTGGCCGCCCAATAGTTTCAGGAACCGGAATTACCATCATTATGAATGACGGCTCGGTCTACAGGTTCTGCAGCAACAAATGCAGGTTATCCATGCTTAAAATGAGAAGGGACGCAAGAAAGCTTAAGTGGACCGAGAAGCATACAGGTAAGGTATGAGCAACAGGACTTTAATACTGGTTAAGCCAGACGCTGTAAAGAGAGGCCTTGTGGGCAGAATAATTCAGAGGTTTGAAGATAAGGGATTCAAGCTGCTTGATATAAAGATGGTTGAAATGAACCGGGAAATGGCGGAAAACTTTTATTCGGTGCACAAAGGCAAGCCATTTTTTGAAAACCTTGTTTCATTTATAACTTCTGGCCCGGTAGTGGCTGTAATTATGGAGGGCAGGAATGCAATTGATGCCGTGAGGGTAATGATAGGCAGCACCGACGCATCAAAGGCAGCCCCGGGTTCGGTAAGAGGTGATTTCTCCCTGGGCCTTACTGATAATTCAATACATGCTAGCGATTCAGAAGAGAGCTTCACAAGGGAGACAGCGGCTCTGGGAATGCAGTGATCATGTCATTATACAGGGAATTTGCAACTGCTAACGGCATTTCTTATTTAAAGGATGATCATATTGATTCGGAAAGTCTAATAATGGATATAGACGGCACTCTCATTGATACAAGGGAATCCTACAACGCTACAATCAGGACAACCGTAAACCTCTTTTACAGGTGGGTCACCGGCTACCAAGTACCGGACGAAACAATCAACGGCGCCGTGGGCAGGCTGAGACTTACAGGGGGATTTAATAACGACTGGGACTCCGTGTACGGGATTTTAATGGGGCTGTTTGCTGGATTGCCAGATGACCTTTTGAAAGATATATCTTCAGAAAAATTTGAACTTTTCAAATCCAGGCCAAACATAAAGCCCAAGGCCAGTGTATTAAATGATTCAGTTACAAACCTGAATTATTTGCTGATGTACGCTGGTTCTGCCGGCGCAAAAAGCATCGAGGACGGCCTGTCCAAGCTCTTTTTCAAAAAGGACAGGCTCAACTACCTCTTGCTTTTAAAGAAGAAGTTAAATTATCCCGAAACGCCCGCCAAGAGCCTTTTAGTGAGGGTATTTGAAGAGCTCTACCTTGGCAGGGATATTTTCAAGCAAATGTACGCGGCGGAGCCCAGGTTCAAGCTCTCCAGGGGATTTATAGAGAATGAAACTGTAAAACTTGAGGCCGATGTTCAAACCTACCTTAAAAGGAAGTATGGTAACAGGATAGGGATAGCCAGTGGGCGGCCAGGCCATGCAGCCAGAAAATCTCTTGGAAAGTTGATTGATACATTTTTTAACAATTCAGCCTGTGCTTTTTTGGATGATGCCGTCAAAGCTTCTTCTGGTGGTGAATGGATGGGCAAGCCAAATGAATTTATGCTATTAAAAGTGTTAAAGGCGTTAAATGTTAAGAGCTGTATTTATGTGGGAGACTCGGCAGAGGATATAATTATGGCCAAAAACGCATCAGAAAGCGGCTATGACGTTAAGTTTATAGGCGTGTACGGGCTGTCTGTCGATTACAAAAGCTTTGTTGAATACTTCATGAAAAATGAAGCAGCGGCAATCATACCGACAATTAATGAATTAAAATTTATAGTTTAGGTAATTTTTTGGACAATCGTTTGCTGCGCGCGCCATGGAATTAATATTCACTCTTTAAAATGCATTGAGACAGTCTGAAAAGATTTATAAATTAACTTTCTTCATCAAAAAATTGATGGTAAAAAAAGATACCATACAGGTAAGCAAGGAAAATAACGTTGACGTGTACAAAAACGATGTAAAATATTATCCAGAAACAGGGCAGGTTGAAATGACTGCCAAGTTCCCGGATCAGCCACTTTTATGGAACGAAGATTTCCATCCAACCCCTGTGAATTTAAGAAACTGGGGCGCTGGCACATTCGCAGCACTGTGGTTCGGCATGGCGTTTATCGTTGCCAGCTGGAGCTTGGTTTCACTTGGTCTGGTGCTGGGGTTAAACATAACCCTTACACTGATCCTGGACTTTGTGGGCAGCGTGATAGTGCTGATACCAATGATACTTCAAGCGCACGGCGGTGCCAGATATGGGCTAGCTGAAACACAACTTACAAGGTCAAGGTGGGGAACTTTTGGTGCATGGCTTCCCTCTTGGATAAGGGCAATTATTTCTATGGGCTGGTGGGGCATTGAAACTTACATACTGGCAGAAGCAGCATCCGGGATATACATTGTAATGTCAGGGAATTACAGCGTTATAGACAAACTGGTTGCAAGTGGCTCGTATGGCCCTGCGACAATAGCAGCCGCATATCCAACAATATTCTGGTCAATATTTGTAATAGCCATTATTGCGCAGATAGTGTTGTTTTATTATTCACCACCCACAAAGGCTCAGCCGGCATTAAAGTGGTTTGCCAGGATAGCCGCACCCCTTATCGCTATAGCATTTATATTGATCTGGGTGCCTTTCATGTCTCAGGCTAAGTTCAACTTTACTCCAATATTTTCCATCCCAACTTCCGTAAGCGGAACACAGCTATGGATAAGCGCAATTGTTTTTACAAATGCGGTTGTGGCATTCTGGGCAACAATGGCCATGAGCATGCCTGACTACACCAGATTCAGCAAATCGCAGAAGGCACAAATTTACGGGCAGATCCCAATGCCATTTTACATGCTGATAGTCGGGTTCCTGGGCGCAACTGCGACAGGGGCCGCAATGGCGCTTTACCACACGCAGATCTGGGACCCTATACTTTTAACCGTGGTGCATGTGCCAGCCATATATACAGTCCCCGCGTTAATACTAATACTCATATCAACATTTGCAGTAAACACTTTTGCCAACACAGTGGCTCCGGGCTATGATATAGCCAATTCACTGCCAAAAAGATTAAGCTGGTTCAGGGGTGTGGTAATAGGGATAATCATAAGCCTCATCATAGGCGCATATTCATTCTACGGTTCAGCTTATTCCTATTTATACACCTGGCTATTGACATATGGCGGATTGCTTGGGGTTGTCGAAGGCGTGCTAGTTCTTGACTATGTTGTAATTAGGAGAATGTGGTTCAATCCAAGGGATGTATTCAGAATGCATGGGGATTATACTTACTGGAAAGGAATAAATCCAGCAGCCATAATTGCATTTATAATTGGAACAGTGCTGATATATGTGCCATCGCCAATTCAGCCATACCTATTTGACGGGTCATGGATATCAGGGTTTATCATTGCTGGAGTAATTGATATTCTTTTAATGAGATTCTGGATAATACCAAAATACCAACCATTCCTCAAGGGCGGGCTTCTTATGGGATACGTGGACGAACACGTGACAGCGTTTAAAGGAAATTAGGTCATCTTTACTCATTTTTTATTTTTTTAGATACGCTAAGTAACTGTTATTTATCAGCTCTAAATCCTCATTTGTTGTTTTCCTGACAATTCTTGCTGGAGAACCCATTAAAACGCTCATATCTGGAAATTCTTTCATTTCTGTTACAAGGGCGCCTGCCCCCAGTATGCTCCCCCTGCCTATCACTGACCCGTTAAGGATTATTGAACCCATGCCTATCAGGCAATCATCATTGACCTTCGCTCCATGAACTATTGCCCCATGACCCACTGTCACTCTCTTGCCTATCACTGTTGGAAAGCCCGGGTCTGAGTGCAGCACAGCATTGTCCTGCACGTTTGAAAATTCATCAACGCTGATCAATTCCTCGTCGCCCCTTATAACAGCACCCGGCAGAACGCTGACGCCTCTGCCAAGCGTTACATTACCGGCCACATATGCCGTTTTGGCAACAAACGCATCAGCGTGCACCTTTGGAACAAGTTTACCTATTTTTATGATAGTCAATCCGATCACCTTTTGGCCTGCAAAGGTGCATTGCAGTGCCTGCACCTTTCCAGCGTTACAGGATTTGTCCAGCCGCATACGCTGCAAACGATTTCCCTGCGTTTTGCTAGGTGAGTTATTCCGTCCAGCGGAATATAATCTTCATTAAGGTTTTCAGTTATTGAAAGGCCGCCTTTAAGAACCTTGTTAAGTTCCATTATTTCTCCCAGCATTCCATCATTTTTGTTTTCAATCATGAACCCCTGCGAATACATGCCTGTTGAAGAAATCTTTTTTCCGTGCCTCTCCTGGTCCAGCATGGCCAGCCTCCTGTTCCCATCATCTCCTATCAATGAAACATATGGAGTAATCTTGTCGGCAATCATTGAAATAAAGTCAAGTTCTTCCTTTACTACATTCTCTTTATCCACGTTGATTATTATCATTGATTCCTTTAGGCCAGTCAGGTTAAGCAATGTGGTAATGTATTCGCTGGGATGCCTCATTATAAGCGACCTTAAGTAGGGAAGCTGGCCCTCGTTGATCATGGACACAATGAATTTGGTCTTTTGGGCCATTGCATCTTTAAGCATGTCCTTTAAGAGCAGGCTTTTGATCCTGAAATAACTTTCCTCCCCCTGTGATTCATAGGCAAGCCTGGGCAGGTTAATTGATGATGCAATCATCTGTATTTCTAGCCCCATATCTCCATTCCAGTTTGACCCCATCATTGTTTTCTGGTCCTTGTGTATCAGGTAGCTAGCTTTCCAGTCATCGGGCAATGAAGAATAATCCGTTGACAATATAACCCTGGGTTTCCTGACGCTCAGGTTATACTTTTCGTAATTTGAAACGGTTTCTCGGCTAGTATTTGTTGTCTCAACTGTAACAACCGGCGCGCGGCAGTGGTTTGGCAGAAGATCATGCACCACTTTGAAGAAAGTATTCCCCATTGATTCCACGATTTTTTCACCTCCCTTGATGTAAATTTCACCAGACACCTCGCGGGAAAGTTCATAGATCAACCTGAGCAGGCCACCGGAATCATCCATTATTCCGTTAGCAGCGGGAAAATCTCTCAGCCTTTCTATGTCTACCACTACTATATCTGGCTTAAGCATCCAGGTCTCCGGCCTCGGTAAATGTATATCGCCATTAAGGTGGGAGTCGACAATCTCAGATGGGATGGGTGACCTCATCAGGTAATCTGAAAAAATCCTGTTTGCTGAACCGTAGATGGCTTCCTCCAAGCCATAGCCGCTCTTGCTGGATTCTTCCAGCAAGACCTCAAGGTCATACACTGGCATTCCAAGCCTGCTCAGCCTTCTCCAGTACTGCTCATACCCCTGCTCAAGGAGTATTGAGTTAACCACTTCCCTTATCAGCGGGGATGTAAGGTAATTGAGCTGAAATTTATATATTCTTGATTCTGCTTCGGTTGCTATGTTCTGCGCCATCTCCAGCGGCATATTTGCTTCCTTAACCAGAGATTGAACGATTTTAGAAGGGTCAAATTCCTCCATCCTCTGGCTTGTTTCCCTTACAAAGAGCCTGCCGCTGGATAAAATTGTCTGCTCCTCAATTTGCTTTGAAAGCGTAAGCACGAGCCTCCCCAGCGGAGAAAGAGTGTACTTTCTTTCCTGCCTGTTTTGAACTATGAGGCTTTGCTGCACTAGCTTTTTCAAATGATAGGCAAATTTTCCGGATTCCCGCTTTGGCATAAAACCTGCTGCCTCCTTTAATTCTGTGTAGGTCATTCCGCCCTTTGCTGACAGAATTTTCAGTATTTCTAACCTGCTGGGTGCTGCCAGCACAGAAAATATTACCTTAAGCCTTTTAGTCTGAACGCTCAAATCAAAATATATTGACAGAGGGAGATAATTAACATATCTCTTCAAAAATTCGTGGCAGCAAAGCGCAGCACAGGGGAATCTTAAAAAGATTTAAAAGTTGATAGGCATCTGTACAATCTATGCAGGAGGCAGAGGAGCACTCGGCAGGAGGAGTGCTGTTTAGATTAGCAAAGGGAGGCGTTCCCATTTACCTTGTCCTGATGAGCAGGAGGCACATCTGGGAATTTCCAAAGGGCCACATTGAGCGCGGCGAGGACTCAATCACTGCTGCGATAAGGGAAGTAAAGGAGGAGACAGGCATAAACCAGGTCGGGGTGCTGGACGGCTTTAAATACAAAGTAAGGTATCAGTTCATGAAGGAAAGAACCAAAGTAAAAAAGGACGTTATATATTACATCATGAAATCAGATATAGATTCCGTAAAGCTGAGTGATGAGCACATAGGTTACATGTGGTTGGATTACAATTCTGCCTTTGATACTTTAACCCACAATAATGCAAAGGCCCTGCTCATGGAGGCCAACTCATGGCTGTGGGCTTTGGAGTATTCCTGGAGAGCTTAAATTTGGTATAGCATTTCTGAAGGTAATGAAAGCCGCTTGAGCTTAAGCAATCTTGCGACCAGTTTCCCGTTTTCTCTTGGCTTCTTAACTGAAAACCTTATCATTGTCGGTAACCCAAATGAGGTGCAATCCCTCACCAGCACACCTCCATCAACCAACTGCCTGGTGATTTTGGCTGCATCCTCTACATCTGCCAGAAAAAAGTTTGCATCTGTTCTTAATCCTAGCTTTTTCTCAAGCCTTTTCCGCTCATTTTTTATTTTTGGTAACGTGGATTTTAAATAACCCCGGTTTTCCAAAATTGCTTTAATTGCCATGCATCCAGCTGCCCCTATTCCCCAAGGCATCCTGTACTCCACAAGCTTTTTTTTGAATGAACCTGTTGAAATAGCATATCCAATTCTTATGCCTGGAACGTTGTATTCTTTTGTGAAGCTCCTGAGGACTATAAGGTTGTCAGCAAAGCTATATTTAGGCTTCCTGTCGGCAAAGCTGATAAACGACTCATCCAGGATGAGAGTGGAATTGTTCCTTTCTGCACCGTCTATGAGTTCTGATATATAGTCATAAAGCTTTCCGGTCGGATTATTGGGGTTGGCAAAGAATATCGTGGAGTTCTTTTTACCTAAAAATTCTCCCACACCAGGGTCCAGAGAATCTATAAAATGAACTGGCTTTTCAAACAGCCCTGAAACTCTTTCATATTCGCCATAAGTATGCTTCATGATTACGGATGGTGACTTTCGGGTTGCATGTGCAACCATGTACAGCAGCTCTGTGATCCCGGCACCGATGGTAACTTCTCCTTCGATTCCGAACTTTGATTTTATTTCTTTCTCAAGTTCGTCCTCGCAATATGGATATTTTTCAAATTGAGCCATTTTCAGGTAGCGCTCAATAAATCTGGGGCGGTAGGGATTTGTAGAATATGAGAAATCTATCGTCCCATCTCTTATATCCCTAGAACCACCGTGGTAAACCAAATGCAACAGATGCTGCTATTAACATAAATATAAACAAATAAGAAGCTATGGCTGTAATCTTTACAGCCGTTTTCACATCCCTCGCTTCAGGCATTCGCCCTCCGCTGTTTATTTTATATGCCCCGGGCTTTTCAAGCATTACTCCAATAAGCAGGGAAAAAAGGAGCATGGGGTAAAATCCATTAATCCTTAATCCGCTTAAATTTTCCACCATGCCCTTAAATTTTCTTCCCTTTACTATAACCAGTACCAGCATAAATATTCTGGCAGGCACATAGTTGGCTGCGTAGTCCACCATAGCGGTTACCTTCCCAAACCAAATGTGCCTGGCATCCCTGTAGCCTATCATTGCATCGGCAGTGTTGATTGCCCTGTAGGCCAGGGCGCCGGGAAGCCCGAATATGACAAAGTAAAAAAGTGGGCTTATTACAGAATCTACAATGTTTTCAGCCGAGGATTCTATGGCGGCAGAATACAGGTGATGGCTGTCCAGCGAAGTTACATCCCTCCCGACTATCTTTGCCACGTTTGCCCTTAGCTCTTCCGTGTTCTCCGTTTCGCATGCTTTTACATGCCTTATCAGCCCGCCAACTGAAAAGGTAGATTTAAGCAGGTAAATGTAAACTATGAAGAACACTGGAAAATAATAAATCCAGGAAACTAGAAATCCGGCTGCAGCACAAATGGCAACAACAGAAAAAAGAGCAAGCGCGCCAAGCAGCAGTTCAGCGCCTTTGCCCATGGGGTGCCTTGCCCTGTCTATGGCTCCAATGTATCTTCCCATCCATGCTACAGGGTGCACCGCATTTGGATATTCCAGCGCGGCATCAAGTATTACTGCAGCAGTGATGAATATCCACCATTCCATATTATTCGCCTTATTTTATCTATATCCGCTGTTGTGTTTACGGAAACTCCCAGCGTTTTGTCTTCAAAATAATACACCCGGTCTTCGAAATCTCCCGGTACAACAACATTGAGCCCGACATATACAATCATGTCATTAATTTTAACTGCAGCGGCAACGCTTCTTCCCTGAAACGCATTAATCATCTGATTTATGTGGGATGGCCTCAGGAATATGGAATCTGCAGCCAGCGTAAGGAATGGCTTGCCAAGCATCCTTGACAGGAAAGCCACATCATCAGCATATGACGTCCCAGGCGTCAAGATCGTGCTGGCGCCAATAGATTTCAGCAGGTTATTTGCGCTCGGAGAATTGTTGCTAACGGCGGCATAAACAGGCTGCGCTAGTGAATGTCTGAGCGACCCATAGGTGTACACGATAATTGGAATCCCCATCAATTCTGCGACTAACTTGTCATAGCCCAGCCTCACGCTCTTTCCCCCTGCCATTAATATGCCAAGCACATCAATAACATGGTGATAACCCTAGATAACTCATTTGCAGCTCCTACTACATCACCGCTTGCCCCCCCAAAGTATGCCTTCGAAATTTTTGAAATTATATATCCTGTCACAAACCCTGCAGCCAGCATAAACCAGTAATACCTGATTAAAAAAATGAATATTAAGGAAATCAGCAGATAGTAAAAAAAATGGCTGGCTTTAAAGCTGGCCTTAAACATCATGCCAAGGCCTTCCCTGAAATCTCCAAATGCCATTACTGTTACCATTGACAATTTGGCTGAAAGCTCAGCGGTAAGAAGGAAGGAAAGAATTAACAGAAATGAACCGTTTATCTCTGAAAGTGCAAAAGTCTCTGTTATAACCACAATTATGATAGCAGCTGTTCCCGCAACGCCGGTATTGACGTCCTTCATGGCTCTTATTTTCTGTCCAGCATCCCCCTGCTTAGCCAGCCCATCGAACATGTCGCTCAGGCCATCAAGGTGAATTATCCCCGTCATGGCATAGAGCAGCGATATTGAAATAATCGATGCAAGAACTGGAGAGAACCTCATATCAAGCAGATATTTTGCTGCTGCCGCGGGGAGCACTATTATAAAGGAAACAAGGGGGAGGATATAAAGCGAACCGGCAGCGAGTTCAATATTTCCCTTTACTGGTACTGTGGTAAAAAAAGAAAAAACTGATTTTAACTTTTCAAGTGTGCGTGATTTCAAACTTCATTCTATCTTTACGGACCTGATGCCCTTTATTGGTAACCTGATTGTTAGGACTCCATTCTCGTATTTTCCTGAGGGTTCGTCCCCCTCTTTTACATCAACTTTTACTGGCAGGATTGCTGTTCTGTTAATCCTCAACGGCCTCTGCTCCCAGTAATATGTTGCCGTTTGGTCCTTTTCTCTGGTGGCTGCAACGCTCAGGGTGGTTTCCGTTATCCTAGTATCAATGCTTTCCTTTCTAAATCCGGGCAGGTCAACTTCAACTACAAGATCCTTGCCATCCACGTACATGTCAATTGGCGGCAATATAACTTCATACACTTCCCGTGATTTGTGGCTTATTTCCTTGCCAAACTGCCTTGCCAAATTCTCAATCATAATTGCTGTTTAGAACATCGAAATTAAAAACATTTCTACGAAATACCATAACGGTTAGAATCTGCTGTAACCTAGCCCGCATTTTATATTTTTTTGCAAAAAGCAGCAGATTAATTAATCTTCAAAATTATTTGGTTACGTATGATAGCTCACCTATGCTTATCATCCCACGGGGATGAGTTGATGGATGAAACTGATGCCAATTTTAGAGTTATGAGGGAAAAGCTCAGGACTTGCGGGTCAAAATCCCATGAAATAAGCAAATTTGTGATTGTTACGCCGCACAATTTAAGGGTAAACGACCATCTGCTTATCGTATATTCTGAAAGGGTCTGCGATGAAGATAAATGCTATAAAGTGGACAGGGAACTGGCACACAGCTTGTTCCTGAACGCAAAATCTGGACGCCTGCCGGTCATTGAAGTTAACTATGGCACGGAATCAGGAAAAGAGTCTGTCATCCCGCTTGATTGGGGATCTTCAATTCCGTTATCATTTTTTCATTCAGCAAAAGAGGTCATAATAATATCTCCAGGCAGAGCGCTTAAAAGGAGCACACTATTCAGGTTTGGAAAAATGCTGGCAGCAAATCTCACGGCTACTCCAGATAAGGTTGGAATAATAATCAGCGCTGACCATGCTCACACGCATTCTGAAGGCGGGCCGTACGGTTACAGCAAGATGGCTGTTAAATACGATAAAATTGTGATGGATTTTGTGAATTCTGGTAACGCTTCACTTTTGCTTGACATTGACAGCAGGATACTGAAAGGCGCCAGGCCTGACAGCTACTGGCAGCTGCTGATTCTGGCCGGCATTCTTAATTCCGTGAAAACAACTCATGAAGCACCGATTTACGGCATTGCAGGTTATTACGGCATGCTTGTGCTGGAATATGAAGTTCTGAATTGAAAGTTAACATAAAGCAATAATAATGCCGGCTGCACACACCATGTTCATGGATGAACTGATGCTTAAAGCGGATCTGGCAAGGCAGGCTTCCTACTCGCTTTCCCAAGTATCAAACCCTGTAAGGCAAAGGGCTATAGAATCCATGGCAAATGCCTTAATGGGTCATGCTAAGGAAATAATCGATGCCAACAGCAGTGACGTCGAGGAGTACAAAAGGAAGTTTCCCAGCTCACCGCTGCTGGACAGGCTTGCTTTAAATGAGAGCAGGTTAAGGGATGCGTCTGAAAGCCTTATGAAAGTTTCCGCACTGCCTGATCCCATCGGGGAGGTAGTGGAAGGATGGAAAACAGATAGCGGTTTGCAGATAAAAAAGGTCAGGGTTCCCCTTGGGGTCATAGGGGCCATATATGAATCAAGGCCCAACGTGACAATTGACATTGCGGGTCTGGCGGTAAAGTCAGGCAATGCGGTAATATTGAGGGGTGGTTCTGAAGCGGTAAGGTCAAATGTGGCGATCGGAAAGGTGCTGCAGGATTCGCTTAATGGCATAATTGATAAAAACGCGGTGCAGGTGATTGAAGATCCGGACAGGTCCATAGTGGACAGGATGATCAGGTTAAGGGGAGCAATTGATATAATTGTGCCTCGCGGAAGCTCGAGTTTCATAAATTATATCGTAGGCAACTCAACGGTGCCAGTGATAGAGACGGGGGCTGGCAACAATCACATATTTGTAAACAGCGATGCAGACCTCGAGATGGCAACGAAGATCATTGTAAATGCGAAGGTACAGCGGCCAGCAGTCTGCAATGCAGTGAGGAAGGTGCTGATCCATAAAAACATAGCAGAGGAATACCTTCCAAAGATTGTTGGTGAAATGAGAAAATATGGGGTAAGAGTCAAGGGCGACGAATTCTCGATAAAGATTGACCCCACAATAGAGCCAGCTTCGTCGGAAGATTGGGACACGGAATACCTTGACCTGACCTTGGCAATTAAGGTAGTGAACTCTGTCCAAGAGGCGGTGGGACACATAAATGCGCATGGAACAAAGCATTCAGAAGCTATAATTACAAGTAACATCAGTGATGCTGAATATTTTACGAACAACGTCGATGCGGCATGCACTTACGTAAACGCTTCCATAAGATTCACTGACGGTGAACAGTTCGGGTTTGGAGCTGAAGTTGGGATAAGCACCCAAAAACTTCACGCCAGGGGGCCGATGGGGATAAGGGAGCTTACAACAACCAAATATATAATATATGGCAATGGGCAGGTAAGAGAGATTTAAAGCTAGAAAAATCGGGCAGTTATTGTAACCGGCTCATGCTGACGTGCTTCGAGTTGAGCCTGATCAATTAAGTCAATGTTTTCAGCTTGTATTTTTAACTGTAGCACAGCTGTTGGGGAATAGCCTGCTGGCACAAGGGAACTCCCTGCTTGTGGATAAATCTCATAACCAGGTCGTTAATGGGCCCTTTTGCGTCCAAAGCATATTTGCCATAAATCGCGTTCTGGCCACCATACGCTTGGTCATCCTTATGGAATGGGCTTTCATTGTGATCAGTTATGTCGTTGCAAGCCGGTAATATTTCTGAGATACAGCAGTGGCAATGAAAGTTCAGCGCATAAATCCATTTGCCTGTTATCATCTTAAAATTGCAATCACGAATGCTATAAGCAGTACAAATGATAGTGCCCAATCAACTGATTTCATTCTAAAGTCGCGGTAATACGTTCTTTTTTTGCTTGCCCTGAATCCCCTTATGTCAGCTGAAACTGCAATGTTCTGGGATGACCTTAGCACGTCTATGACAAAGTCAGCCACTATGAGGCCGGAGCTGAATAAATATGTCCAGAACCTTTGGAATAGCGTCTTGATGGGTTGAAAGTTAAACGTTCCCAAAAACCCCCTGCTTCTAAGCACTTCAGTAAGTGAAGAAAACGAGTCAAGGACCTTGGGTATCGAAACAAGTGCAAGGGTCATTGCAAACGCAAGTTCATAGGGCACCTTTGATTTAACCATGCTGGTAAGCAAATCTGAAGGTGATGATGTAAAAACAATTATAAATGCTGCAGCTACGGCCAGAGCAGCAGGTACTGATGATGCCAAGCCAAACAGCAGACCCAGCATTGACACGCCCCTTATTCCCATTGACGCTGGCTCGATTGTTATCAGCAGGGAACTTGGTAGTCTTCTGAATCCGGAAAAAGTTATGCTGTCTATCCAGGCTGACGGCAGAATGATGGAGAGCATAAGAAGCACAATAAATCTTAGATCCTTGAGCGGGTTGTTCATAAAACCGTAAAGAAACAGTGTAAATGCCAGAAGCGCAACGCCAACGTATATGCCAAACGTGCTTGCCAGTGCCGGTACGGCCACCGCATATAGCAGCTTCACCCGGGGGTCTATTCTGTACAGGTAACTTTTCCCGCTTGAATATGCAAATATTGACGCGTAGCCCTTCAACCCTATTGCTTTCCAGAGAAGGAAAAATGCCATTAACGGCCCAAACAGTATCATTAATATTGCAAGGGTTGTTGAAGCAGGCGCGGGAAGGTAAACTGTTAACAATTTACAGCACCGTAACAGATTTTGCCAGGTTTCTGGGCTTATCAGGATCGTATCCCTTCAATATTGCTGTATTGTATGCAAGCAGCTGTAGCGGCAATATGTAAATTATCGGTGATAGCATCTCGTCAATCTGGGGCATCCCTATAAATTCGTCAGAGGCCTGTTTTAGTTCTGAATCATTTTCATCCCCAAAAACGATAGCCTTGCCTCCTCTCGCCTTAATTTCCATTATGTTACCCATTATCACCTTTCTGGATGTATCGTCAGGAGCGACAAATATTACTGGGCTGTTATTTTCAATAAGGGCTATGGGGCCGTGTTTGCTTTCCCCCGCGGAAAACGCGCTTGAAGGGATATAAGATATTTCCAGCATCTTCAACCTTCCTTCATATGCTGTAGCCGTGTTTATGCCCCTGCCTAAAAAGAAAATATGGTTAGCATCCTTAAGCTCAGCCGCAAGCCTGTTAACCGGTTCACTAACATCTTCCAGAACCTTTTCCGCCAGCCGTGGAAGTTCGTGCAGGCCTTTCATGTAACTGTTCGCTTCCGTAATTGACCCTGATTTTCTTGCAAGCTCTACGGCCAGCTGATAATAAACAAGAAGCTGGGTTGTATATGTTTTTGTGGCTGCAACCCCTATTTCCGGCCCAGCCTGCTGAACTATATAAGCCCTTGAAAGCCTCGTTATGGTAGAACTGACCACATTAGTAATAGAAATTACTGTGCTTGCCTTTAGCCTGGCATAGCTTGCAACTTTTAGCACGTCAGCCGTCTCTCCTGACTGGCTTGCGAGGATAGTGGTTGAATCCGGATTTAGCGTTTTGCCGAATTGCTGGATAAATTCGCTTGCAACGGCAGGTATCGTTGGCATCCCCGAAATCTGCGATAGCATGTAACTGCCTGCCATGCATGAATGATAAGAGCTGCCGGCACCTATTAGATAGGTGATCCTTGACCTCCTGACCAGTTCGCTGACCACATCAAGGTACTGCGCCTGCAGGTTGAGGGCATAGCTTATAGCCACAGGCTGCTCCATTATTTCTTTCAGCATATAGTGCCTGTAGCCTCCCTTATCTACATCGCTTACACTTATATCAACGGTTTCAATTTCGTGGTTTACAGATTCTCCATCACTTATGCGGTATATTTTATAGCTTTTAGGGGTAATAACCGCAAGTTCCCCATCTTCCAGGTGGATGATCCTGTTGGTGTGATCCACAAAGGCGACAGCATCGGAGGCCGCATAATTTCCTTCATCGCTTATGCCAAGCATGAGAGGGCTTTCATTTTTAACAAGTATAACTGTGTTAGGTTCAGCTGAATATAGTATTGCCAGAGCATAAGACCCCCTCAAATCCTTCATAGCATTGATCGTGCCATTCAGAAAATCCATTCCTTTTTTAATATAATCCTCGATAAGATGGGCAATTACTTCGGTGTCTGTCCTTGACTTAAATTCGTGGCCATTTTCAGCAAGCCTTTCCTTGATTTCAAAGAAATTTTCGATTACGCCGTTGTGCACTACCGCTATTTTGCCTGTGCAATCAACCTGCGGGTGAGCATTTGTGACTGACGGATAGCCATGCGTTGCCCACCTGTTGTGGGCTATGCCGATACAGCCTGGAAGTTCATCAAATTTTACTGATTTATCTACCTCATCAAGCTTGCCCACGCCCTTTTTAATTTGCAGTTTGCCTTGATCAACAGCAGCCATGCCGGACGAATCATAACCGCCGTACTCAAGCCTCTTGAGTCCTGCCTTTAGCACGGGGCCAACCGGACCCTCAGCCAGTGCGGCAGCAAAAATTCTGCACATAATATATTTTATATGCAGATTATTTTTTATAAGCTTATCTAAGTCGTCATTGCAAGAATGACTCTAGCAGTTTAAGGGAAGTCGTAAATTTCATGCGCTTTAGCGATGCACTTGCTTATAAAAAGTGATATCTACAAATAATGATGACGGCCGCTGAGGCGGAATCGTATCCAGCCGAGGCGCAAATCTTTGAAAAAGCACTTTGGCAGTTGCGGGTTCGTATCGACTAGATAAAAGGGATAACCATTGCATTTATCAGCAAAGGTTTTGAAAAGTAGTTGAGTTATCTAGAATGTATTGACAGAGCCTGGGAAAAATCCAATTGCTATATAAAATAAATTCGCTATTATTTTAGATGCCGGTTTATGAATCAGGAATGTTTTTAGCTGATGAGCTCACTTTTCTTGATGCATTTTGCAACCTAGCAATTTCTTTGACAATATCCGATTTTACCTTTCTTAGCTCATAAATGCAATCTTCATATTTTCCCTCAGCGTACAGCTTCCTCGCTGTATCTAAGTTTCCGTTATAGCCCTTCTTAAATGGGACCTCTATTCCATGTTTGATCTTGATGAGCGTTATCAAAAATTCAACATGCCTGAACTTCTGCAGCAGGTCTTTCTCTTCTGAGGCTTGTTTGAACAATTCTGCGACGTCATTTTCCATGATCCTATCACCTACAGGTCCGCCAAAAACCTCATTTGGCATTTATTGGGGAGTGTTTCTATTGACATCAAATGGTAAGTTATGCCCTTTACTTCCCTTTTAAAACCGTGTTTTTTTCTTGAGTACAGTTCGCCCCAGATATCTGCCTTAAGCCTGAATCCATTTACAGCAACATCTACTTTGCCGGCGGCCAAATTTTCGGCAGTAAGAAATATCAGAAGTTTTTCAAGCCATTTGTACAGCAGGTTTTGCAGGTCCAGGCCATCAAGCTCAATTTTTCTGTGAATTTTTAAATCTACCATTTTAACATCATATGTCAGTGACAGAAAGGCGTATGCAGCACCTTCAAAGCATTCGTCTATTGTAGAGCCGTCCACCTCCAGCAGCGCGTCACCCATATACTCCAGCTCTTTTACTTTCATTTTTTACCATCCAAATCAGTGGACCGGGCGGGACTCGAACCCGCGGCCTCCCGCGTGCGAGGCGGGCATTCTACCACTGAACTACCGGCCCATTTATCCAGCCCACTACATTTCTTCATTCCCAAAGGTCAGTCCGCCCGTCTATTGAGTGAGCCACTGGACTGGGCATAATTGTTATTAAAAATATGCAATAAAAATATTGCCCTTTAAGACTTGATCCTGACTATCCTTACCTTTTCCATGACTTTCCAGTATTCAACTTCCTGACCTTCCTTTAGCTTTGGCCTGAGTTCCTCTTCAACTGAATCTGCATCAAACGTCTGAAATGTTTGAAGGTCCATTAGCTGCACCGTGTTTCCGGTTATGCTCAGCACCTGGCCTGCCCCCTTTTCTATGACTGGAATATCTACCCTGGAGCTGGCTGGACCCACATAGCTTCTTTTAGATCCAGTAAAGATATCTATGGCAACTATCCTGACCTTCGCGCTCCCATGCTTTCCTGGTTTGCTTTTTTCAAGTTCAACCACCCTGCAAGGAGAATCCTCAAGTATAACATAAGATCCGTCCTTCAGTTCCCCTAATTCTGCTGGTCTGCTCATAACAGCCAATATTAATTAGGTGTATAATTAAACTTTTCACCGGCACAAAAATATTACGTTTTTCTTAAATTATGATAAGTTCCCTGGGATAATTTGTAAGCAAAACCGGCAAATCATCAACGATCATTGAGTCTTCAATTCTTACGCCAAAGTCGCCATCAAAATAAAGCCCGGGTTCGATAGTTATGCATGAACCGCGTTCCAGTTTATCCGTGCTTCTTGGTGCAACAAATGGCCTTTCATGAACCTCAACCCCAACGCCGTGTCCCAGCGAATGGCTGAACCTATCTTTTTTGCTTCCAAATGATTCCCGCACTATATTGTCTAGTTCCTTTCCTTCCATTCCTGGCTTAAGGCTCTTTATGCCCAGAGCCTGGGCCTCCATAACATCATTGTATATTTTTTCCATCCTTTCTTCAGCCCTTTTGAAGAAAACGGTTCTGGTAAAATCAATTATGTAGCCATTATAGCGGAGGGTTAAATCCATCAGCACAGGGTCCCCTGGCCTGAGCGCCCTTGCCGAGGGCGGTGAATAATGAGGGTAAGATGTATTTTCGCCAAATGCTACTATTTCAGTCCCAATGGTATCTTCATATGGTATCACATCCCCTCCGTGCCTGATTATCTCACTGACGACCTTTGCATAAAGATCCCTCTCCCTCATACCTTCGCTCATAGATTTCAGTGCATTTTCATAAACCATGTCCATAATTTTACCGCCATCTTTCATTATCGATATTTCGTCATCAAACTTCACTGACCTGACCCTTTCAAGGATGTCTGTGGGTTTTGCATTTACCTTTTCAAAAATTGTTTCCAAATACCTGTAAGAATTGTCGTCACAGGCTACCTTTCTGCCCCCGAAAAATTCGCTTAGCTGTCCCAAAAGCTCACCGGCTTTATATGTTGTAACTTCAACTTTAGAATTGTGCCTGGCCCTGTCGGATTCCAGGATTGATACAAACAGCCTTTCATCTGTTCCGTTATTTGTATAAATACCATTGCCCCAGAAACCAGTTAGATAATATACATTAAATGACCTAGTTGCGCAAAGCGATTCGTAACCTTCTTTAGCTGCAAGCTGCAGCGCTCTGGAAGTTCTTGCGGCATGTCCAGATTTCAATGTGACCATGCTCCAAGAGAAATTAACTTAGCTTCAGAAAATGCAATCGCTGTGCTTCTAATGCCCTCCCTTTCACCAATGCTGCTATCCTTTAATCCCCCAAATGGCAAAGTATCCCATCTTAACCTCGTGCTGTCATTTATTAGAACTGCCCCTACTTTTATGCGTTTTGCAGCATCCAGAGCTGTTGATATGTCATTTGTGAAGATGGCCGCCTGAAGGCCATATTGAGATGAATTTGCAGCTTCAATGGCTTCTTCTTTGATTTTAAATTTAAAAATAGGTGCTACAGGAGCAAACGTTTCTTCCTGCATTGCCCTAGATTTAATGTCAGCATCTCCAATAACAACCGGCCCCATAAAATATCCTTGTCCAGCATTAACCGTCTCCCTATTAAGCAGCAGTTTACCACCTTTATCTACAGTATCTTTTACTATCGATTTGGCTTCCTGTACTGCAGAATTGTTTATCAGGGGACCCATTTCCGTGCTTTCATCAAGGGCGTTGCCAACCCTTAAACTGCCTGCCAGCCCTATAAATCTCCTTGTAAATTCATCATAAACCCGCTCATGGACGATAAACCTTTTTGCAGCATTGCAGTTCTGCCCGGCATATTCAAACCTTGCCCTTACCCCAACTCTTGCAGCCCTCTCCAAGTCAGCATCTTCGAATACAATAAAGGGGTCAGAGCCTCCCAGTTCAAGCATTAATTTTTTGTTGTATGCCAGTGCTGCAATGGCATTCCCCGTTTTGGTTGACCCGGTGAATGTTATCCCGCTGATGCGCTTGTCTGTAGCCATTGCCGTCCCGATCTTTTCTGCATTCCCAACAACAACGCTTATTGTACCCTGAGGGAAGCCTGCCCTGTACATCAGTTTAGCAAGTTCTATGGCTGTCAGGGGCGTCTGTGATGATGGTTTTACAATGACGGTGTTGCCCAGAGCAAGATTTGGGGCCACCTTGTGGGCAAAGCTGTTGGCAGGAAAGTTAAACGGAAGAATAGCGCCTATAACGCCCAGCGGTTCCCTGATCTCAAGCACAATTCTTTTATCATTATCAGTAGGGTAACTGTACGCGTCTGGCCTGTATGTTTTGCCTTCGATGGCTGTTTTAACTTCTTCGGCCGAATTTGTAAACACTGATATAGCCCGGGATATTTCGGTTCTTGCATCAGATATTGGCTTACCTGATTCTTTTGCCAGCAATACGGCAAGCTGTTCTTTGTCGTGCTGGATCAGTTCAGCGGCTTTTTTCAACATTTCCGCCTTGCTTGCCAGAGGCATAATCGAATATTTTGTAAAGGCCTCGCTTGCCATGTCTACAGCTTCCTTTATCTCCTTTGTGCTGTTTGTGTAACTTACGCTGTCAACCGGTTGCAGGTCTGAGGGATTAACTATGAGGATCTGAGCATCAGATTCACTTTCATGCCCGCCTATTATCATTTTTTTCATTAAATGTAGAATATGTAAACCCGTATTTAAGGTGAAATATTTTTTAATTTTACGGCATCTGATAGCGCTTTAAATACTGCCATGGTTATTGATCTGCCTACAGGCGTTATTGGTCCAGAAAAACTCTCAGCCATGCCTGAACTGTTGGCAATTACGGCAACCGCATCCGACGTCGTGCCATGCATAATGCCTCCAGTCAACTCAAAAAGTGATACAGCCTTTGCCTCGGACACTACCCTTACAGCGTCAACAAGGGCACCGCGATTTAGCCGCCTGTCAACAAAAACCGCAATGTTCACTGTAGACCTTCTGGTATCCATTAGAGAATGAATTTCACCAGCAGAAATAATGTATGGGTTGGTAAATCCAGCTGTAAGGGAAACCACCGCGCGCACCCCGTTGCACTGGCATTCATGCATAATATGCGCTTTGCGGACGTCAGCGGCGGTAATAAATATAATGGCCTCATTGAGGTTCAAACCAAACTTAGCAGCAAGCTTGCTGTATTCTTCTTTAAGGTCAAACCCGTCAGAAACATGATGGTGTATAACTCTGGAAATATTAGGCATTGCGCCGCCATTAAATGTGGTTGAAATGCCTCTGGCCCTGTAATTGATATCCAGGACTACATCATTGTCATAACTTAATGTATCAATATTCAACATTCTATAAACTCCATTTTTGATTATTAAAGATTTTTTGCTTTATTGATCAAAGGTAAAACGTTGACTTGACCACAGACACAGGTGCCCTGCTTTTAACGCCGCTATATGAAAAAGATGTGGGAGAACTTTCATAGCCAAATCCCTTAAGAATGTCCACAATTTTTAGTGCGGAAGGAACCTGTTTTTTCAGAACTTTTGCTAGACTGCTCAGTTCATAATAATATGGCAGGACAATCTCCTGCAATGCAGTTTGAAACAGCTTGTTGCACGGTTTGCACATAGCAGAATTCTTAAGTGCAGCTTGGATTAATTCCTTCGAAAAAAGGTTACCAGTGTAAACCGGACCAGATGTGCTTATGTGTCCGCCACAGTACGGACATACGGCTGTGTTTTCCAGTGATGCATAACCGCACTCCGAAGAGTAAACAAAGCCAAACTGTTCCATCAGTTCAAGAGAAAGGCTTGGTGATGCCCTGACCTGAAAATATACTCTGACATAATGTTCAAAGACATGGGCAAAAACTGGCACAGCAGCCAAATTAATTGCCGATCCTTCAGAAATTACAAAAGAAGCGGCAATCCTTGCCTGCAATTCTTTTAGAAAATATACCTTGTTTGATTTTATGTGATATCTCTTGACCATTGCATCATTGTGCACGGTGCCCAGCACCGGCGTGTCAGTAAATGTAAAGGCAACGATCCCCCCATCCTTTACGCTTCTCAATGACGGTTGGATATAGGGGGCAGCCGACCCAAATGGATCAACATCAAGCGCATCAACCCTGCCCAGAGTTTTTAATTTGTCTAAAAAGGAAAAAACATCAAGATTATAAACTTCAAATCCTCCCAAATTATTTTCCTCTACGCCACGCAAAATGGATTTTACAGCAGAGCTGTCTATATCATTTAATATAAAGTTTGAAAAGCCATGGCCTTCCTTAGCCAACCTCATTCCCTTTATGCCGGTAGCACTAAACGGTTCCGCAAATTTGAGGTCATTTTTGCCGATGCGCTCTGCATACGCCGTAAATAAAATTACAAACACATCCCTTACAAATTTTCCGCGGGGGTTATAAAATACATTTTCGGAATCAGGATAAATTCTGGTATCGCCTTCAACTGTTCCCATGCTTTACATAATAAAGATCAGAGTTAAAAAACTGGCGCACCAAAAAACCAGCTTTTTAACATCAAAAGTTCAGTGGAGGTGCATTATATCATCTGGCATTTGCCATCAAACATATATACGTCATCATTGCAGGAAGTATCCAGATTTTTGTTTTTATGTTTTGTGCTACAAGAACGCCCCTGCTTGAAAGCAAAGGATAACTTGCATGGAGGAGGGACTTATGTAGTGCAATTCTCGGGGTTTAAACAGGGGTTGGTATAACGCATATCATTGCGCATCAATGACGCAGCGCACACTTGCCCACCTTGCGGTGCCGGCTTAACCCCATTGCCGGTAGCCTGCGGGCTCCCACCGCGCTCCCCACCCTTTCGCTCCCCCTCATTTATCCTCGGAGGCCCTATGGCGGGGCGTCCTGTGAGGACGGCTTGACCATTGCCCCCCAAGTTCTTCCCCACACTGCCTTTCCTTCCTGGTGGCTCCATGTATGGGTCCTTTGGGGAGCCGTAGCCATAGAGGGATGTCCATACATACTGCACGGGCACCCTTTCCCTAGGCCTGCCGACCGCAATCGGCCCGTTCAACCATTCGCCGTAACCGTAAAACCTCCTGCCTATGCAAAGTGCAGCAGATTCGTGTATTGACAATCCGTACATCTCCCTGTACTTCCTGTCACCTATCTTTGACGTGTAAGCCGGGTTCACCGTGAAAACGGGAACGCCCTCCTTCCACGACCTTTCCATGATGTTTTCCGCAAACTTCTTCCTCACGAAGGCGTGGATGATCCTGTTTCCCTTCCTCCCAAAGCTCTTGTTGTCCCTCATGTTCAAATCCTCAATCACAATTGCTCCAGCATCATTGTTCCTGGCATATTCAATTATTCCTTTAACAATTGCACCTATTACGTTGTCCCTCTTTTCCTCAGAAGCGTAAACAAGCCTGTCGTCCCTGAAGAACTTGTGTGCCACGATGTTCCCGTCATCCTTCACTATTGCGACTGCAAAGCCTTCAGGATTGCTGTCTATAGCGCAAACCCTTTGGGGCATGTATTCCAGCCTTGGGTTGCTTATTTCAAAGCTAACATGCGCAAAGTACCTTCCATCCTTCCTTACGATCCTTACTGAATAAGCCTTTCCAGATGAAATCACGCTTTCAATATATGTAACATATTTCTCCGGCACTTTTATGTTGAACCACTTCCTTTCGTTCTTGACCCTGATTGTCCCTTTACCAGTTTTTCTTTCATCAATCCTGTGAGGGAAGTTTATGCCTATTTTGTTCACGCTTAGCCTTATGTTAGCGTTCCCCTTCTGGTTTGCCTGCCCTATGGAATAAACCTGGTCATTTCGTGAGCTCTTCCATTCATCCCTGCTTATTTTTCCCTCCGCCCTTTCTGTAAAGAGCTGCCTGCCCCCAAAAATAACCTTTGGCAGAGTGCCGTTCATGACATGCCCCTTTAGAATGTCCTTTCTCTTTTCCAGCACTTTCAGCCTTGATAGCAATCTCTGGCTGCCGTTTTTCGCTTTTTTCAATGTCTTTTCAACGCTTTCAATTTTGTCGTAGGTGTCAGAAAGGTACAATGGTAACAGCTCCTTCTGGCTTTCAATGATTGCCTCAGCATCCTTTGCAGCGTGTTCAAAGTACCTCCAGTTGAGCGATAATGTTGTATCCTGAAGCAGATGCACCGTCCAGTTCACTGTGTTTCCCTCAAGCAACCTGTTGAACGCGAACCTCCTTGCGGAACAGTAGCGCAACATCAGGTCGTCTATCATTGCTTTATCTTCCCATGTCAGCTCGGTGATCTCAAGCTTGAAGGTGAACTGCATCCCTTAATTCAGCTGATATTTAATAGCAATAGTGGTATTTAAATATGTGTTAAAATTCAACTAGTTTCAGGGCCTTAATGCCCTGAATGGTAGAACAGCCATGAGAATATTTCAGGGGCATCCCATTTGTGGAGGCCAGTCAATAAAACGGGAAGTGTCGCGCTCAGTAATACGCAGCACGTGTTTTGCTATTCAACCACTGTATAATGCTCATTTCGTTTTAAAAAGCCAGAATATATACCCCACTCGTTGAGCAGCACTTCTAGCTGGTGCAAGCCCTCACTTGAATTGTAATCCATTATGCCCCTGTTTATCAGTTTCTCGTTGAGTTCCTCTATGGAGAACCGTTTTAATTCTCTGGCTGATTTAAACGGCTCAATCCTTACCAGCGAAGACCTGATTATTTCCTTTCTTTTTTTTAGGGTCGAACTTAAAAAATCCAGGCCTTTGTCAGATATTATTATGTCACCGGCGCCTATAACTACAAAACCCAGCTCATTGGCGGTGTAAACTATCGGCATAAAATCGTCCAGTTCCACCTCCAGCTTATCGCTTAATTCGTATAGGTCTGTTTTTCCTTCAAACTCATTTTCTAAAATTATCAGAAGACCTAAAAGGTCTGCAACTCTTGTTGACGGATGCATGATGTTTGAACTCAAAGCTTTACAGTACTAATTTGCTTTATTTATTTTAAAAACTTTGCTTATGGTTGTTGTTGAACATGTTCAACAATATCATGCAGGTGGATGTTTTTGTGAGTACCTGTAATTCCTTGGGCTTCCTATCCTCGTTAAGGTGTTTTCCCTTACAAGGTCGGTAAGTGAATGTGATATTGCTGATTTGTCATAATGATATCCCCTTCTTTGAAGTTCCTCATCAACCTCAAACAGCCCCCTTTCAGTGGAAAACCAGCCCTCCTTCCACATATCTGCAAGGATTTCCTTGCATGTTTTACCCCTCCTCTCCTGCCCCCGCGGTTCTTCCTGCATTACTTGGGAAGGCAAAGATGCAAGTATCTTCGGTATAACTTCGTTGATTTTATCTTCAGGGCACTCCACCTCTATTTCCCAGTCGCCCTTCTTCAACTTTATCTTTATTGAATTGTTGTTGTTCAAGTTGCGCAACATTTATATTACCAACCAACCATACCTATTGTTGATCAAGTTGAGCAAACAAATAAATGTTACTGAAGGTATACCGAGATTAACCGATTATGTCGAGGGCGATAAGTTATTGCATGATTCAATTATGAATGCCATAGGCATAAATAATGCTAGAGGTAAGCCGGTAATTTTTACTGACGATAACAATGGCGAAATAAGGCCAATTGATGGATGGGGAAAGCACAGCATGCCAATTAACATCAAAAGCGTTGACCCGGAAAACGGTGAAATGGTTAACATAATAGCCGTGGATTCAAGCTCGACCACTGTTGCTGAAACTGAAGACGGCGGAATATATGCAGTAAAGGGCGGGTCATGCATAATCAGGGAAGGCAAAACATATTTTCAGAAAATGGGGCCGTTTATTGCATATGTGGGATTGAGCAACATTGATAGAATCTCCCACGCCCTATCAACCAAGATAGGTTATGCAGCCGCTGTCGACAAGCAGATTGCGCTCAGGTTCCTGAGAAACCTAACAGAAAATATGATTATTGATAACGGCATAAACGAAGTAAAAAAGGTGCAAGTGCTTGTCGACGGTTCATTTAAGGAACCCCCATTTGATCTTGGAAGATATTCACTGTCAAATATTATGGGAAGGCACAAGGATAGAGCCATGTTTCTTGGAATAAGCAAGTCATCCAGCATCAGGGCGATAAGGGCGCTCTATGGAGGGTTTGCCGGGGCCAGTATGCAGTTTGCTGACATTTCAACCCTGATCTATTCACTTAGCAAGGGGGAGTTTGGGAGAAAGATGCTCATAAAAATGGGTGAAGACGGATTTGTTTTTAGAGCAGATCTGGACGACTACTCTGACCCAAGCTATGTTTTAGCTTCGCTGAAAAAGAGCGATCACCTGATGCACGGTTACCCTGAAAGCCTCAAAATAGCCCATTTGCTATCAATATTTACCAGCGCTGAGGTGGCAGGGGTGAAAGCAACCGTTGCTGGAGTCGCTTCGGAAGTGCTTCTTGGCGAAAACATGAGGAAAGTGCTATTGGGTTCGTTAAAGGTGATTTAGATGAAACTTTTATCAAAAAGGGGGGATGAAATCCAGATCCTAGCACTTTCTGGGGATAGAATTGAGAAGGGGGACTATCTTGTTATAGATGATGGGACCAGCCCCAAGATAATTGTGCAGGTTTTTGATGAGACTTATCTTGATTCAACGGGAATTGACGAGGAAATTCTGAGGGACGAACTTTTCACAGCTGACAAAATGAAGATAATAGATCCCGACAGGCTTCAGACAATATCCTATATGATTAGGGATGCAAGAATCCTCAGGTCAAAAATCCGCGGCACAATAGTTAACGGTAAATTTAACCCGGAAATTGGGTGGTTGCCAAGCAGGGCGCAGAGTTCAATTCGCAGGATTTCACAAAAAGAATTAAATGGCCTGTTTGAAAACGCGGCATCCCATCCAATGTCGCTTGGCAAAAACGCTGGGGGGGAGGAGGTGGTCATAGATGCAACTGATATTGATGGAAGCCTGACAATAATTACAGGCAGAAAGGAATCCGGAAAATCCCACTTCGCAAAACTTTTGCTAAGCGAACTGGTAAAGCAGGGGGCTTATGTATTCGTTCTTGATTTGAACAATGAATATTCAGGGCTTGCCAGCGATGCATCAGGCAATCCATCTGACATATCTGGCAGATTAAAAATACTTGAACCAGGTTCCAACATGTTATTTACACTAAAATACCTTGGCAAAAGGGTTCTTTCGGAAATCCTTGCTCACGCGCTTGACACTCCATCGATAACGGTCAGGGAATACATGAAAATCTGGGACCAGATGAACGAGGAGGGCGATATTTCGATTCGCAATCTATATAACAAGGTAAATACGGCAAAGGTAAATGACATGGTCAGGGATGCGCTTGTATCAAGATACTACTCAATGCTTTCCACAAGGGTTTTTGCAAATTCCGACGCTATGGGCATCGACTTCAAGTCGCTCATAAGCAAGCATCCAAACGGTGGCGGATTCCTGTTCTCAATGGCCAAAATGAGCCCCATGGCCAGGCGCGTCCTTGTTCAGATACTCCTATCAAAGCTGATGGACCTGCTGGAAAACGAAGACATACCGCCAGTTTTTATTTTTGCAGAGGAGGCTCACCTTTACTTTGAGCACACGTACTGGGAGGATGCCATAACCAGGATGAGGCATTTTGGAATATTTCTTACGTTCATAACCAACCAGCCTGATTCGCTGAATGTAACGGTTTATCGCCAGGCAGATAACGTTTTTCTGTTCAATTTTATAAACGAAAAGGACTTGGAAATGATTGCACAATCTTCCAGAATAGACGGGGAAACTGTCAGGGAACTTGTGAGAAGCCTGCCTTCAAGGAAATGCCTTGCAATAGGAAAGGCAGTAAAGGATTTGCCGGTAGTTGTAAAGGTCAGGGAATTGCCCTATGATATGAGAGGCAGGACAAAAAAGTTCTTTGCAGCAAAAAGCATTTCAAGCACAACGGCAAAAGCTGCCTAGCACTAATGTTTTGGCAATTCGATAAATTCCTGGCCATCCATGTATGGTCTCAGCACTCTGGGGATTTCCACCTTCCATTTATCAACCAGATGGTTTTCCATTATGGCGATCAGCGCTCTTTCAGTTGCCACCAGTGTTGAATTCAGCGTGTGCGGGAAGACGCTTTCCTTTCCTACTTTGTACCTTATCTTTGCCCTTTCCGCCTGCCAGTCCAGGCAGTTGGAACATGAAACAGCTTCCCTGTATTTTCCCTGCCCGGGTAACCAGACTTCCAGGTCATATTTTTTGGCAGCGCTTGCCCCAAGTTCACCGGCGGACACGTTTACAACCCTGTATGGTAAATCCAGGCTTCTGAAGAAATCCTCTGCATTATTTATCAGTTCTTCATGGTACTTCCACGAATCTTCTGGCTTGCAATATATGAACTGTTCAACCTTTTCAAATTGATGGACCCTGAATATTCCCTTTGTATCTCTGCCGTGCGCTCCAGCTTCCTTCCTGAAACAGCTTGATATACCCAGGTATTTTAGCGGAAGCTGGGATTCATTGAGCATGTCATTATAATGGTACCCCAGGATAGCGTGCTCAGATGTAGTGATAAGGTAAAGGTCCTCGTTTTCCACTTTATATATCGCTTCTTCGAAAGCTGAAAGGTCCACCGCGCTTTCCATTATTTCCTTCCTGAGCATGTATGGAGGTTGGAGGACCGTAAAGCCCCTGGACATTCCGAAATCCAGCCCATACATTATCAGAGCATAATTTAATCTCACAAGGTCACCTTTTAGATAATAGAACCTGCTGCCGCTGGTTTTTGCTGCATTATCCGTGTCAAAAAGGTTCAAATTCTGGCTTATTTCAATGTGGTCAGGCCCAACCTTTGTGCTATCGCCCCATTTTCTTATTTCAATATCGTAACTTTCGTCTGGGCCTTCTGGCACCGAATCGTCTACAAGATTTGGCATCCTTAACCCAATTTTTTCGAGCTCGGCTTCCACTTCGCCCAGTTCATTTTCAATTGCCTTTATCTTCTTGTTTAATGAATTCAGCTGTTCAACATCCTGAAATTTTTCGCCGCGCTTGGCCAGTTCAGCAGCCTTTAGTTCAAGGCTGTTTTTATCATGCCTGAGGGCATTTACCTGCTTGATCAATTCCCTCCTTTTGCTGTCAAGTTCAACAAAGCGGTCAATAGGAAAGTCAGACCCTCTTTTCTTTAGCATCTGGCGGTAAATATCCAGATGCTCTTTAACAAAACCAATCATATTTCATCATCAACTGTTTCCAGCGAAGACTTCGCCAATAATATTATTTCGTCAAGGGTATTTAATATTGACGGTATCCTGCCCATATTCCCCTCAGTCAATATTATAAGCTGTCCATCGTCCTTCTTGATTTTGAGTGTCATTCCCTCAGGTATACCAACGTTGTCCGGCTCCAGCGCCTTCTTAAGTCCGTCCAGCTTGGCTGGGTTACCATTTAACCTGATTTCAACCGCTATTTTTACGCGCATATATCTTAAATACATCCAATTCCTCAAAAAATAACCTTTTTCTTTTTTCAGAGAAGTTCAGTCGAAGTTCAATGAGTGTTTTCCTAAACAGGCTCAAATCGGAAAATGATGAAAGTAGTGTAAATATTTGTCCCCCATCTTTAGTAACATCCAGGGATTGGGTCAGAAAAAGCAGCGCAATTTCCACCCCTCCCCTGCCACCGTCCACCGCAGGATCCTGAATGCCTTTAGACGGCAGGTAAGGCGGATTAAAAAACGCCAATTGAAAAGAATTTTGCCGGAACGGCAACTTTCTGCCATCACATAGCACAAAATTGATGCCACTGCTAACTATTGCCGGCTTTCTTATATCGCACCCAACTTTGTATTTAGCATCCAGGTGCGCCAGTATAAAGCATGAGCCGCACCCTATCTCCAGCGCAGTACTAACGTTGTTGGGCAAAGAATCTAAAAGCGCAAAAGTGTCTTCAGCAGGAGCGTATTCCAACTTCAACCATTACCTCCTCGGGGCTTAGTTGAAAAACTCTTTTGTTGCCAATTCTGGATTTTGAAGTTTTGTTTGACATAAAATTTCTTATCGCTATTATTTCATTTCTAGAAAGGGTGCATTTCCTGAACCTTTTAATGTTAAGGTAAACTGCCGAAACGGCCGGCGCAGGCGTATAAGCCGAAGCTGGTATGTCAATGATCTTTTTAACAAAGAAAAGGAATTGCACGATTACTGAGACTGCGCCATATTTTCTTGTGCCTGTTCCAGCCATCATTTTATTATAAAATTCCCTTTGAACTACCACATATATGTCGTTTATGGGGTTTTCAGAAATCCAGTCGATAAAGCGCCTAGATTGACTGAAAGGGAGGTCGCTGAAAACCACCTCGTTGTCAAACGGCACATTTGATAGTGCGTCGCCATTATAAGCCTGCACATTTTGATATCTGTTCAACCTTTCTGCAGCTGTTTTCTGCAGCTTTTTATCAATTTCAAAGGTCCTTACGCTTTGTGAAATTTTTGCAATTGACTCGGTGATGTTTCCATTGCCTGTGCCTATTTCAAATATGCGCAGCCCAGCAGGTATATGATTTGTAAGCACGGGAATCCATTCATTATTTAAAAACCGCTTGTCGCCGGGCTTCATTTAGATCATCAATCTACATAAATGTCATCGTTTAGCTTTGCGTTTAATATTTTTGGCTTTATAAGCAGGTAGGGCTCTGCTACGGGTCCAAATGTTTCTATGACAGTGCCCAGCTCCTTTTTTCCCTTCAGATAAACTTCAGTGCCTTCCCTGACCATATGATTTGCAGTAGATACTAGGTTACCGTTTTTAGTATAATGCAACACTATGCCAGCCTTTTTCACTTTAAAAACAGTTTATGTTCAAAAATATAAACGCTCTGCAAAAAATGGATCTGGTCATGCATTATGAGCAGCGATTTAATTGCAAATGCTTGTTCCGTTAATTTAGCTAAAAGTTTAAGAGGTTTATGCTGAATTTGATGGCATTGAATTACATACCACTGGTTGTTCTGGCGCTAGTATACGCCCTTATATCAGTAAGGAGGATAGGCGGCAGGTCAATCGAAATATGGCAGGCCATGGGCATTGGGGCCTTTCTTGTGCTAGTTTTCGGACAGATTTCTCCAATTGAGGCGTTGAAATCAATAAATCTGGATGTAATAGTTTACATTATAGGGATGCTGATTATAGGGGAGGCGTTACATGAAAGCGGATACCTAAATTACCTCCTGACCAGGTTCTTCAGCGGTTCCCGCACGGCGGGGTCATTTATATTGAAACTGGTGATTTTTTCGGGGATGTCTTCAGTGATTTTAATGAATGACACGCTTGCCGTTCTGTTTACCCCTTTTTTAGTCAGCATATCAAAAGACAAGGGGTTAAATGAAAAAATGATGCTGCTTGCGCTGGCTTTCTCAATTACGGTTGGAAGCGTAATGAGCCCAATAGGCAACCCTCAGAATTTGCTGATAGCCTTGAGGATACAAAACCCGTTTCCAGCCTTTCTGTTCTATTTATCGCTGCCCACGCTGATTAATCTCCTGGTTATATACCTAATTGTTTCATTGTCATTTAAAAAGGAAACAATTAAGGAAGTCAATTTTGAGAAAACAGCTGTAAAACCGAAAAGCAACAATCTTGAAACTGCTTCCAAGCTTTCGCTTTGGTCTCTCGTGATTCTTTCAATTGCAAACTCACTGGCGTTTACGGTTTTCGGGGTTTCTTTTCCGATAAGCCTGATATCCCTGTTAGCTGCAGTCCCAATAATTTTTTCAGGCAGAAAGGGGCTGGGAACCGTTATAAGGATGGACTGGCGCACAGTGGCATTTTTCGCTTTCATGTTTATACTGATGCAGAGCGTTTTTGATTCAGGCATCATCCAGCTTCTAATTCATGGTCATATCGGAGGCGTAGCCAACATAATGCTGTTCAGCTTAACCATAAGCCAGGTGCTTTCAAACGTGCCGTTTGTGGCACTATTCATCAGGTTCGTGACCCCCACGCTTGCAAATTATCTGGCACTTGCAGCCGGCAGCACCATTGCCGGGAACTTCCTGATATTGGGAGCAGCCAGCAACATCATAATAATACAGAGCGCTGAGCGTTATGGCGGAAAGGGACTGTCATTTACCGATTTCATAAAGTATGGCATGATAACTGCGCTGATTAATTTCGCGGTTTACTGGGCATTCCTCATTTTGGTTTAAATGAACTTTGTAGAAAAATAAATGAGGATTAGCATAAGCTGCGCATATTTTTAAATGGCCAAAATTAAATCATGATTTAATGGACATAGCAGTTTGCGTTCCAGATTCAGTTTTAAGCGAAAGGCCTAGTTTGCTTTCGAAAACTGAAAAAGTGGGCGAAATAATTAGGGCCGTTTCAATATTTGAAGTTAAAACGTTGATGGTGTATCATGACAGTGAGGACGGTTCGCTTTATGACATGAAACTTTTTGAAATCCTGGTAAAGTACCTTTTGACACCGCCTTACTTGAGGAAGTTTGCTTTTCCGATGAGCAACGAATTGAAATACGTCGGGTTCCTGCCGCCGATAAATATTCCAAGCCATACAGTCGAAAAGGAAGATAACTTTAGGCATGGCATTATAATTAGGACCGGGAATGAAATTTATGTGGAAACCGGAATAGGAAAAAGGGTAAGGCTTACCGGTTACAGTAACGTCAAGAATGGGGATATCATTCCGGTAAAGCTTGTCAAAACAGGGTCAGGGGTTGAAGCCGTTAGGCACAACTTCAAGGGATATAGCGGCCCGGATTTTGTAAGGGTTATGAATTTCCTTTCATTTATTGACTCAATCAATTATGATAATAATACCGTTATATATACATCAAGGGAAGGTGATCACGCAAGCAGAGTATGGAAAGGCCTTGCTCATAAAATAAAAACAACGAACAAGGTGGTGCTGCTTTTCGGTTCTCCTAAAAGGGGGTTTGAAGATATGTTAGATAAGAGTTACAGAAAAAAGGGCTTCTGGGTAAACGTAGCTGAAGGGCAGGCGGTAAGAACGATAAGGACTGAAGAGGCCGTGTTAATTTCATTGGGTTTGATGAACTTTGTTGCGCGCATCACTGATTTTTGACAGGTTTGTCTTCTACATTAAGCACTTCAATCCTTTTCAAGAGTGCTTCACCTTCATAGAATAATGCCGGCATTACCGTTTTAGAATCTGGCGCCTTTTTTGCGCCTATCCAGCTGTACATGTTCACGCCGCTGTCTATTTCTATAAAAAGCTCCGCATGATCACCCATCACCTTTACCTTCATGATCTTGACGCTTTTTTTCCAGACTTTGCCTTCAACTCCAGTCACCGTCAGTTCACCGTTTCCAGCACGCATCCTTATTTCATCTTCCGTAAGTGCAACTTTAAGCGTCAGTTCAATTTTTGCGGTTATCCTGAAATCCCTCACCATGTCTGCCGTGCTGCCAAGGGACTGCGAAAGGACTACTGTTATTCCGGGGGTTGGGTTTTCAGGGATCATCAGTGGCGCCCTTAGACGGTCGTAAACGGACCTGAAATCAAGGTAAACCGGATAGCCGTTCCCAGATAAAGTGGATCCTTCCATGTCCTTGAGTGCCCAGGTCAAGCGCGGGACGGTAGAATTTAGCAGCCTTGGCAGGTCATAAATTAAGAACGATTCAAACGACCCATCGTTTGCCCTTCCTGTATGTTTGCATTCCTGACATCCGCGTCCGTTACATGCAGGGCACGCCATGGCATTAACCCTTGAATCAGGGGAGCGTTTAACGTAGTTTAACCTGACCTGATAAGACCTTTCATATATTTTAACTTTAAATGGACCTGAAAAATCGAATACAATGTTTATTTCAGGCCTCACTTCTTCAAATTTTCCATTGATTTGCTTTGACATCCTCTTCCTAAAGTGGTCTCTCAGCGCCTTCTTCAGCGTAATATAGTCAGTTATTTTGTACTTTACAGCTATATCCTCTTCCATTTTCAGGGAATATTCATCCATTCTAACGGAAACCCCGTATGTTTTGAATGAATAAGGTGAACATGAGGCAAGCGCATCGTCTATTAGCTCGTCGCGAAACGGTATAGAATGGCAAAGGCTGCATACGCTTCTATAGCTTTTGGCTTCCTTCAACGCATCGTCAGAGGGTTCGCTAATCATCCTTTTAAGGCACCAATCGCATATTTTATATTCCCTAACCAGCTTCAGATCTTTTCTTAACCGCACTGTGCAGTACAGGGAAAAGCACTGCTTAAAAATTTATAATGGTATGCGTATTATATAGGGCATGCTGCTATCGTATTCGCTGCTTTTCATTGTCGCCGCGGCTATCATATTCATAGGATTCTTCGGCGAAGTATTTTTCAAAAGGACCGGCATAGCAGAATCGATTTTCCTGATATTTATTGGAATACTGTTTGGCCCGATATTTAAGGTGTTTCCGTATTCTCTAACTAACGCGATAATACCTTACATAAGCCAGCTTACGCTTGCAATGATAATGTTCGAGCTTGGGATCATGCTGAACGCAAAAAGCATGGTCTCTCAGGGTCTTCGGGCTACGGTAAGGACAATAATTTACGTATTTTTAAGCGTATTTCTGATTTATGTCATTTTCAGGTATGCCCTTAACTGGAACAGCTACTCCAGCCTGTTCCTTGCTTCAATTGTTGGCGGGGAGACAACAACCACGATAGTTCCTTATATAGCCAAGCACATTGGCGACGAAAGGCTCTTTGCTAATATAACCCTTGAATCAGTTCTGAACAGCATATTCCTGATAGTTATATTTTACTTCGTTCTAGGCGCCTACCTCACTTCCACTCCATTGAACATTGCCGGCGCCGAGCAACTGGCAACAAGCGCTGTATCTCAGATATCCATCGGGTTTCTGGTAGGAATAATCAGTGGAATAGTATGGGTTGAATTCATGAAGGCATTTGGAAAGATCAACTACGTGTATATAGCAACCATAGGCTACGTCCTTCTAATTTATTCCATGGTTACGGAGCTTGGTGGCAGTTCAATTCTGGCAGTCCTAATGCTGGGCATAATACTGTCAAATTCCAAGCAGATATTTGAAGGAATAGGGTTAAAGCATGAAGTTGAAAGCTCGGATTTAATGTACATAAAGCAATTCCAGGGCGAAATTTCATTTTTCCTGAGAACGTTCTTCTACTTTTTCCTGGGCCTTGTCATTTCTATTAAAATACTAAATTACATTTTCCTGTACTTGTTTGTGCTTTTGGTGATGCTTGTATTAATGGGGGTTCGCTATTTCGCCACAAATGTTACTGTTGGAAAGGACATGTCAAAGTACAAAAAGGCAATATTTATGATGATGGCTCAGGGATTAACGCCAGCCGTGCTTTCGACAATTGCAATCTACTATAATATACCTAACGCCCAGCTAATTGTATCCATAACTGCGTTTGTGATAATAATAACAAACATTGTAACGGTGGTGGGCGCAAGGGGCCTGAAACCTGATGAGCAAGGGCAACAGTGATGGAAGGGAAGAGATAAGGGAAAGGGAAGCTGTTGCGGTAGGGCTTGGTGCAATAATTGGAGCAGGCATATTTGTGCTGAGTGGCACGGCAATAGCGCTTGCCGGCTCATTTTCCATTATTTCATTTATCATAGTTGGGACACTTTCATTGATGCTATCATTTATTCTTGCAGAACTCAGCACACTTATGCCCAAGGACAAGGGGTCAGTTTATTCCTTTGTTTACAGGGCATTTGGGCCGGAGCTTGGAATGATAACCGGGTTGATGTTCTACTTTAGCTTTGCAACCAGCATCTCAGCGGTGTCCATAGGTTTTGGCTCATACCTTGCTAGCATGTTTGGATTGGGGGGTAGTTATTATTTGGTTATAGCAATGATTTTGATAGCAGCACTGACCGCCCTTTCTTTAAAGGGCCTGGGGACGGCAGCAAAAACTGATTTCTGGCTTGTCCTG
This sequence comes from Nitrososphaerota archaeon, assembly GCA_023381255.1. GTDB lineage: Archaea > Thermoproteota > Nitrososphaeria > Conexivisphaerales > UBA164 > KM4347-05. Next base: position 38,383 of record JAMCTX010000005.1, read on the forward strand.
GTAAAATTGCTGATACTTTTGATTTTTATAATTTTTGCCGTAACTATAGCATTTTTTCAATTCAAGCCAGGCAATTTTACAAGCCTGCCAACTCAGAGGGGAGTATACCCGATTTTTGCTTCAAGCATATCAATATTTTTCGCGTATTCTGGCTTTCAGATAATTTCTTCAATGACCGACCGGGTAAAGGGCGGTCCAATCACAGCTGCAAGATCAATAGTCAAGTCGGTCTTGATAAGCATGGCATTTTACATAATGATCATAATGGCATTGCTTTTGCTGATGCCCGTGCGCTATTTTACCATTTCGGCAGACCCGCTTCTTTCCGCGCTTAATTATGCGCACGCGCCGTTGTGGTTCAAGGCGCTGATTGACGTTGGTGCTCTATTTTCCACGGCATCAGCTGCGCTTGCGATGATAATCACAACTCCGAGGATAATTTATCAGATATTTAATGACTTTAATGCCGGCCCTTTGCTTACAAAATACACGCAGACCAGGGATGTGGCTCCAGTTGCAGTGCTGATAACAGTGGCAATTGCCCTGGCTGGACTTTTTGCGGGAAACATATATGAAATTGCGGCAGTAAGCAATTTCGGGGATATATTTTCATTTATAATGGCTTCATTTTCGCTTTTGTACTTTGGGAATCATGGATTGAGGGGGGAATACAGAACGCCTGCATATCCGTACTTGCCTGTCCTGTCAATAATAATGCTGCTTGCGCTGCTTCTTGGAATGCCCCGCAAAGCGCTCCTCATAAATACCACGCTGATAATACTCTTCCTGATGTTTTCATACGCAATAAAAATAGGGCATAACAGCAGATGATGCACAACCTTTTTTAACAGGCCCCTGCCGGATTATTATCATGGGAGGCAATAAAAAGAAGACAATGGCCTCAATGGAAAAGGAGCAGGCCAGAGAGGAGATAAGAAAGCTTGGCGCTTCTGAAAAGAAAAAGGAGAGGCCGGAGGATAGAAACAAGTCCAAATCCGAGTTCATGATGACATTAAACGATTCAGAAGTAATGAGAGTGATCAAAGGAATGCAATTTATAACCCCCTATCAGCTGTCCAAAGCAACTGGCGTTAAGATGAGCGTTGCAAGGGTGCTTCTGGAACAGCTCAGGAAGAAAAATCTTTTGGAAACAAGCGGGGGTTACAGCGGCAGATATATTTATGTGCAGAAAGCCGCTTAAATGAAAAATATTTAATGGTTTAAAGAAATTTATGTGTTAGTTTGGCCTCAAAATGTGTACAGAATGCAGGTGCAGAAAACCGCATTTTCTCTAAACGTTTTCTAATCAATGAACTGTTAAAAAAAATCGGGTCAAACAAGCGAAATTTTATACAGATAAATTTAAAAGCACTAATTTTATTACCTAAACCAAATATAGAAAATTGGAAAGAAGTAGTCTTCTCTATTATGAACAGAAAACGGCGTTTACAATTAACGCTTACAACGAACAAGCATTATACTATCTAGCTGAAAGGGTTGGCACACCGTACTATTTGATTGACGAACGCGCTCTGCGGGCAAATTATGAAAAACTCAAAAGTGCTTACTCGGGGTTTAATGGAAGGACAGTAATAGCTTATTCAATAAAGGCAAACTTTAATCCATATATTTTGAACTTCTATTCAGGGATCGGGATAAATTTTGACGTCACATCGCCGGAAGAACTTTACTTTCTGCTAAAATCTGGAGGAAACCCTGAAAAGGTAATTTACACAAGCGTGACAGAAGGATTGAATGAATACAAGGAAATTTTATCCAAGGGGGTAAAGAGGGTGATCGTGAGTTCTTTAAACGGTTTAAACAATCTGATAAGCGCAGCACACGAGCTTAACAAGGTACCCGAGGTGGGGGTAAGGATAAATCCAGAGGTGCAGGTTAAGGCAGAGGTAAAATCTTCTTTTAAAATAAGCAAGTTTGGCGTGCCTCTTAGCGGTTCAAGTTCTGAAACAGCTATAAAACTGCTTAAAATTATTGAAGGGAACAACAATGTAGTTTTCGGCGGCTTCCACTTCCACCTTGGGTCACAGATTGAGGACCCCTCTGCATACGTTCAGGCATTTGATAAGCTCAGGGCGTTTCTCAAAAAGGCAAAGAAGGAGACAGATTATGAACTGAAGTTTCTGGATATAGGTGGCGGCACGCCGGTAAACTACGGCATCAAGGTACCCACGCCTGAAGAAATAGGCATGCAAAATGTTGATAAAATTAATGAACTGATAAATGAAACAGGCAAGCAATTTGAACTGGTCGTGGAGAGCGGGAGATTTTTATCTGCTGAATCGACAATGCTTGTATCTAAAATAGTTAATTCCAAGTTTTACAATAGCAGGAAAATAATTTACCTGGATACCGGATATCACCAGCTACTGGATATAGCGTTGTTGCAGCAGATTTACCCAATGGAGGTTATTCCTACAGACGACACGGCAAACAGCCAGGATGAAAAGCCGCTTGTAGCGGGAAGGCTGTGCGACTCAATGGACATGTTTCAGGTAGGACCAGAATCAAAGCTATCAGATGCTGATATAGGAAAGCTTGTCGTCATAAAAAACGTTGGGGCATATTCTATAGTGTTTAACATGCCATTTCACAGTCAGGTAAAGCCAGCGGTAATTTACCGTGACGAAGATGGGGAATATTTCCTTGCGCGCAAAAAACAGACTGTAGAGGACCTGTACGAAGAGGAGGGCGGTTCTCTGCTGAACAACGAAGTCAGACTAACGTAGAAAGTTTATCGGAAGTTTTTTTTATAATGCTTAAGACATTTTTAGTATCTTTTTCTGAGGGAAAACCAAGCTTCATCCTCTGGTTCAGCATCGCAAGTTCATCGCCAGGCAGCTGGGAAAGCTTGTGGTACAGGTAGGCACTTGCCTCAACCTGCCTGTTTTCAGTCATAAAACGGCTTATTTTTTCTGAAAATACAGCTGAATCAGCAGGCCCAAGCTCCTTTGATACCATGTTTGCTCTTGCATTCAAAAGGGAACCCAGATTTTCATCAAGCTTTGCCGCATCTATTGCAGAGGAAGATTCCTGGTTGTTAAGTTCGGAAACCTGCTTGAACACATGCGATGATGCGGGCTCGGTTTTATTGATGAAGAGCAGCGCATCTACCGTGTTCATTATCGACGCTTTTAAAAATGAGCTTCCCCCATTTTTAGAAAGAAGGTAATTTTCCATGGCCTTTTTCAGTGCAGCGAGAGCTTTCTTCCTGTAATATTTTATAGGGTCGTGTTCAACTGCGTACTGGTAATCGAAACTGGATGTATGTATGAGCACAGTGTTCTCTTTAAGGAATTCCTTACGGGAATTTAACGGGATTACTACCACCTTTTCCTTGAGGTTAAGTATCCTTTTTGCTGTTTCCGCTCCAGGATAGACGGCAACATCATAATAGCAGGTATCATCCCCCAAACCCAGTGCCATGCAGCCAACAAGGAATGCCGTCCTGTCGCCGTAAATGTCGCGAAGCTGATTTAATGTGTCCACGCTGAGCATGCCGCAATATTGTCAACCGTGATATATTAAAAATAATGCATTGCAATTGAGCTAGGCATGCAGCATTTTTTCTAAAAGATAATTAATGTTAATTTAGCTCTTTGTCAAATACTTATGATATGCGAATCTTGGAAATAAACGGGAAAAAACCCTTTGTGCATCAAAGTTGCTTCATAGCGCCGGACGCCTACCTGATAGGTGACATCAGGCTCAGGGAAAACGTCAGTGTGTGGTTCAACACATTGCTGAGGGCCGATACAGATTCTATAGAAATAAACGAATACACGAGCGTGCAGGACGGCGCAATCATAAAGCCTGATGCATCTGCAGCTGTTATAGGCAAAAGGGTTACCATAGGGAAGGGGTCAATAGTGGAGGGGGCATTTATAGGTGATGATGTAATAGTGGGCATAGGTTCCATAATTTTGGAAAATGCAAAGATCGGCAACAACAGCTTTGTAGCTGCCGGTTCAATGCTGCCTCAAAACATGGCAGTGCCTGAAGGCAGCCTTGTAATTGGTAATCCTGCCAAGGTGGTGGGAAAAATAACGCCCAATCACCAGAAGCAGATTGAAGAGAGCTGGAGAAAATATTTTATAATGAGAGGCAAATATAAATCAATCATTAGGGAGTAAAATGAAGAGGGAGGACGAAAAAGGCAATGTCGAATATAAGCTATTACTTCAGGAACTGGATGATGAAAGAAGGGAGCACCTTGTTACGCAGATGGTTTACAGGTTAAATGAGGGCCACGGCGAAGCGTTTTACATATTGGGCTTATCTGATGACGGTGAGCCGATTGGGCTATCAGACAACGATTTGAAAACATCGCTTGAAAATTTAAAGGTGATAGCCCAAAGGGCAGGCGCTTCGATGCAGATAATAAGGACGGTTCTTGGAGAAAAGGGAGCCATTGCCGAGGTCTACCTCAGGAAATCCAAGAATTGGATGCCTCTTGAGGTGTCCATAGCACTTATGGGCAATGTTGATGCTGGCAAAAGCACTCTTAAGGGCGTTCTTACATCAGGAAGCCTTGATAACGGCAACGGCGCCGCCATGTCACTGGTGGCAAGGTACATACATGAAATAAAGGACCGAAGAACTTCCTCTGTTACGGTGCACATACTGGGGTTCAACAACGAAGGAAAATCAGTTAATGATATGCTGCAAGTTTACAATGAATCAGAGATATACCTTAGAAGCAGCAAAATAATTCATTTGATAGATTTGGCAGGCCACGAGCGTTACTTTAAAACAACGCTCAGGGGGATAATGGGCAACCTTCCTGATTATGTAATGCTGGTGGTTTCCCTGAGCGCCGGTCCAATAGGGACTTTCAAGGAACATCTTGGTATAGCCCTTGCGCTAAAAATACCAATAATAATTATATTTACAAAATCTGACCTCGCCCCGCCCCCGGTATCTGAAATGAACATACAGGAAGTAATCAAGCTGCTTAAAATGCCGGGCGTGGATAAGATACCGGTTTTTGTAAAGGATGCGGCAGACATATCGATAGTTTCCAAAAACATATCAAATGGCAGGATAGTCCCGATGTTCATATTGTCAAACAGGACTGGCAACGGGCTTGACACACTCAAAAGTTTCATTAACTTCCTCCCGAAAAGAGTTAACTGGGAAGAGAACATAAACGGCAAGTTCAAGATGTATATAGACGACATATTTGAGGTGATGGGAGTAGGAACTGTTGTAAGCGGCCTTATTGAGTCGGGAACAGTTGCCGAAAATTCCGAGTTGATTGTAGGGCCTTTTTATGACGGCGAATTCAGGAAGGTGAGGGTCCAGTCAATACAAAAAAACAGGGTTGCAGTTAATTCAGCTTTTGCAGGGCAATATGTTACACTGGCAATTTCCAAGGGGAGAATGGATAAACTGACCCGTGGAATGGTTTTGCTTGCTGCCCAAGAACAAGCCCATGCAGTAAAGCAATTTGATGCGGACGTAAGGATACTTCATCATCCTACCCTGATAAAGGCGGGATACGAACCGGTGATACAATTTAAGACGGTGAAGGAAGTTGCCAAGATCATCAAGACTGAGCCAGAGTATTTAAGAAGCGGAGACTTTGGCAGGGTCACCTTCCAGTTCAAGTACAGGCCCGCCATGATAGAGCAGGGTGACATGTTCATTTTCAGGGAAGGCAAAGCCAGAGGGGTGGGTTATGTGGCATCGCTCAGGCGCTAGCTAGAATTTTAGCAATATCTTCCCAAAGTGGGTTCTATTTTCCATCTTTTCCTGAGCTCTCGCAACTTCTTCAAACGGAAACAAACTGTCTATAACTGGCTTGATTGCACCAGATGATACAGCCCTTACTAGGTCAAAAAGGTCATTTCTTGTTCCCAAATATGCACCAATGACATCTATATTGTTTGAATATATATCTCGAAGACCGAAATTAAATTCGGAACCAGTTGTCATGGCTATGCTCACGAGTTTCCCCCCTCTTTTTAATGTCCTTATACCCATGGGAACCGTTAATGCGCCAAGCGTGTCAAATGCTATGTCAATTCCCCCACTTGAATTTAGCACATTTTCCGGCAGCTTTTCATTTATTTCAAAAACGCCTTCTGCCCCCAGTTTGATAAGCCTTTCTGATTTCCACTGCTGTGATGTGGTAGTAAAAACTCTGGCCCCGAAAGCCTTTGCTATCTGTAGGGCAGCCACACCGGCGCCTCCTGAACCGCCCAGTATGAGCACATTGATGCCGGGCCTGAGCCCTGCCCTGCTAACCAGCCCGTGCCAGGCCGTTGTATAAGCAACGGGGAGCGCCGCTGCTGTTTCCAGCGAAACATTTTCCGGCAGCTTTATAACATTCTTTTCCGGAACACTGACCTTTTGCGCAAAAAACCCCGGCACGTGGTCCCCGTAAAGTTCCCTTGTTAGGCAGCTGTTTTCATTTGCGGATAAGCACCTTTCACATTTTCCGCAGAATTTTATCGGATAAAGCAGCACCCTGTCGCCCTTTTTGAAGGTGCTCGATGTTCCGGCGTCGTCTATTGTGCCGGATAGGTCAGACCCGAACCTTCTCGGAAACTTGTGCCACGGATAATCCATCCTGCCCCAGATATCCACATGATTAACGGAGCCAAACTCGGCCTTTACCATTACTTCCCCGGCATTTAGTTTGGTTTCCATTGCTTCCTTTATCTTTATTACTCCAGAGTTGCCCGGCCTTTCATATACCGCCTCCATCAATTTTTTATCACTGGCATTATGCAGCAAGCCCCAGCCTAAAAAGTTTTTAAACGAGCGCCATAAAGCATAGTAAAAATGGAATTTAACCCCCCTGAAAGGTTGTTTGAGCTTGAAGAATCGGCAACGCTAAAAGCATCTGAAAAGGCAAATGCTATGATAGCAAGCGGAATCAAGGTGTACAAGCTGGATGTTGGGGAACCTGACTTTAAGACCCCAAAAAAGATAATTGAAGCAGCATATTCCGCTATGAACAACGGGATGACGCATTATGCGCCATCGCTTGGCGTTGCGCAGTTCAGGCAGGCAATTTCTTCAAAGTACAGTGTGAAGCCAGAAAATGTGATTGCTACGCCTGGTTCAAAGCAGGGAATATATTATGCGCTGTTTTCCATTTTGAATCCTGGCGACGAAGTTATAATAATCAACCCAGCGTGGCCAAGCTACAAGCAGATAGTGAAGCTGGTGGGCGGAGTGCCAAGGGAAGTTAATGCGAACGAGCAATTTATTCCAGATATAGATGAGGTGGAGAGCGCGGTGGGAAATAAGACAAAGGCAATACTGGTAAATTCACCGAACAATCCTACCGGCGCGGTATATTCAAAGTCTACAATCAGGGGTATAGCCGAAATAGCGCACGACCATAACCTATGGGTAATAAGCGATGAAATATATGACAGGATGGTTTATGATACAGAATACGTGTCGTTTCTTAACGTAATGGGCATAGAAGATGGGCTTATACTTTTGAACGGTTTCAGCAAGGCATACGCCATGACCGGCTGGAGATTGGGTTATACAATTGGGACAAAGGAAGTTGTAAAGCAGATGGCAAAAATTCAGGGCCATACTGCAACCTCTCCGGTGACATTTGCGCAGATAGCTGCGATAACAGCCATAAATGAATGCGAAGATGATGTCAAAGCCATGGTAAGCGAATTTGGCAGAAGAAGGGCCAAGGTTATTTCCATGCTCAACCAAAAGGGGCTCAAGTTCACGGTTCCTTCTGGCGCATTCTACTTTTTCATAGACCTTGGCAGGTACATTGGCAAGGGGGTTGATCCAGCCTCTTATCTCCTTGAAAATGCGCATGTAAGCACAACTTCTGGGGCCGCATTTGGGGACAAATATCCAGCATTTGTCAGGATATCGTACGCGACTTCCAATGAAACTATAGAGAATGGCTTTGGCAAGATATTTGAGACGTTGAAGGTTTGAGTGCAGGAAACTCCTTAAATTTTATGGCGACAACATACAGGAACCTGGAGGATGAACTTGAGCGCGAGCTAGAATTTCTATTGCCGGAGTTTTTGCCAATAACCTATTTGGACGTGAGGGTTACTGGCATTGTTGCGGGAAAGCTTTCAGGAGACCCGCTCAGTGCTTCAAAAACCCTGTGGAACATCGCTTACCATGAACCGTGGAGGGTTAAGCGGGTGCTCCGGTACATACCCATAAAATACGGCTGCCAATCAACAATTGACAAGATAGCCTTTACCGCAAGCAAGCTAGCGCCAGAGATCCCCGTTGGGTCAACCTATAAAATAGAAGCAGAGCTCAGGGGCACAAAGCTCGCATGGGGGGAAGTGATAAATGCGGTGGCTCAGAGGATGACTGGATTAAAGGCAAAAATGAAGAATCCGGACTACTATGTTCAGGTTCAGGTTCTTGGTGATGTGTGTGGCATTTCCGCGCTGAAGGAGGGGGATGTTTTCAGGGCGCTGCAGGCAAAGCTGGCTGGCAGCGAATTTCCGTGAATAAGCGTGACACAAAGGTTAATTACGATGCCATCTGATAAATTGCAGAACTATGTCTGTATCTGAACTATCGGTGTATTTGGACGAAGCTGTAAAGGACGTTAACAGGTTAGAAAACGGATTTTTACTGGGCGCAGGCTATAACGGAGAGAAAAGGATAGCTTATTTGAAGCTGCTGGACCCTTCGGGTCAGAAGGTATACTATTATTATGACAAAACGGGTCATAAGCCATACTGCTACAGCAGAAAAACCCCTGACGAGCTTTCAGACTTGTTAAAACGCAGCGATGTAATAAAGATCGAACAGGTTAACAAGTGGGACCCATTGACTGATAAAACAGTTGCGGTTTCCAGAATAATTGCCGCTGACCCCCTTGCTATTGGTGGTCATCCGGGCGAAAAGAGCATAAGAAATGTTGAGGAATGCTATGAAGCTGACATAAAGTATTATGAAAATTATATATACGATAACGAGTTGATACCGGGCACCTACATGAAGGTAGACGGCAGCGCCATGTCAAGCGTGAGCAACTACCTTTCAGAAGAGATGCAGGGCGCGCTTCAGGAGGCGCTGGCAAGTTCAGACGATTTCCTTAAGAAGTACATATATGAATTTGCGGGGCTGCTGTCCCAGCCAATACCGTTCATTAAAAGGGCTGCAATTGATATAGAAGTCCTCACCGAGATGGAAAACAGGCTGCCTGATGCCGAAACTGCACCCCAGCCGATTATCAGCATTTCGCTTGTAGGCAATGACGGCCAGGCCGAAGTTTTTGTGTTAAACAGGGCAGACGTCCAGAGGGGGGATGAAAATAAATTTCCGCAGGGCGTTAAATTCAGGGTTTATGACGACGAAAAACAGTTGCTCATAGAATTCTTTAAGGACATACTGCAATACCCTGTAATACTCACCTTTAATGGCGATTCGTTTGATCTGCCATACATTTATCACCGGGCCGTCTCTCTTAACGTGCCAAAGGAGGCAATACCCATAATTTTGCAAAGGGAAATGGCAACCTTTGTTAACGGAATACACATAGACCTATATAAAACGTTTAACAACCGGTCCATACAGGGATATGCATTTAGCAACAAGTATTCTGAGCACACGCTAAATGCTGTAAGCGAAGCCTTGTTGGGGGAGGAAAAGGTGGCCCTTGATGACGCTATCAACGATCTTTCGATGATAAATCTGGCATATTACAATTACGTGGATTCAAAGCTTACGCTGAGCCTGACAACTTTTGACAGCGACCTCCTGGTCCGGCTGATTGTGGTTCTGTCAAGGGTAGCCAGAATGAACATTGAGGATACATCAAGATTGAGCGTATCCAACTGGATACGAAGCATGCTTATCTATGAACACAGAAGAAGAAACGCCCTTGTCCCCAGAAAGGAAGAAATTGAGGCCAAGGGAAGCGAAGCAGTATCCCGGGCAATAATAAAGGGCAAAAAGTACCTTGGGGGATTTGTAATTGAACCCACGCCGGGGATTCACTTTAAGGTGATAGTTCTTGACTTTGCTTCACTGTATCCAAGCATTATAAAGGTTTACAACTTGAGCTATGAGACCGTCAAGTGTCCGCATGAAGAATGCAAAACAAACATCTTGCCGAACACTTCATACTGGGTTTGCAGGAAAAACAGGGGCATGACTTCGCTGCTAATAGGTGCGCTGAGAGATATCAGGGTCAATTATTTCAAACGCCTTTCAAAGAGGTCAAAGACAAAGGATGAAAAGGAGTTCTATAATGTCATTTCCCAGGCACTGAAAGTTGTTTTAAACGCATCATACGGCGTAATGGGCTTTGAAAATTTTCCGTTTTACTGCCTTCCAGTGGCGGAATCCACGACAGCGCTGGGTCGTTATTCTATTCAACAGACAATTGATAAGACAAAGAGCCTTGGAATACCAGTAGTTTACGGCGACACCGATAGCCTTTTCCTGAAAAGCCCAACTGAGGCGCAGGTAACGGAGATAGTTAACTGGGCAAAGGATTCCTTGGGGATTGACCTCGAGGTCGATAAACGGTACAGGTACGTAGCATTTAGCCAGAGAAAAAAGAATTACATAGGGGTTTATGAAGACGGATCAGTTGAAATAAAGGGGCTGTCCGGCAAAAAGAGCCACACGCCTGGCTTTATTAAAAAGGTATTTTACGACGTCATCCAGATACTGAGCCAGGTAAAGACCCAGTCAGATTTTGAAGTAGCAAAAGAAGAAATCAGAAAGAAGATCAGGCAGGCTTACCTGGATTTGAAAAACAGGAACGTGCCGTTGGAGGATTTGGCATTTAGGGTAATGATGAACAAGTCACTGAACGATTATACCGATACCACTCCCCAACACGTAAAGGCGGCACAACTCCTTTCCAGGAAGAGGGAAATAAAGGCCGGCGACATAATCGAGTACGTAAAGACAGTTGGTAAGGACGGCGTAAAGCCCGTGGAAATGGCAAAAAAGGAAGAAATAGACGTAAATAAATACGTTGAATTCATGGACAGCACATTTGAACAGCTGCTTGATGCGCTGGGCTTTAGCTTTGAAGAGATCATAGGAGCTTCAAGAATAGAGGACTTCTTTGGGTTTTGATTTACATATATTTTGACGGGCTTACCGAGCCGGTAAATCCGCGAGGGATTTCAACATATGGATATGTAATTTATAAAAATAATTTAACAGTGATCAAAGAGGGCTACGGCCTTGCTGCTGAGCCTTGGAGCCCGAACGCCACAAACAACGTTTCAGAATATACAGGGTTGATGTGCGCTCTCATATCTGCAATTGATCTGGGGGTTAAATCTGCCACGGTTAGGGGTGATTCAAAGCTGGTTATCAGCCAGATGAATGGAGCGTATAAGGTAAAATCAACAAGGCTGATTCCTATATATAAAAAAGTGTATGAACTTTCCCTTAAATTGGGGTCCATAAAGTTTGAGTGGGTCCCTAGGGAACTCAATAAAAGGGCTGACAAGCTCTCGAGGATTGCCTATAAAG
>JAMCTX010000006.1 GCA_023381255.1 Nitrososphaerota archaeon
TTCGTGAACATGGCCAGGGAGATGGTGATTAAGGTATCACTGTACAACATGTTCATGAGGATGACCCATGATGGGGTATAACATTAAAGCAAGATTGCAGCAGAATAATCAGTAATTGGACACAGCACGAAAGTGTCTATTTATATATTTATTACGCCGGCAGCTAATCTTGCTAAGGGGCGTGAAGGCGGTTGTTTTCCCAAAACCATTGCCCCCCTTTTAACTAACGCCGTTGTAAATTTTATAGTGCTTTTTTGCATATTTTTAAGTGACTATTTAAGACAATTTGTGTTATGTTTATATTTGATAAAAATGTTCCCTGATGTAAGAGTTGACGGTTAAACTTATTTCAATCGATGTAGATGGCACGATAACTGACAAAGATGGCCTCATAAACACCAAAGCTATCGACCTGCTCAGGAAAATAATGTCGTTGGGTATTCCCGTGTTTTTGAATACTGGAAGAAGTGTGTGGGAAAACTATACGCTTTCTCATTTTTTAGGGTTTAGCAAATTTGGAATATCTGAAAATGGCGGCGTTATATTCTATAAGGAACCCACACGCGTAGTCGTGCTTGGAGATATCAGCGACGCTTATCAGGCATATGCTGTTTTAGCAAAAGAAATTAATGGGGTGATTGTAAATCAAAGAATGCCCCGGTTAACTGAGATTATACTCGAAAGAAACATGGATCTTGACGTGGCAAATAAAATATTACATAAATATGGCGTTAATGCAAAAATAGTAGATAGTGGCTATGCTTATCACCTTTCATCGGCACATATAAATAAGGGGTATGCCCTAAAAAATCTTTGTAAAATGCTTGATATTAAAAGCAGTGATGTTGCAAGCATAGGCGATAGTGCTGTTGATATACCAATGTTAGACGCTTCCGGTATTTCGTTTTGGGTTTCTAAAAATATACAGTTATTAAAGGATGGTGGTTTAGATGACCGGGTGGTTGTATCGCCCGAACCGGGCCCTCAGGGCGTGATTTATGCTGTAGACTGGTTAATAAAAAATGATAAGCTATCTATCTGAGATAAACGACATAAGGCTGGCCTCGGAAAATGCTCTAAAAGACATTGGGCTTCAAGTTAATTTTGCCGTTTCTGAAACGACGATGCCAAGTTTTGGTGATATAACTACAAATGCGGCGTTTGTAATTTCAAAAGCCAAAAAAATTCCCCCCTCAGATGCAATTGCCCTCTTTTTAGTTAACTTCAAGCCTAAATCTCAAAAATTCTTGGAAGTTGTTCCTCACACCAGCGGGTTTGTAAATTTTTGGCTTAAAACCGAATTTTTTAATAAGTTTATAAACGAAGTTATTGCTCAACATGGATTTGGCGATATAGATGTTGCCCAAAAAAAGATAGCTATAGAACATACCAGTGTAAACCCAAATAAGGCGCTGCATGTTGGACATGCTAGAAACGTTATAATTGGCGATACATTTTACAGGTTACTTAAACGGCTCGGGCACCGCGTTGCTGTGCTAAATTATATAGATGATACAGGAGTTCAAGTTGCAGATTTGTTAATTGGATTTAAAGAAATGGGTTTTAGCGTTGATGGAGATGGTCAAAAGTATGACCATTACTGCGGCGATGTAGTTTATGTTAAAGCCAACAAAGTCATAGAAAATGATTTGCGCCTAAAGGAAGTCAGGTCAAATATCCTTAAGGCGCTAGAGGCCGGGGATGAAACATACAAATTTGCCAATCGTATCGTGTCACGCATTGTTAGTGAACAACTGAAAAGTGCTTGGGCGCTGGGGGCAAGATATGACCTTCTAAATTGGGAAAGCCATTTTTTGCACGCGGGATATTGGAATGAAGTTTTTGATATTCTAAAGTCAAAAGGGGCTGTTCAATATGTCTCCGAAGGGAAAAATGCCGGCTGCTGGGTTCTAAAGGGAAAAAAGGTTCTGATAAGGAGCGACGGCACTGCAGTTTATACAGCCAAAGATATAATTTATGCAGCTTGGAAACTTGGCATAGTAAATGATAGATTTGGGTACGATTTTTTTGCAAACCAGTGGGATGGCACTTCACTGATTACTACTTCCTTGGATAAAAAGGGCGTTAAATCTTATAATCCGGCAGACATAAGTTATATCGTAATAGACCAAAGACAGGAGCCGATACAGCAGATGATTAAAGAAGTAGTTGAAGCCGTTATTCCCGATAAAAAATATAAAATTATTGCCTATGGCCTTGTAGCGTTATCCAAGAACACTGCTGAAAAAATTAATGCAAATATAGAAAACGAGAAATTTGTTCATATGTCAGGACGCAGTGGGGTCTTCTTCAATTTAGATGACCTTTATTTTATGGTAAAGGGGGCGGCCATGGAAATAATTAATAAAAGAAATGCGCCGCTAGAAAACAAAGAGCGCGTGGCCGAAGGGATAGCTGTTTCTGCTATAAGGTACTCCCTTTTAAAAATAGATCTAGATAAACAGATAGTTTTTGATATTGACGATGCGCTTAAGCTTGAAGGGGACACCGGCCCGTATTTACAATATTCTTTGGCCAGAGCCATGAAAATTATAGAAAAATTGGGTCCACTCAAGATCCCCTGTGATATTGGAGTTTTAAATTCTGAAGAGGAAAGGGCTTTGCTGCTAAGCTTAACCAAATTTGATTATGAGCTTAACAAATCATATGAAACCGTTTCCTTATCTACAATTGCCAACTATGCCCACGAACTTGCGGTGCAATTCAATATTTTTTATGAAAAACATAGAGTTATAGACGAAAAAAGCGAATTAGTAAAAAATGCTAGGGGTTGCTTGGTTTTGGCGTTCACCTACATAATGACGGATCTGTTTCAGGTATTGGGAATTCCGGTTTTGAAGGAACTTTAAAATTAAGCTAAGCTGTTGTTATCTCCATTTTTCCTAGGCTGGTTGCATCTTTCAGTGTTTTTATGATGTCCCTTGGTATATTGATCGCGGATGCCGTGCTTTTTATGGCCGCTGTTCTTGCAGAAATATAATCGCTTTTTCTTATAACAAGCTCCATAGGATCACTTAGGCTCAAACCGTTGCTTCCATAACCCTCAAACGAAAACCTTGACTTGCTTACTGTTATGGTAAAAACAATTTTTTTCCCCTCTTTTATATCGCCTTTTAGCCACGCAGGAAAATCTGATACTGATGCGCTTGCGTTTACGCCTATTATGCAATCTCCTTTAGGGCTCAGATGTTTCTCTTTTGTAATTTCAAGGGTGGTTCTGTGAAGGGCCAGAATGTTTTGATGCCCGTAAAACTCAATTTCAAACCGGGCCATTTTAATAATCTCTGAGGGTTGTAAGTATCTCCGTTAAAAGCGTTTTGGCATAGTTGTCACTTATTAGTTTTATTTCATTTTCTGCTGCTTTTTCAAAAGAATTAATAATGTGCCCAAGGCTATTTAAATCCGTGTCCAAAAAAGTTATGATTTCTGTCCTTCCTTTTTCAATGTCCTTTAGATCGTCTTTTATTTGGTAAATGACACCAAAGTTTTTTCCTAGGTCTTCCATGGCATAGCTAAGCTCAGTTTTTTTGGATAACAGTGCCCCTATCTTGGCAGACGCTGCAAACAAAGATGCTGTTTTTTCGTTTATAATTTGCAGATATTCTTCCAGCTGTATTTTTCTGGGTTTGTTTGTTAAATTTAATTCCCTTGCTTCCCCGCGGCTCATTTCTATGCTTGCCCGAGAAAGTGCCGCAAAAATTTCCGGTTTATTATATTCATTTACAATTTTTATAATAATTCCAAATATATAATCTGCAACCAAAAGCGTGTTCTCAAACCCAAATTTTATATAAAATGGATTGCTTCCCCGCCTTAAAATCTCTCTGTCAATTACATCGTCGTGTATTAACGATAATGAATGCATAAGTTCAATGGCTATTGCAGCATCAATGGGGTCTTTGTCTATGCCCAGCCCTCTGTTTACCAAAATTGCCAATAATGGCCTTATTCTTTTGCCATTTAAAAGGCCATATTTCATCTTTTCATATAAAACATCATCGTGAAATTGTAGTAACCTGTTATCTATCTCACTATCGAAATTAGGCATGATATCATTGCTAAGTTTTGTTATTAATTCCGCGAAATTCATTTATGTTCATTATATTCTTTTTATCTATTATTAAATTTTAATGGTATTTTATATCATTTAATTCTGATTGTGGTTCGCTAATTCAAACCAGACTGTATTTGCCCCACGCCTTCTCGTAAATCTGGCCATTCCTAAGCATTATTGTTATAATTCTTACGGCATCCTCATTGGTAAATTTACCGGTTTTTATAAGTTCGTCTATTATGGTCTTTTCTTCAACTGGTTCGTTTTTTGGGCCACAAAGTTTTGCAAATGTTTCCAGAGCTATTTGCAGTTGTGACCTTTCGCTTGCTGGCTTTCCTTGCAATATTCCACCAATATCAAACTTTCTGGTTCTTACGTCTACCCCCACGGTTTCAAGCATAGATTTAACAAGTTCTAGTGCTCTTGTCGCATCCTCTGCATCGGCGTTTTCTTTGAGTAATAATCTTGCGCGGGCCAGCGTCAGCCTTACAAGCGTTTCCAGTTGCCTTGCAGTTATTGCTATTGTGCCTTCTTGACTTGACCCCCTCATTTCCAGATAGAATGCTTTAATTTTATCTGATGCTTCTTCTGAAAGCTTGGGGTTTGCCCTTTTTACATATTCCAAGTATTTTCTCAATAAATTAAACTCTATTGGGGGCTGATATGCATAATCGCTTTTTTTTCGTATTTCCAATATATGTTCGGCTAACTTTTCGTCTGCTTCCCTGTTTGGCAAATCTCTGATAATAAATATCAAGTCAAATCTGTTCAAAAGAGGCACGGGCAGGTTAATGTTTTCATACAAGTTTTTATATGTATCATATTTTCCCAGCAGGGGGTTAGCCGCTGCCACTATTGAAGTTCTTGCATTGAGTGTGGCCACTATTCCTCCCTTGGCAACACTGACGGTTTGTTGTTCCATAACCTCATGAAGAACGCTCCTGTCTTCAGGCTTCATTTTATCAAACTCGTCTATACACGCTATTCCCTGATCCGCTAGCACAACTGCTCCCGCTTCGAGCATCATCATGCCGTTTGCTTCTTTTACAACTGCTGCAGTAAGTCCGGCAGCCGTAGATCCTCTTCCGCTTGTATACAGGGCTCTGGGTGCTAACCTAGACACATATTTCAAGAGCTCTGACTTTGCGGTGCCTGGGTCACCTACAAGTAAAACATTAATATCCCCCCTTAAAGCTTGACCATCAGGAAGAAAGACTTGGGGCGATCCAACCGACATTAAAAGCAAGGCTTCCTTTATTTCATTATGCCCATATATGCCTGGCGCCAAAGAGAATATAAGGTTTCCATATATGTCTGGTGTTTTAGCAAGTTCCTTGATTTTTTCTTCGTCCTCAAGGGTTATTTCTATTCTTTCGTTGGATCGGCTGAGTTCCTCGATATAAAGCCCCTCTAGCTTTATCTTAAATAGGCTCGATTGTATCATTTTTTTGTTCTTTTCTCCCTCTGCCCTTATAATGCCGGTTACTATAATTCTGTCGCCAGGCCTAGCAACATTTACGACGTCGCCGTCAATATCAATGTCAATGTACTGCGGCAGTTGGCCCGGCGGCAGTTCTTCTGGAAGCTCCTGTATCCTCAACACCTGAAAATCAGTAAAGATGCTCTTGGTGCGATCTAGGTCAAAATTCCTTGTTTCATTGCATTGCGAACACTTGGAAGGTTGTTTCAATGAAGTTCCTTTTTGAATTACATGAGTTACGTGTCCGCTTGGACATACAAAGGCTGCCACCTTCAAAAGCGGCATTATTTCTGAGGTTCTTACAACCATCCCACCCAGAGATATTAGTTTATCAATATGCTTTGAAGTTATATTTCGAAGGTTTAGCCTTTCAGGAAGTCCTCGAATTCTTACTTTAAATTCCCTCTCAATGGATTGTGCATAGTCAAAGTTCTCTATTTTTATGGCTTCAACGG
This sequence comes from Nitrososphaerota archaeon, assembly GCA_023381255.1. Classification (GTDB taxonomy): domain Archaea; phylum Thermoproteota; class Nitrososphaeria; order Conexivisphaerales; family UBA164; genus KM4347-05. The sequence goes on from JAMCTX010000006.1 coordinate 6,011, forward strand.
CGGCCTTTGTGCATTCTTCTATGGCTGGGCCTGGTGCCTCTGCTAGGGAAACTGCCAGTTCCGGATCAAATTTGATTATGTCTTGGTAATTTATTACAATCGAACGTTTCTGTTCTGAAGCAAGCCTTGAAATTTGTTCTCTGTATATTAATCGGCCATCCTGGGACCTATAGCTTTTTAAGAAAAATTCAAATTGGTCATATAGCTTTGATTCTGTGTATACCATTAAATTTCACTCAGCATTCTCAACTTCCAATATTCCACGGTTTCCCTTATTTCTTGGAAAAAGATTGATTCCTCGGGTGTTAGGGTGCTGGAGAGCTTTTCGTACTGTACCCCCTGCAGAGCAAGTTGCACTATTTTATTCATTCTTAAAGTTACAAGATCCATTGCATACATTCGTATTTTGTCTGCCTCCGTTTTTTCTTTGTATGAAAGTAGTGCTTTAAATTTAACATAAAAATCTGGCTTTATGCTGCTTAATTGATATTGCCCGATCAATTTTTCCCTGTTCAAAGAATTAAGCACTTCATTTTCAAACTCCTCACTCATAATTCTTGCGTGTCCTGCTTTTACCATCAGCGTGCCTAGCCAAGATTCCACGTCTATTATGTCTCCCTGTTTTGGTTCGTTTATCCCAAATTCTCTAAATATAAAGCCGTCTATATCGCTTGTTACTTGAACTTTTATTTTGTAAAGTTCTTCGGTTTTACTGATTAATTTCAGTGAACTGAGTTTTTCATATGTTTTTAACATAACTGGGAGTTATTTAATTTGGTTCTTTATAATTTTAATCCTCTGCTGCCCTTCTTTTGTTTAATACCTTTAAAAGTTCAGGATGATAGTAAATCCATTCTTTTCCCCTTTTTTCCCTTACTAGCAACCCTTTATCTGAAAGCCTCCTCAAATATGTTGATATAATGCTAAGCTTAATGCCTTCATTGAATTTGTCTTCATATGCTTCTAAAATGGTTTTAGAAGAAAATTTTTTTGTTGAAAAGTCGTTTATAATTTTTTCGATTCTTTTGATTATTGAGTTATCTGTTACTGGTGTTTTCTTGCTTTCAGATTCAGAAATAATTTCGTACATATCAAGAAGCCTTATTATTTTATCTCTTGAAACACTTCCCTCCAGTTTAAAAAAGTATTTAGCTCCGCCGTTATCTTCGAACTCTAATTTAATGGCCTTGCGCTGCAAATCTTGCGGTATGTTAACTTTAAGGGCATAAAAACCATTAACAGCAAAAATTGTTAACTTGTTATCAAACAATCCACTTACTTAATTTGACAAACTATTTTTAAATTAACATCTGTTAGCCGGGTTTGTTATCGCTGCAAGGGCTCCAGTGGAAATATGGGGGTTGTTTGGGGTATTTTACTGTTAATCTGCCCTGCAAGGGCTCCAGTGGAAATATGGGGGTTGTTTTGTCAAGGTTTTATAATCCGGTTTGGTAATGTTATCAATTAAAAATTTATATATAAAAGCTAAAAGGTCATCAACACACATCCGGTTATTATTCTTTGTTTTAACCTCACAGTAGGGTGGTTCATATACAACAAGATTCCTTTTTGTTCCGTGGTAGGTAACAGCTGTGAAATCTGTTTCAAGATCAAAAATTGTTAGCTGCCATCCGATATGAAAAATACCGGGTGTTGGCGCAACAAATTTTTCCTGGTCTTTTATACATCCAAAATTAAGGTTGTTCCACAAATTTGATATTTTTCATTATGGTTGAGGGAGTTTTTTACAATTAGATGTTTGGAAGCGCGGGGGTTGTTGTAATATCTAAACCTATAAGATAATAAAAAATTATCATCCCGTTGTGGTTTGAAATATCTCCCTACCCGTTTTTTTCCACTGCATCCATTGAACGGGTCTATACCAAAATTTCATGTCTATTTTTATTGACTTTTGGTTTTATATTTTATATTTTATATTTTATATTTTCTTTTATATAATTAGGTTTAATAATAAATATGTTCCAGTGGAAATCTGGGGGTATGGGGATGGATAGTTCTGATATAGTAGATAAAGTATTTGAAAAGGCCACTAAAGGAGATCGTTTGATCACCAACCCGGACGTATTAAAACTTGATTACATACCTAATAAAATACTTTATCGTGACATTCAGACGGAGAAAATAGCTTCAGTTTTATCACCAGTTCTAAATCTGGTTAAACCATCAAATTTGTTTATTTATGGTAAAACCGGTACAGGAAAAACAATGGTCACAAAGTTTGTCATGAATGCATTGGAAAACAAGAAGAAAGACAACAAAACGGTTATCAGTTATATAAATTCTAGAACCAGCGGCACCATATATAGAGTCCTGTCAGACATTGCATATACATTAAAAATTAAGGTTCCATTTACAGGATTGTCAGTTAGTGAAGTACAAAAAAGAATTTTTGAATATTTAAAAGAAAACGAGATAAAACTTCTATTAGTATTAGATGAAGTTGATTTCTTAGTAAATTCACCACTAAAAAAAGATGGTGGGAATGACTTATTATATGAATTAACAAGATATGGAAGTTACGCCAACTCAAATAGCTTCATATCTATAATAGGAATTTCTAATGATATAAAATTTAAGGATTACCTAGAATCCAGGGTTTACAGCAGTTTACATGACGAAGAAGTTTTTTTTCCGCCATACAGTGTTGAAGAATTAAAAGACATACTTAAAGAAAGAGCCAGCATTGCATTTATTGGCAATGCGATAACAGAAGACGTTATTAATTTAATAGCCGCCCGTTCAGGAGGAGAACACGGCGATGCCAGAAGGGCGGTAGATTTGCTAAGAGTTGCCGCAGAACTGGCAGAAAGAGAAAACGCTAAAAAAATAGAAATAAGACATGTTCAAGAAGCTTCAAAAAACATGGAACAGGATAAGGTTAGCGAAGCAATTTCTTCCTTACCAATTCAGGAAAAGCTTGTTATGTTAACAATAGCATCTTTAAAAGAGGCCGAAAATACCGGCCACATTTATATCAAGTATTTAAATACCTGTGAAAATTTAGGAATACAGCCATTAACACAGCGAAGGGTGAGCGCAATCATAAACGAATTGGATATGCTTGGCTTAATAAGTGCACCAGTTATTAATAGGGGCAGATATGGCAGGTCAAAAAAAATTAGCTTGGCTTTGGATAGAAATACAACCGTCAAAATAATTAAAGAAGACGAAGTGCTAAAAAACCTGAGCATATAAATTAACAAATAGAAACTAACTCAATAGAAAAGCTTAAGATGGGGGCATTCAATATGCGAGCTTATATGCCGCACAATAAGGGTTACCGAAGAAAGACAAGGCAGCTTTTGAGTTCAGAAGGCAAAAGGGGGTTATCTTATTTATTAAATGAATATAAGGTGGGTGACAGGGCGGTAATAAAAATTGACCCCGCGCAGCACAGAGGAATGCCTCATAGAAGATTCCATGGAAAAGTGGGCACAATCAAGCAAATAGGGAAAAGGTCTGTTTCATTAAATGTAATGATTGGTAATAAAGAAAAGAACATTTATACAAGGTATGAGCACATAACGCCATTCAAAGGCTGATTTTCAATGACTAAAATAAACAAGGCCTCCAAGATAACAATGCACGAAGCCAAAGAGCTTTTGTCAAAAAACCAAGAAGAGTTGGATGACTTGCAGCGAAGAACTTTGGAATACTTGAACACGTTCTCAAAATTGCCCCCGGAAAAGGCCAGGTCTTTTGTTAACAGGCTTGTTAATGAGGCATCGCTGGACGAAGATGTTGCAATTCAGCTTGTTAATATTTATCCTGGCACGGCAGAAGAAATAAGAACATATCTCGTAAGTTGGAAAAAACTGGTTACTACTGAAGCACTGGAAAAAATATATAACATTTTACATAAAAACTGATTATATTGAACGCAAAATAAAAACACCATCAGCAAATTTATTAAAAAGCATGGCAAAAACTGCCTGTGACTGAAATTGTTGTTGATTATAGAGAACAAGCATCCGAATTGCCTAGGATTCTTGGTGAACTGGGGCTCGAAGTCAGCTTCAGGCAACTTGGCATTGGAGATTATATAATATCTGAGGACCTGGCTATAGAGCGCAAGACGGTTCATGATTTTATATCATCCATTTTTGACGGCCGCCTGTTTAGACAAGCAGACGACTTGAGCAATAATTACAAAACGCCAATTATCTTAATAGAGGGGGATATGTCCCTTACTTCTCAAATATTGAATAATCCCAAAATTTATTATGGAGCACTAGCAAGCTTGATAATAAATTTTAATATAAAAACAGCTTTTGTGCCAACCGTTGAAGAAAGCGCAATATTTATAGAAAGATTGGCATTTAATTTTAAAAAAGGACAAAAACCTAGAATTATATATAAACAGAAAGCAGTAACAACAGACGACGATCAGATATATTTAATTTCTTCATTGCCAGGGATTGGGCCCAAGCTTGCGGAGAAAATGATTATGATATTTGGGTCTCCATCAAACGCATTTAACGCCAAATTATCAGAATTGGCTAGGGTTATCGGCCCCACAAAGGCTAGGAAAATAAAAAAAGTGCTTGAATATAACAGGAAGAAGCCAGAGGGCAACTCTCAAATTAAACTAAATCCAGATCAAAATGAAACACAGTAAAAAATAGTATGCGAAAGGGTTAAAAAAAGGGCATTTTAAAATGACATAGCGTTGCCAAAAAAGAGAAAAAGTAGGGGAAGGAGTAAGGGTTCAAAGGGAAGAAGTGAATACGTCACGTGCAGTTCGTGTGGGGCTCGAGTTCCGCGCGATAAGGCCAAAAAAGTAACAGTCAGAGTACCTCTGGTTGACTCGGCACTGGCTAAAGAACTGCAAGCAAAGGGCGCAATTATTCCATATACTGTTGCTACAAAATATTACTGTATTTCGTGCGCGGTGCATATGGGCATAGTCAAAGTTAGGTCCAGAGATGAAAGGAAATCAGAATCCATGAGATGAGCGTCTCCTATCTTGGGAATGTTAAGGTAGGCTTGGGAGAAACAGTAAAGCTAATTGCAGCTATTAACTTGAGTCCAGAGTCCTTTTTTGTGGGTTCTGTGGTGACCAAAGGGGAGGAGTTAGAAAAAAAGGTATTATCAAGCATTAGCGAGGGTGCAAGCATAATTGATCTGGGCGGAATGAGCACCGCGCCTTATAGAAAAACCTTTGTAAGTGAATCAGTTGAACTAGACAGAATTTTATGGGCGCTTGACGCAATAAAAAATTTAAATATTAAATCAGAAATATCTATAGACACTCAAAGGAATAAAATCATGGAAGAATCGTTGAAAAAAGGCGCCTCAATTATAAATGATATAAGCGGATTATCAGATAGAAGGGCGGCAAAAATTATAAAAGACTATGGCGCATCGCTAATATTGTGCGCGGCTGGTAACGCGCACGGCGTAAGTGACCCAGGTGGGTTTGTTGTTAACGCGATAAATAACTCTTTAAATAACGCCTTAAATGCAGGAATAGAGCCTAATAAAATAATAATCGACCCCGCCATAGGATTTTTTCGAAACTCTTTGCTTCCAAGCCATGATTGGGATGCGGTAGTTATAGCTAACATAGAAAAGATAAAAAGAAGGGTTGGTTTTCCAATGCTGGTTGGCGTTTCAAGAAAATCATTTATTGGTTTTATAACAAAGGACGAGGACCCAAGCAAGAGACTGGCTGGCTCTTTGGCCGCAGCAGCAATTTCGGTTATAAATGGGGTCGACGCCATCAGGACACACGACGTTGCGGAGACAGCAAAGGCGGTTAAGGTTGCAGAGTACATAAGATCTAAAACATAGGTTTTAAAAATAAGATTAAATATTTACAGTTCGCTGGTTTATTAAAAGAAATTGAGCGAATTTAAATTAAGGGTTGTTGATGCACTGCCCCGAGATACCGGCAAATACCGCGTTAGGATTCCAGATAAATTAATTAAATTAATGAAATTAAAAAGAGGGGATATTATAACAATAGCAGGAAAATCTTTGACCGCCGCCTATGCTTTACCGCATTATGACAAAGACACTGAAACAATAAAGATGGATAATATAACAAGAAAAAACGCAGGCACAGAAATCGGAGATTATGTTACAATAAAGCGGACCGGCTTGCAGGAAGCGCTCCAGATACAAGTTGAACTTAATAATCCAAGTTTAAAACTAGATAAAAAAGCACTTGAAGCCGTTTTTAAAAAAAATCTTAGCGGCATTCCTGTTATTGAAAACAACATTTTAGAAACAAAGTTTATGGGAAATACAATAACATTCTTGATAACATCTACCAACCCCAAGGGGGCAGTTAAAATAACCAGCAAAACAAAAATTCTGCAGGGCCATAAAAAAAGGACCGAAAACGGGGCATCATATCAGGATGTAGGTGGATTAAAAGATCAGTTACAAATGCTCAGAGAAATGGTGGAGTTGCCTCTAAAATACCCCAAATTATTCAAGAAAGTTGGAATAGAGCCGCCCAGGGGAGTTCTGCTTTATGGTCCGCCCGGATGTGGCAAAACCCTTCTTGCAAAGGCGCTTGCAAATGAAACGGATGCAAGCTTTTATTCAATAAATGGCCCAGAGATAATGAGTAAGTATTATGGAGAAACTGAAGCTAAATTAAGAGAAATATTCAAGGAAGCCAAAAAGAACGCGCCCAGCATAATCTTTATCGACGAACTGGATTCTATAGCACCCAAAAGAAGTGAGGCATTTGGGGAAGCAGAGGTTCGCGTGGTGGCGCAGCTGTTAACATTGATGGATGGGTTAAAGGACCGCGGTGACGTAATTGTGATAGGTGCAACTAACAGAGTCGAAGACGTTGACCCCGCCTTAAGGCGTCCAGGAAGGTTTGATAGGGAATTGGAGATTGGAGTACCAAACGAAGACGGAAGATTGGAAATTTTAAATATTCACATCAGAGGCATGCCATTGGAACACACGGTTGATCTCAAAAAATATGCTAGAATGACGGCAGGATATAGTGGGGCTGATTTGGCTGCACTGTGCCGTGAGGCGGCATTCAATGCCATTAGAAGAATTACACCACAAACCTTGGAGGAAAAAAAACTCGTTGAAGAAAAAATTAACACAGTATTTGTAACTGATTCGGATTTTATTAATGCCTATAGGCAAATTGTTCCCACAGCATTAAGGGAACTGTATTTTGAGATTCCAAAGATTTCTTGGAATGACATAGGGGGTTACGAAAACCTAATATCTAAATTAAAATTAAACGTAGTAGAAGCCATAGAAAACATAGAAAAATTCAAGAAAGTTGGAATAGAGCCGCCCAGGGGAGTTCTGCTTTATGGTCCGCCCGGATGTGGCAAAACCCTTCTTGCAAAGGCGCTTGCAAATGAAGCAAAAGCAAACTTGATAACAATCAAAGGGCCAGAGATCCTAAGCAAGTGGGTTGGAGAATCAGAAAAAGCAGTAAGGGAAATCTTTAGGAAAGCAAAATCTTCAGCGCCATCTATTATACTGTTAGATGAAGTAGATTCCATTACTAAAATAAGGGGATCAAATCAGGACTCCATCGAATCAATTGTAAGTCAGCTTATAACAGCAATTGATTCACTTCAGCCTGAGGATTTGGTATTTATAATTGGGACTACAAACAGACCAGACTTGATCGACCCCTCATTGCTTAGACCAGGAAGGTTTGATTTGCTAGTGTATGTTGGCCCCCCAAATGCGGAAGAAAGAAACAAAATTTTAACCACGTTTATAAAAAAAACACTAGTAGAAGAAAAAATAGACATTAATAAAATCGTCGAAAAAACAGAGGGCTATTCTGGAGCCGACCTAAAATCACTGGTAAGGGAAGCAGGGCTTGTTGCTATTAGCAGAGGATCAGAAAAAATTGAGTTAAAAGACTTCAGTGAAAGCTTACAACGAGTAAAACCAACGTTGACACCGGCGCTCCTAAAGTTTTATGATGAAATAAACAAACACATTGAATCCAGATTCACCCAATCATCAGTTTATACTTAACTAGCCTTAAAAAACTACATATAGTTTATAAAATTATTAATGACTTTAAAAATGTAGGAGTTAGCGTTTAAAAAGATTTAAATTGGAACTCATTTTAATATGATAAAATGAAGGTAGTTTGGGCACCATGGAGAATTGATTTTATTGAAACTGCACCAAAAAATTGTATATTCTGTGATGCTATTAAGGCAAATAAAAAGTTTGATAGAGAAAATTTAATCTTATACCGCGGTAAAAGCAGTTTTATTATAATGAACAAATACCCCTACAATAACGGCCATCTTATGTTTGTGCCTATAAGGCACATTTCAAAAATATCAGAGTTAACAAAGGGAGAATTGGCAGAAATTTTTTCAATGGTTAATCAAAGCGAAAAATGTTTAAAAGAAAAATTCAAGCCCCACGGGTTTAATTTTGGTGCCAACATTGGGGAGGATGCTGGAGCGGGATTTGAACACTTGCACTTCCATTTGGTTCCACGCTGGAGGGGAGACACCAATTTCATGCCGGTTATAGGCGAAGTAAAAGTTTTGCCAGAGCATCTGTATAGGACATATGATAAATTGAAGGGCTGCTTTTAATACAAGAATAAATAGGTTAAAGCTAATAAAAAGCCGGCGTAATAAAATCCTAAAGCACAAATCATACCATATCAAATAGGGAAAAGCACAAAACTCCTTCCAGATAAAGGGGCAAGACAATAACCATTTATATAATGGCTATAATCCAATTTATGATAATGACAAGGAAAAAGAGGAGAGTTGTAAAACCAGTTAGAAGAGCAATACCAGAGATCTTAAGGTGCCCAAAGTGTGGTTCAATATCTGTAAAAGTTATTAAAAACGAAAGCGGCTGGACAGTAATATGCGGAAACTGTGGCCTAAAATACCAAAAACCAGCCTCAGAACAAGAATACATAGATGTTTATAACGAATTTGTAGACGCATTTAATTCAGGGAAAATATCATGAATAAGGAAAATCAGATAGGAACCGTTGAGTCATACTTGAACCATAGAAGGAAGGAGAAGGCATTATGTCTACCATTGATAGACCCGGTAAACCAAAAATTGGATTCACTAATTAACACGGTTAATGAGCTCGAAAAAAATGGCGCTGATGCTTTGCTGGTAGGAGGATCGACCATGGTTGACGTGACATTTTTAGATGATGTGATATTAAAAATCAAATCGATATCACATATGCCCGTGATATTATTTCCCAATAACATAACAGGTATTTCAAAAAATGCTGACGCAATACTGTTTATGATGCTAATGAATTCCGAAAATACATATTACGTCGTAGAGGCCCAAGTCTTAGGATCTGGATTGATTTACAAATATCACATAGAACCTATTCCTGCTGGATATATCGTGATAAACGCTGGTTCAGCGGTATCTCACATAGGTCACGCTCGGCCTTTACCTAACAACAGGGAAATAATTTCACTTTATTCCTTGGCCGCTAAATATTTTGGTTTTAGATTATTATATCTTGAGGGGGGATCAGGCACTGCTGAGCCAATTTCGTCCAATATAGTAGAGGCTGCAAAAAAATATTTCAACGGGTTGTTAATTGTTGGAGGTGGCATAAAGGATAAAGAAACTGCCGCCTCCTTATTAAAAGCTGGTGCTGACGGACTAGTAATAGGGAATTTGTTAGAAGAAAAAGGTGGCACAGAGAGATTCAAAGAGATCTCAAATTTATTAAAATCATACTAGCATCGCGTCTATTATTTTATCCAAGTTATCTAGCGCAGAATCAGAATAAACCCCTTGTTCTGATAGTTTTTTTAGGGCTTCAGCTACTTCAAGCAAGTTAGGTAGATATTCTTTTTTGAGGAACCCAACATAAAACCCAAGTATAAATGTGTATAATGATTCTTTTATATTTGTGCGCCCCTGCTTTCTAATTGTAGAAACTTCTCCGCTTGGTTTAGATTTCATTGCTTCAATTTCTTGGTTGGTAAACACGCGTTCTGCTAACAACAATGAAACACTAACCGCCTGAACCTGCAATTTTGTCAAGCTGGATCTTTTCACTATTTCATCAAAATATATGTCCATAAAACCTTTTAGCTATATAATTTTATATAGTTTGTGTTAAACCCGCAATTACTCACCTATAGACAGCAAGATTTAATAATTAATATGTGATAAACTAGTTATGATTGATATCACGATTATATCAGATATCACAACAATGATTGCTTTAATACTTTCAATAATCGCGATATCATATGTTATTAATTATAAACAAAGAATAAAAGACCTTGAATTGATAAGTGATGTGATAACCCTCCAAAATAACAAAATAGCAGATATTGCTTGGAAAGTTGATCTTTTATCTAAGAAAAACCTTTCTAGCGGTGACATTAAGCCCATAAGTTCTACCACGCCAGACGAAAACCTAAAACCTTTAACGGATAAGGATGAGACAAATGAACACCAAGCAAAAGAATTGGAAAGCGTTATAATAAATAGCCTAAGGAATCGTGAACTATCTAGCTCTGAGATACAGGCCCTAGTGGGTAAAACAAGAGAGCACGTAAGCCGAACACTAAAAAAGATGGTTGTAGAAGGTAAGTTAGAACGCGACGAGTCGCATAAACCTTATAAATACAGGTTAATTTCTAAAAACGGTCTAGAGTGAATTTGTGTTGATATCACCAGGAAGCACCGATGATCTTTTTATACTCTTGATATTTATAATTTTGGTGATATCATTATCTTATCTTTTAGCTTTGTTCGAAAATCATGTATTTTTTGGCGGTCAAAATTTAGTTAATAAGATTTTAATGGCACTGAAGATGTATAATGAAGAAATGGGTTGGGGTACCTATTTTATATCAATGATGTTGGTTAATCTCTTAGTTGTGATTATTGCTGGTATTATACTTGTTACATCACTTTATCCCGGATATCACATCACATCATCTCTGTTATTTAATACACTTGCATCTTTTATTACGAATACAGACTTGGAACATTTTGCAAGCGAATTTACAATTACATCTTATGGAGAGGCCTTTGCGCTACAATTCCTTGAGTGGATCGCGCCTGCTACTGGATTATCCGCAGCAATAGCATTTATTAGATCAATAGCTTATGGCAAAATCGGTAATTTTTTCAAAGATATATTATCATCACTCTTACTTGTTTTCTTACCTATATCGTTAATTTTATCATTAGCATATATAGCCCTAGGAGTGCCCCAAACATTCTTATCAATAATAAAGGTTCCAGAACCCCTAGGTCCCATAAGTTCACTGCTGCCCATTATGACGTTGGGTAATAACGGGGGCTCTTATTATGCCCTTGGTTCAGCCATAGCTTTGCAAAACCCGAATATTTTAACAAACTTAGTTGAATCTGTATCCATGCTAGTGTTTCCGTTTTCGCTTTTCTGGCTTTTTGGATTTAATCTAAAAAATAAAAAAGAGGGTTTATATTTGCTTACTGCTTCGTTATTAATCTTTTTGATAGCGTTTGTCGTTACGATGTACGAGCCGCTGGCGCTTTTTCCATTTAGGATAGGCCAGTTTAACACTAAAATTCTTACAACGGCATCTATTTTTTCAAATACGGGATTATTGTCAGCACCGCTAAATGGGCTAAGTCATCACGCCTTGGCAATATATATTGTGGGAATGGCAGTTGCAATGGCCCCCGGCTCAATTGGCACTGGTTTTATCAGCATTGAAGTTTATGCAATTTTGGCTATATTTTTCATAAGTTTAATGTCCGGGCGCATGCCTGAATATTTAAATTTTAAACTAAATGTAAAAGAAATACGGCTCTCTTCTTTTGCATTCCTTTTGCATCCGATTCTAATTTATGCCGGTATTTTATTTGCCATTTTTATTTTACCAAAAAATCTATTCCCATACCTAGGTACAGGCTTTACTCAGGCTTTGTGGGAAATAGTAAGCGCCGCCCAAAACAACGGCTCAGATTTTTATGGGGTTCTGGGAAATACGGCCGCATTAAATTACTTAACCGGGGTCATAATGATTTTGGGAAGATATTTGTTTTTAATGATTGGGTTATTAATAGCAAACGAATTTATAAATAAGAAAAAAAATCAATCAACAACAAAAATAAGGACGGATACACCCTCATTTAGCATTACACTGGTAACATTTATATTTCTTTTAGTTATCATAACTCTATTGCCATTACTGGTTCTTGGTCCAATGGCAAGTTGGTGATGACAGATGGAACTTAAAACGGTCGCATCATTGCTTGGGGAATCATTTAAAAGGCTATCCCCGACTTATTTGTATTTAAATCCAGTGCTGTTTATGACGGAAATTTCTTTCATTATTGTTGCTCTTTATATGCTGGTTACAAAATCTTTTTCCTTATTTTACATTTCGGTTCTTTCGCTTATTTTTATTACGGTTTGGTTTGGAACTTTTGCGGATTCCTTAGCCGAGTTTCAGGCAAAAGCTACCGCAAAATTCCTAATTTCTGTAACGCAGGCTAACCTAGCCAGGAAAATTATGAACGACAATTCCTCAGAAATACTGATTAAACCAGAAGAGCTAGTAAAGGGTGATATAATACTAGTAAATAGCGGAGAAATTGTTCCCGTAGATGGCGTAATCATTGATGGGGCTGCTGCAATAGATGAATCTCTGGTTTCTGGCGAGTCAATACCTGTAATAAAATCCGTAAACGACGAAGTTGTGGCCGGCTCAAGGGTTTCTAGTGACTGGTTAAAGATAAAGGTTGTAAAACCGGTTGGTGAATCATATGTATCAAAAATAGCCGATATGATCGAGAAAACAAAAAGGCCGAAGTCCCAAAGCGAACAAGAGCTCAATCTAATATTATATGTCCTAACCGCCATCTTTACGGTGGTAATCATAGCACTTTTTGTAATTGTTGGTGCACTGGGCTATAGGCCAAACCCCGCAATATTGTTGGCATTCTATGTTTGTTTGTTGCCAACGACAATCGGGGCATTACATGAGGCCATAGGCATATCTGGAATTGCGCGCATGTGGAAAATCAGAGTAATATCAAAATCTGGTAGGGCCATTGAATCAGCAGGAGACGTAGACGACGTTTTACTAGATAAAACCGGCACAATAACCATAGGCAGGAGAGAACCTATTAGTATTTTACCATTTAACGGCATTCAGGTAGAAGATGTAGCGCGAGCGGCATTCATCGCATCTTTAAATGATGATACACAAGAAGGCAAGTCTATTATTAGGTTTTTGCAGAACTCGGGATACACTCCAGACAATTTGGATTCAATTATTACATCCACCTATGAAGAATTTTCAGCAAAAACAAGGAAAAGCGGCACTTATTACAAACCGTCCACTTGGGGTGGCAAAGAGATGCGCGGGAAATTGCACATCATCAGAAAAAGCGATCTAAACGGCATATATCTAAATGACGAAATACCCGTATTCAAAGGTGCGCCCGACGTCATGAAAAAGATCTTTAGCGTTCCTTCTGACTTTGATAAAACAGTAGAAGATATTGCCAAAAAAGGGAACTCCCCGTTGATAATTTCATATGGAGATAAGATTATAGGGGTAATTGAATTAAAGGACATAATAAAACCGGGCGTCAAAACCCAGATTGAGTCTCTAAAGAAAATGGCTATAGAGCCAATCATGGTAACGGGCGATCATCCACTAACTGCAAGAAATATAGCAAACGAAGTAAGTATAAATGAAGTGATAGCTCAGGCCAAACCTGAAGACAAGTACAAGAAGGTCCAAGCAGAACAGGACAAAGGTAAAACTATAGCAATGGTAGGAGATGGCACCAATGATGCACCGGCCCTCGCTAGGGCAAACGTTGGGTTGGCCATGTATCAAGGAACAGAAGTTGCAAAAGAAGCCGCAAATATGGTAGATCTTGAATCCGACCCTTCTAAAATTATAGATGTAATCATGATAGGGAAGCAAATTCTTATAACCCGCGGTTCAATAGCGACATTCAGTATAGCTAACGATTTAGCGAAGTATTTTGTCATACTTCCAGCCATGCTTTCCACAATTTCCGCGTTATCCTACCTTAATATTTTAAAATTGCCCCCTCATGTTTCTGTGATTTCCGCCCTGATTTATAATGCAATAATAATACCAGCTCTAATACCCTTGGCCATTAAAGGCATAGGGTTCAAGCCAGACAATCCAAATAAAACATTCCTAAAAAATATGCTTATTTATGGATTGGGGGGAATGGTTTTACCATTTATAGCTATAAAACTAATAGGCATAATTCTAATGTTACATATAGTTTTGTGAATGTAAAGAATATAAAATTAATCCTTTTTTAAAAAGTATTACATACAAGTAAAACAACAACTCCCAACACTTTAGGAAGTAATACATCGTCCAATAAAAGGTTTTATAAATAAAAATACACACATATAAACAATGACAACAACTACCAGGGTAAAATTATATCCAACAGAAGGGAAAAAAACGCTGTTGGAAAGGGGCTTTGGCAGTTGCGGGTTTGTGTATAACAATTTAATTGTAGAACGATATAAATATTATATTACATGCAAAGACCCCGAAAAATTTTCCCTAGACTGTCTGGATGCACAGAGGGTAGAAAGCAACCCTACAAAGGCAATAACCGGCATATCACAGCAAACCTTAACTCAAAAATCAGGGCGAAATGGGCATTTGTACGAAAAAACCCTGCTAAGGACAGGTGCGTTAGAACCATCATATAAAACGAACTCCAATTTTAGTTGCATAAAGGGCGGCGCGAAACGGTTATACCGCATATACAATCAAGATAAATACGAAGTTGCCATTGACAGGGACACGGGCGCAGCAAAAATTATAGCTAGCATGAACCCGATGACAACAAGATCTGTACTGCAAAAACCCGTGCTTGCTAAGATTACTTCGTTGGATTTATATAAATTGTATACATACGGGCAGTCGCCAGTCGCTAAAGCAGAAATAGGCTCGGGCGCTTTTAGAAATGGAGTAACTAAGTATGAATAGGCTGGACATAAAAGGAATTAAAAATTGGATTATTCCCCTTGTCATCGGGGCCATAGTTGGACTAGCCGCATCATTAACTTATGCCGGTTCTCTATATGTTTGGTCAATATTTCATGTTGCAATATACAGGCTTCCAAAACTGGTATTCCCATTTATTCTACTTTCATTTCTTTTATCCAGTTTACCTGTCAGAATGTTCCTTAAAAGACGCCCAAAGGACACATTTGATTCAATTTTAGAATATTATCATACAAACCCAAACTCTCTTAATTTGAAAGAGACTTTAATATACTCTATTTCATCACTGTCTTCATACATTTTTGGGTCACCAGTTGGTCCAGAGGGGGCTGCGGCCGTTATGGGCGCCGGCATTTCAAATAAAATTAAATCCGTATTTGGAACTTCGATTTCTTCCCAAACAATAATTTTGACTGGGTTGGCTTCAGGATTTACAGCCATATTTAAAACACCACTTAGTGGTTTTTTACTGGCGCTTGAATTACCATATAAAGGCGATCTTGAAAAAGAACCTTTTTTATCAGCCGCGCTTGCAACAGCAACTTCTTATTTGGTATCGCTGGCATTAAATACGCCCCCGATAATTTATATACAAATCAGCAAATTCCCCACCATAAATATAGTGGTGGTTGTTGTTTCTCTTATTTTTGGGGCAATTTTAGGTTTTATAAGTATAGGGTTTGTTAAACTTTACAGAGGATTTAATTATGTTGCAAATTACTTGATGAAAAAAGCGAGTTTTCCTATACTGATTCTAATAGGCGGATTGATGGTTGGATTAATTGCCTATTTCGAGCCTTATTCTGTTGGTCCCGGAATAGACCTGTTAAACTTAACGCTAGCCGGGGGCATAGGTCTTTATGCAATAATGGCAATTTTGGTAGCTAGGGCCAGCACCGTCCTGATATCATTTAACTTTGGATCGAGCGGCGGCTTTTTTTTGCCATCAATAGAAATAGGTGCGCTATTAGGTTACTTAATAGGCACACTTGTAAATCCAACTTATGCAATATACTATGCTCTATTAGGCATGGCCGCCATGGCGGCTGGCGTAAACAAACTGGTTCTTGTGCCTGTAACATTTATTTTGGAAGTGGTTGGAGCGCAAATAGCCATTCCAGTTCTATTAACGTCAATTGCAAGTTACTTTATCTCAATGAATGTCGGTATATATGAGTATCAACCCAAAAACAAGCTAGACAAAGGCAACTTTGCGCTTGAAAAATTTTACGCAAAAGCAGAAAAACAAAACCCAGAAATTTTAGAAGCAATAAGGGCTTTAGACATAATGAACCACAACCCAATCTATATAGAACACAATAAAACAGTTAAAGACGCTTACAATATATTAAAGTCCAAAGCGCTAAAAGTATTGCCAGTAGTAAACACAAATGGATTATTTGAAGGATTCATAAGCATAGATTATCTGGCTAATTTACCCACCAGAACATTTACAATTGCAATTAATAACCTTGAAATCAGAAAGGGCATAACCGTTTTGGAAACAGAAAATCTAAAGAACATAATTGAAAGGATGCTAAATGGAGAGACGGATCATTTATTTGTAATAGATAAAGGCGGTATTTTAAAGGGTGTTATAACTGAAATGGATATAATAAGATACATGATCAAGTCTATTACATGACATACAGCCGGAAGCGGATTTATTATATTTAGAAGCACAAGACCCAATTGAGTAAACATATACCATTTAAAATGAGGGCAGGGTTGATAACACCGATGCCTACACGGTGTGGAACCCCAAATTAATCCATCCCAGCTTTGGGATAATTTTGAGGTTTTGGTCATTATCTCTAAAAAAGGCATAAGGCTTTCCATTCACTACATGGCCTATTTTATGCATCGTAACCATATTCTTTTTTGCTAATTTTTCGACTAAAGGCGCACTATCATGTCCTGCTGTCAGCACCATCTGGTATTCCTCACCACCAAACATCACATCATCATAAACATTTCGTTTTGAATGATCCAGCATCCTATAAACTGTTTTAGATACTGGAAGCTCTTCTATTATGAACGATCTATTACTCTGCGAGGCCATTTCATTTAACGTATATGCTAAACCGTCGCTTGAATCCATCGAAGAATTTACATAACCGCTTTCTATTGCCTGCACTGCAAAACTGTACGGCGGTTCCACGTTATAGACCTGCTTAAGTGCCAACGCCCTAATTCTATCATCGAGGTGTTGATGCAAAAGAAGATGATCTAACCCGGCTTTGGTCAAGCCAAATTCACCGGTAGCATATATAACATCTCCATCTTTGGCTCCGCCGCGGCTTACTTGTCTCTTGTAGGTGCCAAGCAAAAGACAATCCACAATTAAATCGTCTGATTCATTGACGTCACCACCAACTAGTTTGAATCCGTATTTTTTTGCAGCATATTTAGTTCCATTTATTAAATCCTTTATGTCTTTATCAGACAGATTTTTTGGGAAAGCATAGGAAAACAGGCCATAGACAGGGCGCACGCCCTTTACCCCAAAATCCGAAATGGTAGAAGCAACAGCCTTTTTTCCTATCTGAAAAAAAGTAATGCCTGGGGGAGCATCCGTGCTTCCTACAAGCATATCGACTTTTAAAGCTGTTTTGTTTGGAAGGTATGCAACGTCGTCATTTAGTTTGCTAGATTTAAAGACATTCCGAATGTAATTTATAATTTCTATTTCGTTCAACGCTTATATTTGCTTCACAAACAAATATATCTGTTGATTCCCTTTTATTTCGTCCATTATTCTTTCAGTTAGCCTTTTTGCCGGGTCTTTAAGACCCACCCTTTCCTGTATATCTTTGAAACTCGTAAATGGCCTTTTTTCCTTTTCCTTTATTATTTCTAACATCAATGTTTTACCTATCCCTGGGATCAACTCTAGTGCATTTAGTCTGGGAGTAATAGGCACAGACAGGTTAAAGAAGTTTACAAAGTTTTTTTGATTATCACTTACTATTAGTTCTACTGCTTGTGGCAAAGTGTTTTTTGCTACTGGTGAAAGCTCATCATATTTTAATCTGCCCAGAACGCTTAGAACTTTGCTGCGATTCTCCTTACTGATATTAATCTTTTCCATTATTACAAAACTGGAGCCAGGAACTGCCAAAAGCTCAAGCAACATAAAATAATCAGCACCGATAGTTTCCAATATTGTTCCATATTTGTTTTTTAGCGTTTTTGCTTGAGTGTTTAATCTAAAATCTAGAACATATCCTAAACTTTCGTATTTTTTTTGTTGGTTTAACAATCTGCATACTATATTTTGCCGCCGTTATAAAAGCTTAGCTTTTACACAGGGCAGCAAGAATGCTACGCTTTATCATAAAATGGCAAATCTTATTTCTGAGTGGCATAAAAGATCAAGAGTAATTTGTTGCGGGGACAGCCGGCATTTTTCATGGGGTCTGACGGTTAAAAATTTTTTATAGCAAAACCCATTTAACACTTGCTTCGCACCACAGAATGAAACAAAATCTTGCTATATATGAAGCAACCCCCGCGAGGTTAAAGTTGTTCGCATAATACAAAAAACAGTTGGCCCTTTTGGGTCGCAACCCATAAAAAAGGATCAAGTTATTAATATAATGTGCAGCAAAACGTCAGACCCAGTTGGTACAGGTTTCTTATACCATACTATGCTACACAGGAAGTTATTGTAAACATAGTTCCTCTCTATATACTGTTTTTAAAAGGAAATGTGTTAGACGTAGGTTATGCCACAGCCCTGTATAGCATAGTTCCAATCATCTCATCTATAACAGCAGGAAGATTGGCCGATTTATACGGGAAGAGAAAAATAATCATTTTAATTAGCGTCCTGCTTCAATTCTTAGGCTATATTATAATGGTGTTTGTAAAAAGCATAATAGCCATAACAATATCTTATACAATATTTTCCTTGGGATTTTCTTTTGCTATACCAGTAATAGGGCTACTGCTTACTGAAACTCTCCCGAAAAACCAGTGGGGAAAAGGCAACTCATTTTCATTCATATACATGGTTGTGGGGTATATCACGGGAATGATACCCACAATCCTAATGTTGTTGCTGGAGCCATTTGCGTATGCCCTTTATATACCAATTATATTCCTGATAATTTCGGCCTTATTTGCATTAAAATTTATTAAAGACCCGGAAATTACCTTTGAGCGCAGAAGTGAGGTAAACAACTTCAACGCATTTCTCCACAGAATTTTAAAACAGCCAGTTATAACACTTCGTACGCCAAAACTTGACGACTTTAGAATAATAAAAAAATCATTTAGCTCTGCTTTTTCGCGGGACCTTCCTGTGATAATGGTTTCTGCAACGATTTTCTTTTTTGCCACAAACCTGTTTTTTACATCATATACTCCATATCTTGCATCTAACAGTATTCCTTATTGGATGATTTTAGTTGCAAATACATACATACTTCTAATTAATTCTGCAGGCATGATTCCGGCAATTAGAAAGAGGGCGGAGGGGGCTGATGTCAGATATGTTGTAGATATGTTGTTCGTCAGAACCATTGGGGCACTGGGCGCTTCTATAGCTGCAACTTATTTGTTTGGGATTTCCGCGTTTTTTTCTACATTTATTATGTTTACGATATTGGGTATGGCATACACCCCAATATATATAGGCGTAAGTTCCTTGCTTTATTATAATTTACCTTCTACAAATCAGGGAGCAACTCTGGGGGTTTACAGCTCCCTTACAAACCTTGCCCTGTTTTTTGGATCAATTCTTTCTGGGGTTGTATCCTATTATCTTGGCTACAGCCTAACATATTTTGTGTCTGCAATATTCTTTTTAATCGCATCGATAGCCCTAGAATGGCACTTTAGAGTTTTAGAACGGGAATACTAATTCTGATGCCTTTAAGGTAACGCTTTTAAGTTAATAAAAAAAGGGGTTTACGACGGAAAATGAGTCTACCAAATTATGTAGGAGTTTGGAAAGGAAGAGATTTTCTGAATACACAGGACTACACGCAGGAAGAAATCCACATGATATTAAACGCAGCAGACGATTTGAGAAACAAATTTAGGTCAATGGTACCAACACCTTACTTGCCAGGAAGAACTGTTTTCTTAATGTTCTATAACGAGAGTTTAAGAACCAGAAATAGCATGGAAGCTGGCATTTTCCAGTTAGGCGGTCACGCCCACTTTATAAGAGCATCAGATGTTTATACGCCAACGCTGCCAGAAGACAGGGTCCCATACAAGACTGAAGATATTTCAGATGTAGCTAGGGTATTGAGCAGATTTGGCCAAGCTATTGCAATAAGAATGTATGCAGATGCAGCAAAGTGGATAATTGGAAGGTCAAACAAGATAATAGGCCTATTTGCCAAAAACGCCACAATACCAGTAATAAATATGGAGGACGACATGTATCATCCGCTGCAGGCGCTTGCAGACATGCAGGCAGCTAGGACGGTAAAACCAAAGCTTAACGGCAAGAAATTTGTCATGTCATACGCATACTCAGGTGGATTAAAGCCACTTGCGGTGCCGCAAAGCACTGTTCTGGCCGCAACACAAATGGGCATGGAAGTTGTAATAGCACAGCCAAAGGGATTTGAACTTGATGACAGGGTAGTTAAGGCAGCACAGGAAAACGCTAATCGCTATGGCGGGAGCTTCAAAGTAGAATATGACATGAAGACAGCCTTTGAGGGTGCCACATTTGTGTATCCCAAGGCATGGTCGCCAAAAGAATTTATGGAACCATATGGTCCAAAGACAGATCCTGAGGCAGCAAAGCAATACCAGGCAAAATACAAAGACTGGAAGGTATCAATGGATCTATTAGAGAAATCAGGCAATCCATATTATATGCACTGCGGTCCAGCAGATAGGGGCCAAGAAGTAGACGACGAAGTGCTCGACAGCTACGAGAATTCACTGTACTTCGACGAAGCCGAGAACAGACTGCATACAGAAAAAGCAGTAATGTCCATGGTAATGCCGTAAAAATTCCCTTTTTTTATTTAATTTTTTGTTATAGAATATCCTTTTGACAATAAAAGTTATATTCAAATGCAAAAAGCTCAAAGAGAATGACAGGATCTTTTGGCAATTACAAATCAAAAATGTTGCATTAAGTTTATAAGAACAAAATATTATAACAGTGTTATGAGTTTTGAAGTGGACCTTGATAAATATAATTTTTCTGTCTCAACTGATTACAATTATGTATTGCCACGAGGGCTAAATGAAAGCACTGTAAGAGAAATGTCCAGGCTTAAAAACGAGCCTCAATGGATGGAAGACTTGAGATTAAAGGGGTTGCATGAATTTATCGGCAAAAAAATGCCTGCTTGGGGGCCCGAATTGAGCGATTTGGATTTAAATAAGGTAATTTATTATGCCAAACCAACAGACAATCAGGCAAAAAGTTGGGAGGACCTTCCACCGTCTATCAGAGAAACTTTCGAGAGGCTTGGTGTTCCTGAAGCCGAAAGAAAATTTCTTGCTGGAGTAGGGGCACAGTTCGAATCTGAAGTAGTTTATCATAATTTAAAGAAGGAACTTGAAAGTCAGGGCGTAATTTTTAGTGACATGGACACTGCTGTAAGGGAATATCCTGAATTGGTTAAAGAATATTACAACAAAATTATACCTGTTTCAGATAACAAGTTTTCAGCTTTAACTTATGCGGTATGGAGTGGCGGAAGCTTTGTTTATGTGCCCAAAGGCGTAAGGCTTGAGAAGCCAGTATACGCCTATTTTAGGTTAAATGCCCCAGATGTAGGAAACTTTGAAAGAACGCTAATAGTTGCAGAAGAAGATAGTTATGTACATTATATTGAGGGATGCACCGCCCCCCTATATTCTGGATCGACCTTGCATGGCGGCGTAGTGGAGATAGTGGCAAAGAAGGGCGCGCATGTGCGATACACTACCATACAAAACTGGTCAAGGAACGTGTTTAATCTAGTGACCCAAAGGGCGCACGTTTATGAAAATGGTAAGATGGAGTGGGTGGATGGAAACATGGGGAGCAGGGTTACAATGAAATATCCATCAATATATTTGTTAGGCAGGGGGGCTAGCGGAATAATTAACTCCATGAGCATAGCGTCAAAGAATCAGATAATTGATTCTGGCGGAAAAATTTACCACAATGCGCCTGACACAAGTTCAACAATTACCTCCAAAGGCATTTCCATGAAAGGAGGCATTACCACGTACAGAGGGCTTGTATATGTAGCCCGTAATGCTGAGAACGCAAAAAGCGCAGTCAGATGCGATTCGCTTATGATGGATGAAAATTCCAGATCAAATACATATCCTTATGAAGTTGTTAATGAAAATTCAGCAACGGTTGTGCATGAAGCATCCGCTGGAAGAGTGGGCCAGGAGCAACTCTTTTATTTAATGAGCAGAGGTCTTAAGGAAGCTGATGCGCTGTCGTTGATAGTTATGGGATACATGGATCAGTTTACAAAAGAAATACCGGTAGATTTTGCCACAGAGCTTTATAAGTTGATATCCCTAGAACTAACTGGTGCAGTTGGTTGAACGCAAAAAATGTAACAGACGATATAGTAAACACTTTTAAAAATTATCCTTTTGAGACGCACCAATTATTTTTAAAGAGTTATTTACAGCCAAGCGTTGACCCGCTAGGGCTAAATTCTGGCACAGCAAACATAACATACAGCATAAATCCGATTTATAAAAAGTATGAAATAAAGGAAGAATATTATGACAAAATGTATTTTTTAAACGCTTTAATTAAACCCGAAGTTACATATTTCAATTTAAAGGAAAAGCGGCTGGAGATTCGGGCTATAGCTAAAGAGGGGTTAGCGGGCCTGGCTCAGGAGGTGGAGGTTGATGGTGAAAAGACGTCTACCGTGTTGAACCTTATGGAAGCCAGCAGCAGCGCATTTTTAAGCGACGTTGAGATTTTTAAAATCAAAAAGAATGCAACATTAAAACATCTCAGAGTGATAAATGGTGGGAATATCGCGTCAAACACATATTATTTTCTAGAAGATGGAGCTAGGGTAGAAATAACAGAGCTTGCTTCTAAAGTTGATTATTTTAGGCTCAAGTCAAACATCATAGAAACGGGGACTGGCGCGTACTCTGAGGCCTATTATGGCTACGATACTGGAAACGCAGATAAGATTGACGCTACAGCGTTGATTGTCCTGAACGCAAGAAACACCCAAGGCAACGCATATCAGCGGGCAGTAATGAGAGGTGCGTCTAGGATTTACCAGAAAGCCTTGGTTTACAATACTAAGGATGGCCCTGGGGGCAGATCTTACATAGAACAGAAAGCACTTTTATTGAGTGAAAACTCCTATGCTAACAACATACCAGGGATGCAACTGGATTCAAATGACATAATGGCAAAACATTCAGCAGCAACGTTTAGCCTAAGCGAAGACCAGCTGTTCTACATCATGTCAAGAGGACTGGATAAGGACACATCTATACAAATTTTGGCGGAAGGGATTTTAAGACCGATAAAGGACAAAATAAATAGTGAAAGTAATAATGATTGAAGACCTGAATTCTATAAGGTCAGACTTCCCAATATTTGAATTTAATCCAAAACTTGTCTATATGGATAGCGCAGCAACTAGTCAGAGGCCTAAAAAAGTCATAGATAAAGTAGCCGAAGTTTACACCCAGTACAACTCTAATGTGCATAGGGGCATTTATTCAATGGCAGAAAAAGTTACTGAGGAATACGAAGATGCAAGAAAGGAAATAGCTGCCTTTCTTGGAACTAGCGCCGAAGAGTTAATTTTTACTAAAAACACGACGGAATCGCTTAACCTTGTTGCATATATGCTTCTGCCAAAACTAAAAAACGGTGTCATAACTATCACAGAGCTGGAACATCACAGTAATATTTTGCCGTGGAGAAAGGTAGCATCGTTAGCAAACGCAGAAATCAAAACAGTGGCCGTTGATCAAGAAGGAAAAATTAATGAAGCAGATTTTGAAAAAAAAATTTCCGGAACTTCGGTATTTTCATTTGCCCACGTATCTAATGTTGCAGGAACAACGTTAAATGCCAAAAAAATGATCAGAACGGCAAAAGCAGAAGGAGCAATAACGGTTGTGGATGGGGCGCAGGCAGCGCCTCATATAAAGCTTAATTTACACGACATGGGCGCCGATTTTTATGCGTTATCAGGTCATAAAATGCTTGGACCCACTGGTATAGGTATTTTATATGGAAATAAAAAATTGTTAGAAGATTTGGAACCGCCGTTTAGCGGGGGCGAGATGGTTAAAGAAGTTCATGCAGAAGGTCAAGAATGGAATGATGTGCCTTGGAAATTTGAGCCAGGGACTCCAAATTTTGCCGGGGCAATTGGGTTTGGGGAGGCGGTGAAATATCTGGAAAAAATAGGCATGGGTGATATAGAATTATACGAAAAAAAATTGGGACGGGCGCTTGTAGAAGAACTGACAAAAATTGACGGTCTTGAATACATTGGTCCCATGGAAAACAGAGCATCATTGCTTTCATTTAAACTAAGGGGCTATCATCCGCACGACATTGCAGCATTTTTGGACACACGGTCAATAGCCGTAAGATCAGGATTCCATTGTGCTCAGCCTTTGCATGAAAAATTTGGTTTTTTTGACGGAAGCGCTAGGGCAAGCCTTTACTTTTATAACAATATGGAAGAAATAGAATCGCTAGCTCGCGCATTAAAAGAATTGGTGAAATTATAATGAGCTACTTTTTTATAGAGAATATAATGGATCATTATAAGAACCCGCGTAACATGAAAGAGATTAAGGATGCAAATTCTGTTTTTGGCGACAGCAATCCAACGTGCGGGGACACGGTTAAAATCTTTCTCAAAGTTAATGAAGGCAAAATAGACGACATAGGATTTCAAGGGCACGGCTGTGCGTTATCTATGGCATCATCTTCTCTGTTAACAGAAATGGCCAAGGGTTCTGAATTACAAGAAGCATTAAAAATAACAGAAAACGATCTAATGAAGGAGCTGGGCATTACAGAACTTGGACCAAATCGCATCAAGTGCATTGCACTGCCGGTGAAGACGCTAAAAATGGCTATAATTCAATATTTATCTAAGGCAAATCATGCGGGGGGTGGGACTTGAACCCACGAAGGCCTACGCCAGCAGGTCTTGAGCTTGGACAGCTTCCAAATAGATCATAACTACTGCCCCCTTTGACCTGGCTCGGGAACCCCCGCAATATCTTTTTAGTAAAAATATGGGCTTTTAAATTTAATCCTAATAAAAACACGCGTGTTTGATTGCCTGTATATCATACAAACCAAAAATGTAATTATAGTATAACAACGCGTTAAATGTGATAGGCCTGCAAGACGGTGCAAAAAATGGCCGTATTAAAAGCATGTTTTATAAGGGTCAGCCATTAGCACTTGCTGAGGCCATTTATCAGGTAAGGCAGATTAGATATCATTTTGTAAGGAGCCACAGATAGCCTTATAGGATTTTTATAGTCCATAAAAGGCCTTATAATTCTTGTTATATAACCGTATTTTAAAAGTTCTACGTAAACGTCATTGTTTGGTTTGCAAGTGGAAATTGTTACAAAATATGTTGCGGTTGGGGTCCTTGCCACACCGGGCTCCAATTCATTCAGAAATTTTTTCATTGTGTTTTGAGCTTCCATCCATTTGGATTTAAAGTATGGTAGCTTCTGTAACAGGTTAATAGATACTATGGCGCCTAAAGTGGAAACTACAAAAGGCAACTGTGCCTTTTTAAGATTAAGTGTAAGGTTGGCGTTGGCCAGCAAATAACCCACCCTCAAACTGGCGATGCCAAAAGACTTGGACATGGTTCTTAAAATAATTAGATTGTTATATTTATCAATCAACGACGCAAAACTTTTTCCCAAGAACTCCGTATAAGTTTCGTCAACTACGACCAATCCCTTACTCCTTTCAATAAGCTCCTTTAGTTGTTCATCGTTTACGGCGTGCCCGGTTGGATTATTTGGGGTGCAAACAAAAGTTATGCTGGGGCTTGCCGCAATCAACTTATCAATATTCATTGAAAAATCTTTAAGATACGGCACTTCCACAGTCTTTATTCCCCTGAGTGTAGCGCTTATCCCATAATACGAGTAGGTAGGAACCGGATACGCGATGCCTCCATGTGGTCCAAATAAAGAAATTAATAAATCCATTAATTGGTCTGCGCCAGATCCCAATAAAACGGAGTCTGGCTTGACGCCAGTATATGATGCCAGCGCTTCCTCCAATCTGGTGGGTTCATCCTTCGGATAGAGCCGCGGATCAAGCTCTTTAATAGCAACATTAAATATTGATTTTAAGTATGAGGATGGTACAAAGAGATTCTCGTTGGATTGCAGGTTTGCAAATTTTTTTATGTTAATGTTATAGTGTTTGGTCACCTCACTAGCGGAAATTCCTCCCTGATATGCTGGCTTTTTTGATAATTCCTCAACTGTGTCTTTCCACGACAATTATTCGTATTCACCCATTTGCCTAGATTCCATTGCATATTTGTGAGATGGAAAGCCCTCATAAGATGCCATTGTTTTAACAGTATCAATCATATTTTTCCATCCAGTTAAAGTTATTTTTTCATATGTAACAGACCTCATAAAATTCATAACATTTAAACCAGAATACATCTTTGCAAAGCCATTAGTTGGCAAAGTAGAATTCGGTCCTATTCCATAATTGCCGGCAGAAAATGGCGTATTTATTACTATTGTGCCTGCCCTGAGCGTTTCTTTGTATCTGTTAAAAATTTTATTTGCGTTTTTACTTTCTATGGCTAGGTGTTCAGGGGCAAAATCATGGACAAATTTTACCAACTCATTCATTGTATTAAAAACTATTGCACCACTGTATTTATGACCACCAGAAATTAAAAAGCCTTTTCTTGGCTCAGGAACTTTATTCACGAGGTCATTCATTAGATTTATGACATCTGATGCAAATGCCTTAGATGTTGTTAAAAGCAACCCTATAGAATCTGGTCCGTGTTCCGCCTCATTTAATACATTCCACGCCACTTTTAATATATCAGCATTTCCATCAGAAATTACCATCCCCTCACTGGGGCCAGCGGGCAGGTCTATTTTTACAGCATCATTAACAAGCATCTTTGCCATAAAGGTATATGGGCCTCCGGGGCCTGCAACCGTATCCACTTTATGAATTCTCTTTGTGCCGTATGCAAAGGCAGCTATAGCATGGGCCCCCCCAGCAATATAAAATTCGTTTGCTCCCCCAACTACGCCTGCCACTATGGACGCAGGGTCCATTTCTAGCCTGTTTTCATGTGGCGGGCTAGCAATGGCTATCCTTTTTACCCCGGCCACGTTTGCAGGAACCGCCAGCATCAACGAAACAGACGGAAAAGACCCCTTGCCAGAAGGCACATATAGACCAGCCGAATCTACAGGAAAATGCATCATCCCGGCATAAACCCCCCTTTGTGTATTTATGATGTAATCTCTGGGAAGCTGCCTCCTATGAAATTTTTTTATGTTAACTGCCATTTTTTTTATTGCAAATATAACATGCGGGTCAACTTTATTCCATGAAAGTTTAACAGTTTCCTTGTCAACAACTATTTCACTCTCTTTTATGCTCTTCCCTATCTGCTGGCTGATAAATTCAGCAATGGCTTCATCCCCCCTTTCTTTTACATCTTTAATTATTTTTTCCACTGATTGCTTTACGGAAATAATTTCTGGGGTAGATCTTTCAATTATTTTATTTAAGGCTTCTTTATCAAGAGACGAATATTCATAAACCCTAAATGGTCCATCTTCCATTAAACATTGCATTAAAAATCTACCTTTTAAACTCAGTGGCCAATTAGCAGCCTCGCCTAGGTACTTTTACCAAATCGGTGAACAGGCTTGGGCTAAAAGCCAAAGCCTGCAGGCATGCCACATCCCTTAATCCACTGATGTTTAATGGTGATGGCAGTAATTTAAATACATGTTAAATTTCAACCAACAATGCCTGCATAAAGCAGTTAACGTCGTTTATTAACAAAAAATTGTAGGTCGCAAAACATTTTTAAAGGCGTTAAGCATCTTATATGTAAATGGTACAAGCATATTGTGTAAAGTGTAGAGCAAAAAGAGAGATTAAAAATCCGAAGCAAGTTACCATGAAGAATGGCAAGCCTGCAATTACAGGAACATGCCCAGTTTGCGGTACAAAGCTATTTAGAATAGGTGCTACTTTATAAAATTTATTTTTTTGTAATTTTTGTATTAGTTTAACCATCTTCTATTATTGCCAAATAATTCTCAGAAATTAACAGAATTAACTTTGCCAAACTTTAGCAGTTGTTCAAGCAGGCACTTTTCAATGAAAATGATATCAAAGCATTTTAATGAAAAGGCCAGCCAGTATGAAAAATAGCTAACGTCATGGGCAATTGATAAGCATCAACCAAAACTGATAGTGGGTTGTGCAGCATTATATGCTGTGTCCAATTACTGATTATTCTGCTGCAATCTTGCTTTAATGTTATACCCCATCATGGGTCATCCTCATGAACATGTTGTACAGTGATACCTTAATCACCATCTCCCTGGCCATGTTCACGAA
>JAMCTX010000007.1 GCA_023381255.1 Nitrososphaerota archaeon
CCCAACTTCTTCAACTAAATTTGAATCGGGGTTAAAATATTAAATGCTTTTAAGTGCCGGTTTGATCAAACAATGGACATGGAAAGTTCGATAAACGAATTGGAAGGGTTGAAATTTATGTTACAGGAATACAGGGAAGCCTTAAGGCTAGCACTTAATAATACCGATTCAAATTTAGTTGAAGAAGTTGGGCTTATTATAAACCAATGCACCGAAACTATGAACATTATAGATAAAAGGAAAAATGAAGAAGATGACCTAAAAAGAATAAAGAGTTTTATTGAATCTATTGTTGAAAGGTTCAATAAAATATCAGAAATTTTATCTGAAGATCATGAATCTTCAGAAGAATATGACTTAAGCTTTCTGAGTGATTTCCTTTACTATGCCGGCCGCAACGGTTCTTCCAGAATCTCTTAATGCAAATCTTCCAAGCTCTGGAAATTCCTTGTATGTTTCAATACACAGCGGTGTAAGCGGCGGCTTTAATCTAACCAGTGCGGCGTCTCCCGTCTTTATTGTCTTTGGATGGTCCTCCACCACCTGCCCTGTTCTTGGGTCTATTTTGCTTATTATCTCTGATATAGAAGTGGCTATTTGAGCAGTATGTGCGTGAAGAACTGGTGTGTATCCTGCTGCTATGGCAGTTGGATGGAATACTACAAATATCTGAGCAATAAACTCCTTTGATACAGTTGGCGGATTATCTGGATGCCCCAATACCATGCCTCTTTTTACATCCTGTTTGGCTATTCCCCTGACATTAAACCCGATGTTGTCTCCTGGCTCGGCCTTTTCAACTCCAGTGTGGTGCGTTTCTATGCTCTTCACTTCCCCCTTTAAAGCTGGGGGCATTACAATTATAGTTTCACCTACTTTCATAACGCCAGTTACCACTCTGCCCACCGGCACAGTGCCTACCCCAGTAATTGAGTAAACATCCTGTATGGGTATTCTGAGCGGCTTGTCTGTTGGCTTCGGCGGTACCTGTAAATTATCAAGCGCTTCAAGCAAAGTCGGGCCCTTGTACCATGTTATGTTGGTTGATTTTTCGCTCAGGTTATCTCCCGTCCAGCCTGAAACCGGTATTATTGGCAACGTATCAACTTTATAGCCTACTAACTTTAATAGGTCACTGGCCATATTTTTAACCTCATCAAATCTTTTTTGACTGTATGGTGGCTGTGTAGCATCCATTTTATTGATCAAGACTATTAACTGATTAACGCCCAAAGTCTTAAGCAGGAATGCGTGCTCCCTTGCTTGACCGCCTTCGGATAAGGCAGTTTCTGTTTCCCCTTCCTTGGCTGAAACAACAAGAATTGCTGCGTCTGCCTGGCTAGCCCCTGTTATCATGTTCTTTACAAAATCCCTGTGGCCTGGGGCATCAATTAAAGTGAAAAAGTACTTTTTGGTTTCAAATTTTTGGAAAGCTAGGTGAAACTATAATTGTAATGCCCTATGGTGACACCCCTTTCCCTTTCCTCTTTCAACCTGTCTAAAACCCAAGCATACTTAAATGAATCGCCAACTCCCAGTTTTTCAGATTCTTTTGCAAATTCTTCTACTTCCCTAGGATCTATTACGCCAAGATTAAATAGAAAATGCCCTAAAGTAGTTGATTTGCCGTTATCTACGTGCCCCACCACGACTAAGTTCAGGTGAGTTTTTTGTGACATATTTTATAACACCTTCAACCATGAAGGGGTTCGTTCTGATTATTTAACGTTTTTGGCTAAGTATTTCGCAAATCATTAACTAACAATGATGTTTAACAGCATATTTTAATATATTTACTGTATTTTTTTACGAAACACGATAATTATATAAAGAATATTTAACATATTTAGTCTCTTGAGTATGTACCCATGATCTCTCCTGAATCCAGTATTTTATTTTTCATTAACTCCCTAAGCTTTGGCGCGCTGATGCCGTTCATGATAGGGAGCGTGCCATTTAGGGCATAAATTTTAAAAAAGTACCTGTGGCTGCCATTTCCGCGTGGGGGGCACGGCCCGCCATAACCTGTTTTGCCAAAGTCGTTCTTCCCCTGAACGCCGATTGACGAGTTGGGCTTGATTCCCTCTTGCACCTGCGTATCAACAAGATTATAGATGACCCAGTGAACGAATGTGCCGCCGGGAGCATCAGGGTCTTCTGCAATAATTGCGTATGTTAAAGCACCATTGACCCTACTCCAGCTAATTGAAGGAGAAACGTTTTCACCTTCACACGTGTGCTTCCTAGCTATTCTTGCACCGTTTTCAAAAGAAGCTTTCAAAATATTCATGTGCTATTTTTAAGATAAACCAAAAGTTAAGCTTTTCTAAAATACTATCCTGACGTCAACCGCGAAGGCACCTTCCTGATTCACTATGAGCGGATTGATATCCATTTCTTTGACATCCAGATCAACTATCATCCTTGAAATCCTGCTGAGCGTTCTGAGCACCGCGTTAATATTATAATTTCTCTTTCTTGCCGTGAGCATGTCGTATACCTTGCTTTCCTTCAGCATCTGCAATCCTTCCTGCTCAGATACAGGTGAAAGCCCGTAGCTTACGCTTTTAATTACTTCAACATAAACGCCGCCCATTCCCACAAGTATGGATGGGCCGAATGTCGCATCCTTGAGCCCTCCTATAAAGACCTCTACGCCGCTGAGCTGCTTCTGCAAAAGTATTCTTTTCGATTTTAGCGCCAGCTGATTAAATACGTTTTCCACGTCTTCCTTTTCCACGTTAGTCATAACCCCGCCAAGCTCAGTTTTGTGTCCGGGTTCATCAAGCGAGATTTTCATAACTAAGGGGAACCCTATTCTTTCTGCCTCCTTTTTTGCTTCGTCCAAATTAGATACAACGGCCCAGGCAGGCACCCTTATGCCGTAGATTTCCATTAACTTGAATGCTTCGTAATCTTTAAGAGTTGTCTTCCCTTCAACAAGTTCTTTGGCTCCCATTATGGGTTCAGCTATCCTCATCTTCTGCATTGGTTCCCTTTTATCTGTATAGTATCTTATTGCCCTAACAGCTTCTTCTGGGAACCTGAATGATGGAACGTTGGCTGAATCTAGTGTTCTTGCTGCTGCATCTTCGCTTAGCCCCATTACCACGCCAACAAACCCCTTTCCCTTAAAGTTTAGCAGGGCTTTGGCAACTTCCACACAGCTTACCGTTGCAAGTGATTGGACAAGGACAAGCTTTGTGCAGTCAAGCCCCTGAATGATTTTAAGTGCTGTTATATATCTATCAAGGTTGGCGTCCCCGCCGAGATCCAGTGGATTTCTGGGCTTCTGGGCGATGCATGTGGCGGAAGCACCATTTCAAGTGTAGACTGCACCTTTGGTGGCAATTTGGTTAAGCTGAGCCTGTTTCTTTCTATTTCATCCACTGTTAATACGCCGTGCCCTCCCGAGTTTGTAATTATAAGTATGTCCCTCTTGATTGGTTCTTCCGATGATAGAATCTTTGCCAGATTTAAAAGATCAGTTAAATTCTCAACAAATATTCCCCCAACCGTCCTTACAGCCGACCTGAACAGTTCATAGGATCCTGCAAGGCTGCCTGTATGCGTGCGTATTGCCTGTTCACCTGCGCTGCTGGCGCCTCCTTTCAGGAAAACTACGGGTTTCTTAACGGTTATTTCTGGCATTTCATTTAAAAACCTGCTGCCGTCCGATATTCCCTCCATATAGGAAAAAATCGCCCTTGCCTGTGGGTCATTTGACAGAAACTCGAAAACATCTATTTCCTTTATATCAGCCTGGTTTCCCAAACCCACAAAATAACTCAAGCCTGTTCTGGTCCTCTGGGCCCAGTTCAGCATATAAGCCCCCATACCTCCCGATTGGGCAACGATTGCTATATTTCCCTGTTTAACGTCTGCAAAAGTAAAAGTTGCATTGAATGTGGGGGTCATTATACCCATTGTGTTCGGGCCCAAAAATCTCATTGAATATTTTGAGGCAGTTTTCACCATTTCATTTTCAATCCTTGCCCCTTCTTGGTCCCTTTCCCTAAATCCTGCCGTTATCACCACGGCCGCCTTTATTCCGGCTTTGCCAGCTTCCTCCATTGCTTCAACAATCTCCTCCCTGGGAATGCTGAATATTATCAGGTCGACTGGCTCCTTAATATCTGATATGCTTTTATAGCACTTTAATCCCTCTAGCTCCTCAGCCCTGTTGTTCACAGGGTATATTTTTCCTGTATATGTAGATATTATGTTTCTCAAGATTATGTTTCCGATTTTTTCCCTGTTTCTTGACGCCCCAACTATAGCTATGCTTTTAGGGTAAAATAGCTCCTCTAACATATCAATAGCTTATTCCAGGCCTGTTAATAATGATTTATGATTGACCAGCTGAAGCGCTCTGCGGCTGTTCCTTTGGTTTTGGATGCTCAAACACATCTGCCGTAGCCTGGCTGTTTTCTTCATCGATTGTAACTTTCATTTTTATGCGCCTAATGTTAAGATTTTGGCCCCTGCCCCAAATTTCAGCATTTAAGTCATTAGTTATAATCACCCTGTCGACCTTGGTCATTTTCTTGATTTTGCTCTTTAGATATTCTATAGCCTTGTTTGACCTTTGATAGTATTGCTTATAAAATATTCTTGAAAATGAAATCGTTATGGTTTTCTCTTCTGTCATTTGCTATCACCTATTTTTTTATGCCGCCAGTCCCTCCTTTTGAAATTATATGTAAAGCTTCTGTTTGTCTTTAACACAGCCCATGAGGGAACAGGCTTGTTTTTCCTAATGGCTGAAACAAATCTTTTTTTCTCCTTAGCGCTTTTATTTGAACCCATTTTATATCACCATACTATTTTAAACTCCCTTTTATTAGCTTGCATTTTGGAAAGGAGGTCCTTTAATTCCTCGTCACTTATCTGATGATCCAACTTTCCATTTACCGCAAGCTCGAAAATTTTATCCTCCAGTATGCTGGCCGTCTCATTGCCCACCAATTTCAGATTATTTAACCTGTATCTTGCTTCGGGTGTAAGGTAAACCCTGAGGTATTTTTCCCTTAGCTCCGCTAATTCTTTCTTTTTACGGTCTTCGTCTGCAGAATAGGGAGCTGCCATTTTTCTGTTCACCCGATGCCCAGCTTTTCTACTGCTTTTACCTTAGCCTTTAACCCGTCAAATATGTCACTTGATATCTTGTCAACCGTTGATATTCCTTTTCCAGTTAACTCCCTGCCAGCTTTTGTCTTTTTAATCAGCCCAGCAGCTTCCAGATCAAGCAGTATCTTTCTGATATGCTTCATTCCTGCTGGCTGAGAA
This sequence comes from Nitrososphaerota archaeon, assembly GCA_023381255.1. Lineage (GTDB taxonomy): Archaea > Thermoproteota > Nitrososphaeria > Conexivisphaerales > UBA164 > KM4347-05. The sequence goes on from JAMCTX010000007.1 coordinate 5,290, forward strand.
TGCGCCAAATAGAATCCTCGCTGCTTTCTTCCTCCATAATTTTTAGAAAGGTCCTTTACGCTTAACGGCCCGTAAATATAGATTTTTCTTAATATTGAGGCGGCCCTGTAAAAATACCAGTCAGAATCAAACGGTGGCCTTTCGGCCTGCGATCCGGTCTTTGAATAATTTATAAAAGGTGGTACATTAATTATGCCTGACTTTTTCAGGTAATCCTTTAGCCCATCTATCAGGCTCCCCGCTGGCACATCATATGCTGTTGGCATGACATTGAATTCCACTATATGTGACCATTTAAACTTATCGTTGTCTTCTTTGAAAAAGGTTTCTTGCAACTCTAACAGTTCATAAACTTTTATTAAACGGACGATTTTAATTTATCAGCATGAGCCTAGTAGAATTTGATGCATTCCAAAAGCTGGATTTGAGGGTGGGTAATATTAAGGAGGTTTACCCGATAGAAGGTTCAAGAAAGCTGCTGAAGGTGATTATTGATCTTGGTGATTCACAAAAGCAGGCTATAGCTGGCATAAGTAAATACTATAACGCGCAGGACCTTGTTGGCAAAAGGGTAATTGTGGTGACCAACCTTGTTCCAAAGCCCATTATGGGATACGTTTCTGAAGTTATGCTTCTAGCCGCCTTTAATGAAGCGAACCTCTCTTTGCTCACTACTGATAAGGATATGCCCCCCGGCACTAAAATATCATAAATGTTACAAAAATTTAAAGACTGTATGCCATCTTACAATTTGTGAACTACGTCGCGCTAAACCGCGCCGCGTCCCGCTTCAATGGAACCAGCTTGCTCTCCATGAAGGTTACCCTCCATGAAGCGTAGAGGTCATTTCCTCTGCGGGCATTCTGGGTCTTTTTAAGACCCATGGGCTTATGTTCCCCCATCTCCACATGGGAGACATCGCTTATTCTGGAACCAGTGAGTACGGGAGCCGATGCGCTGCACGCGAAGTTCTGCTCACTTTCCTGTTGCGTCTCACTCATTCCGTTATTATTATACAAAAACATGTATTTGACTGCCATTTTTGACAATTCATCCTTTGCTTAAAAGCAAAGGTTTTCTTGTCACATAATCAATAAAACCGGCTACAGAACCAGTCAGGAACTACGATGCATCTTTGAGTTAATGCCAGCTATTTTCTGAATTATTTCTTGCCGAACGATGCCAAGCCATTCCTCTGCTTAAGTATTGCAGAATTAATGCGTCCCCTAACTATAATTGTTCCTGCAATATTGAATCGTCTCCAGATTCAATTATGTATCTAGCTACGTCTGCAGCCCACACTCCAGTATCCCTATTTTTTATGATGCTATGCAGATATTCTTCAAAACTTATATTAAATGCGTTTTTCCAAACATTATAGTTTTCCACAAGGTTTTTTGCCGCAGCGGCATGTTTAAAACAGAGCTTACCGCTATTTGCATAAAATCCGCATATTACGCAGCTCATTTCTTTTTACCTGGACAAGCTGGATTTGGACAAAACACCCATCTCCCTCGTCGCATAAGGGGCCAACCGCAGGATTTACATGCGGTCTTTGTTGGGGTTATTAGCCCCCTTGCCGGCATGGGGGCAGAGGCGCCGCATTTTTCACATCTTAAAAATCTTTTTCCATTAACTGATCTATGGAAGATTAAATCCCCAACGCCGCAAACAGGGCACTTTCCGAAATTGGCTATTTTTTCTCCCCTCAAATACAATTTAAAGTATTCAGAAAGTTCTTCACCTTCTCTGCGCTTCTGAATTTCTTCAAACAGCAAATTGATTGATTGCAACATTACTTTCTCAGGATCCATTGAACCGTCTTCTATTTTTTCTAAACTGATTTCGAGGTTGCGAGTCATCTCAACAGTAATTATTGGAGAATTTATAAAGAACCTAGTGACGCCATAACCTAAATTTGTAAGCTGCATCCTCTGGCCGTCTACATAATTCCTCTTATAAAGCGTTCTTATTATTTCACTTCTGGTGGCCTTGGTGCCTATATTGTTTTTTTCCATCCATTCTAGTAATGAAGATGGATTGTATCTGGGCGGGGGCTTGGTATACTTGCTTGATATATTCACCTTGCTTATTATAGCTTTATCCCCTTCTTTGGTATCAGGCAGTTTCACTTCGCTTAATTCCTTAAAATGATAGACATTGACCCACCCTCGTGATATAATCTCCAGCCCTTCTGCAGTAAAGCGGACTCCTTCAACATTTACCCTGAGCATTTTTTTCCTAGCAACAACATCGTCCATAAAGCACGATATAAATCGCCTTGCAACAAGGTCATAGACGCTCCTTTCGTCCTGAGTTACGACCCTGCCTTCGCCTGTTGGATATATTGCAGGATGAGCCGAATCAGTCATCCTTCCTTCTGCTGGAATGCCCCTTCTTGTACTTCCTGCCTCCCTGTAACTAACCGCAAGCTTACCAAGAATTTTCTTATAATTTATACTTGCAGGCAATTTCTGGGATGACGTACGGGGATATGATATTGCAGCTTTTAGGTAAAGGCTTTCAAGAATAGAAAGCGTCTTCCATGGGCTCATTTTAAGTATTCTGTACGCTTCCTTCTGCACCTCAGCAAGATTAAAAGGTGGAGGAGGCGGTATCCTTTCAACATAACTTTTTGCCAATTCAACTGAACCGCTTTTTCCCTCAAGCTTTTTTATATTCACAGAATCGTTTTGAGAATATACTGTGGGACCAGCCATGCTAATTTCCTCTCCATTGATGTTCACCTGCGCCACGGTCTGCCAGTATGGCCTGGGAACAAATGCATTTATATCAAACTCCCTTCTGTAAAGCTCAAGCAACGTCGGTCCCTGAACCCTGCCGGTGCTAAGGTTTGCATATCTTATGTGCCTTACTTCATCGCTCACCAGCCTTGAAAGATTTATTCCCCATAGATAGTCTATATAGTGCCTTGTCCTCCCCGCTTCAGCCATATTCCATTTCTCCCGTTTAATCAGGGAACCAAAGCTCTGGCGCAGGTCTTCGCTGGTAAGCGTTGAAAATTTTGCCCTGTAAAGTTTTTTATCAATACTGCCACAGTATTTGACAATGTTATAGCCTATGGTTTCACCTTCAATATCGTAATCGCAGGCAATTATAATCTGCTCCGCATCCCTGAGCAGCCTCGTTGCAAGTTCTGCTATGCCTCCTGTATCTAAATATTTTTTATTTATGCTGCTCAGGGGTTCCCACTCCAGGTCTGTTACGGGGTAAATGCGCCTGTTTTTTACATCACTATTTAACCCAAAAATATGTCCCCTTGCTGGAAGAATTGTTGCATCTTTATCTTCAAACCTTATCCTGTAAATCTTAACTCCACTTACATTAAATGCTTTATAATCACTATCCAATGCAATGGCAATTCTTTCTGCTGCATCCCTCTTTTCTGCTATAATCAATACAGAAGTGGGCCGGGCCGGATTTGAACCGGCGACCCCCGCCATGTCAAGGCGATGTGCTGACCAAGCTACACCACCGGCCCTATAGGATTTACTTCTTTGCACCAAGTTCCCTGTTCTTTAATCTAAGGGCATGACTACCACATTTTCTGCACTTTACTGCGTCAATGGGGTTCTTGGCTCCACACTTCATGCATATTTTGAACATCAATCGCCTTTGAACGGCTATCTGACGCTTAACTGGGTCTGCTATTGGCATATTTACGCTTGCCTGTGCCTCATTTATAAACTTTACAAAAAATATTAGCTGTTGGTCAAAATTGGCTGGTTAGTGCTCGATCACATATTTATATCTGCGCAATTATAGGTTGAACCGGCTTGCTGTACATAGTGCTTACCACTGGCGCATGTAATCTCAACTGCAGCTACTGTGGCGGATCGTTTGACCAAATGGTGGTGCCCTGGAAACCCAAGTACGACCTAAATAAATTAAAGAAAATTATCGAACGCGATAATGAAGCTACAGTGATTTTCTATGGCGGGGAGCCGCTAGTTAATTATAAATACATAATTGAAGTAATGGATTCGGTTAAAGCAGCTAGGTGGGGCATTCAAACAAATGGCACGTTGACATACAAGATTCCTGAGGCGTACTGGAAAATGATGGATGTTGTTTTGATATCAATTGATGGCAGGAAGCAGGTAACTGACAGGGCCAGAGGTCCCGGGGTATATGACGCAGCACTAAAGTCATTAAGTTACCTTAAAAAAATGGGGGCAAAAAGGATAATAGCCAGGATGGCGGCCACTGAAAATACTGATATTTATACTGATGCCATGCATCTGGTGAATCTTGGGTTTGACCTTGTGCACTGGCAGCTCAATGTAATATGGAGTGAACGCTGGAATTTTGTCAAGTGGGCCAACGAATCTTACAAGCCGGGGATATCAAGACTTGTCAATGAATTTATGGAAGAAAGCAAGAGTGGAAAAGTTATCGGTCTGGTGCCTATATTGGGTGTGCTAAGCGCTTATCTGTATAAACCGTTCGAGGGCGTTCCATGCGGCGCAGGATATAATGCTGTTGCAATATCCACGGATGGAAGAATACTGTCATGCCCAATTGCTGTATCCGAAAAATGGGCCAATATTGGCAATGTTGAATGGGGGTTTAAAACAATGGTTCCAACTATCTCTTCCATGTGCAGTGGTTGCGATGTTTTACCATACTGTGGAGGGAGGTGCCTTTACTCCATTAACGAGGGGTTAGATTACTGGGGAAGGCAGGGAGTAATGGAAGTTGATGAGGTAACTAAATTTACGGTTCACGAAATAATAAAAATTGGTCCTGCAATAAAGAAACTTATTGATGCGGGAACAATAAAGGGGGAACAGATATTTTATGACCCGCTTCTTGATTCAACCGAAGTTATACCCTAGAACGCATTGGTCGTTATTTTCTGTAAATTAATTATCCAAAAAAACGAATGCCGCTTAACATATAAGCCGATTAAATGGATTCACGATTGTTGGGTTTAATATGGGCCCTTGTCTCCCGCGCAGTGAACTACCCCTCTGTATCTTCTAATAAAAGACTGGCACTGATAACACACTATAAATGGCACCTGTTCTTTTGCAACCGGGCAGTCAACGTACTCTTTTTTCATAGATGATAGTAACTTTCCGCTCACTCCCCTTAAGCTGTCAATCTTATCCTTGGGAATCTTCAGCGCCTTTGGGGCCATTTTTATTTCAACATCATATTTTTTATCCATATTGTGTAACCACCCTAAAGTGCCTTAAAGCTTTCGCTCCACTTGATATATGTTTTTAACATTTCTGGGCTGACGCTTGGCCTTCTTTGCTTTACAACATTCTTGAAGTCCTCGATGGTTATTTGCCTGGGCTTTGAACCCAAATTTAATGCGTCCCCAGAATCAAACAGCTCCCTTACAACATTTAGCTGCACCGATTGTGCGATGTCTTTTATGTCGCTTCCAGTGTACCCTTCGGTTAATTTGGCAAGAGCCTCAAGCTTGACGCTTGGGTCAAGCATTAAGGGCTGCGTATATAGCTCAAACATGTTTTTCCTTGCTGGTTCATTTGGCAGATTTACAAATATTCTCTTTTCGAATCTCCGTAAAAATGCGGGGTCAAGCGACCACGGTTTATTTGTTGCTGCTAAAATATATATGGGAACCTTTTTGCCCTTTTCCGTTATGCCGTCAGTTTCCTTTAAAAACTGGTTTCTGACCCTTATTTCTCCACCCACTTCCTGAGACCTTGTGCCAAACAGTGAATCGACTTCATCTATGAATATTATCACAGCCTTATTTTCTTGCTGGGCTATTTCGCGCGCCTGCTGGAATAGTTTCATGACGTTTTTTTCTGCTTCCCCCAGCCATTTGCTCATAATGCTTGCAGCATCTACGGATAAAAATACCGCATCAATCTCCGCTGCAGTTGCTGCAGCCAGCATGGTTTTTCCACATCCAGGTGGCCCATAGAACAAAATTCCTCGCGGCCATCCAAGGGGAAAAAGGTCCGGCCTCTTATTTGGAAAGATTATAGCTTCTTCAAGTGCTCTTTTCGCTTCGCTTAACCCGATTACCTGATCAAATTTAACGTCCGGCTTTTCCTTTAAGACCAGGTCGTCAAAATTTGCCCTTAGTGTTTCCACCCTCCCTTCACCGTCCTTGGGCTCCACACCCGCTTCCTCCCCTATTCCTCTCGCTCTTTGTATAGCCTTTATCCTTTCCCTGTATGCAATTGCGCGCTGTGTATAAATCTGGTTTAACTTGTAATCTGGATATAGGTTTATCAGTTTCATTAGCGTTTCTATGGACTTCTGGTACATCATTATTGCCTGAGGGTAACTTCCCTGGCTGTCCAACCTTATTGCTTCGTTTGCATATTTTATTGCGATGGATTCTAACTCTCCTGCCGCCTGGTAACTCATGATTAAGCAACCTCTGCAACCAGCTGACCGTCTTTAGCTGCCTGTAAAATTATTTCTTTTACTCCTGTATCTACATCTGTTTCTCCCAGCGTAAAGTCTATGGCATTATTGAGCACATTCTCCGCATCTTCGTCTAACATTGGAATTGATATTCCAGCTGTCGATATAGATACGGTGCCCATTTCCTGCATCGCTTCATTTAACTGACCTATCAGCAGACCATAAGTGTCAGAAATTCCCGCCAAATATGGCTTTAGCTTATTCAGTGATGTTGATGCTTCCTGCAATGCCATTATAAGAGATTTAAATTCTATCAAGCTCTCCAGCCTTAGGGAAAGCTTCAATAAAAGCAAATCGATTCGGCCTACGAGGAGTGAAACCCGGGCCAGTACCACATATTCATTTGCAAGGATCTTTGCCTCATCTTTATTGCGGTTCATTGTTGATAGTTTTCCCTCCATTATCTGCATTTTGGATTTTATCCTGAGATCCAGATTAGCTAGGTTATAGCGGTATAAGGTAAGTTCCCTTAGGGCTTTCTTAAGCTCGTCCCCCTTCTTTTTCCTAAACGGACTAAAAATAAATTTCAATTATATACACCTCTTCGCATTTGACCAATTTATTAATCAAAGTCAAAAAAAATTAACAAAAAGAAAAAATTATATTAGCGCACGCCTAGATTTGGTGTTTTTCCCCTTCTGAAATTCCCAGCGTTCCAAGATCTGGAAGTTTTTCCTTCATTCTTGCTTCGGCCAAAGTGCTTGCCTCTGCCAGTATCTTTTCTGCATCTTCATTTGCACTTTCAAAGTTTAGTGTTGTTCCACTCATTTGCCCTGCATCTACCAGTATGCTGCTGAGCATTGATGATATTTCTGATATCTCACCTTCTGCCGCTGGCATTACTTGCGTTAACCCGGTTTTTACGCTTCTTATTACCGACATTGCCGGTGCCAGTGTCACAACTACATCTCCCAAGTCCGTTACTGTGGAAAGTCTTGTTACTATCTGTTCAAGCGCAAGCCTTGCCTGGCTTATCATTTTATACATCTTCCTTATTTCTGCCAGCTCATTTGCATATACTGTAGCGTGGTCTGTATCATGCTTCTGAAGGTAATTTACAATTTTTGAAAATGTTGCGTTATCCTTCTCCTTTAGCTTGTTTGCTGTATTATCCAGCTTGGTTATCTGCATCTGCAGCTGCCTCGTAGCTTGTTCAATTCTTGGCTTCAGTGGCCCTTCTGGCCTTACGGCTCCCTTGATCCTTTCCCCTACACCTTCTCCCTGTGGCGAACTCCATCTTTTAGCAAAATCGCTCATTGTACCCATAGTATCTTGGATTTTAATTTTACCATTTTGTAACTTGGTTGATATGTAACCGCAGTAACAGCACATGCCAGTGACATATTTTTGAGATAAAGGTCAAAAATAGTTGTCATATTGAATTATAGCGTTATGTTATAATAGATTTTATATGTCAGAGTTAATCAAAATGGTAGGGAAGCTTAAGGAGCTTGGCCTCACGGAGTACGAGGCCAGGGTTTATCTTACGCTTATAACTAAGGGTTCGCTACAGGGCGGTGAACTTGCGCTTAATTCCGGGGTGCCTAGGACGAAAGTCTATGAATCTGTAAGGGGATTAATCAAAAAAAAGCTTGTTGAAGCTTATGGCAGGCCAAGGAAGTTCTCTGCTGTGTCCAGCCCAGAACCGTTTGAAATCATTATAGAACAGGAAGAAAGAAAGTTCAGGGAGCTAAAATCACTTATAGGTGAATTAAGGTCCATGAGCCAGAAAACTGGCGTCAGTTCCGTAAAGGGATCATTCCAAATTATAAACGGTGGAGGCATTGAAAGCGTGGTTAACGACATGATAAGCAAAACCCGGGATAAAATAACATTTATTGTTAATTCCAATACCTTTGGAATAATAAAAAAATATGAGCGGCAGTTGATGTCGATGAGACTTTCTGAAGTGAAGGTCAATGCGATTGTTTCTCCTAAGGACAGTGAACTGGTAAATGATGCGTCAACTTCTCTTTTACCCATGCTTGTAGGCAATACCATCGATGGTCGTAGCGCAATTGTCAGCGACGACAGGTACTTGCTCCTTATAAACGAAGACAGCGGGACGGGGGTGCTTGTAATGCTGCCCCAGCTTATAGGCCTTATTGACAAGTATGTTGTTGATCCCCTGATTTCAAGTTCGATTGATATAAAAAGCTACATAAGGCTGATAAACACCGGGTCTGCGGAGGAGTTTTTCAATTTAAAAAACGACAAAAGCATTTTCGAAATTCTTTCGCAGGCCGCGTTTGAGAGGTTGCCTGAAGATGTGCTTTGGCAAATTGGAGATGAAATGGTTGATATTTTTAAAACAAGAGTGCCCGCTCAGTTCGTTACATCTGAATTTAACTTGGCCATACCCGTTTTTATCGAGTTGATTTCTTCAGATATAAAGGACGGCACTGTAAAATATGATGAACTAACAAAGATAATTAACATAGAATATGCAGGCAAGGAGGGCAACCTACCAGTTTCGCCGTGGCTTTTGATGTTAAAGGGATATCTTAAATCAATAGGGCGGGACCTTCAGGTGGTTGGCCGCTTTCAAGTAGAGGACAAAACTATAATTCAAATCAGGCTGCCGTGGGAATTCCAGACAATAACGTTGTAAATCCAAACTCAACCGTTGGCTGTCTAATTGCAGGATGCATCCGTATATTGTTAGTTTCATTACAAGTTCGCAAATCTTGATAAGACATCATATTGATAGGTTCTGTTGCCCCCCGAAACAAAAATAAGCGTTTAGTAAAACGCTATATCAAAGGAAGGTTTAGAAAATCCTTATGCCGAGCAAGAAACTTTCACAGTTTTGTCCTGGCATTACTTACGCCTATAACTTCCATTTCGCTTATCAATTTATTTGTAAGTAGTGCCTGTTCTAGCGGGTCTGTCCCACCTTCAGCATCATCAAGCTCAAAGTCCGCTATAATGGCATTAAGCCCAAATGCAATTGGTTCAACCTGATATTTTATTAGCTTGAATCCGCTTATGCTGTTTAATATAACATCCGGTTTGGTTGCTATGTCTTTGGGTAAAATCTTGACTCGCGCTATAACCTTTGCCATTTTATATCACCTTACGGGCCCTCAAAACCGCAGTTGTCACATTTATAAGATCTCGAGAACACCCGGCATTTATCACATCTCCAGATCAATACCTTGCCACAGTCTGGACAGTAAAATTTTGTATAACGCTCATTAGGGGATATTGGCTTATGACAGCTGGTGCATACAGGCAGATTTAGATTTGCTGGCATTACCTTATCTCCCCAATGTGGAATATAAAAACATTATTAGTTATATTAAAGCCGCTTGAATAGTATAATTGTTGGTATCACCAAAACGATTTTAATGGTGGGTGATTCTGTTTGACCTATATGACGACAGTAAAGCTTGAAATTGATGAAAAGACAGCAAATAAACTCAAAAATGCTCATTATGGGGTATTTGGGCATTCGGCAGTTGAAATTTGCCACTGGACCAAAACTGCCATTAAAGAAAAACGCGGCTGCTATAAAAACAAATTTTACGGGATAGAAACCCATCGCTGCATGGAAATGACGCCTGCTGCAGTTTTTTGTGAAAACCGCTGTATTCATTGCTGGAGACCGACTGAATTTTATAAGATGCTCAAGATGCCTGAGGGCGCCGTGGATGAGCCCAAAGCAATTGTAGAGGAGCTGACGGAGTCTAGGCGCAAGCTTCTGATAGGATTTATGGGAAATTCAAAAATAGATAAACAGTGGCTGGCTGAATCCCTGACACCGTCACACTATTCAATATCGCTGTCTGGAGAACCAACGCTTTACCCACGCCTGCCAGAACTTATTTTATTTCTCAAATCTCTGCCCAACACAAAGAGCATTTTCCTGGTTACCAACGGGGAAGAACCGGAAATGTTGGAAGAACTGATAACGAAAAATGCTCTGCCCACCCAACTCTACCTTTCTATGAATGCATATAATAGGGAAGAATATCAGATGATAAACAGACCCATGTACAGGGATGGATGGGAAAGATGGTTAAAATCACTATCGCTGTTGTCACAAACTCCAACCAGAACTGTGATAAGGATAACGCTGATCAGGGGGTATAATGATTCATATGATAAATTAAATGAAGCGACAAGGCTGATCAGGGTTGGTAACCCTGATTTTGTTGAGATAAAATCTTATATGCACGTAGGATCATCAATGAGCAATCTTACTGAAAGGCACATGCTTTCAATGGAAGAAGTCAGAGCATACACCAAAAATATGCTTGAATTTCTTAACACATATAACTATATGGATGAAATGGAGCCGTCCAGAATATCAGTTATAAAAAATGCTAACAAGAGCACAGATAGATGGATCATACCAGAAGGCTCTTACACGGCGTAAAGGCGGTGGCCTTCTGTGTTAAAAGTATTGTTTGTGACCGGAAATAAAAACAAGGTAAATGAGGCACTTGAAGCGCTAGCAGAATACCCAATTAAGCTGGAACAATCGGAAATACCTAAACCGGAAATCCAAGATGATAACATCGAAAACATTGCGCTTAATGCCGCTGTACAAATTTCAACCAAAACTAACGATCCTTTTGTTGTGGAGGATGATGGATTGTTTTTAAATGAGTTTGGGGGCTTCCCTGGGCCATACACTTCATACGTTTTAAAAACCATTGGAATTTCAGGCATTCTTAAATTATGCAGTTTTTGCACTTCAAGAAGGGCTCAATTCCGGTCGGCGCTGGTCCTCTATAAGGATGGTCGAATAAAATTGTTTAATGGAACAGTTTCAGGTACCATTTCCATGGCCCCCCGCGGGAACATGGGTTTCGGATTTGACCCTATTTTTATTCCTGAAGCTTCTGATAAGACGTTTGCGGAGATTAGTCCAAAAGAAAAATCCGGGATTTCACACAGGGCTATGGCATTTAGAACCATGGCTAACTATCTGATGAACTATGATATTTAATTGAGTTTATGATCTTAGAGACATCCTTCACAGGCTAAACAGTCGGTCTAACTTTTTTGTTGGTTCCCGGATAACTTGAAATATCGTTAGCTTGGTTTGCTCTATTCAGGATAAAGCGGCGGTTAACTGCTGCATTCAAATGCTTAATATTAGAGGAACAACTAAACCTGCTATAAGTAAAAATAAACCAGATATGATTATTGTACTGTTGAGCTTGCTGAAATCTGCCTGGGCATTGCCGTCTGCATATATTTGCTGAATTATTTTAACATAATAAAACGCCGATATTACGCTGTTTATTATGGCGATTATTGTGAACCAAGGCACTGGCCCTATAAAGAATATGCTGAGCGCTGGATTTGAAGCAGACATAAATATTAGTAACTTCCCCCAAAATCCCAATAGAGGTGGCAGCCCGAGCAAGTTTAATAAGGAAAGGGAAAACATCGCTGAATTTGCGCCATATTTCAAACCTGCTCCCCTTAGCGATTCTAGTTTCCTGTCAGAGAAGCCTCTGATGTAAGTGAATGCGTTGGTTTTAGATATGGAATAAGAGAAGAAATACACAAATATGCCTATTAGAGCAAAGTAGTAGTTTATGCCATAATAGTATGAGGCCATAGCCACCACGAGCCCCATTAATATGAAGCCTACGTGCGAGATGCTGCTGTAAGCCATTATCTTTTGAACGCTACCCTGCACTGTAGCTGCTACGTTTCCCCAAGTCATTGTCAGCACCGCTATTATAATTCCAATAAGTAGCAACGTATTTACCGCTTTTGGGGATAGGCCGGCGGTCACATAAAACATGATTCTGAGCACAAGTGCAAGCGGCCCAAGTTTCATGATGGCTGAAAGAGTTGAAACTGCTATTGGGTCTGAAGTGCCATAAACGTCCGGAAGCCACATGTGAAACGGAACTGCGCCGACCTTGAATCCCGTGGCCACAAGCAGTATTGCAAAGCCAAGCATCGCCGCAGCTGCCAGCGTGCCTGAAAAAATCAGAAAAATGGCAATCAGTAAAAACTGTAGCGAAAGGCCCCCCATAAATGCGTATTTAAGTGAGTTGGCTAGGGATTTTTTGTCCTTGGGTATTGCTGCAATTCCATAGCTGGCTATCGACAGCAGCCCCCACGACGCAAGTATCACGAGCGGATTAAGCGTTGAAGCCACAAGAATTGTTCCGAGTATGCCTATCAGAAGCATTGATGAGGCTATGTTAGACCTGCCTTCAAGCCGCCCATAGGATAATGCTATCACCGCTCCTGCAAAGAGCGATGCTATTGCTACAACTTCAGTTAGGTGGTCTATTATGAAAGTCCCGGAAACGAACTTCATTGAAAAGGCGCTGTATGCCCAGTATGCGGCTAGGGCGGCACTTATAGCGGCCGTTATATAAGGTACCTTTTTTGATTGCACAAAGGGAAGAACCAATGCCGAAGCTATGATCACAATTATGGTTGCTACAAGCAAATCATACAACTGATATCACCCCAATTGCTACGATAAGTATTATTAAAAGTATGGCTCCACCTATAATCATTGTTGATATGAACTTGCCAATGTTGCCCCTTTGGTAATTTTTAAGCCTTGACCCAAGCCCGGTTACTGCCCTCGGAACCAGCGCGTGGTAGAACTTGTCAAATGCGCCCCATTCGATGTGTCCGTACATCCAGCTGGATATCCTAGCTGTGCCATTTACAAATATTCTGTAATATATTGCATTTATGTACCACCTATCATAAAGGAACTTTTGAATCCCAAGCATAAATGGCGACCTGATGTTAAGTTCCCTGTTTTTCGCATATAGATACAGAGCAAGCCCTATGCCAGCAAGCGCCACAATTACCGATATTGCAGAGAGGCTGGCATTTATTGTTACCCCTGACGCTGTCATGAATGATGGCCATGTAACTATGGAGTTATAGGTCATTAGCCGGTATATTATTTGGGAAAGGCCCCCGTATGGAAAGTACCAGAATATGCCAAATACTAAGCTCAGGACTCCCAGCAGCAGATATGGATAAAGTTCTATAGGATGGGCCTCCTCAACTTCTTTTGCATTTTCGTTCTTGTTTATAAATACCAGTTTGAATGCGCGAAATATGTAGAATGCGGTGAGGAAGGCGCCTGCTATCCCGAGTGCATATGCGATCAAATTGCCTGAATATAGTGTAACATCAAGTATCAGGTCTTTGTCCCAGAATCCTGAAAATGGGGGTATGCCTGATAGCGAAAGAGCGGCGAACAGGAAAGCTATGCCTGTGTATTTCATGTTCTTCCATGCGTTACCCATATTCTTGATGTATCTGGAGGAGTATTCATGAATCAGAACGCCAGCTGCCATGAACAGAGCGGCCTTAAATATGGCCTGGCTTATCAGGTGGGACATGGATGCAAATATAGCAACTGTGGGCACCGCAAAGTAGGCAGCACCAATTGCCATGAACATGTATCCGAGCTGCGATGATGTAGAGTATGCAAGAATGAGCTTGAGTTCGTTAGAGGACACCGCCATCGATGCCATCATGAAGGCGGTTAACGCTCCAATCAACAAAATATATGTGAAAAACGACGATATGGGGGCATACATGCCTGCAACATAAGCTGCTGTTATGATTATAGGGGTAAACCTGAGCAGGAAGTATACCCCAGCATTTACCATTGTGGCTGCGTGTATCAGGGCACTTATGCTGGTTGGGCCTGTCATTGCTGTTACAAGCCATTCATGAAATGGGAACTGCGCCGACTTGCCAAAGGCACCAAGAGTGAACGCTATCAAGAAAGGTAGGAGAAGCCCCCTGCTATAAAGAACACCCAATATATGCGGCATTGCATTCAATATTCCAAGTATGCTTATGGTGCCAGATGCATAGTAAAGCATCCCTATTCCAGTTATGAATCCTACGTCGGCAAGTGAAGTAAAGACCATGGCTCTGATGCCGGCGTGGCTTGGGCTTGTTGACATATCTACGTTCCAGGCTTTTCTATTCGAGTCCCCGACCCACCTTTCAGGTTCATCAGTGTACCAGTGGCCTATCAGCGCATAGGAGGCCAGCGTTGTGCCCTCCCAGCCCACCAGCATAACCACTAAGTTGCTGGCATAGATCAGCATCATCATGGAACCAACAAAAAATGTGAAGAAGAACCAGTATCTTGTCCATCCCCAATCGTTCTCCATATACTTATAACTGTACACTGATATCAGAAAAGACACAAGCGCTACTGTGGTGCCCATTACTATTGAAAGGCCATCAAACAGCATCCCCATTGATACATTATCCCCAAGGAAGCTGAACCAAGGAATCCTTACGATGTATGGCATTTTGCTCATAAATGCTGAAAGCAGGGACAGCACAAACGATACAAATATTGACCCTACCGACAGAAACGGCGCTAGTTTCTTCGATGTTAATCCCAGTGCGGCCGCAACCATGGGCAGCCCCCATATTAAAAATAATATATAATTTAGCATTTTTACATCATCAACCCCAAATATGCTCCCTTAAAAAATTCGTTTATCGGCCCCATTATAGCTCCAGGAAACATGAATGTAATTATTCCCACGAAGGCTATTATGGCCATGGGCACAAGCATGTACATGCTTCCTTCCCTTCCCTTGATGCTTCCAGCGCCAAAAAATATTCTTTTCATGGCAACAAAAGAATATGCCGGTGTTATCCCGAAGCCTATAAGCACAAAGACCAGGACTATTATGCCTGCTGTGCCAAGCTTTACAAGCTCTGACCCAACGGCTATGAGTATGAAAAGCTTGCTGAAAAACCCGAAGGTTGGAGGAAGCCCGGAAATATCCATAAATCCAACCATTGCAAAGGTTGAGGTGTATGGCATGGACTTCGCTAGCCCGCCCATCTTTCTAATATCTCTCAGGTTATCATTTTCGGTTATAAGCACACCAGAAGAGGAGAACAGCATCGATTTGCCCACCGCGTGCGAGAAAAACTGCATTAACGCCCCAAGTATGCCCAGCGGGGAAAGGGTTGCTATCCCCATCAGCATATATCCCATCTGTGCTATGCTGGAATAAGCAAGCAGGCGCTTGAAGTCAGTCTCCTTCAGAGCCATCATTCCTCCGTATATTATTGTTATAAGCGAAAGGGCAAGCAGTATCCACTGCCCGCTTACAAGATAGGAGGGAAACATCACATAAAGGATCCTGATTATGGCATATCCCCCTATGCCGATCATGGCTGGAGAAAGCAATGCAGAAACCGGGGTTGGAGCTTCGGCATGAGCATAGGGCAGCCACATGTGCACACCAAAAACCGCCATCTTTATCAGAAGCCCGAGTATAACAAGCACCACTACAATTGAAGTGAGTGGCCCCAAAAGCGATATGTTTACAGGAACTGGATAGAAGTTGAAGGTGCCAAGCGTGAGCCCATATATGAATGCACCTGTCAGGAAGAGAAATCCTCCCAAATGCGTCCATATAAGGTAAATTACGGATATTCTGGAACGGTTTCCGTAGCCATAGAATGCTATAAGAAGGAAAGATGCTATAAGCGCCACCTCTAGAAATATGTAGAATAATATAAAGTTGTTTGATTCAACTATGCCCAACATAGCCACGGAGAAAAATGCGTAAAGAAAGTAATAGATTCCCCATTCGTGTTCCTTTCCCATTTCCTTCATCCTTACTTTCATATATGGGTAGGAATACACGGATATCACGGCCGTTACAAGTCCTATGCCGGCTATTATTGGCCAGTTCAAACCGTCAATTATTAAGGAAAATGATCCAAGCTTCCCAAGGTTCACTATTATTGACATGTATGAACCATATGCATAAAGCAGAATGCTGTCAACGGCGGTCACCAAAACAAGAGATGCAGCCACGGCATATGCCCCTATTGTGGGTTTAATCTTTTTATTGAGAACAAGCAGGATTGCCCCCACAATGAACGGTGTTAGCAACGCATAAATGGCAATATAATTCATTTTTCATCATCCTCTATTTCATCCTGATCCAGTTCATTTAGCATTTTCATCTTGAACATATAAATCAGCACGCTAAGAATTATAGAAATCTCCCCTATGGCCAAGACTATCGAAAAGAACACAAGTGAACCCGCAAGCTGGGGCCTGAACAGCATCCATGAAATGTAAAGAACAAGCAGGATTGCCCCATTAAAAGATACTTCCAGAGACAAAAGCATCTTAACCAGGTTTCTGTTGTACACGAGACCTGCTATCCCAAGCTCAAGGACAAAAACCCCTGCTATAAGAATAACTGTTATGCCGTTCATTGTTGGTCCTCCCTTATTGCAATAGAAATTGACGCTATAAGAGCAACAGAAAGCACCGCAATAAGAACAAATATTGATATTTCGCCATTTGACACAATGTACTGTAACAGGCCCTGCACGCTAACATAACCTGTTGATGCTGGAACTATTCCGATTGAAACCACCAAAGCTACAGCAAAGGCTATTATAAAAACTGCCAACGCCACCTCGTTGCCGGCGTTCACCCTTGCTACCTTTGGTTCTTTCAGCATGCTAACTGCTATAATTATAAAAAGTACACCAGAACCCACATAAATTATAATCTGTATAAATGCAAGCAGAGGAAACCCCAGAATATAAAATACTGCCGCATTTGTAAGCCCCAAAAACGCCAGAAATACAGCAGAATAGACTAGAGACCTGTGAAACACGGTCATTGCTCCGAACACTACAAGCATTACTGCCAGCACAATAAAAACAAGGTCAAGGAGCAGGCTCATATTTTATTCCCCTCTTCATATCAGGCCTTGGAACCACTTTCTTGGATTTCTTCACCGGATCCTCAGGCAGCTTGAGGTACCCCTCATAACTTGGCCTGTAATCAGCATCATTATAATAAGCTAAATCATGCACGTTTGAGCGCACGAAAGCATCGACAGGACATATATCAAAGCAGAAATAGCAGTAAATGCACCGCCCCCAGTTAACGACCGGCCGCTTTGTTTTTTTTGCTGGTTTTGCTCCTGCTTCCTGGCTTGCACCCTCCTGCACTGGCAAAGTCTCGCCTGTAGGGGATACCACTCTTGGAATCATTGTTATGGCTTCAGGTGGGCAAACCATTTCACACATGCTGCACCCGATGCATTTTTTGTCATCCACCGTAAAAAAACCCCTATAGTTTGGTGCAAGCTTCATTGATTCAACTGGATAGTCCAGTGTCATTCTGTTGGGTTCCACCAGATATTTGAATCCTGTGGCCAAGGCTCTTGCATTGCCTTCAACATCGCCCCTCAGTTTCCTTTTTTCCTTATCTTTCATATTATAATCACCTCTAATATCGAAATTATAACAGCAATAATGCCAAGGTAAATTATGCGCTCCCACCCCGACCGGACAGCTTGGTCCACCCTGTACCTGGGATATACTGCTCTTAGAAAGACTAGGACCATCATCACTATGAATGCCTTGATTATAACTATTATGCCCGGCAGGAAAAGCCCTGCAAGGAGGCCGGTCGCATGAATTGACACAGGCCACCATCCGCCCAGGAACAGCAGCGAGAATATCAGGCTCAACGCATAAAGCTCAATATATGGCGTAGCCATTCCTATGCCGAAAAACAGCGCGCTGTACTCTGTATATAATCCCATTATGAGCTCGCTGTCAGCTTCAGTAATGTCAAATGGAAACCTGCCGGTTGACCGTATAGCTACAATAATAAATACAAGCGCGGCTATAGGGTTAAGTATTATGCCGGGAAGATGCGTTTCCTGAAATGCAACTGCTGGTATGTAGTTCAAAGTCCTGTAAACTATCACCATGGCGATCACAGAAAGCAGCAATGGTATCTCATATGAGATTACCAGAAATGCCTCTCTCAGGGAGCCTATAAATGAAAACTTGTTGTCACTTGCCCAACCAACTATTATAGCGTAAATTGGAGTTATCGTTATCAGCGCAACCGAAAAAAGTATTGTCAGCGTGCTAGGGAAAAGGTATGAGTAATAGGGACCTACTGGAATGAAGATAAGAGGCATCATGGCAAAGGCAAACATGAATCCCGGAGCCATCAGAAATGCAATGCTGTCGCTTCCAATAGGCAATATGAATTCCTGAAAACTGAACCGCAGCAGGTCAGATACTGACTGCAAGGCACCGCCAACTTTCCTGGATACATAGAGCGGACCGTACCTCATTTGCACCTTTGCGGCAATTTTTCTTTCAAGATATATCAGCAAGATCACCAGCACCATTGCAACAACCAGCCCAGGAAATACTATAAGGTACAGAAGGTCCTGAATAAGCCAGATTATTAAAAGTAAAATGCCCATTACCTGTCAGCCTCTGGAGGAAAATAGTCTATACTGCCATAAATTGCTGGTAAATCAGCAAGCCTGTAGCCTACTGCAACATCGGAAAAGTAAGCCAAGTTGCGGAATGAAGGTGTAACCCACCTGAACCTGTACGGGTATTTGTCACCGTTTGTCTTAAGGTAAAAGAAAATTTCTCCCCTGCCGGCCTCAACCCTTGCGATCGATTCAGCTGCGGCCGGCCTCATTTGATTGAAAAATGCGGGAAACATTACTCTCTGCTCCTGTTCGAACACCTTTTTCATAACTGGATTTAGCTGGGAATAAATGCTGTCTGCAATTATCTTCCCTTCAGGCATGTCCTTTAATATCTGCCTGATTATTCTGATGCTTTGCTTGATCTCCTCGATCCTTATCAGAAGCCTGTCATAGGAGTCCCCGTGATTCATCTTGGGAACCTCGAAGTCAATATCCTTGTAAGCCGCATAGGGCGACGCTTTTCTTGTATCATAATCCACCCCCGACGCCCTCAAATTAGGGCCAACAACACCAAGGCTTATTGCCCTGTTCCTGTCAACAACCCCCACGTTTACAGTCCTGGCCTCCACCACGGGATTCTTTGCCCAGATATCGTTATAATCATTAAATCTGTTTTCCATGTATTGGAGAGTTGACTCCGCCTTTTCCTTGAATCCCTTTGGCATTTCCCACCTTACTCCCCCTGGCACTATATATGAATTAGTTATCCTGGCGCCAGTAAGCATTTCCATCAAATCAATAAATGGCTCCCTGTCACCAAAAGCCCACATATATACCGTTGAAGACCCTAAAAATATCCCGAAAATTCCTATTCCATAAAGGTGACTGGTTATTCTGTTGATTTCTGCGGCTAGGCTCCTCAGATACTGTGCTCTGGGGGGCGGCTCAATGTTAAGTATTTTCTCCAGCGCAAGCACATATGCAAGGTTAGCGTGAACCGTGTCAGGAAGCATTATCCTTTCCACTATGGGAATTGCCTTTATGAACTGCCTCCTTTCACTGAGCCACTCGCTTGTTCTGTGCACAAATCCTATATCGGCGTCAACTTTGGTAATTATATCCCCGTCCATCCGCGTCTTTATTCTCATATGGCCAGAGCCGGGGTGAGACGGTCCTATTTGGAGCGCGATTGTCCTGTCTCCTTCAGGCTCAATGCTTCCTGCCTCGCTTATATCATAAACTTTTTCATTCAAATTCATATTTTATCCCGCTTTTGTTAAATGTAAAGTCCTTCCTCATTGGCCACTTGCCATAAAAATCCTCTGGTAGCAGTATCTGCCTCAAATCAGGGTGACCCTGAAAATTAACCCCAAACATCTCATGTGTTTCACGCTCATGAAATTCTGCGCTCTTCCATACCTCCACAAGCGATGGCACTTCGATCATTGGCGCCCGGTATTTAGGGTCGGGTACAAGCTTGCTGGTATCCACGTCAATTCTAAGCTGTACGACATGCCCCTTGTATTCATCGTTACTATAACTTGAAACATGCCATATAACTGACATCCTGGACCGGTAGTCTACACACGTTACAGATAAACAGTGGTCAAATCCCATTTTGCTTAAGGATAAAGCTACATTCTTCAGCGAATTAACGTCTGTTACAAATACATCAATTATCCCCTTTTTTTCATCTTCATTTATCTTGGCTGTTTTGATTATATCCTCATTGTTTATGATCATTTGTCTCCCCCTGTCTTTATCAATTCCTGCCTTTCCCGTCTGATCTTTTCTTGTAGCATCAATACCCCCTGAGCTAGCGCTTCAGGCCTCGGGGGACATCCTGGCACATATACATCAACTGGTAAATAATCTCTGACAACTATGGTATTATAGCTGTCAAAAAATATCCCGCCATCCATGGCGCAGGCGCCCATAGCAATAACCCACTTCGGTGAAGGCATTTGCTCCCAAGACCTCTTTACTATTCTTGCCATTTTTATGGTGGTGGTGCCCTCTACCAATATGAGGTTAGTCTGCCTTGGGCTTCCGAATGGCAGGAAACCAAGCCTCTCCAAATCAAATCTTGGCGAGGAGGCAGCGGCCAGCTCCGCGCCGCAGCATGAAGTCATAAGATGCGCTGGCCACAAAGAATAATCGACGCCCCAGCTTACAGTCTTTGTAAGCAAGTCTTTTTTTTTCAAATAATCAAGCGATTTTTTGGCTATTTCCTCAAGGCTACCAAACCACGCTAATCCTTGTTGATCATCCATTTTTTAATCTCCCTCGCAAGCATTGTCGAAAACATCAACGCTGGAACATATATCAATATCCCAAAAATAAAAATGGTATAAGAAACATAATTGAAAAGCAACAAAAACACAAAGAGTATTACAAAGGCAGGCTCAGAGGCCATAAATATTAATGCGTATGAATAATACTGCATCATAAACATCCCCCTTCCTCTTCCCTCCTCTTTATTGCCACTTTCAAACCTTTTCCTTTTATCTGCGTAATTCCCTCTGTATAGAGTCGCTCCAACCACATAAGATAATACAGGTACGGCTAAACCTATTAACAGAGTAACTACTATATCCAGGTAAACGCCGCCCCACCCTGTCAATTCTACAATAATCTACCAGAGTGCATTATTAAGCTTTGTTTTTAAAATGTTATAAAAATACCCCTAAAATATACATATAATTTAAAATAAATTAACTGATAATGTGCAATATTCTTAAAACTGCAGTTTAAACTTTTAACGCTGTGCCATCACTGATTATATTATCTATTGCGCGTATTTCACCCAAATACTCGTGATAATCATTTACTGGCGTTTCAAGTATCAGGGGAAGATTTGCAAACGTTAAGTCTGACAGGATAAGTTTGAATCCTGACAGGATAAGTTTGAATCCTTTAGCGCCAATATATCCCTGGCCTATTTTTTCATGCCTGTCAAGACCACCGCCCAATCTGGATTTGGAATCGTTTAAATGAACTAATTTTATTCTGCCTAATCCTATATATTTATTTATTTCATCAAGCATAGAATGCAGCCCGGGGGCGTTTACTATATCGTAACCTGCTGCATAAGCGTGACATGTATCCAAACATATACCCACTCTTTTATCGTCAATTGAACTCAATATATCACCCAAATCGTGAAATCTTGATCCTACACTGTTGCCCTGTCCAGCCATGTTTTCGAGCAACACATTGCACTTACATTCGGCATTGTCAATTGCCATTTTTATGGCGGCAGCTACCCTGTTTTTACCAAAGGCCAATCCTTTTCCCAAGTGACTGCCAGGATGCAATACAACGTGATTTAATTCCAAGGCGGCTGCAGTTCTTAGCTCCTCTTTAAGTGATTCTATTGACATTTTATAGATGCTTTCTGTGGGCGAGGCAAAATTAGTTAAATAAGGCATATGGGAATTTACTGATACATATTTGTCGTCCTTTAAGCTCTTAAACTGGTCAATGCTCTCCCTGCTTAATTTTGTGCCAGACCATCCTCTAGGCGACCTGGTAAATATCTGAAATGCTGGCAAACCGAGTTCTGCAGACCTGCTTACAGCAGCACTTAGCCCCCCTGCAATTGGCATGTGAGCGCCGACTATAAGTTTCATATTAGATGAGAAATAATTTCAGTATAAATTGTTTTACCTGTAAGATTTTTGCTCTCTTCTTCTTGCTCCCGGTCCGCCGAACTTCTTCGGTTCTTTCTGGCGCGGGTCACCAATCAATAAATGCCTATCATAAGATAAAATTGCGCTTCTTATCTTTTCATCATCTTTAAAATAATCTGATAGTGCCCTAGCTAAGGCTATTGATGCGGCATATGCCTGACTTACTGCGCCTCCACCCCTTGCGATTATGTGGGCGTTAATTTTAAACCTCTTATCCCCTGCAAGTTTGACTGGCACTGTTATTAAGGACTCTAGCTGCGATGGTAACGCTTCGACCAACATTCCATTGTATCTTATTATCCCAGTGCCTGGCTCAATCGAAACAAACGCATTGGCCTTTTTTCTTGAACCGAAATACACTTTTTCTGAATCGCTTTTAGCTGGCATTTTCAATACTCCACCCCAGTTCTTTGCTAAGGTCAGCAAGTTTTATATAGTCCATTTCAAACCCCTTTGCAACAGCTTTATCCAATTTTAACATTTTAATGCTTTTAAATTCTTCTGGTACCCCATGATAAACCTTTAGGTTCCTGAACGCAACCCTTCCTTTTGGTTTATCCCTGGGCAGCATGCCCCTCACTACCCTTCTGAATATCCTATCGGGTCTTCTGTAGTGTGGTGGCGTATGCTTTGGATTTATCCTGCTTTGTATCTCAAGCTTCTTTTTCCACTGTTCAATTGTAGATCTCTTATTGCCAGATATTACTATTTGTTCCGTGTTAAAGACATAAACCGATTTACCTTCAAGAAGCATTTTAGCAACCAAACTGGCCAGCCTGCCCATGATTAATCCCTTTCCGTCTAAATATACAACTTCACTTGACAATTATTATACCACTCTTGTTCATATATTTTTTGACAAAATCTGTCAACAGCATCGCTTCTCCGCCAGCATTATTTATTTTTTCCTTTCCAGACGCAGAAAACCCAAGGGCGCCAACGGTAATTTTTTTGCTAATGCTTCCCCCTCCCAAAATCTTCCCGACGAAAATTATTGCTGACCCATCTGGCACCAGCTTTTCTATTTTTGATACATTCATCGTCCTCGGCCTACCCGGTTTTATAATTTCCTCGCTTACCCTCTTCCATATCTGCTGTTTAGTGCTCTTGTAAGCGTCATTTAATTCCTTTGTAGTCACCTGGTCAACTATCAAAGTGCCATCACCTTTTCCATCAATTCCCCTAAATCCCTCTGAATTAAATCTATCCCCATCATTAATACATCTCTGGCTTCATGCTGCCCTATGCTTTCTATGCTCAATATATAAGAGTTGTACTTCTCTTTGATTTCAACGGAAGCCGGGTCTACCTTTATACACTCCATACAGAATGTGCATGCATCTTCATCAGCTACTGCCAATTTTCCATCCTTTACATAAAATACGTTACGCGGGCATACTTCCACTATTTCTTTCATTTTATCAGTGGAGTCATTAATTACGTTAACTAGTGGAGATGGCTTTACAGTTGCCTTTGATACGGGTGAAAATTTCGAGTGGCGTTTGCCACTGCTGAGCCGGGCGTAAGCTTCTATTTTAATCGATTGACCTTTAGCAAGTTTGAGCAGCGGAATTTCTGTGGAAATAGGGTAAACCTCTTTATCTTCTACTGAAACCAGCTCCCCTGAATAAACTGTTCTGGTTCCTTCCTCAGCTTTTGCATCCAAAACCATCATAAGTTGAACGCCTGCCTGTTCAAGGTACTTTTTTGGCGTTTTTAGCGGCACAAGCCCTAAACGGTGGGCGATAATTTCATCATAAATTAGCGACGAGTTTTCAACAACTACCACATCTTCTATTGCCAGGGTGGGCACCTCAGACATAATGTATCTCCTTATCGCGTTTGCATAATTTAAATCATATTTATCTATCCTGATTGATAATCCGCCTTTTTGGGACTCAAGCAATTCTACAGCCAATTTAAGTTCTTCTCCCTCTTCTCCCACCGGGTGGTCTAGTTGAATCGTGCGGTACGGGAGTCACATCTTCAATCCTTCCTATCCTAAACCCTGCTCTTACGAGGGCCCTTATTGCTGCCTGTGCGCCTGGTCCTGGCGTCTTTGCACCAGTTCCCCCTTCCCCACGAACATAAATGTGTAATGCGTTTATCCCCTTATCCTTTGCCGCCGCGGCAGCAGCAGTAGCAGCTTTCATTGCTGCATATGGAGAGCCCTCCAGCCTGTCTGCCTTTACATGCATTCCTCCGCTGCTAAATGAAATTGTTTCAGCACCTGATAAATCAGTCACATGTACAATTGTGTTATTGAAACTGCTGTAAATGTGAGCGATCCCCCATCTCTCTCCCTCCTGCTTTTCTTCAGGTTGAGCTTCATTCTCTTTTTCTTTGTCTTCACTCAATGTTCATTCACCTTTATCAGCCCCTCCTCCTTAACCGGCACAAGATAACCTGGCCTATTAACGATGGAATTTCCGATCAATACTTTTTTATGAGATACAATCTGCCTTGCTTCGTAAACGGTTTTAGCTAATCCCTTACGCCAGAGCATTGTCTGAAGCCTTCTTTCGAGTAGATCCTCTACCGTCAAATTTAAAATATAATCCAAATTCAACTGTTCTTCTTTAAGAAGCCCAAGTTTATGCAAACTGTTTATCAGGTTTTTTTCCTGCTGCTCCCTTGCTTCAGCTGTTGCACCAAGGAGCATCCTTGCCTGCCTTCTTATATTTGATATGATTGTTGATGCTTTCCATAACTCCCTTTTGTTTTTAAGGCCATACGTTCCTATTAGCTGCAATTCACTATCAAGGCGTACCTTATCCCAAGGGTTTCTTGGTGTGGTGTATGATTTTTTAGGTTTCTTAGGGTCGCCCATTGTCACTTACCTCCTTCCTCAGTTTTTGTTTCAGGTTGAGCCAGTGCTTGCCCTGCCTGCTGTATAAGAGCTTTCTTTCTAACACCTACGGTCATTCCCTTGCGACCGGTTGTCCTCGTCCTCTGCCCTCTTACCTTTAAACCAAGCGTGTGCCTCATGCCTTTCCAGCTGTTCATTAACTTTTCTCGCTCTATATCTTCCTTAACCTTAAATGAGAGATCGCTTTCCAGCAAATGAATGTCTTCGCCTGTCTCAATATCCTTACGCCTGTTTAACAACCATGCCGGCGCATTTAATGCCTTTGGATTAGATATTGCCTTTTCTAATGACTGTAGCTGGCTTTCATTTAATTTTCCTAACCTGATAGACGGATCCAATCTAAGCGACCTGATTACTAACATTGCTGTGCTGAAATTTATGCCTCTTATATCTCTAAGGGCAGCGATCAATGGTTTGTTACCATTAATATCCCGGCCCGAAATCCTAATAATAGCCCTAATTGGTGTAGACATTACGCATCGGTAAAAAGATTTCATATTTATAAATATGACTGTATATTGGTGAATGATATGGTAAAAAAATACAACCTGGCAATCAAAGGGGCTGGACCAGCAGGGCTGCTGGCTGCCAGAGAAGCAGCCAGAAGAGGGGAAAGCGTTGTTATATTTGAAGAAGACAGAGAAATAGGGGTACCAGAGAAATGCGGCGGATTAATATCACTCAATGGATTAATTGAAATGAAAGTATCGCCCATTGGAAAACTAGTTAATGAACAAGTAAAGTCCGGGCAGGTTGTATTCGCAGAAGGCAAAAGGTTTGAATTTGATCTGTCAGAATCAAATCTAATTGTATTAGACCGAGAAGAGTTTGATAAACAGCTTGCGGTGGAGGCAGTCAAAGCCGGTTCTGAAATCAAAATAGGCACCCGCATAGAGGCGTATAATGAGTCAAACGATGGAGTTTCCTTAAAAACTACACGCGATGAATATAGAAGTGATCTATTAATAGATGCCGGCGGCGTAGCGGGATATGCCAATAAGGAGGGGTTGCTTCCTGCGACGCAGTTTGTATATGCCGTTAAGGATGGGTTCTATGACGGTATCATGGTATTTATAGATAAGAATTTATTGCCTGACTTCTTTGGCTGGTACATCCCACTTGGTGATGGGTTGGCAAAGGTTGGCTCAGCAGGTGACCCGAACTTTGCACTTAAATTCATGGAAAAAAACCTGCAGGCAGTTAACATTAGCGGTTATCCGGTAAAAACGATATCTTCATCGCTTGTTGTTGGAGGGATAAGCAAAAAGGCAAACAGGCGCACTTTAAAGGTGGGAGATGCCGGCGGGCAAACTAAACCAACTACCGGGGGCGGAATAGTGTCTGGCGGCCTAGGAGGAATGCTTGCTGGCGCCGAATCTGTTAAAGGCACATTTGCTGATTATAATAAAAGCTATGATGGCTTGTTTGGTTCAGAATTAAAACGACAGTTGACCCTAGCCAATGTATATAAAAAGATGCCCAATGATGAGATATTAAAAATCATATCAGAAATACACGAAATAAGCAATAAGTTAAGTGGCAAGGAATTTGACTTTCATTCTCATTTAGTTAGAAGGTTGGCTTTAAATCCAACCACGCTAAAAATTATGGTGGAATATATTCCTGACTTATTGAGGGAACTCGTCTAAATGGTTACCAATGGGCAGATGCTCTTTAACAGACCTATACGTCAGCTTGCGGCATCTACCTGTAATTCATCGGGGACGTTATGCACATGCAAAACGCTGCTGCGCTTGTTTAAAAATGCTGTTGTATTCCACTAAATTGTGCAAAACACCGCCTGTTTGTAGCTGGATCCTAACTTCCTGTTACCGTTGGCTCACGCGTTGCGGAGACAGCCCAGAAGCACCCGATGTTTTTAAGGAGAAACAACTTACAATATACTATTTTAAACTGATTATGAACCGCTAGAAACACTGTTTAAAACGCGGCATTTAATTGAGCCTTTCAACACGTTTACCTCTTTCTTGTGGTATTACCCTAATTTTTGCGTTTTCAAAATATAACTTAAATTCAACTTCATTATTGAGTTTATCTAAAAATACTGCAAGCGCAGCTACCTCTGAATGCGGTTGATTCCCTATTGCAACGTTGTAGTCTGCTAGCCTATACACTTCTCCAGGAACCTTTTCGCTGCCAATTATTACCATTATTTTTTCCAATTGGTGTATTTTGTCCATAACCCCAGGCAGCGGCATCCCATACATCGTTAAGTGTATTACTGTACCACCCTCGTTTTTCCATTTTTTTATTTCGCTTTTCCAGCTGTCAGTAAACCTGGCGCTGAAATTGCCGCCCCAGTTTTTTGTTACATCAACAATAGAATTTATCAGGTTCTCATCTTTTTCTCCGTAAATTATTATGCAGTCGGCGCCAAAGGCTCTTCCTACCAATCCGCAGTGCGTCGTTATTCTTTTATCCCGGTATGGCCTGTGGCCTATTCTAAGTATTGCTATCTTCATTATTTTCACTGCTCAACTTCTTTAATTCAACAAGAGTTTTAGTGTAATATAGCAGAGACTTTGAGACAAATAGATCGCTTTCTTTGCTGGCCAATAACTCCTTTATTTTTGTAATAATCTGCCGCTGTATCGTTGCTATATCATTATCCTTTCCCGCTGATTCAATTTGCTCGATGCTTGTAATATTATCACATTTTGGGCAGAATGTTTTGCCCTTATATTTAACCATAAGCCCACCACATTTGGGACAAGGTTCGGCTAGGAGCGTGCCGCCCTTACGCATTATTTCAGCAATTAGTTTATTTGTATCTTTTTCCATGCACTATAATTTAAATTTCCAATATAAAAGCAGCTCTCAGCAATAACCCCCAGATTTTAATGTAAGCGATCGTGATTTACCTTTGTTATGGCCATTTTTTATGTGTCCTGGATGGCGGCCGGCAGATGCCCAAGCAATGTTCAATTTGCTGGGGGAGAGTTTGGTAAAACTAATTGCCATTTGTTTATTCCACATCTTGCCAATTTATATTTTTTTTACCAAGAAATCTTAACGCATCTATTAATCCTTCAGAATATGCTGCCTGCATTAATGCCGTTTCTTCTTCTCCCTTAATTAAAAATTCACTGGCATCCTTTAAGTACAGTTCGGAATTTCTAATCAGATCTGTTATTTCGTTGTCTGTTGTTAAGCTGTCAATTGCTTTTGTTGTTTTATAAATTATCTGTTCCGTTCGTTGTCTGAGCAATGTTTTTACAGTGTTTCCAGATGGATTTCCTGTTGCCACTGTATGCAAGCTTTCTTCTTCTGTAAAATGTAACTCTGCCGGCACGACTATTACAAATATTCTATGGTTATATTCTATTTGCCCCAAATCCTTAATTTTTCCCGTTATTATTTCTTCTTCTTCTTTACCTAAATCTCCTGCGATGATTAATTCAGCGCTGGGTCCAAACACACCTTCCTTATAATTGCTTTCGGCACTAATTAGTAAACCTAGTGCCTCCTTTAAAGTTAAGTCATTGTCACCGGAATAAACCAATAATATAGAGTGCCTTCCTATCTCTAACGACCTTTTAACATTTCTATAAATGTATAGCGCTGAAGGTTTATCGTTTGCTAGCAGCGTCCCTATAAAACCAATTTTATATATATGTAAACCAGTTTCTCCTAAAAGGGCGTTTAGAAAACTGGAAGCGTATATAGATTTTACCGCTACGGCCCTCTTTATGGCCTCAATTTTTAATGCCAGATGAGTCGTGGCTATAAATGGGTCCCCATAGATGTAAATGCAAATGTCCTGATTTTTTGCCAAATTGATTATTTTGTTAAAATCTTCCAGCGTTGATCTGCCTGCTGGCTCTGCACCCAGTTGTTTTTTTAATTCATCAACCAGCTTCGAATCAATTTTAGTCGTATAATTATCAAGGTATTTTATGGCGCACTTGTCGGAAAGCTTTACCCCCTCCCACGGAATTGTATAGGGGGGGTTTAATCCTAACCCTATAAAATATATCATAAATTTTTTTAATAAAGTGCGCGTTTAAAACTATTTGGTTAGTCTGTTTTTTATTGTAACGTTTTCTTCAGTTAATAATTAATTGCCTATTCCATCACTATCATCGAAAGAGTCGACCGCACCTTTTCTAGCCTTCTAACCTTCCACGTTATTACTTCTTTTACTTGCTCCATTGTTTCGGCTTCTACCTTAGCTATTATATCATAAACACCATATACAAGGTATGCTTCATTTATTCCGCTAATGTTTTTCAGTTCTTTCAGTACGTCGTTCTCCGATCCCATATCAGCATTTATTAATACATATGCAGTTGCCATAACTGTTTTATATATTTTTTTTATTATAAGCTTTACGCTATGATCCAAGAAATAGATGAAAAAATGAACCGTGCAAATATGCTTCCTATTGACCTGTACATAAAGAAAATAGATGAAGACATTCTTAAAATGGCAACACTTTTTAATTTTAAAACGCTGGTATGCAACTGCGCGGGCATACAAACAGTTGCGCCCCCCGCGATTACCATTTACAAATACAAATACAACCCAGAGAAGGACTTTAAGGGACCGTTGGTAAAATTAAATTCTGAAAATTTGGAAGCTCTAGCTGATTATGTAAAGAGTCACCCTAATAAAATACAGGGGATAATACTTGATTTTAATGAGTTTAGGGATAAACGCATTGACTATTCTCTTTTAAGCTATAAATTGCCCTTTTTTCAGATTCATGACATTCCCATAGTTTTTGGTTCTGGTGCAAGCAGTTCAGACCAAGTTGTGCCGTCGGTTACTTTGCGAGCAGCAGTTAAATATTTCACGCCTGTAAGGGACCCAGACAACAGTAAGGCGTATAAAAAGTTTTATAAAAATCTAATGGCAATTCTGGTGCAAGGTAAATATTTTGAAACCCACTAAAAGATATATCAAAGTTGAGCTGCCGGAACATGACTTGAAAAGGGGGGAAATAGATGGGTCATTAAAAAGGGCTATATTTGAACTTGGGGGTTATGCGCTGATTTCTAAAATACAGTTTAGGTTAATAGAAATAAAAGGAAAATATGCCATTATAAGATTTAAATTGTTTGATGTCGATCCTTCGCTAATATTTTTAATAGTTCCTTTGGCCAAGGTCAGGAACTCTTGGTTGATCCCTCTTGCCTGCTCTGGGGCTCTGAGCAATATTAAATTGAAAGATGAGTGATTGGTTATGTATTTATATCCGAAAAGCTCAATAACGCAGCTAAAAAACTAGAATGCTAATGGTTTATCTTTACGTTATCAAATTAGATGAAGATGATCCTAAAAAATGCACTGCAGTTAGATTAAGGCACTTTAACCTTGTTAAATTCGTCAGGCATCCTGTAGGAGTAATGTTAACTCCTTTCTCAGATATGGTATTAAAGCAAACTTCCCGAGATTTTTCTATAGTACAACTAAAAGGAATAACCGCTCTTGATGCCAGCTGGAATAAGCCGTATAGCTGGAAGGATCGTTATTTAAACAAGGAGTCGCGGCGGCTGCCTTTTTTAATTGCTGCAAATCCCATAAACTTTGCCAAACCGGGAAAGCTTTCCACCGTTGAAGCATTAGCCGCTTCCCTCTATATATTGGGTTTTGTAGATGACGCAATTAAGATATTATCAAAATTCAAGTGGGGGGAACAGTTCATAAAATTAAATAAAAGGGCACTTGAAGCATATAGATCAGCTGATGATATTTTATCTCAGGAGTCTTATGTTATTAATAATTATAGTGAAATTTTCAAAATAGATTAGTTTCTGTGCGAAAAGGTTGGAGGAGGAGCGTTTCCTCCTCTTTGGACAAATTTTGCTGATGAAATATTAGGTACGCTCATTACTACTGCCTTTCCAAATAACCCTCCCAGTTCTACTATATCCCCAGGCCTGGTTCCCGGTATAGGCAATACTCTAACGCCAGTAGTTTTGTTAGTATACACCCCAATTGCAATTTCATCCATCATAATTGCTGCTAACGTTTGCCAGCTTATGTCCCCTGGAACGGCAACCATATCCAGTCCAGTAGAGCAAACTGAGGTCATGGCTTCCAGCAACTGGATGTTTATGCTGCCCCTTCTAGATGCCCTGATCATCCCCAAATCTTCACTTACTGGTATAAATGACCCGCTATATCCGCCAGCTATGGATGCCCCCATTAAGCCGCCCTTTTTTATGGCATCAGTCAAAATGGCCAGAGCTGCTATGGAACCTGCTCCACCCATCTTTTCTATTCCCATATTCTCTATTATTTCTGCTATGCTTTCACCTTCCTGCGGTGCTGGGGCCAGTGAGAGATCTACGCTTCCCATCTTTACCTTGCCACCCATTGTGTGCGCTATTTCATTACCAATGAGCTGACCCACACGCGAAATTTTAAACGACGCTTTTTTTATTTCTTCAGCAAGCTCGTTAATGGTCAGAGCGTTTCCCCTCTTTATTATTGATTGGATTACGCCTGGGCCGCTTATGGCAACGTTAATACTTGATTCACCCTCTCCCAAGCCGTAGAACCCGGCTGCCATAAAAGGAATATCGGTTGGTGCATTTGACAGCACTACAAATCTGGCGTTACCTACACCGCCAGTTAAAATTGATGTTTCTTTTACTGCTTTTGCAGCCATATTTATGGCGTCTACGTTTATCCCTACAGTTGTTTTACCTACCTCTAAGGACGAACATACATGTGTAGTTGCCGATAATACTTTTGGTATGCTTTTAATAAGGGCATCACTGCCTTGAGAAATCCCTCTAGCAACCAAGGCCGTGTATCCTCCTACCAAATCTATGCCCGATTCCCTGCAGGCATTGTCTAATGTAAGGGCAATTTCCAATCCGGCGCTATCAGCCTTGTCAGAAAAGGGCTCAAGCAATAGGGCAATGGGGGAAACCGTTAGCCTTTTGTTTATTATTGGCACGCTAAATTTTTTTTCAATATATGAAGCGGTCTTTATAAAACCGGGGGCATATTCCAAAATTTTGCGCTTTATGCATTCAGTTGTTTCCCTTATATTGCCAGAAGCGCATCCTAATATATTTATGCCCAAGGTTACCGATCTGATGTTAAGTTTTTGCTCTGAAATGATTTCTATCGTCTCTAAAACTTCGTCTATACCTATCTTACTCAACTACTCAATAAGAAATCCACGTCTTTATAAAAATTTTAGAATTGATTAATCTTCAATTTTCTTTTGATAGCGTAATAGTATTTATTTTAATTATAAAAAATTTCATATAAAAAATTTGGCCTTAAAATTCTTCCTCTTCATCCCAGTCTTCGTCATCCGTGTCCTCTTCATCCCAGTCTTCGTCATCTAAATCTTCTTCATCCAAATCTTCATCTTCAGACATAATAGACCGCGTTTAGAGTTGGCAGATTAGGCTCTTATAAACATTACGGTCAAAAGGGCCTGCAATGAAACGGCTACATAGGAATTATTTGGTGCTTTAACCATATAAAAATTGTTATGTTAAATCATGACTCGAACCCGACAATTTCAAGGATAAGATTTAAAATATAGCTTTCCTAATACTGACAATTGAACTATGATGATGCCTAACAACAGAGAAATGAGAAGAATGCTTCAAAAGATGGGTGTAGAAGTCAAGGAAGTGCCTAACGTTAAACTGGTCAAGATAGTCACTGATAGCTCTGAAATCACGATAAGCGAACCTTCAGTAAGTCAAGTTTCCATGCAAGGCACAATGACTTTTGAAATAGCCGGAGGAAAAATTGAAACCAAACAGGGCGCGATTAATACGGGAGAGGCAGAAATCAAAGAAGAAGATGTTATGCTTGTAGCTGCTCAATCTGGAGCATCAAAGGAAGAGGCACAAAAATCCCTTAAGGAAAGCAATGGGGATATTGCGTTAGCCATATTGAAACTTCAGGAAAAGAAAAGATTTACTTAGAAATAAACCGGATTTCAATATTCACGGCCTGAGGTATGTTTATTCTGGTAAGTTGGGCCATGGTTCGCTCATTGGCCTCCAAATCTATGATCCGGCGATGCAACCTAAGTTCCCATTTATCATATGTGTGTGTTCCTTCACCAGATGGCGCCTTTCTGGTTACTACTGTAAGTCTTTTTGTTGGTAAAGGTATTGGGCCTTTTATAGCTACACCCATCTTATCTGCCATCTCCTTTATAGATTTACATACACTATCTATATCTTCTAATTCACTCGAAGTTAATCTAATTCTAGCTATTTGAGTCATGCGCAAAGTATCTATAAATGCCAATATTTAATGGTTTTTATAATGCTGCTGTGTCCAATTACTTGACTATTTTGTAATCAAAATTTGACATTATAATGTATAAACAAGTTGCCTGGCTTTTATTTATATGCCTGAAATGCGCAGGTGGGGAAAGAATTACGTGGACAAGAGGA
>JAMCTX010000008.1 GCA_023381255.1 Nitrososphaerota archaeon
CAGCCTTGCCATGCCACATGTATAGACCGGGAAGTTTAAAAATTCGTCTCATTATATATAAAGCAGGGACGAATTTAGTTACGATTTTTTGTTAAGCTAATGATGGCATAATAGTGTCCCACAATCGCATTTTGTTTGTAATTTAATGGCTGTTTAAAATAAGGGGCAATACCATGATATATTTTCCATTATATAATCAAGTGTATATGGTATTTCAATTGCCAAACAGAAATAGCAGGTTATGCATTAACTAGCGCATATACACTGAGCCATAATTGTTGCTTTGCCTGCATAGCAAAAGCGAGTAGTTGAAAAAACTAAAATGCTTATGGCAGAATGGTAAATTACTTCAGGAAGTCAGGAAAAAGCTTATAAACAATCTATTAAAATAGTGGACATCCTTAGAGGTGAAAAAGAAAATTGGCTGATACAACTGCAATTCCGGCTATGACGGCGAGTGGCCAACCCGTATTGATCCTGAAAGAGGGAACCACTGAAAAGAAGGGCAGAGAAGCCCAACGAAATAACTTTGAGGCGGTGAAACTAATCAGGGACATTGTCAAGAGCAGCTTGGGTCCCAGGGGAATGGATAAAATGCTGGTCGACAGTCTAGGCGATGTAACGGTGACAAATGATGGGGCCACAATTTTAAAAGAGATGGATGTTCAGCACCCCGCTGCAAAGATGATGGTGGAAATTTCCAAGGCCACAGACAATGAAGTTGGAGATGGAACTACTTCAACAGTGGTGCTTGCTGGCTACCTAGTTGAAAAGGCAGAGGAGCTCATACAAAAGGGGATACACCCAACAATAATAATTGATGGATACATGAAAGCATCAGTAGAAGCTGTAAATGTTTTGAAGAGGGTGGCAGACAAGGTCAGCGCAGTGGACAAGGCAACGCTGAAGAAGATAGCCATGACCACAATTGGCACAAAGGTTGTCTCTTCTGATGCCGCATATCTGTCTGACCTGATAGTCGATGCTGTTACTCAGGTTGCTGATCAGAAAGATGGAACATACAGGGTTGACATTGATAATATAAAGGTCGAAAAGAAACCTGGAGCATCAATCAAAAGCACAATGCTCATAAAAGGAGTGGTAGTTGACAAGGAAGTTGTACATGCAGGGATGCCGAAGACAGTGAAAAATGCAAAGATTGCCCTGTTAAATGCTCCGCTGGAGATCGAGAAAACTGAAATTGATGCTAAGATAAACATAACAGACCCCGAACAAATGAAGGCATTTCTGGATGAAGAGACAAAGCTCCTGAAGGACATGGTGGAAAAGATCAAATCGGTTGGGGCTAATGTTGTCCTGTGCCAGAAGGGAATAGATGACATGGCCCAGCATTACCTAGCTAAAGAGGGCATACTGGCAGTGAGGAGAATTAAAATGAGTGATATGGACAAGCTTGCAAGGGCTACCGGAGGCAGAAACGTCACCAGCATTGACGATCTGTCAGCAGATGATCTAGGATATGCTGATGTAGTAGAAGAAAGGAAGGTCGAAGAGGACAAATGGGTGTTCATAGAGGGGTGCAAAAATCCGAAGGCTGTAACATTACTGGTGAGGGGAGGAGCACAGCGCGTAGTGGATGAAGCTGAAAGGTCTATCCATGACGCCCTAATGACAGTAAAGGATGTAATTGAAAAGCCATCAATTGTAGCAGGAGGCGGTGCTGCAGAAATAGAGGCTGTTACACAACTCAGGAAGTGGGCCGGTGCCCTTGAAGGGAGAGTTCAACTGGCTGCCTATGCATTTGCAGATGCGCTGGAAATGATTCCCATGGTGCTTGCAGAAAATGCGGGGCTCAATCCGCTTGATGTGCTGCCTGAGCTGCAGTCAGGGCATCAAAGCGGTAAGAAGTGGGTTGGAATAAACGTATTAAACGGAAAAGTAGAAGATATGCTGGCAAACAGCATAATAGAACCTGAAGTTGTAAAGGAACAGGTAATAAAGTCGGCAACAGAAGTGGCTTCAATGATAATCAAAATAGACGACTTGATAGCTGCAGGAAAGCCCATGGGCGGCGGGCAGCAAATGCCAAGGCCCGAATAAGCACTCAACTTATTATTTTTAAAGTGTATTCTTTACTTATTTTTTGCCTGATACTTTGATTTATAGCGTTAACTTTTTTTTCAAACCCCAAGAGCAGCTGCAAAGCTGCATATGAATTAGATTCATCAAACTTTATCATGTTTCTCATTGCCAGTTCATACCTGGCATTTTCTATAAACAAATCCAGGTCAGACGGCTCGCTGTGCAGGCTATACTTTTTTTGCAGCGATGCCAGGCTTTCTGCCAAGCTGCCAATCTTTGGTTTTTCTCCTATGTAAATTGAATCTGCAAGGCCTTCTTTTGCATTTCCAATCATCAGACCAACTTTTGTATTAAATGCATCAACTTCAAATTTAGCCATCGAACCAAGCCTTTTCCATTTGTTGTTAAAAATAATTCTTTCCCTTTCCAGAAAGAGCGATATGGTGCCAGCGTCTGGATGTTCACCCAAAGTTCTTCTCATCTTTATCAGAAGTTCATCTACCCAGGACTCGCCTGTCCTAACCCTTTCAAGAGAATCTGCTTCAAAAATTCTTTTAGCCTGCATTTCAAGTAATGGAACCCCATTTGAAGAATAGATGTCGTTTCTTTCAAATTCCCTGAACCCAGCTATCTTTCTTTCAATGGCAAGCCTAATGTTATATATCTGCAATGACCTGAGCTGAGCCGCACCAACGTCAGACACCAGGTACATGTTAATAGCAGTTGTTCCAATAAAATTTTTCAGTTCGAGGTCAACAGAATCGTATTGCTGCTTTATCCCGAGCTTCCTAGTAACCCTTTCCATGAGCTCCCTTTCGCTGCTCAGGGACAGATAAGAAAGCAATTCCTCCCTAGAAGGGATTCTTCCTGCTACCGCCCTGGACCACGCTATAGAGTAAACCCTATTTTTCCTCAAAGTAGTCCACCATCATTGACTTTAAATGGGCTTTAATTTCATCCCATTTCTGCTTGTACGCTGCCTGCATCGACGCTTCCTGTCGTTCATAACTTGCCTTTATTGCCTGGACCTCCTTTTTAAATTCTGGAACTACAGATTCTTCGTCATTTTTTATTTCAGCCTTTACCCTTTGAATGTACCTTTCATGTGCATCATGGGCATTTTTTTTAGAAAATTCACCTATCTGATCTTGCATTTGTAACACTTTTTTCCATTCATTATCTAATTCGTCATTTAGTTCCTTTATTAACGCGAGCAGTTCGTTGGCATCCATTTGCTTCAATAATGTCAAGCGTAGTATATGAACTTTTAACTGCCTAAAAGCTCTCTTTTCTTTAAATCAAGGAATATAATTCACAATGCAATAAACAGGTTGATGATAAAAATCTTGATAAAATGAGTTTTATTTTCGGCTGCCGGCTAAAATATGTGGTATTATGCCGTCAAGCATGTTGTGCATGCCCATGCTGCTCGAATCAGCTATTATTTCTATTGCAACAGGTTTACCGCCGCCACTAGCAGACAGGCTTATGCTTTCATTGAATTTTTGTTTGACATTATCCATTTTGGATTCCTTAATTTCGTCAAAGCATCCCAGCACTATAGGTGCAATACCTGTCTTCATAACAGCCTCTAATGTCGTCCCAACCCCAATTTTGGCAGCTGTTTCGCAGGGAATTAATATTGTCTTAATTGTTTTGGAAGTTGAGAGTAATTTTGCTAGACCATCCAGGCTCGGCATGCCGCTTTCCCTGTAGGCCAGCAGCAAAACATCTCCAAGTTTAGCCAACCTCCAAACAAGATAAATCGCCCTTCTGAGGCTTGTTTCATCAGTATAGGGGTAAAATAGTTTTAGCTTGAAACCGCTTTTCATAGCATTAAGCGCTATGTTAAAGGAATCTTTCGACCCTGTAAATAAAACGCCTATCATTTCATCTTTGCCACATGCGTTACCTCCTATGCCATCAGTGCCCCAGATTTCAAGGTATGAGCTTTCACCACTAAATACATTATAAACAGCCCTGGGTTCCACTTCTGAAATCTCAAGGCCGGGCAACTCGTTGATTGCCTCCTCTACAATATTATAGTACAACTTTATCTGGTCTTCATTTCTTAATGGTACAACCCTAAAGTCTGCAGGCGTCTTGATCTTTGAGTGGGTTAAATACTCTTTAAAGATGGACCTGAAATCCTTAAACTGGAAGGCCAGCCTAACCGTTAACGGTCCAATTTCAGAACTGAGCTTTACTGCCAGATCAGAAGTATTGTTTCCGCTTATCACTGCTATGCGATCGTTTTTTTCTATTACATGCAGACCCCTTTTTCTAATAAAGCAGTTCAGACTTTCTTCGGTTTCAAACTCCAAAATAACGGCCGAATTCATGCCAGCAATTCGAAGCTCTTTATTTTTGACCTTAGCGAAATAAAGGTTTCCGTATAGTTCACTCCCTCTATTACCCCTACTTTGTCCGTTATAAGGGTATGCAGGTCCTCTATTGTTTTTGCCTTCAGGAAAGCTAGGAAATCATACCTTCCGGTCACTTCGTTTACTTGCCTTATTTCAGGCATCCTGTAAAGGGCTTCATATACTATATCGCGCTTTTTTGATTCGGCATTTATGCCTATTATTGCAAGCACTTCCCATCCAAGCATTTCGTCCTTAACCTGTACAGTGTATCCCTCTATATATCCAAGCTTTATCATCCTTTTGATCCTGCTGTAAACAACGCTTGAATCCATGTTGAGCTTTTTGCTAAGATGAGGAACGCTCTGAGAAGCATCACTTACAAGTTCTCTTAAAATTTTTATATCCTTGTCGTCTATCTTAAGTAATTTTTGCATTGCATAGGTGTGTATAGAATAAAATTTAAATTTTTTGATTAAATTATGGCAAAAAATAGAAAATTTAATGGTATTATGCTTTTGAGAGCAGTTGTGAACTACGTCGCGCTAAGGCGCGCCGCGTCCCGCTTCAATGAAACCAACTTGCTCTCCTTGAAAGTTACCCTCCATGAAGGCGTAGAGGTCATTTCCGCTGCGGGCATTCTGGGTCTTTTTAAGACCCATGGGCTTGCGTTCCCCCATCTCCACATGGGAGAAATCGCTTATTCTTGAAACAGCGGGTACGGGAGCCGATGTTTTACACGCGAAATGCATGTTCTGCTCACTTTCCTGTTGCGCCCCGGTCATTTCATTGTATATATGAACAAACAAATATTAAAGCTTGACAGCTTATCCATCGCTTAAAAGCGAGGGCTTTGTGAATCAGTAAATCCTGCATAATCTGGAAGAAAACATAAAAAATCTTAGAGCCTTGAAAGGCACGCAACCCAAAAAAGTTAAAATATTGCTGTTATATATTTGATGCATGTTAGCTTTAGCACTTATTTCTCTTATAATGGGGATAATCGGCCTTGCATACGGGGGATTTGCTTCCCAATGGGTTCTGAGGCAGAATCCAGGAAATGACAGGATGAAAGAAATAAGCGGCCTTATTGCCGAAGGGGCGAGGGCATTCCTTGGCAGGGAATACAGGACCATATTTCCAGTTGGTGCAGTGCTTGCAGCGCTTGTGGGCCTGGCTTATTATGCGGGATTCCACAGCAGCCTTCTCATGGCTTCGCTTGCCGTAATCTCCTTCGCGCTTGGAGCCCTGGGCAGCGGGCTAGCCGGCTATATTGGAATGTACGTTACTACAAGGAGCGCCTCAAGGACAGCACAGGCAGCTGAAAATAGCGGGCTTGGAGGTGCACTTAGCGTATCTTATAAAGCCGGAAGCGTAATGGGCACGATGCTTGCAAGCATAGCCCTTATAATAATATCAGCCCTTTTCATTGGCTACACATCAGTAACTGCATTCTGGGGGGAAGCCCTGATACCAGCAGCCTTGGGCGCAAGCCTTATGAGCCTATTCATAAGGGTTGCGGGAGGCATCTTCACAAAAGCTGCTGACTGGGGCTCTGACATAGTTGGCAAGGTTGAAGCCGGGATCCCGGAGGATGACCCTAGGAATCCAGGCGTGATAGCTGATAACGTGGGGGACAACGTTGGAGACGTTGCCGGGATGGCCAGTGATGTATATGAAAGCCTTGTAGTTGTTCTGACAGGAATGCTTTTTCTTGCAGCCGTTTTCAAGGTACCCCAGAACTTC
This sequence comes from Nitrososphaerota archaeon, assembly GCA_023381255.1. GTDB lineage: Archaea > Thermoproteota > Nitrososphaeria > Conexivisphaerales > UBA164 > KM4347-05. Next base: position 6,153 of record JAMCTX010000008.1, read on the forward strand.
ACCGCGTTCCCCCTTTTTGCTGCAACTTCTGCCCTTGCAAGCGCGCTTGTTGGAATGCAGTTTGTAAGAGGCAAAGTCAAAGGAGCGGCTGAAGCTCTTGGGAAGCTTAACCTTTCACTGTATGTAGCAACGGTCATAACAGCCGTGCTAATTGCAATAGGTTCGGTTATCCTTTTTGGTGCTTCAGGATCTGCGCTTGCAATGACCGTATGCGATATTCTTGGCATGATTACTGCAATAGCGGTCCTGCACATAACCGAATACTACACCCACTACACCCATACCCCGGTAAAGAGCATAGCAAAACAGTCAACGGTCAGCGCATCAAACGTCATTGTCACCGGTTATTCCTATGGTTTGGCAAGCGCTGTGCCAGTTATGATTGTAGTAGCTGCGGTCCTTGGCTTGAGCTTTGCTCTTGGATATAAGTTGATACAACTTGTTTCCCCGCTGATGTCAGGCATTTATGGAACGGCAGCCGCATCGGTAGGCCTGCTTTCAATGGCAGCCATAGTTATAACTCTTGATGCATTTGGCCCTGTTTCAGACAACGCATCGGGATTGGCAGAGATGGCTGAGCTTCCTCCTCAGGTCAGGGAATCTACAGACGCGCTTGATGCCATTGGCAACACCACAAAGGCTACCACAAAGGGGTACGCAATAGCATCTGCCGGCCTAGCAGCACTGGTGTTGTTCATAGGCTTTGTTTACGAAGTAGTTCAAAGGATACTCCCAGCAGGGTCTTCACCTTCCATGATCCTTGACACGGCGTTCATAAGGACGTCTGTTATGTCGCCAGATCTGCTTGTAGGGGCATTCATCGGAGCCGCGCTTGTATACCTGTTCTCCAGCAGGACCCTTTCCTCAGTCAGCAGAACCGCGATGGAGCTTGTCCAGGAAATAAGGAGGCAGTTCCATGAGATACCTGGCATACTTGAAGGAAAATCAAAGCCCGACTATTCAAAGGCAGTAAAGATAGTGACAGACCATGCGCTTGGCGAATTTATGCTGCCTGGTTTGCTTGCAGTTATAGTTCCGGTTTTGGTTGGCCTGCTTCTGGGCTGGGTAACCCTGGTTGGGATGATACTTGGCACAATACTGCTCGGGTTTCCCATGGCGCTTCTCATGGCAAACAGCGGAGGAGCATGGGATAATGCAAAGAAATATATAGAGGCGAACTATGAACCAGCGCTTGGCGGAAAGGGCAGCGAAGCCCACAAGAATGCTGTGGTGGGTGACGTTGTGGGAGACCCATTCAAGGATACTACAGGACCATCCCTCAACCCTCTGATCAAGGTCGTAAATACTGTATCAGTGGTTTTTGCCGCAGCCATTGCAATAACTGACATCGCTCTTCACACACAGGCTGGTTTATTCCCTATAACAATCCACCTGGTGCTAAATGCCATACTCATGTTATGAACTTTAACTGTCCTGTTGCGGTAATTGACAAATACGCGGGTCATGATAAAGCAAAGAGATTTTCTTGTATTAATTTAGGGAACTGAATGACAGTTTATGCACATGACAATCGGGAATAGCGGTGTGTGAATTGGACATTTTTTTGACAATCTGGCCTACTTTTTTACATATGTTAGCTAAGCGGCAAGTAAGATGTGCATAGAAAAATTTATATTGCGTGCCTCTTTATCATTAAACCGAATGACAAAACAACGATCTATTTCGACCGTTCTTGCGGCAGCCATAGTTATAGTAGTTATAATAATAGCGGGTGTAGGAGCATATGCATATTACATGTCTACAGTAAAACCAACAAAAGTCACACCACCACCAACAACAACCAAAACAATAACAATTTCACCGCCAAACCCAAATGAACTAATAGACCTTGGTACATTCGGTCAGCTGTATGCGCCGGATGCGCTAGACCCGGCTACCGGGTTCTATGTAGTAGATGAAGTAGTATTCACAAATGTCTATCAGGGTCTATTGACATTTAACGGCAGTTCATTAACACAGTTGGTTCCAGTTCTGGCTCAGTCCTATATTATGCAGCCAAACGGTACACAATATGTTTTCACAATGAGGCCAAACACGTACTTCAGTAACCTAAATCCCATAAACGCGACAACTGCATGGTTCAGCTTTTATAGAACAATTGTCATGGGACAGGGACCTGCAGTGGGTAACTATTACCCATATATTGCCACTTATTATGGGCCATATTTCCTGCCTTATGGCGCTCCAAATGCTGTTCAGCACGCATTTAATTTAGCGTCAACCCCCAATGGCACAGTTACAGCTGAAATTCTTTCACAGGTTCTGAGCAACTTTAACGTGCATAACTCAAGCATAATGTCGTTAATGACATATCCCAATCAATCAATTGTAATGTTAAATCCATCCACAATAGAGTTTAATTTGCCATTTGCCTACAGATACTTCCCGTACATTATAGCATCGGGAGGCTGGGGTGCCTTTTCAGACCCAGTATTTGTTGACCAGCACGGTGGCGTGCAGGCAGGTCAGGCGAACTCCTATATCAATACTGAGGGGATGATTGGCAGCGGGCCATATGTTATAACATCAGTCGGCTCTGAACTGTCAAGCGTTACACTGACAGCTAATCCTAACTACTGGGCAGCCAATGCTCCAAACGTTCCACACGTAATATCAGCACCTAAGATTCAGAACATTGTTATAGAATTTGGCGCATCGCACAGCACAAGGGTAGCAGACTTCGACAGCGGACAGGCTACTATGTCTGATGTAGCAATACCGTCTCTAAATTCGATTTACGATGGATATCAGTACAAGAGTGAAGTGCCATTCAATACAATCTTCCACAACGTTGGCATGTTGCCAGACCTGTTTTACGTAGCAATGAACAACGCCGTTTATCCAACAAACAATACTGACTTCAGGCTTGCGGTAGCATATTCCATAAACTATTCGGACATTGTTCACACAATAATGACTTTCAACGGCACAACTCTGGGTGATACATACTTGGGTCCGATAAGCCCGGGCATGACATACTATAATCCAGAGAACTATTCGCCATATTATTTCAATTTGCCTCTAGCCGAGCACTACATCAACCTGTCAGGCTGGCAGGAGGGCTTCTATGTGGTATTGCCAAATGGATCAACGCTTGGTAACCCATCTGCAAAGGAGTTATCTCCAATGCAGCTATACACAATTGCTCCTGTTACGCCAACTGAGGAGACTGAATTTGAAATAATACAGAGTGGTCTTTCACAAATAGGCATAAGCATATCATTTTATCCAGTAACAGCTGCAGTAACTGATTCATGGTACACGCCAACAACAACGCCGTCAATGATACTTCTGGGTTGGGCTCCTGATTGGCCAGATCCAGTTGCTCAACAGATGATGGCTCTAGGCGACCCTGTCTATGGTGGGCTGGCTGGAGACCTCGCATGGTTCAACAACTCACAGGTTAACAGCATATTCCAAACATTACCGTACGAACTAAATGCGACGCAGCAAGGCCAAGGAGTGGCTCAGGTTTACAAGATAATGTATAACCAAGCCCCATATGCGTGGATGCCAAATGCTGATACATACTGGCTACAACAACCTTACCTTCACGGCGTAACTTACAATCCATTTGTGGGATACTGGTACAACCTGATGTACTACCAGAACTACACAACAACAGTCACCAGCTAGGCTGCCGGTGATTACAATGCAAACAAATTTATTTTTTTATTTTATTCGTCGTTTAATTAATGCTATAGTAACTCTTATACTTTTGATTTTTATCGTTTTTTCGCTTATACACATTATTCTGCCTTCTCCCCAGGCGATGGCCAAGGTTTACATTGGAGGGTCGCACTTTACGCAGGCGGAGGTTAGTGCCATAATAGTAAAATATGGTCTGAGTAAACCCATCTACGTCCAATTTTTTTCCTATTTGATTAATATATTACATGGGAATTTTGGCATAGACAGCCTTTATAAGGTGCCCGAGATGTACCTTCTGGATAAGTTCATACCAATAACTCTTGAGTTTGTGATCATTGCAATCATAATACAGGTACTGCTTGGCCTTTTAACCGGCTCAGTGGCAGCTTCATGGCGCAACCGCGTGCCAGACTGGGTAATTAAAGTATTATATCTGATAGCGTGGGCAATGCCAGTGTTCCTGCTGGCAACGCTGCTACAGTTTGTTTTTGCATATTATACAAAAGTTCTGCCGCCTTTTAACATTGCAAACCCCCTGCTTGTGCCGCCAAAAACGATCACCGGATTTCCATTATTGGACGCCGCAATAGAAGGCGATTGGACGTATTTTGATTCAGTGCTTGACCATATAGTGCTGCCGGTTTTGGCAATAGCCTTTGCAGGCTTTGGAATAACAACCCGTATTATGAGGGCCAGCACAATTGACGTCCTGGATAAGGATTATGTGAAGCTTTCATATATGAAGGGTTTGAGCAGGTGGAAGGTGTTCAGGGGAACAGTATTCAGGAATTCAATGATACCAATAATAACGCTTACAGCGCTGCAATTCGGGTTTGCAATAGCTGGCGCTGTAGTAATAGAAGAGATATTTATATATAAGGGAATGGGATTTTTCCTATATCAGTCAACTGTTTCCCTTGATTATATTGCGATTCTGAGCACAACTTTAATAATTGGGATTTCTGTAATAATAGCCAATTTTATAGCTGATATTCTTTATGCTGTCGTGGACCCAAGGGTGAGACTTGATTGAACATATCAAATATATTCAAAAAGGCGCTCGGTTCCAGAAAGGATGTTGATACATTCAGCAAAAAATTACCGGAAAACCTTTCATTGTGGTATTATGTGTTGCACGACGTGCAGGCCTTGACAGGCCTGATTATAATTGCATTGTTCATTATATGGTCCATAGTTGAAGGCTCGCTACAAATAGTAGGCGATTACCTGAGAAATCCAGCACTTGGGTGGATGCTGCTTCCTCATAATCCGCTTGCACCTCCAAATTATGCACTGAGCCTTAAGCCTCCTTCAATGGCATTTATATTTGGCACAAATCTTGAAGGGGAAGATATATTTTCAAGGATTTTATATGCGGCTCCAAAGGATGCCATGGCAGCATTTGTTGTCGTCGGCATCGCAATACTGGTGGGAGGCTTGCTTGGAACTGTAGCTGGATACTTTGGAGGCTGGCTAGACGAAGCATTAATGAGAATTACCGATGCCTTTCTGGCAATACCAGGATTGATTCTTGCCATTGCTTTGAGCATTCTTATAGGCCCGGGCTTTTATTCTGTCCTCGTCGCTCTGACAATTGTATGGTGGCCAATCTATGCCAGGCTGTTCAGGGGGCAAACGCTCACACTTAAATACAGGGGTTTTGTTGAGGTTTCAAAACTGTTTGGCGCAAACCACCTCAAGATTATATTTAAACATGTGTTTCCAAATGCCATAGACCCGATTGTGGCTTACGCTGCGTTGGATTTTGGCACAGTGATTCTGACTTATTCAACGCTGGCTTTTCTGGGGATTGGGATTCAGCCCCCGTATCCGGAATGGGGGTCCATGGCTTCTAATGGCCTCAGTTTCTTCCCGGGAGTATGGTGGTATACTTTGTTTCCCAGTGTAACAATATTGCTGATAGTAATCAGTTTTATACTTCTAGGCGACAAGCTTCAGGATATAATATCAGGGAGGTTAACATACTGAATTGCAGCAGCTGGAAATAAGGGATCTCGTAGTGCATTATAAAGTACCCATAGGAACAATAAAAACCCTTTTTGACCTTCAGTTGGATATTGAAAAAGGGGATTCAATTGGAATTGTGGGAGAGAGCGGGTCTGGCAAATCAACTTTGGGGCTGTCCATAGTTGGTCTGCTTCCTCCAAATGCCAGGGTAAAAGGGCATATTGTTTTTGAGGGGAAAGACCTCTTGAAAATGCAACCAGGAAAAATGAATGGCATAAGGGGAACTGGAATTTTCATGATAATGCAGGACCCATTTAATAGCCTTAATCCCGTAAAGAAAATAAAGGATCAACTAATTGAAGCATTGCAGGTAAGATATTCGAGGAACGGTGAAAAGGCCCAAAAGGGAAAGCTTTATGATGAAGTTTTAAAAAGATTAAGGGATGTAAAATTGCCAGATCCTGAGGCAATAATGGACAGGTATCCACACCAGCTATCAGGCGGCCAGATACAAAGGGTCGTAATTGCCATGGGGCTTCTTCTGGAACCCGACATACTGATAGCTGATGAACCGACTTCGGCACTGGATGTAAGCGTGCAGGCTCAAATTATAGCTCTGATTAAGGAGCTTCAGGACAGGTATAGAATGAGCCTGCTTTTTATAACCCACGACCTTTCAATAGCCTACGCAGTATCAGAGAAACTCCTGATCCTATATGGAGGAAGGATACTTGAATTTGGGAAAACTGAAGATGTCATCAACAATCCAGCGCACCCTTATACTGAAGGGCTTCTTAAGAGCTTTCCCAGAGGCAACTATAAAGATGGAAAGCTTTACACGTTAAGCGGAATGCCTCCATTATTTACGAGCATGCCTGACGGCTGTGTATTTAATCCCAGATGTCCATATGCCTTTGACCGGTGTTATAAGGAGGAGCCAGAGCTTTATAATTACATGGATAAAAAAGTAAGGTGTTTCTTGAAGCATGACTGAACAATTTGATGACTCCGACATTTTAATAAGAACCTCGAAACTTACAAAGCTATTTCTTGCATCTAAATTTGGCATTCTTGACAGGTTAACCGGGGTAAAGCCGCTTTATGTCAGGGCAGTTGACGGAGTAAATATAAATATAAAGAGGAGAAGCACAGTTGTATTGGTAGGGGAAAGCGGCTCAGGCAAGACCACAATGGGGAGATTGCTTGTAACCATCGAAAAACCAACTTCTGGGGAAATATTTTATGGCGATTTACCTTTAAGCAAGAATTTTAAAGCTGTGCGAGAACAGGTGCAGATAGTCTACCAGAATCCTTTTGAGAGCCTGGACCCAAGGATGGATATCAGCGCAATTGTTGAAGAGCCATTGCTTGGCAAAAAAATATCAAAGGAAGAAAGGAAGGAGAGAGTTAAACAATCGCTTGAATCGGTAGGACTGGATTATTCCTATGTATACTTCAGGAAGGCCAAAGACCTTTCAGGCGGCCAGAGGCAAAGGGTCGCCCTTGCAAGGGCCATAATATCTAACCCGAAATTTATCGTGCTTGACGAACCCACATCAGCGCTTGACGCTTCTATTCAATCTCAGGTTCTCAACCTGCTTGTGGACATCAAGGAGAAATTCGGTTACACATACTTGGTCATAACCCACAACATGATGGTCACCAAATACATAGCAGATGAAGTTTATGTCATGTACGCAGGCAAAATCATTGAGACCGGAAGCGTTGACATTATAATGAAATCCCCAAAGCACCCCTATACGCAGCTCTTGCTTAAATCAATACCGTCCTTGGAAAACAGAAAGCTTGAGCCAATGGTTGGCGAACCTCCAAGCCTTATAAATCCGCCTTCGGGTTGCAGGTTTAACCCCCGATGTCCATATGCCTTTGACAGGTGCAGAATGGAGGAACCAGAGCTGAAGGAAGTTGAGTCCGGACACTGGGTGGCGTGCCACCTGTATTAAAATGAAAGTGCACGTTGGGACATCTGGTTATTCATATTCATGGAATCTGGGCAGGTCTCTCAAATGGTACATTGAAAAGGGGTTCAAAACTGTTGAAATAAATTTTACCTTCTATGGTTTTCCCTCAAACAATATGATAATGAAATGGTCCAGCGTACCTGAAAAATTCATATTTTCTGTAAAAGTTAACAGGTCAATTTCTCATTTTAGCAAATTGAAAAATGTTGATCTCTGGGAGAGGTTTGTAAATTTATTTGCTTCAATGAATTCAAAAATAAAGTTCTGGTTGATCCAGATGCCACCAGGTTACAAGGCCAGCGATTCCAACATTGGAAGCGTTACCAGTTTTATAAGGGCAGCGGGCGATGAACGCGTTGTTATCGAATTTCGCGACAAATCGTGGTGGGCGGTGTCTGACAGAATCATTGATGCAGGCGCCGTTTTCTGCTCGGTTGATGCCCCAGGATTGCCTGACAGGATATTAAATTCGCATGGAACAGCATATGTAAGGCTCCATGGGAGGACCTCATGGTATTCATATAATTACAGCCATGAAGAACTGGACATTATGGCAAGCCGTTTAATGCAGTCAAATGCGGAGTCAGCCTTCATTTATTTCAACAATGACATTGGCATGCTGGAAAACGCGCTATACCTTTTAAACAAGTTCAATGAACTATAATGTATGAGGTGCTTTGTGTCTGTTAACCTGGAGGAAGAATCTTTGATCAGCAGGATAACCGAATTGCAAAGGGATTTAGCGGGCTCTGAAAGCGGGATCAACGCGGTCTCTCCCGCAAACCTTCACTACACTTTAAGGTTCCTGGGAGAAATTGATTCTGAAACCGTCAATAAAACAATCGATATCCTTGATAAAATTTCATACAGGCAATTTAACGTAGAGCTGAAAGGCGTCGGGGTTTTTCCGGATATGGGAATGGTCAGGGTCATTTGGATAGGCTCACCTTCCAAGGAGTTAACTGAATTGGCCGCCCTTGTAAATTCTGCGCTTAACAATATAGGAAAGAGCGAGGACAATTTCCTGCCGCATCTGACAATTGCAAGAGTTAAATATTTAAGGGACAGGAGCAGGCTGCTCAGTTTCATCTCTGAAAATAAAAATAAATCTTTTGGCGGTTTCAAAGTCAGTGAATTTGACCTTATGCAGAGCGAACTTACGCCTAAAGGGCCAAGGTACATAGTGATAAAAAAATTCAATTTGCGCCAAAGCGTTTAGTAATATTTTTATTGCCTTATGCCAGCTTATCAACCGTGAAGGAGAAGGCTGCCATAGCTGCAAAGTCATCGCTCAGCATTTCGGAGCTCGGTCCAGTACTTTCAATGTTGACTGAGGAGTTCGACCTGCTGGGCGTGCAGCAATTGCCAGAAGTTGAGGTTCTTGAAAACTGGAACCAGATAATGAAAAGAGGCATAGATGTCGCGATAAGCATAGGAGGTGACGGAACGCTGCTCGGGCTTGCCAGGTTTTTGCCTCAGGGCGTGCCCATTGTTGGAATAAACATGGGTGGAAGGGGGATCATAGCTGAAGTGGAAAGGAATGAAATAAGTCAGCTGCTTTCTTCATACAGGTATGGCAATTATTACATCGAAAGAAGGTTGAGGTTAAGGGCCGAACTTGCCAGAAATGAAACGTTCAATGTGCTGAATGAATTTTACTTTCAGCGGGCAAACTTTAACGTCACGCCTTACTTTGAGATAAGTTCAGTTAACGGCATCAAATTGCAGAGCAGGATGGACGGGATAATAATATCCACGCCAACCGGCTCCACAGGATATAACATGAGCAACATGGGCCCCGTGCTGATCGAAACACTGGAAACCTTCATCATAAATCCTGTGATGGCAATAAATTACATTCCTGTAGCGGTAATTCCGCCAGTGGAGCTTAGAATAAGCTGTTCGGATTACTCCTACATGATTGCTGATGGGCAGATAAAGTACGAAATACAGCCAGGAGAATCAGTAAGGGTGTTCAGGGGGGACGATTTGCGGCTAATAAAAATTAAAAAGGGAAACAACCAGCTCCTAAAGATGATTAAATGATGCTAACCGAGAGCAATTTTAAATTGATAATGAAGGTGATGGGAGGCAATTTGGTCTCGCTGGATCCCGAGATATATGCCGTATGGACCAGGGGATGCAGGGACCCGACTCGCTATCTATTTACCTACGTTAAAGATGATAGTACCAGGCCAGTTTTTGACGGCATCAGGCTAAAGTTCGCTCACGACCTTCATGTAGCTGTATCAGAAAAATCAATCACCGTCAATGGAAAATCGTACAATATAGGATCAAGTGACAATCCAGACCAGGATATCTTGAAGCTTTTTATGGAGCTTGTAAGAAAGCATGAAAATCTTATATAGCCAGATTTCAATCTGACATAAGGGGCCGGTAGTTCAGCGGTAGAATGCCCGCCTTGCACGCGGGAGGCCGCGGGTTCGAGTCCCGCCCGGTCCATTTGTTAAAGCAGCTTCAAGAAAATTGGCATATGCTTAAATATCGAAATTCACTATTTGCATGCATGGAGACATATAAGGTTGAGTTCTTCAGCTTCGAAGACCTGGTTAAGGACTTTCTTTCAATAGCAAGCATGTTTGGAAGAGGGGTCATAGTAACTGCATACAGGTACAAGGGCAAAATCTTCACAATACAGCCATCTTACGAGCTGATAGGAATACACTATATCACGGACGAGGAAAATAAATATCCTGCTGGGGAATACATATTTGATACGATAACTTCCAAGGTAAAGCCAAAAAATGATAAAAGGGAACTGAGCGCCAATGAAATGCTTGTGGTTATAATAGACCAGAAATACAATTCACTGTTTGATTGAAGTTATTAAAGCCTTTCCCCCGTTTATTACGATGGTGTGCTCGTACTGGCTTACGTACGATCTGCTGCTCTCAACAAGTGTCATATATCCTTCAATTATTCCCCTTTTCTCCAGTTCATTGATTGCGTTTGTTGCACTTTCTCCGAACTGCCTGTAAATCCATCTGAGGGCGAAAGGCAGGGTCACGTAGTTTTCCCATATGTATTTGAGAATATCGGCATGCGCCCTTTCCTTCATTGCCCGGGCCGACGGCAGCCTGTAAATATTGCTGTGCGCGGCATCTATTACGTAGCCTGAAGCGTTACCGTCGACAAAAAAAGGTTCTATGGCATAGGCATTGCCTTCAATGAAGCTCCCGCGGGCTCTTGTCTCCACCATTGGTATTGATACATTAGCATGAAGGTTATAGTGGTCCACCCCATGTCCCATCAGGTTTTCAATGGGTTTAAACCCGTAACTTCTTGCAAGCTTCTGAACCATGCCGCCAAATTCCTCAAAGCTCATTCCGCTGTGAATCCTGTCAATCGCCTGCAAAATCGTTTCATGGTTGGCAATTTTCATGCCTTCGTATGCGGGGGAAAAGTTAATCGTTATGGCCGTGTCTGCAATATATCCGTTTATATGTACTCCAAGGTCGATTTTGACTATTGAATCCTTTGCAATTTTTTTGTCGTCATCGGGCTTTGCAGTATAGTGCGCAGCTTCTTCATTTTGAGATATGTTTACTGGAAATGCTGGAAAACCGCCCTGCTTTATTATATACCCCTCCAGGTCTTCACATATATCAATTACCTTCTGCCCTTCGTGAACGGTGTCTTCCGCCCTTTTCAGCGCACCAGCAGCAATGTTTCCTGCCTTTTTGTAACTTTCAAGAACCTCGTTAATCATTTTGCTTATATCCCCTCAAGTTTCCTGAGCACTTCATCCAGCTGTTTTATTCTGATATTGGCCAGTATAAGGTTTTCTACAGAAGCCATTTCGACAGCCAGCCTTTCCACTCCCTGCGTGCCATGCATCATAACCATCCTTGGCTTTAATGGTGATATCCTGACTGCCACCATCGGGCTTCTGCCTATTCCAACCTTTGTAAAAATGAGAGCCCTTTCAGAAGATTTTCCAAAGATCTTGTAAAACTGTTCACCTCTCATGGTAATTATGGTTTTGATGCTGTCAAGCACCGTATGGCCGTAAATCGGGGAATCAAGCATTTTTTCCCCTGCAAGAGTATCGGCTTCAAGCAAATCAACCAATTCAGACGCCTTTACCGGCATTTCATATTCCTTTATGCTGATTATTGCATCGTTTGATCCAACATTCTCACCGCCATGCATCGCAAGCACAACTGCAGAAGCCCCATTGCTCCTTACCAGGGCGTCCAGGTATTTTTTTATGAATCTTGTTCCAGGCTTCCTTCTTCTTCCGCTCTCATAATCGCTTAGCACCGAGGGGGAAACCCCTATCAGCCCGGCAAGGCTTTTCTGGGTAACGCCCAATTTTAGCCTTATATTCTTCATTGTTTTGCCGGGTGAACCCGAGTAAATTATCATCCCGGCCACCTTGTATATCTCCTCGCTTTCCAATCTGCCCAATTATGCCTGCGAAGGAATATAAATGTTGGCCAGATTTAAGTCATGGATCACTTTCTGCAGAACCGCATCAGGAATGATGTTCATTTTTAGCAAAAGCAGTAATTTGATAAAATTAGGTCAAAAAATTTAAAAATTGTTATAACACGGTTATAATAATGGAAAATAAAGGCAATTACGATGTCATCGTCATTGGGGGCGGTCCAATAGGGCTGTGGGCATCATATTATTCTGGGTTCAGGGGGCTGAAAACGCTGCTGGTTGAGGCTTCGGACACCCTTGGTGGGCAGGCAATTTACCTTTACCCACAAAAGGAAATAACGGATTTGCCAGGAATACCGGCAATAACAGGAAAGGAACTTGTGGACAATTTGGTCCTTCAAATGAACAGCGTGCAGGTGGACAGCGTTCTGCAAACAAAGGTCACGTCCATTTTGGATGACAACGGCAATAAAGCGGTTATAACAGATAAGGGAAAGTTTGAAGGAAAATACGTGCTGTTGACGCCCGGAATAGGCAATTTTGTGCCAAACAAGCTGGGAAACCCGCAGGTGGAAAGGTTTGAAAATCATGGCCTGTACTACTATGTTAAAAACAAGGAAGATTTCAGGAATAAAAGCGTTATGATAGTAGGAGGTGGAGATTCAGCTGTGGACTGGGCTGTAGAGATGATCAATATAGCCAGGGAGATTTATTTGGTGCACAGGAGGGATGAATTCAGGGCAGCTGAAGCCAACATAAAAAAGATCATCCAGGCAGGCGTAAAGATATTCACACCGTACATACTGGATTCATTAACTGGAGACGGAAAATTAGAGAAGGCTGTGCTTAAAAAAACCACTGACTCCTCGCAGGCAGTTATAAACGTTGATTCAGTCCTCCTGATGCTTGGGTACAAGCTTGACCTCAGCACAATCAAAGGCTGGAACATAAATCTTGGCCAGGACGGCATATTTATTGATGCAAACTGTATAACAAACGACCCCAGGATACTGGGCGCAGGAGACATAGCTTCGCCAAGGGAAGGAATAAAGCAAAAGCTCCTTGTAATAGGGTTTGCGCAGGCCACAACTGCTATTAACTATATAAGCAAAGCGCTAAGGCCATCCTACCCGACCTTTGTTCACAGCACCACAAAATCCTAAATCCTGCAAAAATTGACAGGAAGCCCTGCCACATTGCTGTTTATCATAAAAACGCTTCCAGCATAGGGCTGGTCAGTTATTTCTTCCTTTGATAAACCCTGCCTTGCCGTGGTCACAAAAATTGTCTTCAGGTTGGGCCCTCCGAAGGTGAGCGAGGTGACATTCTTTGCAGGAAGGGTTACCTTTTCAAGAAGTTCACCATTATGCGGGTTCCACCTGCTGACCATCCCGCCTCCCCAGTGGGCCGCCCATATCATGCCTTCGGAATCCACTGTCATGCCGTCCGGCACCCCAGGCAAATTGCCAAATTCCGCTGCCACCTGCCTGTTCGATATGTGACCTTCGCTGGCATCAAATGAAAATTTCCACACCTTTCTGGTGGGGGTGTCAATCAGATACATGAACCTGTTATCGGGGCTCCAGCCTAGCCCGTTAGAAATGGTTAAGCCGGCAAGCTCTTTTCTTATAACGCCAGATTCAAAGGCATAAAGGGACGCAACCGGCAGCTTTTCCCCCCTGTCCATGGTTCCGGCCCAGTATCTGCCATAAGCATCGCATTTGCCATCGTTGAACCTGTTAGTTTTTGGTTCATCAGCCAGGCTGGTAATCTTCAAGGCCCTTTGCTTGTGCATATCTATCTTGTATATGCTCAGATTCACGGTAGCCAGAAGCTCGCCCCCTTCTGTGGGTGAGATGCTTGTAACATCGCCGTCAGTTTTAAAAACAGCCTCTCCATCCTCCCCTTCAGAATAGATAACGTGGTTCAGGATGTCCACCCAGAAAAGGACCCTCCTCGAATAATCCCATATTGGCCCTTCACCGAGCTGTGCAGCTTTCTGAATGAAAACTTCCGCTTTCATATGAATTTGCTGAATTATTTTTAGTGAATTTAATGTTTGCTATGATAAATTTCCCGCAAATGATTTTTGCAAACAATTCATAAACCAATGGTCTTTAAACGTGTCACTTATATATTCGCAAACCAAAGTGTTGATGTAAGGATGCGGGAGTCGCCTAGCCAGGTCAATGGCGCTGCCCTGAGGCGGCAGTCCTGTTGAGGTACGTGGGTTCAAATCCCACCTCCCGCATTTCAAAATTATAAAGTTCTGGTTTGTCAAAATTTCAGTTTAACAGGCATAACAGTTGACCTAAATGATCAGCCATGCTTATTTTAATAAATATTTTCCGTCTGATATTAATTTTCATATTTTTAGGAAAAATATCTGTTAGTTATGTCACTGTTTCATGCTGGTTATTTCCCAAAAAACAACTTATCGGAAATTTGCATTATCTAACTTACATAATTTATTTCGCGCAATGCCCTAATCATCACCATTAATTCATAATTTTCACGGTTTAATTCATATCTTGTTATGCGTCCCGGTATTGCTCTCACCCAGTTTATGGTTACGAGGGAATTTATGTCAAAGCGCAGGGTCCTTCTCCTGATGCCAGTTTTCTTTTCAAGCATGTACATCGAAAGCGGCATGCCCGCAAGTTCAAGCTCCCTTATTATTCTAAGCCTTCCCCTGCTTGACAGCCCGGATTCAGCGCTGCTTTTCATTTAGGTTCAGCCTGCTTATCATGTACGTTAGAAAATCGTCTAGGTTTTGAACCGGAGCCCCGCTTATGCCTATTTTTGCAACGCCCTTTACATCAACCAGGCCCCGGTCATCAAGCTCCTGCAATGCCCTAACAAATTCTTTTAACTCTATTTCCCTTATGTTCATTGCATTGCATACCTCCTTGTGCATTTCAACTATTTTGTCAAGCGAAGTATAGCTTTCCCCTTCTATTTTAAGGGTCCTTGCAACAGAAAGGAGCACAAGCTTAAGTTCAGGGCTTAGCAGCTCCAGGTCTTCCTGCGTTATAAAAGGGCTTGTTATGCTCATGACAGTCCTTATGTGTTCAGTGGTTATGGTATCGCTTCCCTGAGATTCAGCCAGCCTGCCCGCGTTAAAGAGCATGTCGAGCGCATACCTTATGTCACCATACACAGGCGGTCTTGAAGTTATGTCTGCTATGTATCTTATTATGTTTTCATTGTATGCTGTAACATTGAGAGATTCTGATGCCCTTTTTAACAAAATGTTAAAGACCTGTTCAGAATTATATCTTTCAAAAAACATCACCCTGTTCCCAAGCGAGCTCAGCTCTGCCCTGTCAAGTTCATCCCTAAAGTTCATTGTTCTAGAGCTTATGACTACAACAGGTATCATGATCCTGCCTGATGGCATAGATTCGTTAAGGCGCGTCAGGTTGTAAATTATGGGTTCTCTGCTTTTTTTAAGCGCAAAATCAATTTCATCAATCAGCAATATGCCGATTCTGTTAAGCCTTTCAAGAGCCTTTAGCGTTTCTAGCAGCAATTCTTCTGCACTCAGGCTTGTTGAGTATGTCTCTGGCGCCAGCTGATATGCCATCTGCCTGAACATCAGGAGTCTTGTTGCGCCATGCTGCCTTGGATTTATGTATGAATACCTGATGCCAAATTTCTTGCCGTACTTCTGCACTGTATTCTGTGCGAACCTGAACATGGTGACAGTCTTCCCGGTTCCCACATCGCCAACTATCTGCTGCACAGCAAAGCTCTTTTCATTTAATGAATCAGTAAACAGATTTTCAAGGTCATTAAGTGCTGTTTCCCTATAGGGAAGCTCCTGCGGCACATATGATGGCAGCAGCCTGCTGCTATCAACAAATATTTTTTTAGCCATAAAGGCCAATGCGTGTCATATGCTAAAAACATTAACTGATTTTGGGAAAAGCCACCCCCCTCCCCCCATATGTGCATGCCAAGTTAAATAATAAATCACAGGATGTAACTTACAATGCATCAGGCAATTATCAGTGGTGGTGAACGTTGATCAGGGCATCTGAAATAGCTGTAAGCAGGCTCAGGTCTTATCAATGGTTAGACCTTGCGCTGGGGGGAGGGCTGGCATGCGGTCAGTCATACATAATGTACGGCAATTATGGCGAAAACGTAATGATAATTTATATGGTTTCTGCGTCGGGCAGGGTCATATATATAAATTCAACCGATTACTATTCAAAAAGGAACCTGATAAACGTTGACGCAATTGCCCGTGAAGCAAAGGCCCGTGGCATTGACGCAAATCAGGTTCTTAAAGATATTATTGAGATTTCAGCCCACAGCCCGCAAAGGTTGCTCAATGCGGTAAAACAGGCAATAAGCGCAGAAAACGTAAAACTCATAGTGCTGCACGGTATAAATTCATTTCCAAAGGATCCAAAATCATCTGAAACGGCATTTTACGCTTTAAGGAGCGCGGCTGCTATTGCCGGTGTGCCATTCTTGGCTGTTGAGGATAAGCCTGAAGTTACCCCCATTATGGCTTCCATGTGTGGCTGCATGGTTGCCGTGGATAGGGTAATGGAGGGAATACGATTCAGTTTTTCAAAGCCGGCACAGGCGCAGTTAACTGTGAGGTGGGAAAGCATGGGTAGATTGACACCGTCGTTCAGGAAAAGGTATGAGGATTATATTGACAGCATAAGAAGGGAATTTGAACCATTGCTCAGGGATGGAAAGGGAGAAACTATGGAGAACATGATAGAGCTCGTGTGGAATCCTGAAATGGCATCCATGGCTGCGCTAAATATGCCTCAGGTATCCGATGCAATGGCATTTGTCTCAATGCTGTACTTAATGCATGAACTGTCGGCAACAAAAAAAAGCCTGGATGAAGTAAAGGAAAAATTAAAGCTACTGCAGCAGAATGAGCATGTTTGATGCCTGAAGCGTTATTAAAAATAGAGGCATTTAATTAATGCATGGCTATTTATTTGACGTTTATTTTTCTGATGGCCTGATTTTCATTTGGATAAAGGGCGACGACGGCAAATTCTACAGGCATTCCGAGAAATACATGCCGTATTTTATAATTGACGCCGGTGACAAAAATGACGCAGTTATTAATGACATTTCAGAAGTTGCAAGCGCAACTGTTGTCAGCAGGCTGTTTCCTGTGGACAGGCCGGAAAACAGGTTAATGGTCAAGGTTGAACCTGAATGGCGGGATTACGGCAAAATTCTTAACAAGGCTACCAGGGACCCAAGAATCAATGCAGTATATGACTCAGACCTTTTGCCAGTTCAGAAGTTCCTTTTCAACAGGCTAAAGGTTGAACCTGGGAGCGCTGTAAACTTTCAAATCAGCGGAAAACTCAAAATTAAGGCAGACGCTGAATCGCAATTGTCATATCCACCGCCGTTTGACCTGTCAGACGATATTGTTTGCGGGAAACCGTGCTGGCAGATTAACAAAAGAGAAGCAGAAGATCCTGTGGATTACATGCAGGGGTCATGCGCAGGCAGGATATCGATGGGCTTGCAGGCCAAATGGTTTGAATGCACCAGATATGGTCTGGCATGGCTTGTCGAAAGGGCCAGGTTTGCTTTTTTGCCGCTGGGGCTGGCTGCACGATGGAGCAGCAACAGGGTCATTGATTCCAGGAATGCATTTACGCTGATAGACAAGGGGTTTGTTGTGCCTGTATTTCACGCAAACGAGCCATCTACTTCCATGCTGGATTTTATCGACAGGGACAGGGGGGGATACACGATATCGCCCAAGTTCGCCGGCGTCTTTGATAACGTTGGCGTGATAGATTTTGATTCGCAGTATCCCAGCATAATAGTCAGGTACGGAATAAGTTACGGCGGATATGGTTGGTTAATACCCGAAGTGATAAAGCCATGGCTTGAGCGAAGATTATTGCTAAAGCGGCTTGCCAAGAACACAAATGATGAAGAACTTAAGACCATTTATTCTGCGTGCTCTGATTCGCTGAAACTCATCCTAGTAAGCGAATACGGCATATCGGGGTGTTCGCTTAACAGGTTCGGCAACCATTTTGCATTCGAGGAAATCAACAGAATATCCAGGCAGGTGATGTTAAGGGCAAAAAGCATAGCTGAACAAAATGGATTCGACGTGATTTATGGCGATGTTGACTCGCTGTTCGTAAAACGGGAGGGCGCAACGGTGAATGATTATGAAACGCTTTCTAAAGCAGTTTCCAATGAAACCGGCCTGCCCGTATCCGTAGACAAGGTTTTCAGGACTCTGGCTTTCTGCAGCAAAAAGAGCGACAGAAGAACCGCTGCGCTAAAAAGATATTTTGGCATAACAGATTCAGGCCAGATTGTATGCAGAGGGATAGAGGCAAGAAGAAGCGATGTGCCAGAAGCTATAAGGTCATTTCAGTTAAAATTGATAGAAGCAATTTACGGAAGTGGTGATATAAATGCGATAAGGGGTGCAGCGCCAAGCGCAGCGTCTAAAATGCTATCGGAGTTTATAGGAAGGCTCAGAAACGGTCTGGTGCCAGTCGCATCACTGACATTTGAAAAGAAGCTTGGCAAGGACCCTGACATGTACTCTGTTAACGCACCTCAGAAAATTGCTGCTGAACTTTTAGGGCTGAGGGCCGGTGATGTAGCAAAATACATAATATCCAAAAACGGCGTTGCGGTAAGTTATGACGCAGTTTATGACTGGGTGAAATACGCTTTAATGGCAATTTCAGCCGCTGGCACTGTGCTTGAGCCGCTGGGATTAACTCCTTCGCTCGAAACAACGATGCAGCATTTTTATTGAAGTGAACTACATACAGCCAAAGCCGGGCATCTGAAATCGACCTTCATTTAGATTAAATGCCAGCTCATGGCTATTTGTAGCCAAAGCCGGGCAGATTTTGTTCAAAACTTTGAATAAAATTATATATATTATCTTTGAAGTCTGGTTCAGAAATGAGAAAATTTAACACAAACGGAAACATGTATTTGGCACTGGTGGTTGGCCTTGGGTCATTTTCGGACGGCTTTGCACTTCTGTTACAAAGCGGGGCATTGCTCTCCATCGTTCCTTACTTCAAATTAAATCCTTTAACAACGGGATCAGTAGTATCAGCACCTTTTATAGGGGCGGTTGTGGGCGCTGTATTTTTTGGATGGCTTGCTGATAAAATAGGCAGGAGGGCCATTGTGCTCAACGTGCTGATATTTTTCGTAATGGCGTCGATTTTAAGCGCCCTGTCAATTAACTTTCTGATGCTCCTGGTTAGCAGGTTTCTGGTTGGAGTCGGAATAGGCGGCGATATCCCGGCAAGCGGTTCACTTGTTGCTGAAAGGGCTGCCAGCGGTGAACGCGGTTCATTGCTTTCAACGCAAACAGCAATGTGGGCTGTTGGTGCGGCGTGCGCCACGTTTGCAGCGTTGCCATTGCTTTCGTTAGGATATCAATCCTGGAGGCCGTTGCTGGGGCTTGCCGCATTACCACCGTTAATAACGCTGATGCTCAGGAGAAAAATAGTTGAAAGTTTAAAGTGGAAACAAAGCCGTTCTACGGGGGCAGCTGGCCTGAGCAAAAAAGCGATATATCTGACTGCAGTGCTGTCAATAGGGCTTTTTATATGGACAATGGTTCTTGCGGTTTTTGCAAGTTACATACCATCCATGCTGGTAAGGTTGTATGGTTTGCCGCAGTATGAATCGCTGTTAATAGGTGCTGTGCAGTGGGTCGTGTATCTTGTAGGATGCTTGATTGTTTTCAGGGTTGTCGACCTGCTCGGAAGGAAGAGGATCATCATTGCTGGCACCATCATGGCTGTAGCTTCAGCTTTGACAGTTTACCTGCTTGGTGCAAACAGATACCCGGTGGTAACTGCGGGGGTACTTCTAATATGGGGTGCCGGCGGTGCAGCATATACGGCAATTTCAATATATTCGTTCGAGATACCGCCAACCCTATACAGGGGACTTTTGAGCGGGGCTGTGTTTGGGTCAGGCAGGTTGGGAGGTTATGCCGGAACCCTAGTTTTTCCAACGGCGATAAGCATACTTGGGATAGCGAAAACGTTCGGCATAATAGGGCCTGTAATGTTAACAGTTATCATTGCCTTTGCAACGTTTAATCAAAAAACTGAAAAGCTGGATTTGGGGAAAATAGAGCAAACAGTAACAAGCTCATCATAACGAAGCCGGAGCCACTTTTAGCCTGTCGTACATAAAATTGAAATCGATTTCATCATCAACGATCCCCATTTTGCGATACATGCTTATGTAATTCTGCCCCGTGTCTGCAAGTATAGCCATAACTTTTTTTCCATCCTTTGCCATGTTAATAGCTTCATGGCACGTGACGCCCGATGATGGCCCCAGCAGCAAATTGTACTTTCTGTATATCTCTCTGATGCATTCAAATGCTTCATCATCATTAACCACCTTGAAATCATCAGGCCTGGCTTCTGTTCTTTCAAGTATTGCCGGCATGAGAGAGGATTCACTCAGGTTTCTCAAACCCTGTATCTTGTGGTTTGGTTGCGGTTGTATTCCCACAACCTTAATTCCCCTGCTTTCCAATGAGGTTTTAAGCCCAACATAAGTGCCCCCAGTTCCTATTCCTGTCAAAACGGCATCAAGCCCTTTAACCTGGGCCAAAATTTCCGATGCAGTGCTGTTTGCATGCGCTAGCGGATTAAAGTTGTTTTCATATTGATTTAGCCAGAGGTATTTATCGCGTGTTGCGGGGCTCTGCGCATAGCTTTTTGCTATTGCAATGGCCTGATCCGTGTCGGTATTGCTAACACGAGGGCAAAGGTTATCATCAACCTCGATGGGCTCCGTTCCAAGCCGTTTAAAAATTTCCTTTACCTCATCAGTTACCTTGTAAGAAATAATAGGGATAAATCTAAAGCCAAATATCCTGGAAAGCGCGGAAATAGCTATGCCCGTGTTCCCGCTTGTGGGTTCAATTATGGTTTTTGTTTCAAGTAACCCGTTTTCCATGGCGCCTTTTACCATAAAGAAAGCCGGGCGCATTTTTAGGGAGCCGTGCTTAAAGTTTGTGCTTTTAATTGTAAAATGGTTAAACCACTCGGCCTTTGCATAAAAGGACTCACCGTCTAATTCCAGCTTGAAAACCGGCGTTCCTCCAATGCTTGCGCTTATGCCATCACCGTCGGCTATGTACGATATCAATCCGTTATTGGCAACTGCGTTTATCTTGAATTTATGATCTTCAATCATGTGCTTTTTCTGTAATCCTTCTCTTAAATGCATATTGCAAAAATTTTTGAATTGATAAAATTCATGAATTTGTCTTTAGAAACGCGTTTCCGGTGGTTGTGGATTCGCTCAATGATGCCATTCCGCTGCCTGCCACCCCATTGATCTGCTGGTTGTTGTTTGTAATGGTGTTATACGGTATTCCTGTAACGCCTATGCCGCCTGCTGATGATGATATGCTGAAAGACACTGATGAATCCGCAGGAATCAGCACATTTATGTTACCGGTTGTAGCCTTGAACACGTAGTTCCCAAGAAGGGGTCCGTCTAGGTTAGCTGATATATCACCAGTTACCACCGATGCATAAACGTCTTTGGTTGCTCTGGACCAGAATTGTATGTTCCCCGTGGTGACATCAAATGTGGCCTGGGGCAGGTAGGAAACGTTTACGTTTATGTTTCCTGTAGTGGTTGTAAGGTAAACGCTTGCAGCAGAATTAAGGTGCACCAGTATGTCGCCCGCGACCAATCTGACATCAATTTGGTCAGCCATGGAAGATGGGATTGCCACATTAATATTGACAGTTGGGTTTCCAAAAGAAAAAAAGCCAAGGGACGGCGAAGGTACATTTATGCTGAGGGCGCCATCATTTGCGCTTATTGAAGGAGCCTGCGGGCTTGTTATATAAGAAGTTGACACGTAGCTGACCAATATCTGGGATCCATTCCAACTGTTAACAGTTACGGTTCCAGCCGTGTCGCCTATGCTTATGGAACTTACCCCGGTCGAATTTATTGCCCTTGTTCCAGATATATCATAGCTGTAGGGATGATATGAAGGCAAAATGAACGACCCTAAAAGCGAAACCGCGATCACTGATAAAACAATAGCAGCTGCTGCAACCGGCCTCATTTTTATTCCTCCAGCGATTTTTTAAGTTCCTTTATTTCCTGGGTCAGTTCCTTTATTTCATTTAACAGCTCATCATTGCCATGTTCGTTGCTTTTCCTGTTAGAGTCCCTCACAACCCTGCTCCAGGATGTAACCGCAACAACAAGGACTATGAAAGCAAAAACCACGCCTGTAACACCTGTATATACAACCATGGCTATTACAGACGCCGCCACTGCAATCCAGACTACAAGGGAAAGAAACAGCATGTCCCTCCCAACTTCATTCATTAAGATTCACCTCCTTCAATATTATGCCGGGATCCACCGTTATTTTAAAGTCAAGCAGCTCGTACATCCTAAGGGCCTTGGCCTGCCCAGGGATAAGCACGACCCTGCTTCTCACCAGGCCTGACTGTTCAAGCTTTTTCATATGGATCTTCACCAGCGCCCTGCTCACTCCCAGCCTTGACGCCAGAAGCGCCATGTGCATTTCCCCATGAAGCTTTAACATTGCTATTATCTTTAATCTCAGCGGATGTCCCAATGCATCCAATTCCCTCGCCAAAACGTCTGCATTTTCCATACATTTCCATCAAGTAATATTTTAATTACATGTTTATAAATATTTTCCTGATTTTGGCCTTAAGGCTGTTAGTATCCATACATCAATTCAACTTTTCTGCGTATTTGCAGTATTTCATTTAAAACCTTTACATCATCTGGGTCAGTTATTATCTTTTTCAGGTCATTTATCTGATTCGAATTTGGCAGCGTGTAGAGTACCTCCTCTTCCCTTATATGCCGCCCTATTGTTATGTCCCTTATCGATATCGCAGCTTCTTCGCCGGCCTTCAGTTCCTGCACGTTCTCCCCCTGAACCTGAATTTGCTCTATAATTCCAATTTCCTTTCCGTATAAATTCATCACCCTGACCTTCGGTTTTAGCGTTCCGTGTATCACCCTTACCCCAAATATTGCCGGATTGCTCCTCCTGAAAATATAACCCTTTATTACTTGGAGCTTTGCCGGGTATGTAATTTGTTCAAGCTTAAGATGCAGGTCCTTTTCCTTTTGCTCAGTGACATATCTCTGATACTCCTCAATTATGTCGTACATTACTTTGCCAGAAAAAATTTTTACTGTCGGATTTTCAACCAATAGCTTCTGGTTAAATGCAAGCACAACGCCAAGATACTTGTCCTTTTCCCTTACAAGCTCTGCCTCTATTATGTCTTTTTTGGTAATTGGTCCCACTTCGGCGTACCTGATTGGTATGCCGGCCTGCTTCAGCAAAAATGACATTGCCTCAAGAGACCCCAAGGCATCAACCTTGATTATAACGCCCACCTGGTCATTTTTTATAATAAGCTTTTTCAACTCTTCTTCAATTTCCTTCCTGGCGTTCAGCTCATCCTCTTCGTCAGTTACTACATACATCGGCGCTCCTGCTACAGCTTCATCCGGATCGGACACAACTATGCTTATCCCGGCAGACGCTTCAACCTCCCTTACTGGCTTAAATTTATCACGGGGGTCTCTCATCTCGTCAAGGGGCTTGGGCAGATATATGCCCTTGATTTTTGTCGTCTTTGAACTCACAGACGTCCCAATAACAACCTTATCGTTGAGGGCAACAATTCCGCCAAGCAAAATTACATGAAATATTGTCCCAATCCCCTCCTCTTCCCTGACTTCAAGGATTATTCCCCTGCCAGGCTCTTTTTTGAAGGCAAGTTTGTTTTTCATGAAATTTTGTACAAGCCCCAGCAAAACAGTAAGCATTTCGGGTATTCCTTCTCCTGTTGTTGCGCTTACAGGAATCATCGCAACCTGCTTCGTGAAGCTTGTTATTCTGTAGTAGGCTTCGGCATCAAAACCCAGCTGCGCAAGCTGGCCCAAGGCGGTGTAAATTCTTTCGTCAAGCAACTTCTGCGTGGCAGGATCCTGCGACTTTACATCCTCTTCAAGCGTAATGCGGGGGTTGGACCTCCAGCCTGCAATAAGGTCTACCTTGTTTAGAGCTATAAGGAACGGAACCTTTTTGTCTTTCAGGATGTTTATGCTTTCCACTGTCTGTTTTTCTATGCCCTTTGTTATATCAACCACTATTATGGCTATATCGGCTGCCGAACCCCCTCTGTACCTGAGGTTTGAAAATGCTTCATGCCCTGGCGTATCAATGAACAGCACCCCTGGAATCTTAACATTTATCCTGTACTTTGATAACAGGCTGCCCGTCATTGAAATCAGGACATCGCTTGGGTAAAGGCTGGCACCTATGTGCTGGGTTATCCCGCCGGCTTCCTTTTGCTGAACAGCAGTGCCCCTAAGCCTGTCCAGCAGCGATGTTTTGCCGGCATCGACGTGACCAAGCACAACCACAATTGGTTCCCTTATTGCCTTTTCCATGCGCTTATAGTCAAATGCCCGCTAAAATAACCGTTTCTGCATATCGAGCTAGAGTGGCACATTGGATGGTGGGTTACCAGTGGTTCCAGTGATTAATGTCGCTGCGCAGCGACTTTTCCCTTGGTTCACCTGCTGCATAACCAAGGTGTATCATCCATTGGGGTTCAACATAATCAGGTATCCCAAGCAGGCCCCTCATAATCCCGGTCGTGACCCATGGCGCAGCCCTCCAAAATGCCCCAAGCCCCAGGCAATTGGCAGCTATCAGCATGTTTTCGGCTGCTGCCGCAAGGCTCTGGACCCCCATTTTATATTCCAGTTCATTTTGATATTTAAGCAACCGCGTGTCAAGGCAGCCAATTATTATTGCAGGCGTATTAATCGTCATGTCATAGGACCTCCTTGCCCTTTGTTCATCCGCCTTTCCACTTGCTATATACGCAACCATCATTTCCTGGGCAAGCCTTTTTTTAATCTCTTCATTATTCAACGCTATAAAATGCCACGGCTGTTCATTATGGGCACTTGGCGCTGACGCTCCCGCCAGCAGTATTTTTTGAATGATGGCATCGTTAACTGTTTCGCTCGTAAACTTTCTAACACTTCTTCTGCTAAAAATTGCGTCATTGCAGTCCATGAATTTAATGTTTAAAAAATATTTAATAAGCTATCGTTCTAAATTTAATTCATGGTAAAACTTGGATTTATAGGCTTAGGTAAAATGGGATCCGCTTTGGCCATTAGGGCCGTGCAATCGGGATACAATGTAATAGGATACAACAGGACAAGGGCAAAACTGGAAGGGTTAAGGGACAGAATGGACATTGCACCATCCATAAGCGATGTGTGCGAGGCAAGCGATACAATGATAGTCAGCGTAACAGACGACGCTGCGGATGAGGATGTAACGCTGGGCAATCATGGCATTTCAGATTACGTAAAGCCAAATAAAACAATTCTTGACTTCAGCACGATAAGCCCGATGGAATCGAAATATATAAATGAAAAACTGAAAAGGAAGGGGGTTCACAGGATAGAGGTTCCTGTTGTAGGAGGACCGAGCAAGGCCCTGAGGGGGGAACTTATAGCTCTGGTCGGCGGGGAAAGGGAAAAATACGAAGATTTGATGGACCTGATAAGGGCTTTTGCGCACAGGACATTTTACATAGGAGACATAGGCAGCGCGCAAACGGTGAAGCTGGCCTTTAACCTGCTTGTGGCCGGATACGCGGAAATTCTCGGTGAAGGCCTTACTCTAGTGAAGAAAGACGGAATTGACCCGAGGCTTCTTATAAACGTGTTAAACGTCAGCACATACAAGACGGAATTCAGCGAAACAAAGGGGGTAAAGATGGTAGCTGAAAACTACGACCCGACATTTTACCTGAAGCATATGAAAAAGGATCTGGGATTGCTTACAAAGGTAGCCAATGAGTATGAAATATACATGCCGGTCATGTCAGCACTCTGGACGGCTTACACCGGAGCGGTGGACCAGGAACTTGGAGACGAAGATTTCAGCGCAATATTTGAGTACCTTAAAAAGGTTAATAATATAAAGAAATAGAACGCACATAAGCCGGGGTGTCGGAACGGCTACGAGTGCGGCTGCAGACCGCATGTATGTGGGTTCAAATCCCACCCCCGGCTTCCGGTCTAAAGGTACGGAGCCTGCGGTTTAAAATCGCCAAGCATCAAGTAAGCCGCTAAACAGCTAAAAATAAAAAATACTTTAGTTCTTTTCAGCTCTTCTTGCGCCGTCGGCAATGAATATTGCGCCGGCAATTATAGCTATGTATTGAACCAATGAATAGTTCTGAGGGTTGGCCATGCTATGGTACGTGAAGCCCACCGTTGTCATGCCCGACCCGGTCACCGTGCCGCTTGAAGGGGAAGGCACCGCGCCGTTTTGCGAATTGGATATGCTCCACTGCACCGACCCGGAAAGGCCGCTGACAGCCACCTCTGTTCCGTTCGGAAGGTCATATTGCTGCCCATTGACCGTCAATATTGCATAATCCCCGGCTTTTAGCCCTGTTTCCTGCCAGACGTATGAATAGGTGCTTGAGGGTGCGCTCAATGATACTGGATTTGATTCCGTCACAATGCCAATAGTTTTAAGCGATTCACCGACAAGATAATTATTCGATATTACCGCAATGTATGTGTTTCCTGCCATGCCGGTCACCGAAAGGCTTTGGCCTGCTGTTTCCACCCCAAGCTGATTTCCGGTTGTAAGGTCATAAATCAGAATGACATAACCGGGCGTGCTTGACATTGGGATACTTGCCAACGCGGTCAGAGTGTTGCCCGATGCCGAAAGCACTACGCCTATGGAAGGCTGGGTTGAGCTGTACGCGAAAGCTATCACCGATGTTCCGCTTGAGCTGATTGTTCCGTAATCTGGGCTTGGCGTTGCGCCGCCCTGCGAGCTTGACATGCTCCACTGATAACTACCATCAGGAAGGTTGTTGATGACCACCTTTGGTGTTGAAGCCGATATTGTGTATGCCTGCCCGTTCACGGTCAGCGTTGCGCTGTCTCCCTGTTTCAGCCCGGTCTCCTCAAAAGTGTATGAATATGTCATGTATTTTGGGGTATTGGCGGAAAACGTTATGGTATAAGAGCCGCCGGGCGCGAAATTGCCGGCTGCCGGGCTTGCCGCATATTGCGTATTTCCTATCTGGAACCCTGGTACGTAGAAGGCGAGCAGGTTCTGCGTAGATATTGGGTCGTAGGAGAATGTCGCCACTATCGTGTTTGTGGCAGAGCTGAAGGTCTGGTATGACTGGCCGTTGTATATTTCCACAGACCATGCGGTTCCCGCGGGCAGCCCCGTTTCGGTTACGGTCACGGTAGTTTGCGTAAGGCCCAGCGTGGTAACTGCGGTTGGCCCGACTATTCCGCCTATTACAAGAATTATCCCGATTATGATTTCCAGCTTATTCATTACAATATAGATATGTCTGTCAAAAAATCAAGAAAAAAAATCAAATAATCTTAGCTCTTTTCATTGGTTCTTCTTGCGCCGTCAGCCATAAGGACGATGCCTATGATTATTCCCGCGTACTGCATCCATGACATGTTGCTTAATGAAAGCCCGCCTATTGAAGTGCCGTACGTGAAGTCTATCGTGGTGTATCCCGATGTTGATGTGCTGCCCTGCGCCGGTGACGGTGTTGCACCCTGCGCCGATGACGAAACGCTCCACGCCGTCGTTCCCGAAAGGCTGTTCACCGAAACCGCGGTTCCCGGAGAAAGCGTGTACTGCTGCCCGTTCACCGTAAGCACCGCCGTGTCTCCTGACTTAAGCCCGCTTTCCTGCCACGTGTATGAATAGTACTGGGATGACGAAGAGCCGGAACCGTAAACAAATTCAATAACCGTGGTTCCCGAACTGCTTACAGTGCCGCCGTACGTGCTTGGAACGCCTCCCATGTCGGACTGCGCCACCGTCCACGACACCGACCCGCTCAATGAATTAAGCGTTACCGATGCCGATGACGGCGTGAGATAATAGTACTGACCATTCACTATCAATGTTGCGCTGTCTCCCGCTTTCATGTCGATTTCCTGCCACGTGTATGAATAGGATGAACTGCCTGACCCTGACCCTGACCCGGAGCCGCTGCCAGAGCTTGGGTATGTGAATGCTATTGACACGCTGCCCGACCCGCTGATTGTGCCGCTGGATGGGCTTGGAACGCCGCCGCCCTGTGAATCGGATATGCTCCACGTCACCGTTCCTGACAGCGAATTGACCTCCACATCAGGCACGTTTGCGGATATGGAATACGCCTGCCCGTCAACCGTCAGCGTTGCCGAATCGCTTATGTGCCATCCCGTCGTCTTGAACGTGTATGAATATGTAGTTGCCGTTGGGCTCGTGGAAAACGCTATGCTGACCGTTCCCTTTACCTCTGCGGACCCGCTTGAAGGCGAAGGATAGTATGTCGCGCCGTTTGCCGTGATTGAAGGCGATGTCCATGAATAGTAGTATTCAATTCCGTTAAAGTCAAAGCTTGCCGTTATCGTATTAGTTGACGAAGTGAACTGGTGCCAGCCGCTGCCTTCGTTCACCGAAACAGACCAAAGCGTGCCGGAAGGCAATCCCGTTTCGACGAAAGTTATGTATGTCGGAAGGACCACAAGATTGGTGGCCACCGAAGGCCCCGCTATCGCCCCTATGACAAGTATTAGACCTATTGCCAATTCGATATTGTTCAATTCACCATATAGATAGGTCTGGCTAAAAACTTAAAACCAAAAAATAAATAAAAAATATAGACTTTGCTTTTATGAATGCTTCTGTGTCTCGTACAGTATTCCGGCTATGACAGCAAAGACCACGCCAAGTGCCGCCAGAACTTCAGCAGTGCTGAATACGTACTGTGTTCCTGTCAGGCTTGAAGGCACCACCACCGACTGCCCCGCGCCATTGCCGACTATTGCTCCCTGAACGTTCCAAGACCCGCTCTGGGTTGTCAATCCTATCAGCACCGTGCTTGATGAAACGCCCTGTACGTATGGTGTGATGTCATAAGTCACCGAGAACGACCCTGATACTATGTCAGAGTAGTACCCGCCTATGCCGCCGCTGAAGCTCCCCTTTGTGAGTGCCTGCGCGTTAAGCACGTGCCCGTTGACGCTTACCACCAGGTATCTTGCGTATGAATCGGTGCTTGTGGTTCCCGTTACCGTTATGACTACCTGCTGGTCGCCCTGCACGCCTGCCGTGTTGACCGTATAGCTCTGCGGTGTCCATCCGGTGTTCTGGAAGGTTGCCCCTCCTGACGGTGTTACGAGAATTGTTGTTCCTGAAGAAGCTGCGTGTGTTGCCACGCCCATGCCCATGCCGAGTACCATCAGTAGTACGAATGCCCCAATGAAAGCTGCTTTTGGTTTAGAAATCTGTGTCATCATTTTTTATCACCCTGATACCTCCGTGCTGTTACTCAATGGCCCTGAAACGCTGTATGTGATGCTGTAAGTTGCCGTGGTGTTGCTGAATGAGTTGATGAAGGTTATGCTGAGTGGCTGGTTTGTTATCGGCAGCATGTATGTTGCGTTGCCGTCAGTGCCTCCCTTTACCAGGGTCAAAGGCAGTGTTGAATATGCTGTTATGTTTGCTGTCGCCGCGCTTGCGCCCAATGATGTTGGCTTTATCACTACGGACAAAGTCTCGTTCATCAGGTAGCCATTGTACGGGGTGATGGTCAATGTTCCCTTTCCTACTGAAGATGTCATTGATGTTGCGCTGAGCACTATCTGGGTCGGCTTGCTCAGCGTGTTAAGCGAGCTTGACTGTGTTGCTATTGGCATGAAAGAACCCGGTACGTATGCCATGTATGCTCCTGCTCCTATAAAGACGATTGCCAGTATTCCCATTATTTGGAATTTTTCCATTGTGTCCTCACCATATAGATATGTCAGTCATTTTTTTATCACCGCTCCCTCCGCACGAACATGTACATCGCCAGCACTATTGCCGCTATGATGACTATGCCTATTGCAAGGTTTGTGTTGCTTACTCCCGGAATTATGCTGTATGTCGTGCTTGCGCTGCCCAGACTTACTGATAGCTGCGGCGCAGCCCACTGCCACGCGCCTATCGTCGTGTACGGATATGTGGTTGATGCCGTGGATGACAATGCCTGCCCGAACACGTTTGTTGCGGTTGCCGTTATTGAGACGTAGTATTGCGGCCAGTATGTTGCGGTTGAAGTCGTGCTGAATCCAGTGCCCCAGATGTCCTGCGCAAGGGTTGTCATGTTGTAGGTGCTTGAAGTTATCGTTTCTGTTCCTGTAACCTTGGTTGCCGGTGCGCCTGAAATGCTATACGGGAAGTTCTGCGCGTTAAATATCGTGTAGCTCTGCCCTGTTCCGTTTCCTTCAAGGTCTGCCGTCACCGTTACCGTGATGTTCTGCGCGCTTGAAGTACCCTCAAGGTACTGCCCTGTCAGCGTCAAGCTGAAGCCGTACTGGACATCGGTGACTGCCGTTGTCGTGCCGGGAGCCACAAAATCAAGCGAGTAAGGCTCAAGCTGCCCGTCAGGCTCCACTATGTATATCTGCCCGGTGTTGAGATATTCCCTTATGACCTCGCCACTTGAAGTTATGTAATCAACGTAAGGCTGCGCCGAAGCCCCCGCCGTCGAGCCTCCGCTGCCAGAACTTGATGTTGTTACGGTGTTTGACTGGTGAAAGTACGGGATGAACGGATATGCTGCCACAAATGCTGCTACCACTATTATGCCAATGATTATTACCTCTTTTTTGTCTATTTCCATGTCAATATATAGATAGATTACCCAAAAAAATAACGACCCTAACGCTATTTACTCTTCTTCCTCAACGTGTATTATGACAAATGTCAGCACAAAGACCAGCGCGCAGGCTGCACCGATGTAAAGCAAAATTCCTGGAATAGTCGTTACAAAGTAGTCATAAAGGCCGTGCCCAAGCATGACTGCGACTAATCCCGGCATGAACGTGAACTTGCCTTCCTTCCTCATGCTGTACTGCCACACCACAATGGCCTGCCAGATGCCTGCCACCATTGCCATCATCATGCTCGCTATCGAGCCGCCATAGGCCCAGTAATGGGCCAGCCCGAACATGACCCCGCCAATCACGCCGCCGACCATGTACGAAACGTCGGCAAAGACCATGATGACCAGCGGAACAAAATAGCGGAATATGATTTCCTCACTGGGGCCGACAGCGAAAAGGTAAAAGAACGCGTTGCTGTTCAGGGTTGAAGCCATGCTGAAGCCACCGCTGGAGCTGAACATGTATGAAATGAAAACCAATCCCGCCAGCGATGCTGTAAAGCCCCTCACCAGCAAAAGCCCGTAATTGTTCTTCCTCATTAGAACGGCTCCCCTCCTTTTTCTTCCCTGTCATACATAGTCGTTAAGAATGCCGCAAAGGCGACGCTGACAACGTCCATCATGCCGTAAATCAAGTACACGAAAAGGTCTGCGGTCTGCGCCGCGAAATAGTCGCCGAGCATGGTGTAAAGGAAGATAATCATCGATATTGCCAGGAACAAAATCGCGTCATAGGGAAAACTGACTTCCTCGCCCATGCCATATAGATGTGTCAGTCTTTTTCTTTCCGGTTAAGCCATATTGCCAAGAATGCTATCGCTGTCCATGTCACTATCAGCATGTTGATTGCGTTGGCAGGCAACGAAATTGTTGGCGTCATGTTTCCGCCTATGACGTTGAATTGCGTATAGCCTGGGTCAAACGCGCTATAAGTCGTTGACCAATACAGCTTGTTTTGCAACTGAAGTGTCGCCGTCTGGCTCATTGTAGAGCCAGTTATGGCGTTTACACCGCTGACCGTTACCTGCGCTTCATAGGTGTAGTTGTAGTAGCCCTGCGTTGTGGCAGAAGCAAGGTTGAGCCAGGGTGTTGTATAGGAATCGCTGAACGGCAATGACACATCGTTCCACGTATAGTTGCTCACTTCGGTCATTTGCGAAGCGTTGTGCCCGGCAAGTATTTCAAGGTTGACGTTTGCGGTGTTTGAAGCGGCCGAGGATGAAGCCTTTATGTACTGCCCCGATGCCTGAATGCCGGAAACAGATATCTGGAATTGTGAAAGACTGCTTGGCACTGTAAAAGCGGCCGCCAAATCGGGCAAATATAAATTATAGGAATCCCAAATTACTGCGATGTCATTTCCGGTTAGCGTTACCAAACCGGGATAGCCTTCAGCACTCCCATAGATGCTTCCATATTCCCTGATATTAAACGCATCGGCCGTTAATGTATTTGAATATAATGTTTTCCATTCGGCATAATCACCTGACGAAACAAGAACCGTTATGGAGGAAACCCAAGTATCAGTATTAGTATTATATTTTCCTGATGTAATAATCATATATACATCATTATTATACGTAAAAAGCAAGGGAAAATATCCATGAAGCTCTCCAGAATTTGAACCGACTTCTTTTAGCGCGCTCCATCCGCTTGATGTTCCTACCGTAAAATTGGACACATAAATAGCCGCGTTGGCAGTGGCACCAGGGGAATAATATGGTATAGTGACAATTACGGTATTTCCTTCTGATGCCACAAATTGGCCTACCGGCCCCATAGTTTCAACCCCGCTGGTTGTCAATGAACGACCGGCCATGGGGTCAAAATCTGATTGTGTTATGCTGTAAGTTGAACTCCACGCCCCGTTCTGGTAATACTGCATCGCATATCCAGTGCCGCTGTTGCCAGATATTCCTGTGTAGTAAACAAGCACAAGCGCGCCATTTTGCGTAATAACCATCCCCGCCACATCGGTGCTTGCCAGCCCGCTGTATATCTGTGTGTAAGGACCACCAACCCCAGATGTGCTTTCATAAACACCCAACCCAGCTACTGCCACATACCAATCGCTGCCTGAAACAGCAATCGCTTCTGGAACGCCGCCGCTGACTACTTCATAAGAATTCCAGTTAGACAACGACCCCGCGCCCAAGGTGCAGCTTACGATATAAGCCGTCGCCCCCATGTCAGCAAGAAAATAAAGCGTGCTGCCAGAAACAAAGCCCTCTTCAACGTATTGCACATTTGTGTAAGGTGTTGATTGAGCTGAACTCCATTGATAACCGAATGTTCCTGTAACTGCTGTCCTGGTGTCTATTGCCGTTGCATATAAATAATCTAAATCGCCGGTGCTTCCGCCATAATCAACCACAATATTGTAGTAATAATTGTCATAATAAACAAGTATTCCGCCACCGGCATAATTAGTGCTTGGTGGAGAATAGCCATAAGAGGGACTAAAAACATAGTTGCTAGAGGAAGTGCCAGTTCCGCTTTGATTAAGCGCAAATGCGGGTGGTGCTGATTGGAACCATGACAAAGGGATTTCTGAAAGTATGGAGCCAGCCGGCTTTGCCGGCAATGAAGTAAACCGCGTTGGCGTAAAATAATCCAGCGAAACCTTGCCTATGCTGATTGAATTCGTTGCCCCGGTGTAAGTGTAAGGCACTTCCGCCATGCTCCCGATTACCACTATGGAAATGACTAAGCCGACCATGAGGGCGAAAGCTACTGAGCTTTTCACTGGAGATCACCCTGACTGCGGGTTGACAGTTACGGTTGTTTCAGATGACGTTCTTTGCGACCACCCTGAGCCAAGCAGGCCGTTTGTCCAGTACTCGAAAACTATAACCGTAAGCGTGTATGTGCCGACAGGCACGTTCTTCATAATGTACTGCACGTTCCAGTTGCTTGAAAGCGTGAAATACACCGTTCCCGATGCCTGAGTTTCGCCGTCAGCTACAAGCGTATATTCAATTTTCGCCTTTGACGTATCTGCCGTGCTGAGCTGCTGCCCTCCTGATGTCGCTATCACCGAATAAAGCACGTTGTGGTAATCCGTGACCGAGGGCGTTATCTGGGTTATCGACACCGTTGCTGTCGCAAAGGGGATGTTCAGGTATCCGTTCCATGTACCATCTACCGACACGATTACATTTGCCACCTGGGTTCCGGTGCCTGGCGGCGCGGGTATCTCTCCCGTTCCAAGCACCGCTACCATCGCCACAAGAAATATTGCTATCGCGCCAACCCCAACGATTTTGCTGTCCATGCCATATAGATAGGAACGCAAAATTTTGGCTGAACCATCTATATTGTAATGAACGCAAAAAACCCTCTTATGCTGGGAATAATACTTGTCATGGTTGGGGTCGTCCTTACGTTTGTTTATCCGATGTCAAACAGCTATGACATGGGGCAGACAATTTCGGGTGTCTCAACCGCATGCTCGCTGACGGGAATAGGCTCGATAATAGTTGCTATTTACATTCATTATGGCAAGAAATAAATTATTTTTGTTTAAAAAATGAAATAGACGATTATTTTTTGTTTTATGCAGCAAGCAGCGCGGCTATCTCGGCAACGCTCGTGGCAAGCTTCACGTAATTTTGCACGTCCTGTTTTGCCTGCTCCCTTGACACTTTGTCTGGGTCGTACCGGTATTTCTCTACCTGCCCGTTGTTGCTGACCTCAATAACATGCCCCTCGGTGTCCATCACGTTGCCGGCGGGCTTTATGCCGTTTTGCTGCATAGTCTGTTCCGCTTCGGTTAGCTGCGGCTGCAATGACGCAAGGATGCCCTCAAGCCTGCCCTTATTGACTTCGTCTATATGCCTTATCGCCCTGCGCCTGCCTTTCTCGTCAGTATAGAATATCGTGTTGTGCTGACCTTTCAGCCAGTTCTTTACCGCTTCCTTCTTGGTCAATCAGACTCACCTATATCCATGAATTTTGCCGCAATGTAGTATATTATCGCCGTTATTCCCGCGCCTATCAGGAAGCCAAAGACAACCACCAGAAGCAGCGGCAACCCAAGCAGGACAGCCGTGACAATTGCGCCTATGGGGTTGCCTATCAGGTCGAAAGTCGCGCTCAGGGCAAATATCGCGCCGGCGAAGAATGACGCATAGCCCATCTTTAACTTAAAGTATGGTCCAAGTATCCCGAACAGCACCGGAACCAGCCAGATTATCCAACCAAAGCTCATGATATATAGATAGGCAGCATCAAAAAATCATTTGGACAGGTGCTGATCCGTCATTTGTATTATCTGCCTTGCCGTGTTTGCGGCCCTGTCTATGCTTTCCTCTCCGAGCTTGTTGTCTTTAAGCCAATTCTTGATATAAGCCGCGGCTTCCTTGTCAAAATCAACGCCATAATGCGAGAGAACCAGATATGCGGAGAGTTCGGCTTCGGTTTCCGCCTTCCATCTCGGAATCTTTCTGTAATCATGCCCCATTATGGCGTGCGACATTTCGTGAGCCAGCGTGTTAAGCGGGGCCTTGCTCTCGTTCGGAACCTTCATTACCACCAAGCCGCGAACATTTCCTTCCGTGTCCAAGTCCGTATATCCCCTTGACCCGCTTTCCAGGGTTGTTTCCGTAATGTTTTTGAATTTTGATTTTGCCGCTTCCTTCATGGCTGCGTATAGCTCCGAATTTTTGGCAAACTGCTCCGGGGGCACGTCGCCGTTTACCGACTTTGCGTCATAGACCCTTCCGACCCCGTATGTATGTGGTGTATAACGCGCATTTTGCGTGCGCATCATTTCATTATACTTGCGGATGATGTACTCCTCGCTTTGCCCTTCCTTTTTGAGTTTTTCCATGGTCTTGGCGATTTTTGGCAGGCTATATTTCTTTGGAACGCCGTAAGGAACAAGAACGGCTATCGGCCTTGCGTTTTCCCTGACTTCATAGCCGAGTGCTTTCCAGTCGTCCTTTGAGAAAACCCTTGTAGCCTGCGGGTCCTGCTGGATTATTAATGCGGCATTATATGGCGAATATTTGCCCAAAAACCCCGAAAACTCCTTCAGGTTTGTCAGCACTACTTCGATGTCATCCATCTCCGAAATTCTTTTCAGCTTCTCATGCGCATCGTGTAAAAGCGCATCTTTTGTAACCTCCTGGAATTTGGGGCTTTCCATCACCCGCGGATTTTTCAGCCCCTTTTCGTTTATCGGTATGACCTTCCTGTTTTCCCCCTTCCCGCGTGTAAAAAACTCTGTCATACCATATAGAACGTTCTATATATTATGGCTAACTATCGTTTGCGAGGATGGTACGACAACGCCAACGTCAAAAGGCTTGGCACGAATTTGGTTTCATATAACAGCTACAAAAAGGAACAATACGAATGGTCTATGTGGCGCATATACACGGGCCGCTGCCCGTCAACTCCGCACCTTGACCATCTTTTCTGGCCGGCAGAATACAGGCGACGTCTCAGGGCATTGCGAAAGCTGTTTTCAGAATAACGGTTTCGTGTCGCCAAGTGCGGCCCTTACTTTCTTTCCGTCTTTTGCAAGCTCCGCTTCCTTCTTCCTTATTTTAGGGCCGCCGTAAATAAAATGATCCGGGAAATAATGCATCAAGACCACCTTCTGTGTCAGCCCGTCAAGCCCGCTTTTCTTGAGTATGAATTCTACATGGTCTATCCTTTCGAGCTGCGGTTCAATATATGCCATTTTCATAATATATAGATAGACTGTTCAAAAAAATAAATAAAAGATATTTGGGTTAAATGCTTTCCAACTCGCCGCCAGCTACCCAGCCATGCGGCGTCCTGCTTACAGTTCCGCTGAGAGTATGGGCACCATCAAAATTTGTCATCAAAACCTGAAACTCCGCTGATTTTTTGATCTTGTCCTCCTTGACTGGACGACCGTTTTCGAAAAACTCGATTTCGCCGGCATCAACTGCCAGCCCCTTTTTTGCATCGCGCAATATTTCGTTTATTGCATCCAACGGAGTTCTGTATTTCCTGCTTTCATAATATGCCCCACTCAATTTTTCGCTTTTTATCGGGTACACTTTCCTGTCTTTTCCTTTTCCCTTGCTTCTAAATTCTGTCATTGTTATATAGATAGAACCATCAATAATTTTATCCCGTGACAGGTTTGACAAGTGTGACGGGTTTTTTGCAGTTATGGGCATAAAAAAACATCGGCCATGATTATAATAAGCAAAAATCATCAACCAATGAAACAGAGCAAGACAAAACCAATGACAATAAAAAACAAGTTAAAATTTTATCCAAAAACCATCAAAAACCTGTCACACCTGTTCAACCTGTCACAGAGCTGATTATGCCAAAACCCAAATCCTTATTCTATTGCTCCACCACGATAAGCATAAACGGGTATGTTGGAGCAGGATATTTGGGTTAAAAATGCCCTAAGCCGGCATATCCTCAAGATAGGATGCTATGCTTATGGGATTGTCGTCTATGATTGTTCCCGCAATGATTGCCATCCTGCTGAACTGCACCGGCTTGCCCGTGCATCTGTCAGTAATGCGCCTGCCATCCCTGGTGATAAAGCCGGCATTGTCAATGTTGTAACCAAGCTTCCTGATAAGGTTTAATTTTGCTATATCCGGCATGCTTGAAAGCGAAACAATATCCAACTTAATCCCTTTCTCCGTAGCTGTCGTGCCTGTGCATGCCGCGCCAGTGCGTCCATTCCAGCAGCTTGAATATCGCATGCTGAAGCAAAGCCAGCACAAAAAATATGACCGCCGCAAAAAGCAGCAGGCCGTACTGCAATATTCCCGCCGCCATGCCCATTATCTGATTAGTAACAAATGACGGGATCACTGGCGGTATCAAAAGCTGAAGGAAACCAATGGGGGCCGCGTAGGCTGCCATTGCGCCAAGCAGGCTCGAAAAAATCATGTATATGCGCGCCCAGAAAGAGCCCATCACAAAGAACACCAGTGCCGGCAAGGCGGCATAGAACACAATAAGAAAGTACGGGATTTGCGAAAGGTCAAGGGGCAGCGTTGTCATTGTTGACCTACCCAAACATCTCTACTTCTTCACGCAATTTCTTTGAGAGCATTTCGGGATGTACCTCAGCCCATGCCTGCGCATCGCTTGTTGACATCCCAAATGCCCTTTCTATTTCATAATAGCTCCTGAATTTCTTATTTAACGGTCTCTTGCGCCCCTTACCATCGGTATAAAACTTTCCTGTCATACCATATAGATAGGTCACTCTTTGTTGCCGTCTATGGCATCCCTGACCTTCTTTACCACCGCTACCCTGTCCGCAAGCGGCAGGACGTTTATTCTTTCCACGTCGGAAAGCATTTCCCTGTATTCCTCCGGCTTGAGCTTTCCCTCGGTTGACAGCTGGTCAATACCCATCATCATGTCTGCCTTTTCTTGTTCTGTGAATGTGAAATGCTGGTCAGCCTCCATGTATTCCTGCGTGGAAAGGGAATCAACCGCATGCTTGATCTCGCTGTCTATCGGCCTCTTCCTGCCCTGCGAATCGGTAAAAAACTTTGTCATTTATTAGGTCATCCTTTCTTTTATTTGCCTTACCAGTTCATCATAAGATTTTGCGGATAGCCTGCCTGGCGCGCTCCCATAAGGGCCAAAACTGGCATCGTATATTTCTCCCCTGGAATCGTATGTAACGTTAAGCTGATACCACTTCCCGTTTTTATCAACTATTACATAGCCGGCGTTGCCTGTTCCATCCTTGTGCTTGTTATGGTATGACTTGCCGATGCTTTTTGCGCCCAGCACCTTCTTTAATTTCGGCCCGGTCAGCTCTTCCATGCCAATGCCGGTTCTATCTTCCAGTCTCCCGACCCCGCGCACCGAATCAGCCACCGCACGGTCAAGGCGTTCCTGCGCATGTTCAAGATTGTCAAGCCCCCGGTTTTCCATTTTTCTTGCCATCTCGGCGTTTCCCCTGTAATTTGCAGGCCCGACAGCCATCGGCGATGGTGCAATCAGCGTTGCCCTTCTGCTCGCATCAAGAAATTCGTACAGCTTTTTGCGGTAAAAATCCAGCGCATCCCTGACTTCCGGCGGCATTTCCCTGATGCCGTATTCATTCAATTTATTCTTTATTTTGCTTTCCTTTAGGGCTACGGTTTCCCTGAATTCTCTATTTAAATCGGATTCGCTTGTTCTCATCGAATTGTAGCTGTTAATTTCTTCTGACGAGAACGGGTTGCCTGTCATCCACGGCTCGCTTATTGGCCTCACTTTCCCGTCTTTATCGGTATAAAATTGGGTCATATTCAGCGTCTCCTCATGAACCTGCCTTCCTTCTGAGAATGCATCCTTTCCAGTTTCAGCTTGCTCATTTCAACGTAGCTCTCGCTTGCGCCCTTTGCTTCCAACGCTTTAGTTCTCGGTATTATCAGGTTCTCCATTTCGACGAGCCTGTCCATTGCCTTTTTGTATGAAATCCTGCCGGAGCGGTAGTCTCGGATTATGTCATCGCATATCTTCTTGACCTGCTTCTCAGTGTGCAGGTGTTCGTTCTCTCCCAAATACACATGCCTGTCCATGCTATATAGAATAAGCCGGGTTGTTTATCCCTCAATCAGGTCAGGCGCGAACGTCATGTAGTATTTCATCAAAGTTTCCATGTCATCGCGGACCAGGCTTGCCGCCACATTAATCGGGATGCGTTTCAATGCGGCTTTCACAATGAAATGATGGCGCAAAAGGTGCGGGTGCATCCTGAATTTAAGCCCTATCCTGTATCCGGCATAGGCAAGAGCGTTTTGTATTGAGGATTCATATTTCAGGCCGATTATTCTGTCGGTGTCGCCGTAGCGGCTGTGTACTTCATTGAACAGGTTGTTCATTGTTTCAATGTCTTTGTCATCCAGGAGGCCGAGCGAATGAAAGCTGGACAGCCATATTTTGCTCTTGTCGGGATTCTGCCCCTTTGCCCCGTAACCGCCATTTTTATGGCGCAGCGTAAATACCGTTTTGCCGTTGACCGTGGTTATGCTGTCATAAGTCAGCCCAAGGACTTCCGTCTCCCTCATGCCAAGCTTGAACATCAAGAATACTGCAAGCCTTATCCTTGGGCTTCTTATCAGGTTCAGCATGTCATATACATTTTCATCCTTCAACTGGTCGTCAACGGAATTCTTGTCGGGCCTTGGCAAGGCTACATATCTTAGCGAAAGCAGGGGCAGTTTTGCCCTTCCCCTTATCCAGTTAAGGAATGACAGCACGCGCTTGGCGTAAATCAGCCTTGATTGCGGCTTTAAATTATCGGTGCCGGCAAACATGTTTTCTATGTCAATCTCATCAACCTGCTCAACCGGCTTGTCATGGTCAAGCAGGTACTTGAACAGAAACATGCCGGGCTGTTTATAACTCAATATGGTGTTTCCTTCCTTTCCGGTAGCATAGAGGTACAGCATAAACTGCTCCGTTGCCCGCAGCCATTCCCTGCTGTGACCGTTCAACCCGCTTATGCTTTCCTTAACTATCTCCAGTGCCTCTTCCTTGCTTTTTAATACCGCCATATTATATAGATAGTGCGTGTGCATTTGCCTTTTTAACGTAATTCCGGTTTGCTATAAATGCACATTCAATTTATTGTTATCTCCCATTAAAGTTTTCCTTGCACTTCTTAATGAAACAATAATGGTGGCGCGCACGCCCGGCGCGCGTGCTGAACGCATGTGCATTTCTCACAGAAATGCACACATTTTTTTAAAACACCCTGGGGATTTTTTTTATTTTAAACATGAAACAAACACCCAATCAAGCCGGGAATACTTTAGATAAACATGATAGCGCAAATAAACGGCATCAAAAGCCAGGAGAAATAAGGATTCTGGAGTTGCAAGGCTTTGGAATCGTGGAGCCCCTTTCCTTAAATAGTAAAAGCCCTGCTCCGGTTGCTCCGGTTGCACCAGGGTGACCAACCTGTCCAGGGGTTTTTCCATTTAAGTGACATTTGATATTGATTTTTAAAAGCACGGTTTGGCTGTTTTACACAGACGCGTTATTAATTAAATTGATGATTCTGGACATTTCATCCAAATAAGGCTTAAGTGCCTGGTTCAACCTCTGAACTTCCACATTATCATGGAAGATGTCTTTTAGTTTTGTTTCGACAACCACCATCTCGGATAATGTTTGTTTCAAGTCTGAGATGCTATAATATTTAAGTGGCTTATCCTTGGCCTTTTCGCCAAATAATTTATTGACCAATTCAGGCTTATCCGAAAACATGGCCCCAAGAATAGGCAGCAGAACTAACTGCATTGGTTGTATGGCGTTTTGCATCAGGTCATTTGTAATTTGTAGTATGGCCGCATTTTTACTAAGGAATGATTGCTGGTCGCCAGCATCCTTGCCTGCCATTTTATTCATATAATCGGCCGTTTCTTTGTTTAAGTAACCAATTATTTCATAGGCGGCATTTATATTATCAGAGAGTTGTAACAATATTCCTTTCAGGATGCCTTGGCGAATTATTGTTTCGGTTTGCGCCTCATCGATCAGCCGGTTGAAATATTCGACGAGCGTAATTCCCAGTTTCTGCGCTTCCTGCCTTGCCTTTTCGGCATCTACCTCTCTTACATTGATCGAAATATATCCTTCGCGAGGCATAGCAAAGTACGGTAAACGGTAACTATTAAACATTGCGCGCCGTTAAATGTAAACTTCATAAATTAGTACCTAAATACGGCAAAGTTTTTATTTAGTCATTCACCTATACTGGGTGGGGTTTGGTATATGCCTATAAATGGGAATTCAAAACAGGACTTAATTATTAACTACTTATTGAACAATGAAGGCGCAACTTATACAAAATTGAAAGAAATATATGGTTCAAGCGAAAATGCCTTCGTAAAGACTTTACATAAGCTTGAGGAAAAGGTCATTATATTCAAGGATGATAATGGCAAATATAAACTGACTGAGCTTGGCAAGAATGAATTTAATAGGCGTGAAGCACTTAATCTGATTGAAGGTGCTTATACACTTAATGCAACTGAGGCTGATAAAATAATTTCCCAATTAAAACTGGCTTTGCAGCAATCGGTGACAAAAAATATGCTTATAATGCTTATAGACCAATTGGAGGGGCTAAAGGGGCTGGCACGTGTGGCCATGGCTTATTCGCTTAGTGATAAAGAAGCCGGCCGCATTATTGAGGGTATTAACTCAAATTATACTGTATATGACGCGCTCGCAAAATTACCGGGCATTTATAATAAAGACGTTTATTCTGAGCTTGACTTGTTAGAAAAAAGTGCTATTGATTCGCTAAAGTTATTTGACTTAAACCCGGATTCAATTAAAAATATTGATACATGGTCAATCAAACTGAACCTGAAATACATTGAGGAACACATTG
The DNA here is from genome assembly GCA_023381255.1 of Nitrososphaerota archaeon. Classification (GTDB taxonomy): domain Archaea; phylum Thermoproteota; class Nitrososphaeria; order Conexivisphaerales; family UBA164; genus KM4347-05. The sequence goes on from JAMCTX010000008.1 coordinate 48,377, forward strand.
AAGATAAAACCAAGCCGGGCATGTATAATTCAATAAACTTAATAGTCAAAACACTAAAAGTTAATGCAAAAACCATAAAAAAATATTTGCCGAGCCTGTTGCCAGAAATTACGGATTTGGCCGGCCGTGTTCTTGACCTGACTGATAAATTGTTAGGATCATCATATAATTAAATCCCAAATTTTTATACATAAGGACAGGTTTTGTCAGTAGTTTTGGTAACCTTCTGGAAAGACCCCCATCCCCCTGCCCACTCTTATTTTGACCCCGGCAATCATGGCAAAACGCTCATTTGACAGTTGGGCAAGCAATGATTTGGTACAGCAACTTAGCCAACTAAAGCCAAATTTAACTAAAATATCCTGTTCTAATATGCCCATTTATGCCTGTCATGGTGGAGCAAGATGACAATAATTTGCTAAAATATTTGTTTAAGTAAACTTATCCATCCTTGAGAAGTTTTCATCCGGCTTTTCCCGGTCTGCTTTTTTAGCTTTCATATAGGACTGCGATGGGGTGGGGTACTTGGGCTTTTCGCCATTTAGCAATGATTCAATGGTTATTATCTGTATTTTAGGTATCTGATCGCCCCAATGAGATGTGAAATACCCGGCAGTTACTGCTTCCGTATTCATATCACGCGTTGGCTCCTCAAGCGTGATGAATATGCCGTAGTCAGCCTTTTCCCTTTCAATGGTACCTTTGAAATCCCTTATTTGTGCAGAGTTGACATGCCCGCTTTTAACCTGAACAACCCCATAATAATCCTTGCCTATTCCTCTTGCCGGGTTATAAATCACGCCGTCAATTCCGGTGTCAGCCCCTTTTTTCTTTTCATTAAATGGAACCGCGTCAACCAAAGCCAAAGCCCACCATTGAAACTGGTACCTGTCGTTTTGTGCAAGTTCCCTGGCTCCGGCGAGGTCTGTCGGTTCGCCTATCGTCACGAAATTTACATTCGGATATCTATCCTTTAGTCGTTTCCTGATTACATTTATTGCAAGATGGGTTATGTCTATACCTATCCAGTGGCGGTGCAACTTTTCAGCGGCATCCAGCGCAGTTCCGCAACCGCAAAACGGGTCTAAAACTACATCTCCTTCATTTGAAGATGCTTTAATTATTCTTTCAAGTAATTCAAGAGGTTTTTGTGTGGGGTATCCTAATCTTTCTTTTGCTTGTGAGTTTATAGGGGGTATATCAGTCCAAACATCTTGTAACGGCGTTCCGGGCATCTCATCAAGATACCTTATGTATCTGGCGGTTCCATTTTTAGTGTAATATAACCGGCCTTCAGACTCAAGCTTTTCCATACTTTCTTTTGGTAATCTCCAATTTTTGGTGACACCCTTCCATTCGTAAACGTAACCTTTTCCCGGAGCTATTAGGGCCGTTAGCTGTAAGTACTTTCCATTCTTATCCTTTAGGTTATAATGAGATGAAAGGTATTTTTGGTCATATTGCTGGAATTGGTTGTTCCAAGTCCAATTGTCGCCTTTAGAATAAAATAATATTATATCGTGAACACCACCATAGGTCTTTGCATTACTATGAGCAAATGTTCTTTTCCAAATAATTTCGGCCCTAAAATTCTTTGCGCTAAAAACTGCATCCATAACCAATTTCAGATAATGGCTTGCAGTCGGATCGCAATGGAGATAAATGGAACCGGTATCTTTCAATACTCTACGTAATTCTATTAGCCTTGCAGCCATCATAACGAGGTAAGCACTCATATCATTGTTACCCAGAAAATCGTAAAGCGCACGAACGAGCCTCTTAACCCTTTCAGGAACACTGGGGTTTTCAAGTAAATACTCATAAGTTTTTTCTGCTTGCTCATCCCAGTGCCAGAAATCCGAGAATGCCTGTATTTGCGAAACCGATTGTGTGCCGTTGGGTTCTTTATATAGAATATTATAGTCCGCTTTTGAATTGAATGGTGGGTCCAGGTATATCAGGTCAATGCTTTCGTCTTTTATGTATTTTCGCAAAATATCAAGGTTATCCCCATAATACAGGGTGTTTTCCATATTCAAGTATTTAGCAATTTAATATTTAAGCGTGCCTGAACGCAATAGTTAAGTTTAACTGTATGCCGTCAACCAGAACCAATATGATGCAGAAGGGAACCAAGAAAAAGAAAGAGGTTGAAATTAAAGAAATAAAGCCGCTTAAAGACGGCATGATAGTAAAGTATTCACTTACTATGTACCGGCTCAGCCAGGTTTAGCATGCCGGTTCACCCAGTTCATGGTGGAGCAAGCTATACATAATCATCAGGGGTCCACTTGATTTCCCTTGGGAACAGGTCGTTCACGTCAAGCGGTGCCGGCACGCCCAGGTAGGTCACGTCCTTTGTCTCTAAGAATTTTCGCAGCTTCCAGCCGTCCATGACCTGCTTTGAGCATGGGGTAGGGTTCTGGGGGTTTGTTATGTACAGGATCATCCCTTCCCCGGTCGGAACCCCGTTAAGCGGCTTTATGCCTATTTCTTCGTAAAGGACGGTCAGCTTGTTATGCGAAGTCAGGTCCTCCCTCAGCACAAACACCTTCATTATTTCAGGGGTTCGCAACCTTAAGTCTCTCAGCTTTCTCTCAAGTGAAATGCGGGTAAGATAGACCATGTGTTCCATGTCGGCAAGGCAGCAGGGCTCCGGGTAAACCCCGCCGTCTATGTTGTTGTATATTCCCCTTCCGTGATAATATGAAGTGTCAACTTTCAGCTTTAGCCTCGGTATTACTTTCATGTATTATAGATGCGCCAGGTAGAACGCCGCAACGAACATTATTATAAGCGCGGTTATCACAAACGCCCTCCTGAACCGTTCGTAATCATCTCCTTTCATGCAATATAGATTAGGTTATCAAAAAACAATCAAAAAATTATGGCTTGGGTTTTATCTTAATTTACTTTCTCTATTACATAGTATTTATGCCGATCCCAAGTAATAAGATAAATCTTCATTTATTTTCCCTATCGCAATCCATTTATTGCCATCCCAATAGATATATGACCCATCTTCAAAATATGCTGAAGCTGTGCCCTCAGGGTCCTCTTCATCCTGCTTTTTGTCGTCAATGGGATAACCATAAAATACATCATTCCAATAATCCCATCCTGGCTCATCAATCTTGCCACTCTCCTTTGCTTCTTTTATTTCCTCCAAGGCTTCCAGTGCCCATGGCTTATCATCTTCTGAAGTAGGTTCTTTCTTATGGGGTTTATCTTTCTCATAAGGCTGTATTTTCACCGGATATACTTTCCTTTTTTCACCATTACCCTTGGTCCTAAATTCTGTCATACTGTTATATAGATATGTCAGGCTATTAAAATAGATTGCCCTGGCGTTTGCTCACCTGATTCCTGGGTTCCTTTACAGTCATGTTGGAAAAACAACCCTGAGGGCGTATAACAATTTTTTTAGCCGCTTAGCATCATGCCAGAACGGGATGTTTTAGCCAAAAAACAAATATCTTAGCAATTTATTTCTATATTCTGAAATAGGAATTAATGATATTGCGTCCTCAAAAAATGTCTTAAGATAGCCCGGCTCAATTATAAATTGATATTGGTAAGTCAGTCTTGCAACTGCGGCCATCGCATCATAGCGTATCGGTTCGGGTATATCAGACAATTTATATCCGCTTGTAACAAACCATTTTATAAATTCTTTATTGCCTTTGCTTATGTTGTGTTTTAAGCACAACGGCAGATAATTGTCAGGGGTGTTGGGGCCACCGCGCGATGTAGGTATTAAATGGTCATCGGTGGCTTTGGAACCGCATATAATACATAGGCCATATTTAATCAATCTGATTGATGTATCCCGGTTTTTATGGTTCAAATACTCAATGTATTTTTCAATCGGCCGGTTTATAACCAATGATATATTATAAAGTTCGCCATATTTATTTCTGGCCCTCATAAATTGCTGGACGATATAAATTCCAATCAGCCAGCGATCCGTTTTTGATATATAATAATCAAGTGTCTCCATAATAATAAGAAGCAAGAATTAGCACCATCCCATGAATGCATGACCAAATATATGTAAAAAATACCATAATTTGCGGGAGGCTACTTTTAATTAAAAAGGGGTAGTCGCCAAGCCAACTTGATTGATAGGTGAGTACCGGCTTTGGCAGCCCCATAATATAGATTGTCCTGTCTATCGGTTCCTAAAACAGGTTCGGAAATATCATCCAGGTTATGCCGATGCAAAGCGCGCCGCTGATTGCAAGGTCAATTATTAAATAACGGCTGCCGGTTTTCCCGTTTTCGCCAAAATCAATCACCTTCCCGTACAGCACAAACAATGGCAGGATCAGGATAAAACGGAACAGCGTCGGCATGAACTGGGCGAGTGCCTGGACCCATACGGTTTCCGGGATTGACGAGAGAAATTGTATCGCCAAATATGAAGCAAAGTACGCGCCAAGCGCGATCATGTAAAATACGATAAAATCCCTGGCATCCATGTTGTTTCACCCCACCGGATTAAAGACAACCCATGCTATTGCAAATATCAACGCCATGAATGATACGATTGCAACGGCGGCATATTTCCTTCCGAAATCGCCCATTAAAATCGCTGAAACGAGAACCATGATGCAGGCAGTAAATACGAGCAGGAAATTCTGAACATAAGGCGCAATGAATCCAAAGACGCTGACCAGATACTGCACGGGCGTTGGAAAATATCTTAATTTAAATATCTCAAAAATGTACATTATTGCAAGTATAATAATTTCCTTCTTTTCACTGGATGGTTTTATGTTCTGCTTCATCATTGTGATAAACTTACGGTTTTTAACGCTTTTGACAGCTCCTGCGCTTCATCTTCAGTCATTATATCTTCAAGGTCAACCTTGGCAAGGCCCCTTTCAAGGCATTCCATTTCCTCTTTTGTCAGCTTGTTTCCAAGTTTCTCTATCCTTTCGACATGCTCAAAAAGATATTCAAATCGGGCCAGCTCGTCCGGGGTCATGTTGTTTATTTTTTCATATAAGTATAATTTCCTTACTTCAATCTTCCCCAAGTCGGTAATTTCATAAAGATGGGTGGTTTTGTCGTTTTTGATCAAGCCGTTTTTTTGTAGCACTTTAAGGTCCTTTGTCAATCCCATATCCGATAATTTTGTTAATAATTTAATGTCGGTAAATCTTTTGGGTTTATCCAACGTAAGCATTATTTTTTTGATTTTTGGCAATTCACTTGACATACTTTACCATCCTCTGCACCGACACGGGAAGATATCTTCTTACCCATTTCCTTGCGGTTGGCTCGTCCTTATCTACGTGCAGCACGTGGTTGCCTATCATAACTTTTACCTTGCTCATACCATATAGATACGCATACTAAACGGTTGTTATAATGAAGCAAGAATTTGGAATTAAACATTTATTGGCTTATACTTGCTGTCTTTTTTGGTTGTTTCGTCTGCAACTTTTGTATTTGGGCCGTTATCCTGGTCATCTATATCATCGGGTCTTGGTATAATGAATTTCTTTTTCTTTTCTTTCTCTTTTAATTCCTTTTCGGGCAGGAATGCTTCATACAAAGGCAACGGGTTGCTTTCGGTGCCTATGTCATTGAACAGCGTGGGCACGGCGTGCCAGTCATCAAGGGAAAGCTTTGCTTCATGGAACTGATCCCACGGTGTCATTGCCGGCATTTCAGAACCCGTGGGCGGGAACACCGACCTTATCACGTTGATCTGCCCGTTCATCAGGTTGAGCCAGATGAACCAGTGGTAAGGGTCAGCGCGTATTTGAGACTGCTCGAACAGTGCCTCCACGGCCTGCCTGTCCTTTGACCCTCTCGGTATCCTGTCAAGTATTACTTCCATGTCCTTCTGCTCCCCCACGTCCGCGGCAAAGATATGGCTTACCTGCGTCCTGACACCACCGGTTATCATTTTAGGTCTCTGTGTTGCCAGGAAAAGCGCAATGCCCAAGCCCCTTGCATTCATCATCAGCTTTGTGGAGCTTTCGCTTGCCATGCCGAATGCCCTTGCGTTAGACCATGAAGCCATGCTTGAAGCAGCCTGATATGCTTCATCAAGCCCAACGAAAAGCGGTATTGTCCTGTCCTTTATCCTCCACATCCTCAGGCTCTCGACCATTGTCCTGTAAGCCCTTGCCGTGCTTCTGTCGTCCACATAGCGCATGGCAAAAAGCTTTCTCGGAGCCGCTATCCTTTCCCATGGAAAATGGAACGCCCTTGCATCCTCCACATAAAGCAGCCGGTCAAGCTTTGTGGGTTTCCACACTATCTGGTCAAGGTCCGACTTTTGCTCCACCACCATGACGCTAATAACGTTGTCAGCACCTATCCCCGTTGAATCAATCCCCTGCGACTTTAAGGTTGGGTATGCGGGATGCCTTTTGTCAAGGGGCAAAGCCATGAGCTGGGGCTGCATGCTGTCCCTTACGTCAATGTCCAGGCGCACTACAAAGTTGCCGTGGACAAGGGAGTAATAGGTCAATGAATTCAGCAAAGTCGTCTTGCCGGAGCCGGTGGATGAATAGATTGCGCCAAGCAGTGCCTGGTTTGCCACTGCCGTATGCGGAAAGTCAGGCCTGTAAAGGGCAATCGTGCCGGATGCCTGCGGGTTCCCCGACTGCCATGCGTTGCGATCAACTATGTAGAACGGGTAATACTGTTTCATCGGCGGGAAGAAATACCTTACCGTCCTTTCGCCTGAGTAGCTTTCAAGCTCCTTTATTGCCGGGCCGAGTATCGACCTCGCCGTTGTCTCAACTTCATTAAATTGCGCAAGATACATCAGGTACTTGTTCGCATAATATGCCCTCTTCCACGTGTAGCCCTTGTGAGCCAGTGTATCGTAAAGCTCCACGCCGATGGCGATTTTGTACAGCTTTTTAGCTTCATCGTGCGCCTTTCCGGTCAGGATCGAGATAATGTACATCATGGTTGACTTGAATATGTAAGGGGATTCGCCTTCCGGGATTGTCGTGACACCGGACAACGAAACAAGAACCGGCTGTATGACCTGCCCGGTCATGAGCTGCACCACGCTTATGCCGTAAGCCTCCTCGATTTTGCGGGCGGCTTCATATAAAAACTCAAAAAGGTCAAGGTGCATATTCAGCTTTTCGTTAGACAGCATCACCTGAACGTCATCGTACATGAATGCGGGTTTTGTGCCAAGCTTTGCGAGATTGTGTAATGAAATGCCAATGGAAACGCCATGCGAAAACTGGTGCCTTATCAGGTCGTACCTGGTGAATGCTATGTACGGGTCGGCAAGACCGACCGCGCCGGCAAGTGCGGAAGAGCTTGAAAAGGATTTTTCAAAATGACCTTCAGTAATTTCCGATATTATCCTTTCAAAACCGTAAACGCTTTCAATGTTTATGCTCATTTCTTGGCCGCCTCCGGCTCAATATGGGTGCCCTGCGTCAGCATAGACTTTGTCAGCGATTCCCTTAGCTGCATGTATGTGTCAATTTCATTCTCGTAGCTCGCCCTTACGTAATTAAGGATGTTGATAAAGGCCTCAGAGCCAGCACCGCGCCAGTGATTCAGCAACTTCTCCCGGCGGTTTTCCATATCCTGAAACTTAAGCAGGTCTGTATGGCTCTCATATTGCTTGCGCAAGAATATTATCCGGCTTTCCATGTCAACCATGTTCGTGCTTGGCTGCATGCGTTCATATTGCTGCTGCTGCTGTTTTACCCCAAAGACCGAAGCAATCTTTGTGCGCCAGCCCCCGTCTTGTTGTTGTTGTTGGGGCTGCTCCTGCTGTGTCATCACAGCCAGCTTTGCCTGCGCATCAATTTTTAGCAACTGTTTTACGTAGCGGTGCAGCGTCTCTTGCACGGCGTTCATCTTTTTCGTAAAAATGGGCTCCATTTCAAAGATGTCAACCTTTGGGTCGGTCAGGTAGTTCAGCGCATCATCGATTGATTTGATGCTTTCTTCCATTTCCTTTTTTAGGATGTTCATATCTTCGCGTATATACTTCAGAAAGTCAACTGTTTCTTCCTCAGGGCTTTCCATGGCAATCACCTTTTGTTTATTACAGCCAGATATATGATGCCAAAGGCAAGCGCGCCGATCATGCTTGCGCTGACGGGGTCAAGGCCCTTCACGTATTTTGGCAAAAGGTCTCCGAATATCAGCGTGCCGAACACGGATGCAAGAAGCAACGCGATGGGGCTGCTCTTTTCCCCGAAACTCAACGGTTTCTTTTCTTCCTCTGTCGGCTCCCACAGGTTCTTTGCCGCAGCCGCGCTTCTTGCTTCATCCCTTTCTATCGTCAACCTTGCAATTATCTTGTCCTTTTCGGCATTGGCTTTCTCATATCCCTTTATCCTTTTCTCGAACTCCTTTATCTTTAGGCGTATAGTTATTGCCGTCCTTATTGCCGAGCCAAGCAGGCCCACATTTTCAACGAACTCTTCATCGATTTTGTGCTGAATGTCAGTCACATTCCCAGGGTTCACCAATGGCACAAAGACCCTCACATTGACCTTGCCATAGCCGCTCATCTTGATTGAGTGGGGAAGGTGCATCTGCACGCCAAAAATCGCCCTCCTGCGGACATAGCCGTAGGGCAGCGAAAATGAAGTATAGTAGCTTGAGAACGCCCATTCATCTATCGGCGTGTCCGCAAGCCATATCCATACATACCGCGAGAAATCCCGGCGCGTTCCGTAAACCTGGAAATGCTTTCGCAGGTCGGTTGCGGCAAGCTTGGTTATCCGGTCTATTGTCTTGTTTATCTCAGCCTTCTTTGCCTCACTTTTCTCTGATACAAGCTGCGTGTTCAGGTCGGAAAGGATTAGCTCCTTAAGCCTGCCGAGGCTTATGTCATTGATAAGGTCTGAAATGTCCACAAAAAGGCCATCGAAACGCCTGTACATCCCTCCCTGGAGGCCGTAGAACACCAGATTGTCAATGACCTTGCCTGGCCAGCCGGGCTTTATGTTGCTCCATATCCAGAATATAAAGACTATGAAGCCGATGAAAGCTATCGCCGCCGGCACTGTGTAGCTGTGTATAAAGAATGTCAGCTTCCCCGTCACAAAGGCGTAAGCGAAAGCCGCAACTATCAAGAATAATACGTATGGGGAATAACGCTGGTAATCGAAATTCATTGTTTCTTCGCCTCATCAATGATTATTTCGTCGGCTTT
>JAMCTX010000009.1 GCA_023381255.1 Nitrososphaerota archaeon
CAGCCTTGCCATGCCACATGTATAGACCGGGAAGTTTAAAAATTCGTCTCATTATATATAAAGCAGGGACGAATTTAGTTACGATTTTTTGTTAAGCTAATGATGGCATAATAGTGTCCCACAATCGATTTTTGGCAAAACTTGGAACGTTTGGAATGCCTTATCTAAAAAACATAGCGGTATTTAAAACGCAGATAATTGGCAATTTGCCGCCCGTTTTATTATTTTTACGTCTGCTGTGTTAAACAGTGCCACGCTCACGCATTTGCGGGTTTCCGGGCAAAAAGACCTGCTTTCAGCAGAGGAGCGCACAAAAACCCTGACAAATATGACATTTACAGTACGCCGGGGGCGGGATTTGAACCCACAAGGCCGAAACGGCCACAGGCTCTCCAGGCCTGCCCCATACCAGATTAGGGGACCCCGGCACGGCTTCTAAACGATTCATAGAATTGTCCTGCTTTAATAACGTTTACGAAAACCAAAAGGAATGGGTGTATAAACTTTATCCTTGCTCCATAATATTCACCCACTTCCTCGACGTTCTTTACAACCTCTTCGCTGTCCGGCTTCATTAAAAACAGTTCGTCAGTTCCCTGACTGGTTTCAAGCACAATCATGCGCTCACGGTTCCCTTTCCATCTGCTCAGCCATTTCATGACCATGAGTGACTCCTTAAAGTTTAGCACGCCATTAGCGTTTATTCTTTTAACATTTCCATCATCTATTACCCTTTCCCTATTTGTTAAAATCCTGTTTGTAGAATCTATGGTTGACCTGAGCTGCGCCATAGATGTGCGCCATGCGGCATCATAATCGCTGAAGCTGGCTGCCCCTGAAGCCAATTTAAATGCCAGCAGCGTAGATCCTGAAGCGATTAAAAGTTCCAGCATTAGGGACAGATCCCTTATGTTCCATGTGAAAAACGACTCATCTGCGTTGTTCTGGTAGTACACGCTGCGTCTCACCGGCCCCGACTCACTGTGCTTGTCCAGCACCATCGCCAGCTGCCCAAGAAGGTCATCATTGAGGTCCTTCAGAGTAAGGTACCGGTCCTCAGACTTGAGAGGTATCCCATTATCATTTAGTACGGATTCCGAAGCCTGCATATTTCCGGTTATGCCTTTAAAATAAGGGTCGACTGAAGCTGAAATTGCGCTGTGCAAAGGCAAAATATATCCAAACCCTAAATCTATCCTCCTTTCGCTTCCTAATACCCCCATGGCTATCCCCTCTTCCAGTACAGCTTCATTTAGGCCGGTTAGTTCCCTGAAATCACCTGAATCCATCAAGCTCGATATGGAGCCTGCTATTGCAAGGTAATGCGTGCTTGGTGACTTGAACTCCCTGTTCCTGAGCAGGTGCGCAAGGGTAGAAAGCGATGCATCGCTGGCTTTAAATCCAAACCCCTCGGCAAATATTTCACCGTTAATGCCCAAATTTATTACATTTTCTTCTGTTCCTGCCTTTAACCCAATTCCAATCCTGACATCCGCAGAAAATTCAGGCATGCCTGCGCTTGTTGCTCCAATGCCTACGAACCTGACAGTGGGCTTGGTTCCTATCCTTTTAAGCAGATCAAAGGAAATTGCGCCTGCAGCTATCCCATCTGCAGTTTCATCTGCATAAATAAGCGAAGGTCCACGCTTTACCTGAGATTTGATGCTTTCTAACTTTTCATCCAGTAGATTGATTAGGGAACCAAAATCTGGGCTCATTCAAGTTGGGCTATTACTGACTTATATCTCCAGTCAGCAGGTAGGATTCCTTTGCTCTTATAATATTTAGACAGCCGATGCACCTTAGCCTCAACAAGTTCCAGTGAGTGCCGGTTTTTTCTATCTGTTTTGTGAACCTGCAAGTGCCTGTTTAACCTTTGAGCCTTTGTTAAAAGATTCATCAAATCTTCAGGCATTGCATCCTGAACGTTATTTTCTTTAAGCACATCAACTAGGCTCTTTCCTGTTACATATTTAATGCCTGGCACTCCATATTTATCCCTTAGTTCAATGCCTATTGAACTTGTGGGAACACCGTCATTTTTTAATTTAACCGCCAAGCTTGAAACCTCTTCGGGGGAAATATTCAGCCAGTTAATTGACCTTCCTAAAGGAGGCCTGTTGCTGTGGGATTTGCCCTTTCTTCTCGCATGTAGTCTTGCCATAATACACTCATCCTAACCTTTCCTGTATTTATATATATCGTTTAACTTTTATGTGGAGTTTTAAGAAATTTATTCCATCAACCCGGCGCATAGGTAAATCTCTATCTACCACAATTTCCCAATAAAGGAAGAATTTAGTACAATATAAAAAAATTTTATACCGTGTTTCCCTTTACTATCTCGTCAAGTTTTTTCAATAGATTTGATTCTACGTGTTCTGTCCAGAGCATTTCCGGAACATCCACCAGGATAAATAACTCTGAGAGAAATACAGCCTCTAGCACCATCACACCCAGGTTCTGAATCCATTTTCCAATGCCCGTAGTTACCTTGAGGCCGTCAGCGCTGTTTTCAAACGTAAAGGTAAGGGCCCTGTCTGCGGTAATTATATCTCTCAGTATGCCAGCTTTCTGCGCCTGTATTACACCTTTCTCCCCTTGCACATTCTGCTGCACTCTCCACTTTTCCACCATCAGATAACCTGCAAATTTGTTTATAACTTCATTTAGGTCAACTTTCTGGTTGTATTTTCTTTCTTTTTTAAATATGGCCATAGCACGTATTGTGAAGTGGGAGTTTAATAACCTTACTGAGTTAACTCGCTGCAATATTTTCGAGAAACTTGAATAATAATGCTTTTAAATGCCTAAACCTAAAAAAATTTATGCCAAGATATGAAGATGTAAATCATATAGATAAAAAGACAGCTGATTTGAGCAGGGCAAGGCAGTCACTCATAGAAGAAATTGAAGCAATTATGTTTTATGATGAAAGGATAAGCGCCACGGATAACGATGAACTTAAGGCAGTGCTGTCGCACAACCGCGACGACGAAAAGGAGCATGCGTCCCTGTTGCTAGAATGGTTAAGGAGGAACGATCCAGAATTCAGCAAGGAACTGAAGGAAATCCTTTTTTCATCAAAACCCATTGACCAGCTTGGAGACTGATTATGAAAAAGCCTGTATTGCTTATAAATTACAAAGCATATAATAATTCTTACGGAAAGAAAGCTGTTGAAATATCCAAGGAAATTGAGCGCGTATCAGAACTTTATCCTGATATTGAAGTGATACTTTGCGTTCCGGCTGTCTCAATATCAGATATTTCCAGGTCGGTCTCTATTCCGGTATTTGCACAGCACATTGACGCGGTTTCTCCCGGTGCCCAGACAGGGCACATAACAGCCGAGATGATAGCGGATGCGGGCGCGGCAGGTTCACTTATCAATCACAGTGAAATGAGAGTCGAATTTAACGGTGTTGGTGAATCAGTAAAACGATTATCATCAGTTGGCCTTGAATCAGTTGTATGCGTCGATCGGAATGAGCTGGTAGCCCCCGCGGCAATGCTGGGAGCCACAGCCATCCTGGTGGAGCCCCCTGAGCTTATAGGCAGCGGAATTTCCGTATCAAACACAAAGCCTGAGGTTGTGATCAATTCCGTAGCTGGAATAAAAAAAGCTGGCATGGGAATGCTCCTGGTTGGTGCAGGAATTACGAGCTTTGATGACGCCAAAAAATCCATTGAGCTGGGCGCAGACGGCGTTGGGCTTGCCAGCGCTGTAATGAAAGCAAGCGATCCTGCTGCAAAGGTCAAAGAATTGCTTGAGGGTATCAAAAACGGTAACGCAAACAGATTAATCTAATACGTTTATAATTAATAAAAATTTAAATATACTTGCTTTTACAATCCTTCCATGAACAGGTACGAGGGAATTGCTGTAATATTGCTGATTGTTTTGTTCAGCGGCATTTCATACTATGAAGGAAATACTCAAGTTTCTAGGCCGCAATTCAATACAATTGCGGCTTCTCTTTATGCCCCGTTTCTCAAAACGGCGATCTCGGATGCAGGAATTAGCGGTTCAGTTACAGCCATGGGATCCGTAGCGGCTGCACAGAGGGTGGTTCTATCTCCAGACCAGTATTCATTTTTCCTTTCCATAGATCCGGCGGTTATACAGGATCTGCTTTATCCTAGAAATATATCTTCCTGGTACGTTGCCGTTGCAGGGGACCAGATGGTAATTGGCGTGTCACCCAGGTACAGCGCCACGGTTTCCTCGCTAAACCAGAGCCTTTATCAGGCAGAGATAAACAACAATACTGCGCTCGAAGAAAAATACCTTTCTGAGCTTTTGTCTACTATCCTTTCAGGCAAAGCTACGGTAGGAACTTCAAATCCAAACACAGATCCCGAGGGGTACAGGGCCCTTATGATGCTGCAGCTTTCCGGGCTCATGATTTACAACAACATAACGCATTACACTTCAGAGCTAAGCTATATTAATTCAACTGGCAAGCTTTATGAAGTTACCTCCGGTTCAGCGCTCTTTGCCTATTTGGAATCTGGCACGGTGGATTTTGATATAGCGATTTACAGGTCAGCTGCCATTGAGCAGCACATACCTTATATTATTTTGCCTTCCATGATAAACCTGGGGGATTCAAACTATAGCAGTTTCTACCAGAGATCTTCTGTGACAATAGTTTCAGATGGCCAGAGCGTAACACTGAAGGGAGCCCCAATCTACCTATGCTTTACCATACCAGATAGTTCCTCAGATGCAACACAGGGCGCCGTGCTTGCGCTTTATATAATTTCTCCTCAGGGAAAGTTGCTCATGAAAAGTTATGGGATAACCCCGCTTGAAATGCCCTTAATCTTTGGAAATGTTTCTTCAGTTCCAGCACCTCTAAGTTATTATGTCAATTCAACTGTTCTTGATTTGAAATGAGAGAAAAACTGCTCATCCTGCCGCTGTATTTTACAATGGCCGTTTTTCTGGTTCCTATAGCCATTTTGTTTTATCTTAGCGGGTTAAGTGGAATTATAACTGCGTTTTCCGATAAAAGTTTTATAGATTCCTTAACGCTCACATTTTTGGCAGCCATAGCAGCGACGTTTGTCAATGTACTGCTGGGAACCCCTGTAGCTTATTCCCTTGCTAGAAAGCTTGTAAGATGGGAATCCTCTGCCTATGACCTTCTGCTTTCCCCAATTTCAATCCCGCACACTGTAGTTGGCATCATGCTTCTTGTCACATTTTCACCGATATCACCAATATACCTTTTGACCAAATATATGAATCCTGTCAACACGTTCTTTGGCATGGTGCTTGCAATGTTCTTTGTTTCAGCACCAATATACATAATGGCAATGAAAGAATACTTTGAGCGAATGGATCAGGTTCATGAGCTATTTACAATGAGCCTGGGCAATGACAGGTTAAAGACATTCACTAAGGTTGTATTTCCAATGTCATCTGGATCGATAATGCGCGTCAGCATGATCAGCCTTGGAAGGGCATTAAGTGAATTTGGTTCGTTGATCATCCTTTCATACACTGTTACCATGGCACCGCTTTTCAGCTTTGTTAGCCCTGCCACAGTTTTCATTTGGTATAAATACGAGACATATGGCCTGCTACCGGCCCTCAGATATTCTTCAGCAATGCTTTTAATTTCAATGCTGCTTACGCTGTTTCTGTATCTGGCAAGTAAAAGGGCAGATTGAGCAAGTTAAAAATGACAGATTTTGAAATAGTTAGGGAGGGTTTCCAAATGGGCCCCATAAATCTTACCATTGATGATCATCAGAAGCTGCTGGTATACGGTCTGAACGGCGTAGGCAAAACCACCCTCCTTCTGGGCATTCTAGGAACCTTAAAGACCAGAGGATCGTTAATGATAGATGAAGCAGAAATTTCTTCCTTTCCAATTGAAAAAAGGGGAGTGGCGTACCAGCCTGCAAACCCTGCAATGATACCACATTTAAAGGTGAAAGAAATCTTGAAGCTTGCTGACCCGTATCATGATAACCAACTGGTGAAAGAGCTGAAGCTTGCAGCGCTACTTGATGTTAAAGGCGATAAGCTAAGTGCAGGCCAGGCCAGATTAATACAAATAGCAGCGGTTTTGCTTAGCAAAGCTAAAGTGGTTCTGCTTGATGAGCCTTTTTCCTTCCTTTCTGAAGAATACAGAAACAGTGTTTTTGACCTTATCATGAATGACAGAAAGGTGGTTATAGCCACTGCACAGGAAAGGGATGAAAGGTTTGACGCCTTCCTGCACCTGACACGTGACCCCGCCAGCCACTGATGCAGTCCAAGCGAGCTGCCCTTCTGCTAAAAGCATGGGTTTTCTGTCCTGAAATCCTCAAAATGAGCTAAAGACACTATTTTTTCAGAATAATCTCAAAGGCTGCCCCTTCTGCGTACGAAATGCTTCCCGGTTTTGAAACTTTAACTTTTACTTTATTTACTTTATTTTCCTTCAGGCATAATTTGGCTACATTATAGGCCAAAGCTTCAATTAAATGATACGATGAAGCAGAAACAAATTGCAAAATGTCGTCTTTTAGTTTTTTATAATTCACTGCGTCTTCAAGCTTATCTGAGTGGAGTGCCTCCTCTTCGCCCACCCACAAATTTACATCAATAATGACCTTTTGCTTTATGTTTCTTTCCCATTCATTTGCACCTATTACACAATAGGCCGCCAATCCATTTATACTTGTAATAGTTTCATCTATCAATCCTATCACTCATAAGATGAGCCCCGCCATCTACATAAATTATCTGCCCAGTTATATAGTCATTTTCAATCAAAAAATCCAACGCCATGTTTAACTCTGAGATCTTGCCCCTTCTTTTGAGAGGTATGTTTAGCACCCTAGAATTATTTGCGGGAATTCCTGCTGGAGGTAAAATATACCCTGGAGCTATTGCATTTACACATGCATCAGGGGCAAGTTCTATTGCAAGCCTTTCTGTTACTTTTTCCAGTAGCGACTTTCCCAAATAATAACCGTACCTCTCCTTCGCGTAGAGTCGCGGCGATGCGTCAAGAATGTTGATAGCCTTCTTTAGCCCAGCGTTTTTGTGTGCCCATACTATTAAGGCATGTGGCGCAAGTCCATTAACTACTATTGACGGCGTATAATTTGCTATATTGTAGTTTAGCATTGGCGCTGCCAGAAAATCAGAAGCGCTGTTTATCAGTATGTCAATTGTTCCGCATGCCTTGCTGCATTCATTTAAAAAAGATTTTATGCCATCAGCCGTTGAAAGGTCACCGCGCATAACTTGTGCAGCTACACCAACCCTTTCAAGATTTTCCTTTAACGTATACGCATCCTTCTCTGACTTATTATAATGTATTATTATTGTACCAGAACCTCTGGCTGCTAGGTGCATTGCCATGTGCCTTCCCAGCCTAACTGCTGAACCGGTTATTAGCACAGCTGTTCCCTTAATTTTCATTTACAAATAAGAAAATACACTGAAATAAAAGAGTTTTTAAAGCAGACTACGTCGCGCTAAAAAGCCTGTCCTTCCCGTTTAATTGGCCGAAGCCGCCTGCACCTACGGAGTGCCTTGAGATATTTAACCGCGGCGTTCTGCCATAAGCAGGCAAAGGGCTGTCACCCATTTTCGATAACATATCATTGCTCTAAACCAAAGGTGCTAAAGCCGAACAATGGATAAAACTGCGCAAAGCGATCCCGGCGGGATTCGAACCCGCGACCTCCGGCTTAGAGGGCCGACGCTCTATCCATGCTGAGCTACGGGATCAAAAAAAAATTTGAATTCAGTTCTTACGACAGGTTAAGCTCTGGGAAACTCGCCTTTGGAAGCCCGAGTTCTTCCTGAAGAGTTCTTATCCTCTTTGCATATTCAAGCATTTTTGCCTTGTCGTTCTGAACCTTGGCTATCTTGTAAGCTTTCCATGCCTTCTTTAAAGCTCCCCATGTCTGGCCCTTATTATATTGAGTTGACATTTATTTTTCGCCTCAACATGAATTATGAAACATATGAATAAAAACTTTACGCTTAAGAAGTGCTCTCATTGACATATTTCTTTTCAAATGCTTCAAGTGATGAAAATATATCGCTGGCCTTGCTATGGCTCTTAAAGCCGTAAGAGTTTATAGCTTCAACCGTGCCGTAAATGCCCTGTGATTTTTCATGAGCTACCGCACGCACAACATCAATAATTACGTTCAATGCGTTTGGGCCATCCCTTGTTTTGTATTCTGCGTCAATTGTAAATTTTTCGTTTAAAGGGCCATTTATTTCCATATAAAAATGGCTGATTCTAGAATCACCCAAAAATGGTATGTAATCTGTTGTACCAGCTACAACCGTTGAACGGCTGTCCTCACCGGCCACGGCTTTTCCCTTTACCCCCTTCTTTTTTTCTCTTATTCTTTCATCTAGCGTATTAAGCGTTTCAAGTGACCCCCCTACATCCAGCTGGTAGGACTTGATTACACTTGTACCCCACTTTTTAAAAGCCATAAGCATGACCCTGTGCAACCATGTGCCTCCTATCTGACTCTGAAGATCGTCTCCCGCAATTATGCTCTTTGAATTCTTAAAAGCAGAAACCAGGTTCTGTTGGCCAACTAGTGGCGTAGGCGTAGCATTTATCATTGAGCAACCGATTCTTGACGATATTTTAGCTATTTCAGCAGTAGCCCTATCCTGCCCCGAGCTCATCAGATTTAAAATTATATCAGGAGAAATCCTCTTTATTTGCTTTTCCACTTCGCCCGTTTCTGCGCTGTTTATTTTAATTTTTCCAGCAATCTCCCTTCCCAGTTCTTCCTTAAAAGATAAGGAAGGAAGGATTTCTATATCTGGGCCAATCCCGGCAATGTTGTTTATCGTTTTACCAACCTTTTTTGAATCAACATCAAACGCTCCTGCAACTTCTATATCTCTGTTAGTTAGACCGCCCACAGACTTGTGCCACAAGTTGGCTTTTAAACTGTAAATCCCATTAACAAGGTATATGCCAGCATTTCCAAACCCCACTATTGCCACTTTGATTTTTGACATTGCACTAGCTTAGTACATGCCTGCTATAAAATATTATTTAGTTGTTGATGTTTATACGAAATTGCGCAAACTCAGATGTTATAACTGTATAGCGGCTTACTGTATTTCAATCTGCTCAAGCTTTTCGAGAACCGTGTTTACCTCTTTGTAAAGTTCCTCAAGCTTGTCTTCCTCTTTTTCCGTCTTTTCAACCTTTGGCTTATCCTTTTTTTCTTCCTTTTTCTCCCTAATTGGCTGCTCTTCAACCTTTATTTGACTGACTGCAGATAATCCGCCTACAGTTTTGCTCAGCTCATCTATTCTTTTATCTATTTGGGATATCTTGCTGTTAAACAGGTTGACCAGTTCCTCTCTCGCATTTTCAAGCTCGCGCACTTCCACCATGGCGGAATAAGTGTTTATCTGTGATTCGAGTTCTTTTAATGATGATTTGTACTTGTTGAGCAGATACTTCTTATCTTCGTCTTCTATATCCTTCGATTCATAAACCCTGAGTATCATCTGGGAAAGCAGGTCCCGTTCAAACTTCAGCGACTTCAATTTCCTTTTTGCATCCTCAAGCTCAGACTCAAATGTCAGCTGCGGCCTATTATGGGACCATGGTAACTTCATACCTGTTCCTTTGCAAAGGTTAATATTAAGCTTTTCAGGTTTATTTTAATATTACCAAAAAAAATCACGTATTTTCAATCAGAAGTTCCCTTAGTGCAACGGTGGCATAGCTTCCCCTGTTCAGCACAAACCTAACTGTTGCACTATCATTCTTGTCGTCAATTGTATAACTTACCAGCGAAGCCGGGAGGCCCGCAGGCCTGATCCCCCCTTCCTGACTCAGCTCAGGCATTTCATCTATGTAAAAATGCCTAAATTTTATCCCTTCCTCTCTCGCAACTTCTATTAATGACTTGGAATACTTGTCTCCGAAGTCCCTGAACCCATATCCAGCAAGGTATCCAGCATCAGTATTGCCTTTAAAGACAGGCGGCTCCATTATCTCAATCATTTTTGATTCCCCTGTAATTTCTCCGTCTATAACCTTTGCAATCTCCCTATTAAATAGATAAGACTGGTAAGATTGCACGTAGAACTTTTTCAGCCAAAGCGGAGCTTTTTTTAATCCTCTATGCCCGTCAGCCACAATCAATTCATCAGCTTCGGAGAAGTTTCTGTTTACGATTGCTTGGCCAATTTTCAGGTTGTTTGACGCAAATCTTTGCGGCCCATAGTAATTTGGAACCTGCCATGCCTTCATTATGTTTTTCCAGTATTCGAATGCTGCGGGATTGCACTGACATGATTTTATATTTATCCTGAATGCATTGCCTACAAGCATTCTTCTACCTAGCATTTTTCTGGTTTTTCCAACGATCCTGAGTTTAACCCCTTCCGAACTGAACCCATTAACCTTAACCCGCTTAAATGAAACAAAAAAATATGCCAGCGCATCCTTATCCTTAATCCCAAGATAGTTGGCTGAACCCCCAAGTAACCTGACGACCACGCTGTGGTCCACTCCTTTCTTTTCTACAACACCAAGCAGGTGCTTTCCATTTTCAAAATCTATTCCTTTTTTTATAACCTCGGATACTGTAAAATCCTCAGGCAAGACCTTGATTTTTCCACCTAACAGGTAAGGGTTTAAAGTTCGGGATGACGCTCCAGGAATCATAGTAGCTTTAACTTTCCAGTTATCTGGTCAACTAAATTTTCTGGAGCTGGCCCTATTGCGCCTGCCGTAATAGTGCCCGGTTCCACCTGGGTTAATCCCATGTCAGCCACAGTAAAGCAGGTTATTCCGAGGCTTCTGGCTTTTTGCGTTAACTGCATTAATTGTTCGAGAGATTCCACTTTCAGGGCTATCTTTGCTGCACCCCCCATCTCCCACTGTTCAAACCACTCTGGCTTCCTTTTCAATGTCTCCATGGCAGCACCCACTGCGGCATGCGCGCCCTGAGCCACCATCTTGCCCCTTCCCATTTTAAGGTCGGTTCTGACCAGTATGGACATTTTAAAGTTCATACAATCTGCCCAAACCTTTGCAACGCTTTGTCAAATGCGCCAAGCGGAGCATCTACAATGCCAAATCCTACTGTTCCCATGCCAGGCAACCTGTGCGCTACGCCAGTATTAATAGTGGGCGATATGCTAGTTTCTATGACCAGCCTCAGGTCTATGCCCCTAGGTATGCCTTCAAAGTTCAACGCTGGTATTGGGAAGCTTTTATCCCTGGCAGCTGTTATTTCATACATCCTTCTGGTTACTCTTATCGCTTCTGATACAGATGAGCCTACAACCTGAGTTACGGCAGGAGATGCAGCTGATGAAAACGCCCCAAAGCCGTTTGTTTCCATAATTGCGCTATCACCGATATCTGGATTCGCGTCACCCTCCTTGAATCCAGGGAAGAAAAGGGTCTTTGGAACTGGTGCCGGTGCAGTGAACCATTCTTTGCCAAGCCCGCTCACCTTTATTCCAAAATCCGTTCCATTGCGTGTTAAGGCAGTTACTATTGTGCTTTTGTTAATTCCAGAAGCAGCGTCCATGGTAACCTTGCCTGCTGCCATGGCCAGGTTAAGGAAGAATAAATTATTCCCACCCATAAATGAAATTGCCTGAGATATCTGGCTTGAAGTGAAGCCCCCGCCTGTCATGTATGGTGCTATTTCCTTAATGAAAAGCAGGGTGCTTGCAACATTTCTTGTATGCAATTCATCGCCCATTTGCAGTGACTGCGACATTATCGGTTTCAGGCTAAGCGGCCCCATTTTCGAGACGCTTTCCTTGAACATAGGATACAGTGTATCCTTCATCCAGTTAAGCCTGTCTATAACTTCTTTCCCGTAAGCCCCATATCTTAGAACCTTCCCAACGCCCTCATTAAAATTGGTATACGCCTTGTTTCCTGTTGTTGCATTCTGCACTATGTAAACTGGCATGTCAGGCGAAATTACCCCTGCCATTGGCCCCACTGCTGATACATCATGATCAGCCATGAACTTTATCTGCTCTCCTTTTATCAGCTCATTTATTTCTGATTCGTCCTTTATCCATCCCTCATATATTGCAGCCCCTATTATGGCACCTTTCATCGGCCCTGACATCCTTTCCCATTTTATTGGGGGCCCTGAATGGGACAGTGACATTCCCTTTAACTCGGGAATTACTTCCTTTGCAATTGCCATTCCCACAAACTTGGGCTCAGCGCTCAGTATGGCACTTATTGCTTTTGAATTTGCCTCGTCCACCTCTTCACATTCTAAATCTTCAAGCACCTTGAGCGCTGCTGGAGCACCCCCCGCGGGCGGTTTCCAGTCTACCTTAACTGCGTCCGCTCCTTCATTCTTAAGATCATTAAAGAAACTGTCCAGCCCTACGCTTGCGACTTTGACCTTTTTGCCTATTATGCTGGAGCTCATGCCTTCCACCTCCTTTCGATAATTTTTAGCGCAATATCAGCGGCCCTTGCACTTGTAGGAGTTACAATGACGCCTGCATTCGTAAGTGTTTTTACCTGCTTGTTGATGTCCTGTGGGTCACTTTCGGTTCCAACTATTGACGATATAAATATCAGGCTTTTATTAAAGGCCCTTACCCTGCTTACTGACTCAGCTATCTCGGATGCAGGGTCCATGTTTGCACCGTATCCCAAAATAATGTCCAGCAATATCACGCCAACTGAAGGGTCCTGCGCTTCCTTTAAAATTCTCTCTTTTCTAAATCTGAAGTCAATCATTGGATGTGGCACCCCTCTTACGTACTCTTCCGAACCCATATCTATGAAAGTGTCATCCTTTGAATTGTCAAATCCCCCAATTTTTTTCGACTTGTCCAGCGCTGAATTTGACCAGACTGACCTTCCCGACCTTTTGAAAATTGCCTGCGATTCATAGTTTATCGTGCCGCCTGAAAATAAACCCCTGACGAATCTCTGGTCTGGGCGCAGCATATCTGACACTTCTTTCAACTTATCAGGATTCACCCAGTCCGCCAATTTCATTTCTTTTCCAGTTGCCTTCAAGTGACTTTTGTAAGCGGCCTCTTCAAGGGTAAACGCAAAATCAACATTTCCCGATGGACTGAAATCTTCATTCCCGATAAAGTTCAATATGACTGGCTTTTTACTTTCGTGCGCCTTTTGAACCACTTTTTCCGCTACAGACTTGCTTGGTGGCTTTGAAATAATCGTAATAGTTTTTGTTCCATCATACAGGTCAAGCATGTTTAGCCCCATAAGCATGGTCTTACCTCCTATCGTTTCTGAAATATCATTAGAACCTGTCCCTATGGCTGCAGATATTCCAACCCCAGAAAGCCCAAGCACAGAAGACACTTCCTGTATTCCTGTGCCAGCTGCACCTACAATTCCAACCGGCCCATCTTTTACCACATTGAAAAATCCGAGGCCGACACCGCTTACTATGGCTGTACCAGCATCGGGACCCATTACAAGCAGGTTTTTCCTTTCTGCAAGCTCCTTTAGCCGGATTTCCTTTTCTATTGGAACGTTGCTGCTGAATACCATTACATGCTTTCCAAGCAGTAGTGATCTCATAGCTTCCCTGTAAGCATATTCTCCTGGTGTTGAAATTAAAACCAGGTCAATGTCTGGTTCGAACGCGACCGCGCTTCTTAGAGACCTGTAAGGCTCTTCCTCGATTCTGGTTTCCCTCTCAACCTTAGATGTAAGTTCCTGCGCTTTGCTTAAAGCTTCCTCGGCGGAGCCTTTATCATCAGCTTCAAGCACTATAACAAGGTCGTTGGGGCCTGCATCCTTAACCTGGTCTATATAAAGGCCGGCCTCCTTCATGAGATCCTTGTTGGCATCAGTGCCCATCATGACCGCAGCCCTCTTTACGCCCGGCATCCTTTCAACCTGATCGTTTATGCGCATCAGAAAAACGGAGTCCCGATATTCATTTTTCATTATCTTTGCCAAAAATATCATGCCAAGTACTTTCCCTGCTGACATATAAAAATTATTAGGTTTCTGATGCACACTCTCTTTTCCCAAAATCATTAACACTTAACAATACACATCATAGCGTGACATTAACAAACAGAAAAATAGAGTGGATTATTGGGCAGAAGACAGCAGGCAAACTTAGCACAAATGACATAGCGTTGTTACAGAACGTACACCCATCCAGGGTCAGGCAGCTTTGGGCCGAATACATAAAAACTGGGGAAGTGCCCCAGTTGAAGAAAGCAGGAAGGCCAAAGAGAATTATCAGCGAATGGGAGGAAGGCAAAGTGCTGGAAACGCTCGCTTCACATCCATTAAACGCGGTAGCCCTGGAGAAGTTGCTCAAGCAGCAGGGAATTAATATATCTCACCATCTAATACACTACATATTGAAGAAGCATGGATTGTCTGCATCTGAACTCAATAAGAGCAAGAGGAGAAAGTGGGTAAAATACGAAAGGAGGCACTCAAATTCATTGTGGCACACTGATTACTACATGGTTGAGGATCCCAGATGGAGGGGCAAATGGTTCATAGCTTACATTGACGACGCTTCAAGGATGGTAACAGGATGGGGGCTTTTTAACGAGGCAACAACAGAAAATGCGCTGCTTGTGCTTGATGAAGCAATAGCAAAGTGGGGCAGGCCATCTGCAATAATGACTGACCATGGATCTCAGTTCTTCTCTAACTATGGCGATGTGAAATCTCCCGGCATAACATCATTTCAGGAACACCTTGTTAAACTGGGAATAAGGCACATACTTGAAAGGGTCGGCCATCCCCAGAGCAACGGCAAGATTGAGAGGTTCTTTGGGTCACTGCAGCTCAGGGTCAAGCATTTCAATTCCGTTGATGAATACGTTACATACTACAATGAAAGGAGGCCTCACATGTCCCTTGATTTTGACAAGCTTGAGACCCCCATGCAGGCGTTTTGCAGGAAGTGGGACAACAGGAGGAAGCCAACGCGGCATGTTCAGCAATTGATGGTTGGAGGGAGGCAGATATTAACATGAAACAAAGCGTTAATAATATCGGGAAAAGACAGTTTCTGATGCACACATTATCCCTAACGAAGTTTACATCATGATTGTGGCGCTTTATGCCAGAAACACGCCGTTTGAAGTCACAAAATATTCTTTTTTGAATCCGACACCCTCAATAAATAACCTGTTTCCCTCAATTTTTAAGAATGCCCGCAAATGCACATAGGGGTCTGTATATAAGTGCCCAGCCGGAAGCCCAGTTATTCCGACAAGGGGGTCTGACGCTATTACTTTGTGACCGCTAAATGAATATACTGAAAGCAGCCTGCTAATTAAGCCTAGCTTATGGCTGCTGGAAGTTTCATAAAATGGATAAACCAAACCATCCCATATTATCAACTCATATTTGTTTAACGAAAGTATTTTGCTAATTCTATCAACCAGCCCGGCAGAATCCGGAGCTGAAAGGAAATCCAGGCCTTTTAATATAGAAAGGTCATCTTCATGCGCCATTTGCAGAATTCTTTCTGGCCTGAAGCGCCCGGTGCTATCTATATATAGCGAAAATATGTTAGATAGCATTGCTTCCTTCGCTATGCTCATCAAAAGCTGTTCATTTGCAGATCCACTATCCCCATATATTTCAATAAAGCATCCTTTCCTGCACAGCTCTTGGGATATGAAGTTGAATACTGAATTCATCTGTCGGCTGTTGCCCTTTTAAAAGATATGGTTCCGTTTTCAAAGACTACCTCGTATATATCATTAACTTCAAATGGCATTCCCAATTGCAAGTATTCATTTTCCTTTAAAAAGAGCACCATTTTTGGTGTCCACATGTCCTTTATAAGCTGCACCGGCAACATTGATTGCAACTGATACATCATTGTCCTGGTCATGTCGTCACCAGGAACCGGCGGGGAGGAGTATTCAGTAAATTCTATCTGCCTTCCTGCATTGCCAGTTACTGGATCCGTGATACCGGTTATGCGGCTTACCTTTACAAGCACCATGCGCATTAAGGGCCTTTGCAATTTAATAAACATGGCGCATTTTAATCAGCATAGAATTGAAACTGGTGGCGAAAGATTTGCATGGCCTGCCGTTACATATTTGCGTACTTGAAGCTAGCGGTTTTAACAGCTGGAGGATGTCACTAACCGTTATGTTTTTAGATTGTGCTGATAATTGCAAGGCAATTGAATAAAATTATGTTAAGGCTTTCGGATTATTACAGGTTTTTTCTTAGTTTAATTCTTGGAAGGCCGTCAAACTTTTCAGTGATTGATAGTTGTTTATATGCATCTGGTATACCAGCAGGAAGCAAGGCTATAAAATGGCTGAAAAAGATGGGGGTTGATGCCGTAATAAGCCTAACAGAACACCCCATTAATAAATCAAATGAATTTAATGTATATTATAATATTCCTATGGTCAATGGGGCTCCTGCTGATCCACAGGCACTTGAGAAAGTCGTTCTAAAAATAAGTGATTTAATCAACAACAGGCACTGCGTTCTTGTTCACTGTTCTGCTGGCTTGGGTAGAACTGGAATGGTTATAGCATCCTATTTAGTTTATGCAAAGCGTGTAAATCCAGAGGAGGCTATAGAGAAGGTAAAGGGCATAAGGCCAGGATCATTAAGAGATGCGGATCAGATTAAATCAGTTTATAAATTTGCAGAGTGGATAAAACCAAAGGTGGCTGAATCCCATAAATGAAATCAAATATATCTGTTATGATGGTTGAACCAACCTACGCAATAAATATCGGATACGTCGCAAGAACTATGAAGAACTTTGGGGTAAATGATTTAATATTAACAGGAATTAGAAAAATTCCCAAAAGAGCATACAAATTTGCTTCCCATGCAACAGACGTGCTTGAAAACGCTAAAATCCTAAAGTTCGAAGAAGCACTTAATCTGTTTGATTATAGGGTTGCAACATCCGCTAGAGCTGATAAAAATTGGAGGACGGTCCTGAGGCGTTCCCATGATCCAGAAATTTCATTAGTTTCTGCAGCAAAGCACAAAAATGTTTTGCTGATTCTTGGCAGGGATACCACAGGGCTCACAAATGAAGAAATTATTCAATGCGACGACCTGATCAAGATACCAACAAGCAAGGCATATTCCGCGATGAATATCTCCCACAGTCTAGCTGTTCTGTTATATTTATGGAATAAAATAAATTCTGTTTCTACAGTTAAAAAGCAAAAAATATCAAGGAAGGAAATTGACGTGCTAATAGACTACGTACAAGCAATAGCTGAGGAACTAGACATGGAAAGGCCCCGCACTTACAGGGCTGTAAGATTGTTCCGTGAGTTATCTTTAAATTGCATAAACGATGAAAAAGATATTATGACGCTGCTCGGTTTCTTCAGTAATATAAAATTGGGCATAAAAGGTTATCATGGGAGCAAAGCGTTATCAACTTCCACATAGAGTATATTATTTCCCCTGATTATTACATCTCCGTAAGAAGCCATAACCTTTCCCGATTCATCAAACTCTTCTGCATTTTGAAGATATGTATTCATATACATATCTATTTTTATGAGCAGCCCCTTGTAAGTAATCATATTCTTCAGCTTCACTTTTACAGCTTTTTCCAAATATTTCTGTAGCTCGTACATGGGCTTTTTGCCCATGTTTACTTGTTGGGTTGGCATATTTTGAGTCAAGTTGCAATGCTTACTATAAGCTTCAAATAAAAACGTTTCGATTTATTGTGATTGTGGCATCTGGAAATTAACCATAAGCTGGCAAAAATCACTGGCAGGTATTCCTACACGTTTATCAAAAATCTTGGATGTAAGGCAAGAATGTTTGGGATGAACTTTGCATGGATAGGCAGGTTTATCCATAATCGATTGTGCTCCAGTTGTGGCAACATAAAGAATAACCTTCAAGTTGCATATATCGTTGTTATATGTGCTATCTTGTAATAGACGGGGATTTGGGTGCTGCCATAAACATAGTTTGAATGATTAAAATAGCACTGATGCTATCCAAATTTACGCCTGAGGAGATTGCTGCCTTGGGACTGAATGAAGTATCTTGCTGGCAGCGCCAATCTTAATCAGGAAGCTTTAAGGATTTAGCTGAGTCGTGGCTCATCCTTATCTTCAACCCGCTTATGAAACCCAGCATGAAAAATGACCCAGAGCTTTGTCCTATTTGTGATGCTGCTTTTATAGAAAATTCTAGGTAGTTAGCGTCATTACAGGCTTCAATCACTCCCGCTGCCTCAAACCCAAATTCGCCCATCGCAGCGCACTGTAAGTAACCCTGGCTTATCCAGTTGGTGTTTTTAAAATTGTTTTTAACTATTTTTGCAAGCTTGGCAAATTGATCAGAACCCCTAAGGGAAGCCAACATTCCTACAAGCGCATCATCTCCAGACGGCGTAAGCCCTGTACCCAGCCCTATCATGCCTTTAGCTCGCTCAAATCCTGCCCCCTTTATAGCATCTGCAACTAGCCCTCTCAGCCTTTTTATAACCAGTTCATCTAAATTATGCAATTCAAACTTTCCATTTATCAACGCATCAACATATTCTGGGTGCACAATATACCGTTTTGCCCAAAATACAACTTTGTTGTACATACTCCTATTTATATCAACCAATGCCAATCCGGATGTTGACCAAATTTTGGAACCGGTGAGATCTATTTCATAGTTTTCGCCAAGCCTTACAATTTTGTCATCTTTAAGCAGAAGATCGCCTTTTCTAGGGGCTGGCAGAAAATTTAACTTTATCCCCAAGGGTTGAGGTCCTTTAGACGGTCCAAGTATCCATAAAGGTTTGTTCCCGAGCACATTTATTGCTTCGTCAAATATCTGCATTACATAACCTGTATATATTTTGTCAATGCAAGTTGAAATATAATCTGCTTTAAATGTTATCATGTGCATTAATGGCGCTAATTATGGATTGGATTGCTGCCTGCGGGTTGGGGCTCTTTGTAATTGCTGACCCAACTACAAATATATTTACCTGTAACTGGTTTAAACGTCTTATTCTTTTTTCGTTGAGGCCGCCTGCAACAGAAAATATGGCTTTTCCATTCACTGCCTCAATTTCTTTTTTTAGTATATCTGCACCTATTTTTTCCCTAATTTGCTGGTCTATGCTAACATGAAAAGAAACTATGTCAGCCCCTAGTTTTATAAGTTCTGAAGCCCTGGCAGCTGGGGCTTTAACATTAATTGTGTCTGCCTCAAGCAGGATTCCTCTGCTTTTAGCTGCATTTTTTGCTGATTCAACGGTGCTGTTATCCGAGCATCCAAGAACAGTAACTATGTCAGCCCCTGCATCAGCTGCCATATTAACTTCAAGTTCCCCTACATCGGCGGTTTTAAGGTCGGCAAGTATTAACGTGCCCTTTACTTGCTCTCTTAACTCCCTAACCGCCTTCATGCCATACATTTTTATCAAGGGCGTACCAGCTTCAATTATAGCAGCCCCTTCTTGCTGTGCAATCCTTGCTATCCTTATGGCTAAGTCCAAGTCAAGCAGGTCCAGAGCTACCTGCAAGTTTCTTCCTTTTAGCAGAGAATTATAACGCATGGTTGGGGTTAGCCCAATAGGTTAATTAAGATTATCTGGCTGTTCAGTTTAATATTGTAGTTAATAGATTTTATTTAATGGCTGATGAAGCATGCAGAGCCTGAAATCGGCGGATTGGCTGGGATTATTGAGATACAACCGATCTATGATTTCAGAATGCTGTACAATCTGCTTTAAAGCTGTTCACATGGCTTCATAAATTGTTAAATGGTGGCGCCAAAATGCGTAAACTTTTAAGGCTGATATGGAAAATATAGATTTAAATGGAAATTTCCGATGAGGCGAAGGTGGAAGCTGTTCTTTTCACTGCGGGGAGACCCCTTTCATTAGAGGAAATCTCCAAATTGACTGGGGCAGGCAAAAAGAGGGCAGAGGAAGCAATTAAGAAAGTTGAAAGCAACCTGAAGGAAAGGTCGTATGCCCTAGAGCTAGACGTTATCAACGGCATGTATATAATAAGATTAAAGCCAGAGATAGTAGATGTAGCAAGGAAGGCTTCTCTAAAACCATTCCTCTCCAGATCAATTATGAGAACACTGACCATTGTAGCGTTTTACCAACCAGTATCGTCAGCAGATTTGGTTCAAAGAAGGGGAAGTCTGGTATACACACATCTTAAACTGCTTGAAAAACTTGGATTTATATCATATAAAAGGGATGGAAGGAAAAAAATATATGAAACTACCCCATATTTTTACCGTTTTTTCGGCCTTCCTGAAGACCGCCAGGTTCTTAAGGAAAAGCTTTCATCTTACTTGTGACTTTCTATATAGGCTGAACTTCTGTGGCTTCTGACATCATTTTACTCTCCCAAGTCGACGGTGCAGAAACTTGTTTATTGATTCAACAATATATGACTGACGCTATCCCCTCCAAAGGAGTCTCTGCAGGCGTTAAATACCGGCCCCTTTGATGCTATATGTCTGCAAATAAGGCATTCAAATATTATATCAATTGGGAAGCCCTGTTTATCTCAATGTTGGAACATCGGAATTTTACAGCTTCTCACAAATCCCTAACATCATTTAAAACAATGCGTTAGCAAAGGATAAAAGCGGATAGTACATATAGAATATGCACGATGTCATTTGAACATTCCATATCATTGAGCATAAAGGTCCGTGAAGTTATGACCAGCCCCGTTATTAGTGCCCATCCAGAAGATAATATAAAAGATGTATCCAAGAAAATGGTAGAAAGTAAGGTTGGAAGCGTAATAATAGTCAAAGATGATAAACCGCTGGGGGTAGTTACTGATGGCGATATAATAAAAAAGGTAGTTAGCATGGACCTGACACCCAGTTCAGTTATGGCAAGTCAAATTATGACGTCTCCCTTGATAACGATAAAGGCAGAAAGTTATATAATGGACGCTGCCAAACTTATGAATAAATATGGTATAAAGAGATTGGGGGTCACTTACAAAAACGAACTGGTTGGCGTGATTTCTATGACCGATATAATTTACCTCTTTCCTGGATTGATGGATGTGGCGTCAGAAAAAATGAGCGTTGCTAATAGTGGTAAGGGGGCAGCTAAAAAATACATATCTGGTTACTGTGATGCATGCGGGCAGTGGTCAGATTTTCTAATGGAAGTTGATGGAAGGTTCCTATGTGAAGAATGCAGAGAGGAAATTGGCGAATCTCGCAGCTGATCCTAGCTTACAAAATTCACCATCTAAACGAATAAGAACCTTTTAACCGTGAGTTTACTGCTCCGTGAGATGGCGTTCATAACTATTAAGAAACGCTATTTCGCTAAGCGGTTTCCTGCTTTTTTTACCTTTATATTTTTTGCTTGGTTTGCCAAACGGTATAATGGTTAAAAGGTACATTTCTGGAGGCGCCCCAAGTATCTGTGAAACTTTTTCCCTTTCAATTCCATTAACCCAGCACGATCCCAAACCCATGTCCCATGCCGCTAACATCATGTTCTGTACTGCCCTTGTTCCGTCAACTACGTGAAATGTGTTTTTTGGATCCACATAAACTGCAACAGCGAACTGAGAATTGGCTATATACGGACCGGTAGTGGCAAGTTCACCAATTCTGTTTAAGAGTTTTTTATCGTTTATCAATACAAAGTTCCATGGCTGCCTGTTATAAGCGCTGGCAGCAGCCCTGCCGGCTTCCAATACCTTTACTTGCTGCTCAAGGGGAACTGGTTCTCCACTAAATTCTCTTACTTCAATTCTGGTTAAAATAGCCTTGAAAGTTTCCATGTCAAAGTTGTGCATTAATAACATTTATACTTTTTGTGAACTGTTTAGTCCACCGATTTTGCAAATTCATTATGAATTTCCCTGAACCCGCTCTTTGAGTAAAATGAAACAGCTATAAGGTTTTTGGAGGGGAACCTTGCAATGATCAGGGTTACACCCATTTTTTTAAGTTCTTCTTCTATAAAGCTCAGAAAATATCCGCCGAGTCCCTCCCTTCTTTTAGCTGGGTGCACGTAGAATTCTTCAATTCTCGCTACTTTTGATGGAGCATAAAATTCCCTCTCATCAAGCTTGATTTTGATGGCGGCATAGGGTTTGCCATCTTCATATATGTATATCAGGCTTTTTTCATCATTTAGCGCATCCTCCACAGAATCCCTGACCCTCTGCTTTATATCGTCCGGCACCTGCAACAACGGATCAAACTCCGAGTTCAAAATGTACATTTTACTAAACATATCCGTTAAAGAATCAATATCAGATTTTACAGCTTTCCTAATTGTCATCGCTTGTCACCACTTCTATGTTCTTTTTAGTTTTTATTATCCTTTTCCTTGCAAGCTCAAGATACTCTTCATATTTAAGAGGGTTCCTTGCATACCCTTCTACCCTTGCCCTGTCTGCTACGGCGGCTGCTACTTCATAAAACATGCTCCATTCATCCATCCTAGGTATTATATATTGCCTGTCCAGCCCGTGCCTTTCAGCATAGGCAGCCAGCGCCTGGGACGCTGCTATGGCCATGGTATAGCTTATGTACTTAGCTCTGCTATCAAGCACCCCTCTAAATACGCCAGGAAATACAAGGGAATTATTAACCTGGTTGGGAAAATCGCTCCTGCCCGTGGCTACGATATATGCACCATTATCGTATGCTTCATCTGGCATGATTTCTGGTATAGGATTTGCAAGCGCAAACACTATGGGTTTATCAGCCATTTTTGCAATCCACTCTTTCTTAATCGTGTGCGGCCCTGGCGTTGAAGCCGCTATTACAGCATCAGCGCCATTAAATGCATCGTTAATTGTCCTAGAATCATCTTTGTTTGTAGAAACAGCCAGGTTATACTTCCATTTGTTTGTAAACATGAGCTTATCTATGTCCTCCCTGTCAGGATAAAGTGGGCCTTTGCTGTCAATCATTATGATTTTTGATTTGTTAAAGCCATAAATTTCAAGCAAGTTTGCAGCAGCTATATTAGCGGCGCCTGCGCCAAACAGAACTACCTTTGCAGAATTGGTGCTTTTACCGGCTATTTTAAACCCGTTGATCAAGCCAGCTAGAATTGCTGAAGCAGTGCCAAGCTGGTCATCATGCCATACTGGTATTTCCAGAGATTTTCTAAGTTCCTCAAGCACTTCAAAGCACAGCGGGCTTTCGGTATCTTCTAGGTTTATTCCTCCCAAAGCTGGTTCTATTGCCATGGCCACCCTTTTGAAGTCTTCTGCGTTATCTGCCCTTATGGGAATCGGTATTGCATCAACGCCGCCAAGGTACTTGAAAAGAAGCGCTTTTCCCTCCATAACCGGCATTGCAGCCTCTGGCCCTATGTTTCCCAGCCCCAAAACCCTGCTACCATTTGTAATAATTGCTATTGTGTTCCATCTGCTTGTTAAGCTGAAGCTGAGGTCCCGATTTTCATGCACAGCCTCTGCAACTTTTGCTATTCCTGGCGTATAAATCACTGCAAAATCATCGTATGATTTTATTGGAACTTTTGGGAAAACCTGTATCTTCCCTTCATAAATCTTGGAAAATTCGATTGGATCCATAGACCATTTATTAGAGCCTTATTATAATATGTTGCCATATCTAGGCCTTATTAATAGTCAATAGTCTATTTTTTATTGATTATGTGACAAGAAAACCTTTGCTTTCAAGCAAAGGATGAATTGTCAAAAATGGCGGCCAAATACATGTTTTTGTATAATAATAAAGGAATGAGTGAGACGCAACAGGAAAGTGAGCAGAACTTCGCGTGCAGCGCATCGGCTCCCGTACTCACTGGTTCCAGAATAAGCGATGTCTCCCATGTGGAGATGGGGGAACATAAGCCCATGGGTCTTAAAAAGACCCAGAATGCCCGCAGAGGAAATGACCTCTACGCTTCATGGAGGGTAACCTTCATGGAGACCAAGCTGGTTCCATTGAAGCGGGACCCGGCGCGCTTTAGCGCGACGTAGTTCACATACTACGCAAACCCCGATACCATTTATATTTCTTTGATATTTAATTTCTTTAGCAAGCTGCTATACCATTCTGGGAGCTTAATGTCGCATATAGCGCGGTCAGGGGTATATGGCTTGATATCAACAACAGGCGTCCCGTCAAAGGCATCTAGGCCCCTTACTGTAATGGTTGACTGGTTCACATTTATTAATTCCACGATAGAAATAGCTATGGGGTTTGGCCTGTTCGGGGAATCCAGGGAAAAGACACCAACTTCGGGGAGCGATTCAAGGGGCACACCATAACGTGTAAGTCTTCTGGGTTTTACCAGAAGCACTCCCTTTTCAAAATCTCTTAATTTATCAAAATAGCAAAGAACTATTACATGGGAAAACCCCTCAAGTCCTTTTAATCCATCCTTAAATTGGTCAAAAATGGTTATTTCTGAAACTACTTCAGCGTGGTCTCCCCTTATATTTTCTTCATTGCGAAGAACTTTGACAGACCCAATGGGTTCTAAAACAATTTTTTGCATGCCTTCAGTTACCTTTAAAAATATAAATGTATTTCTGATATAGCAGATATAAATGAACCAATGGCAATCATTATTTAAAACCGAATTACCTTTGATAGTTGAGGTGCCTAAAAACGATATTGAGGTTGTCAGCGCAGCAATAGAAGGAGGAGCAGACGCTGTAGTCTTGTCAGTCCTGTCCCAAAAATCCCAGTATATGACAGGAAACATTGAAGAGGAGATAGAAAACATAAACCAGATAGCATCAACGGTGAATGTTAAAAAAGGGTTATTGTTAGGGGACTTGAGGTTTATAGAAAAATCAGAATGGGATCAATTAAAATCGATAAAACTTGACTTTCTGGCTGGATACCCAAGCACCATTCCCCCATTTATATTAAGGGATGAAACCCTCCCGTTAATGCTTTACACACCAACAGAAATGCCGCTGGAATTTTACAGAATATTAGGCGAACTGTCAGGGGTGGAATCTCTGGTATTTTTACCCAGATCACAATCAGGAATGGACGTCAAATATAATATACTGGATATAGTGGGGTTCATGCTGGTTTACAGCGCGGTTTCAAAGCCAATTTTGTTCAAAGTGGCAAATAATATTGAGCCAGAAGACATTCAGGAACTTGTAAACAGGGGTGCCTCGGGATTTGTGCTTGACCCTTCACTGACCGGGCCATTGGATGCAGATTATTATAAAAATTTCACTCAAAAGTACAAAGATTCACTTTTGCAGAAGAAAAAATATAGGTTTTGGGGCTAAATTAAAGAACGCTTTTCCATAATAAATTTCAAGTGTGAAACACCAGAAATTGCTTTTTTAGATAAAATTTTTTATTTAAGGATGCAAAATAATAGACGCGTGGCTGGAAAAATAAAGGCAAAGATTCAACGCGATTCATTATTTTATAGCACGAAAAAATGCATAACATATTTTACGCCCGATTTTATCGAACAAATGGTGATGCGTGTCTGACCATTTATATTTCAACAACAAATGGCAGGGCATTTTTTTATTTTGTAAATTTACTTAAATCCATCAAGCTGAAATATAAAATTGAAGTGCCAAAACAATCAATGGACATTAAAGGGCTTTACCTGACTACAGACTGTGAGAAGTGTAATGACCTAACTTCAATTACCTTTGAGGAGCTCTCAAAGGATGAGATATTGGATAAAATTAAGATATTTCAATGTCTGTACAGCAGAAAGAATATACAATTAGGGATTGATCCGGGTTCCAGAATAGGTATAGCGGTAACAATTGAGAACAGGCCAGTACATATGGACATAATGAATAATACTCAGGAAGTTATTGGTTTAGTATCAAGGCTATCTGCTGCCGAGCTTGGCAACCTTGATATCAAAATAGGGGATGGAAGGCCTGAAATTACCCAAAAAATAATAGATGGGCTGAGGCCAATAGTTAAATCGCACGATCTTATTCAGGTTGTAAATGAAAAAAGGACAACGCCCAAGGGAAGGGCAAGGGTAAAAAAGGACATGGTGGCTGCCTATCATATAGCTATGAAGAGAGGGCTAACAATTTAGTGAGCTTTGATTCAAAGGTTGTCATGCGTTTGAGTGGTAATTCTCATTCTTTCAGCTGTTCAGCTTATTAACCTATAGCAGTAAATATTAAAAATTACTGGCTTCGCCTATAAATCATGGCCAAAAT
Source organism: Nitrososphaerota archaeon (assembly GCA_023381255.1). Classification (GTDB taxonomy): domain Archaea; phylum Thermoproteota; class Nitrososphaeria; order Conexivisphaerales; family UBA164; genus KM4347-05. The sequence continues at coordinate 26,141 of JAMCTX010000009.1, forward strand.
TTACCTAGAACTTGGCTCAAACATCATGCCAGAAGTAAATATAGATATCGCGCTAGGCCATATACAGAAAGTGGTTAAGCTGGAAGAAATTTCTACTGTGTACCGCACTGAGCCGATTGGCAGGTACAACGGCTATTTCTATAACTGCGTTTTAGGCTGCAAAACCGAACATGATCCGTTTGATTTAAAGAAAACGATAATTCCATCTATAGAAGCTAAAATGGGCCGGTCAGTTTACAGGAACAAGCCAGATGATAGAACAATCGATATAGATATGCTAATTTATGACGATCTGGCCAGTGAGGATCTGGCCATTCCACACAACGATATTTTTAACAAACCGTTTGTGGCCGTTTGTTTATGCGAAATTGCACCAGATTTAAGAATTTTTCCATTATATAAAACGGCATGCGATATAAGCTCAAAAATGAACAAGGAAGGCATGATAGCCCTTTTTAAATATACAAACAAACTGAGGATCAAATATCTTTAGAATGCTGAAATCTGTTAATGGTTTGTGCTACAATCTTGATGATTTTTACATGTGAAATTATTGGACAGGCTAAGCCGGCAATTTCTGCTGTGTCCAATTACTTGACTATTTTGTAATCAAAATTTGACATTATAATGTATAAACAAGTTGCCTGGCTTTTATTTATATGCCTGAAAGGCAAGTGGAACAACACATGT
>JAMCTX010000010.1 GCA_023381255.1 Nitrososphaerota archaeon
AGATGTTCGGATGGGGCGTTGCTCAGAGGCGCTATGACAGGATTGACAGCGCGTTGTTGTGCAAGGGCCTGTGGCACAATCTATTCAACTTTGATAGGTAAGTATGCCGGAATAGCGTCCCACACTCACAAAATGCAGAAAGCTTATATTGAGTTCTGACCTTAAAGTTAACATGCAGGAAAAAAACTATGGAGATATAACAATAATTGAACTGGAACCTATACCCAAGGGCCTGATCGCCGTGGAGGGCCTTCCAGACATAGGCCTGGTTGGGGTAATTGCCTCATCATTCCTGATCGATACTTTCAATTTGAAACCTGTAGCTGTAATCAAAAGCCACCTGATGCCTCCTGTGCAGGTTGTTCACATGGGAGTAATAGTTGAACCCATTAAGGTGTTTGGAAATGATTCTATGCTTGTAATCTCGTCAGAAGTTCCAATACCTACAGCGCTTATAAACTCCCTTGCAACTGCAATTGCACAGTGGCTTTCAGAAAAGAGGATAAGCATGCTGATTTCACTAAATGGTTACCCGTCACAGAAGAGAATCGATCAGAATGAGCCCCATGTAGTTGCGGTTGCAAACAACCCTTCTTTAATAGATATGATAAAGCAGAAAAACATAGAAGTGCTGGAGGACGGTTTTATTTCTGGCGTCTTTGCTTTGCTCATGAACGAACTTGCAGCAAAAGGTGCAAATGCAGTTGCACTCATTGCCCAGGCCTTTGAAAACTACCCAGATCCAGGAGCGGCAGCTGCTTCCCTTAAGGCCATGTCGGGACTCATAGATATGAAACTGGATCTCAAGCCGCTTCTGGACAAAGCTGATGAAATGAGGCTTAGCATGAGTAACCTTGTGCAGCAAACCGCAGCTCAAAAGCAGGGAATTGAAAGCCCGTTAACAACCATGTACAGGTGATTTAAGATGTGGGACAACAGAATCGAACCGCTGAGCGATATAAGAGAAACAAACGACAGGATCATGATAAGTGTGGACCTGCCGTTTGTAAACAGTAAAGACCAGATTGAGATATATGTTTATGGAGATTTGATAGAAATAGTGGCCAATGCATCCAGGTCCATTAAATGGAGAAAGGGAATTTCGGCAGGGGAAGCCTTTGAAACAAGCCAGTATGAAAAGAGGGTCAGGCTGCCCTTTACGGTAACCGAAGATGATATTAAGGCGACATTCAAGAATGGAATACTTCTAATAACTGTTGATAAAAAAAATGTTAAAAAAATAAAAATAAACGTTTATTGAAATTTATTCTATTATTTCCCATTTCGGCTGGTACTTGTCCAGTTCCTGCTTTGTATAGTCGTCCATAGGATGCTCTCTTTCTGGTATTTCTACGTGTTTCTTTACATCAAATAGCTCAGTAGTGAAATATCTCATGGCTGAATCGTTCAGCATTACTACAATATTCTTTAATTCAGGATGCCTTTTAGAAAGCTTGATTGCTGCTGCGACGTTTGCGCCTGACGAAATGCCCGCAAGTATCTTCTCCTTCATCATCAATTGTTTACCGTAGTAGATCGACTCGTCTGAACTGACTGTCACTATACCGTTAAGAATTGATACGTCAAGATTCCTAGGAACAAATCCGTCCCCTATCCCTTCAATCCTGTGCGAACCCCACTGCCTTTTGGCAAGTAGCGGCGCTTCGCTTGGTTCTGCTGCATAAAGCATCACCTTTGGATTCCTTTCCCTGAGGTATCTTCCAACGCCAGTTATGGTACCGCCTGTTCCCTGAGTTAAAACAACCCCGTCCACCTTACCAGATGTCTGTTCCCAGATTTCTGCTCCTGTAGTGTCGTGGTGTGCTGCAACTGCATCAAGGTTTACGTACTGGTCCGGGAACCAGTATTTCTCCGGATGTTCCTTGACCATTTTCTTTACCAAATCGTATGATATGTCAACATCACTTTCAGCTCCAGGAGTCTCAATTATGTTTCCCCCAAGGTACCTTATGAGCTTCTTCCTTTCCTCGCTCATGCCTGATGGCATGACTATTGTAACCTTGTATCCAAGCAGTGTGCCTACCCACGTGCAAGCGATGCCGGCATTGCCAGTACTCACCTCAACAATTTCCATCCCAGGCTTTATGGTCCCGCGCTTTACTGCCTCCGTTATCATCCTGAAGTAGACCCTATCTTTTAATGACCCTGAAGGATTAAGGTAATCCAGCTTTCCATATATGCTTGCCTTGATTCCTGCGTCAAGAGGTATCTTGTTCAACTTAACCATTGGTGTCCTTCCTATTGCCCCAAGCAGATTGTCAAATGCCTTTGAATTTGCATTCCAGTTTACGCTCATCTTTTATCACCAAACCTCGAACTAGTGCATTTTTAATGTTTTCCATTATCACTATTGCCGCCTAAAGCAAACATTTGATTTTAATTATGCAGCCAAGGCTGAAAGCTTGCCAATTTTCACATTTTACCACTATTAGTGTGATGATTAATCTACTTCCTTGTATTTCCTTTCCTTCCCATTAACAGCATTGGTAGGGCTGGAACTATGGTTATTACTGCCATCAGAATCCACAGAATGTATGGCGAAATTGCCATGACATATGAAAAAACAAGCGATATCCACATGCCCAGTGCCATGTTGATGAAGTTAACAAAGGCAAGCGTCATGGCGCCCCTGTTAAAGCTTGACATTTCAAGCGATATAGCATAAAGCGCAGAAAACGCCACCTCATTGAAGAACCCTATCAACGCCATTCCAGCAAGAAGCAGCTGCTGGTTGGCCATTAAGGCGAACCCGATTCCCCCCATGGCCACTGATAAAAACAGGAACAGTGTCTTGCGCTTTGTCCTGTCGTATGCCAGAGTGGCTATTCCGCCTGGTATACTGAACAAAAGCAAAACTGATGTATAAATGCCGCTTGCACTTATGGAAGAACGGCCGATTATCTCAAAGTACGACGGCAAAAGCGTTTCTGCTGCATAAAATGTCCCCCAGAAGCCTGAAAGCATAAGGGCAAATGAAAGGACTTTCCGGTCTATCCTCCAGCTTACACTTTCTTTTTCATTAAATGATACACCTTTTACAGTAATGTAATCCACTGCGCTTAACGCCACGCCAATGATGCCTGCCAGAACAATTGCGTACCTCCAGTACATTATGCCATATATGACAGACCAGAACAGCCCCAGTGCCGCGCCAATGCTAAAGGCGGCATTATATATTCCCATATAAAGGCCTACCTTTTGCTTGTTCAGTATTGATAAAACGTACCCTGCTGAAGAAAAAAACATTGCCGCACCTGCGCCTGCCAGCACCCTGGAAATCAACAATTCATAAATATTCCAGCTCGCCGCTGAAATATAACTTGATGAAGAAAGAACAATAAGGCCAACTATGTAAACTTTTTGGGGCCCAATCCTGTGAGCTATTATGCCCGATGGAAGCTGAAAAGCTGCCGCACCTATAACAAAAGCCCATGATATAAGCCCAAGCTGGTATTTTGAGAAACCAAGTGACGCCTGGAATAAGATATACGCAGGCGAAAGGAAGACCCAGTACATGCTGTAAACTACCCTGCTTGATATTATGGACCATGAAATAAGCCTGTTTGCCAACTACAAAAACATCATTTATTTAAGATATAATGCTTTCTTACAACTGCACCGTCTTTACTACTTTCCCGTCTTTGAACGCAAATGCCCTCTTTAGCTTTATGTAAACCTTCTTTCCTGCCTCAAATGTCCTGTTCTGCCTGTCCCTTATTCTAACTGAATTCTCACTGACTGTTAAGTACACAATTGTCTCCTCTCCCTGATATTCTACATATTTTATTGTACCTTCAACTGTGCCCGGTTCCTGTTTGTCGACTATTTCGGCATTTTCTGGCCTGAACCCAATTGAATCATACCCATCCTTAATGTTGAATGCTGATGTAGGAACGACATTTAGCATTCCGATAAATGTTGAAACAAAAACGGTCTTCGGGTTTTCGTAAATGTCCTTTGGGCTTCCTACCTGGTCCACCGCACCGCCGTTCAGTACAACAAGGTTATCTGCTATAGCCATCGCCTCGGACTGGTCATGCGTTACGTGCAAAGCAGTTATGTTCAACTGGCGCTGCAGCGATTTTAAATAGCTTCTAAGCTCTATTCTGACCTTTGCGTCAAGGTTTGAAAGCGGCTCGTCAAGCAAAAGAAGCTTTGGCTGCTTGATTATTGCCCTTGCCAGCGCAACTCTCTGCTGCTGGCCTCCGCTGAGCTGTCTCGGATATTTGTTTATGTGCTCCTCTATGCCCATCACCTTGACAATCTGCATCACCCTTTCCCTTATTTCCTCCTTTTTTAATCCCTTTACAGTAAGAGGCAATGCTATATTATCGTATATTGTAAAGTGAGGGTAAAGAGCATAATTCTGGAAAACGAGCCCTATATCCCTTTCCCAGGCGGGTTTGTTCGTTATATCCTTTCCGCCAAGAATTATCTTTCCGCTGTCCGGGTAATCAAGCCCGGCAACTATACGAAGCATGGTGCTTTTTCCTGCCCCGGAAGGACCCAGGATAACGTTATATGTTCCTTCTTCAATCCCCAGCTTTTCCACATTCAGAGCAACAATTTTGCCGTATCTTTTTGCTACATTCTCCAGAACCAGGATATCAGTCAACCCTTGACACCTCCAACCCTGTACATGCGTTCAAGCCTGTCCCTCATCACATACAGTAAAATAACGGGAGGTATTAAACTTATTATTGAAGCTGCCGCCAGTGTTCCATAATGTACTGATTCATGACCAAGAGTTGCACCTATAAATATGGAATATGTCTGAGCACCAATTGGAGCAGCCAGGTTCATTGAAAATGGCGAATAAGTGAGAACCAGTGGAAATATAAGAGCACCCCATGAGATCATAAATGAATACAGCACTGCTATCATTATCCCATCCATGCTCATTGGCATTATTACTCTGAAGTATGCATTTACCAGGTTCATGCCGTCCACCTGCGCTGCTTCATCTACGTGCGCCGGAAAGTTCTTGTAGAAATTATAGCTTAACCATATAACAACCGGCAATACAAACACCGGGTATGTTATTATAAGAGCCCACATAGTATTGATTAACCCTAACGCATTCATAATTTCATATAACGGCAGCATAAAGATGATTGAAGGTAGAGTGTAAATGAAAAGGACATATACCAGAAGTTTGTCGCCGCCAAAATTGTACCTTGCCATAGCAAATGCCGCAGGGGTGCCAATAAACACTGTAATGAGGAGAACCCCCACTGCCACTACCAGGCTTGATATGAGGAATGGCAAACCCTCAAATATCGCTGAGGCATAATGAACCAATGATGGAGTGCTGGTCAATATTATTGGTGGTATGCTGAAAATCTGCGCTCCTGGTTTTATTGATTCAAGGAATACCCACACAAGCGGGAAGAGAAAAAATATCAGATAAACTGCGCTTGCTACCCACGTTACAGCTGAAGACATAGGTAAATTCGGAAATCTTTGGGCAAAACTCTGCCACCTTGACGTATTGCTTTTTGCCGGTTTATTTGCCGGATTTCCCCTCAGTACTCTGACAAAGGCATATGACATTATTGTGGACATGGCACTCATTATTATTATCAGGACTGCTGCATAGCCTATTATCCCCGTGAAGAATTGCTGATATGAATAGTAAGCCAGATCTACATTTGACATGGGAGGCACTTCGCCCTGTGTAACAAAAATGGGGTCAAACGTGAACGTGGCAAAAATTATTGATAAAACAAGAGACATAAGTATGTTAGGCAATATATAAGGCAGGTCAACCTGCATCAGCTTCCTGATGCCTCTCAATCCGTCAACTTCGCTTGCCTCCTCTATTTCACGGGGCACAGATTTCAAACCCGCAAATATAAAAAGCGCAGCCATTGGAAGGCTTTCCCAGACATCCATTATCACTATCATCCAAATTGTCTTAAACCAGTTAAACCTGGCGAAATAGTAAACCGGACCATAGAATGGATTCAACACGAGTTCCCACGAAACTGCCGCAGTCACAAATGGAATGAATGAAGGCAACAGAACAAGCAAAAGCATTATTTTGCTGTCAGTCCTCTTTAGAAGTGCCGCCAAAGGGATGGCAAGGGCCAAGTCTATGAACGGCACTGTTATCATGTAAAATATTGTATTTTTAAACACCAGGCCAAAATATGGGTCAACCAATATTGTATGGTAATTGAACAATCCCGTCCAGACGAGGGCACCAGTAAGGGTTTCCCTCTGAAAACTCAATATTACATTTCCTATAATTGGGTAAAGCGTGAAAATCAAAAAATAAATAATAGCGGGCAGTGTTAAAATACCTGCCCACTTTGTAATTGGTTTCATTCAGGTCACAGGGTTATGTGCTGCTGCTGTATGTACGTCATCCATTCATTTGCAGCTGTCTGAAGGTTCTGCTGGGCTAAGGCTGGTGTCGGATGGGAAGAAGTCATGAAGTTGTAAACTTCGCCATTGAAGTATGGAATCAATGTTCCGGTCAGAGATCCTATTACTGGAATTGCTGCCGCCTGCAATAATGGAACCTTGGCTGTTAGGGCATAGCTGGAGAACGGGCCTAACCAACTTAGGCTCGAACTTTGAGAAGCCATTGCTATTCCAGTATATGTTCCTGGAATATACCCCATCGATTGTATTCCTTTTTCATATTCACTATTAGACATTGCAAAGGCAATGAACTCCGCAGCAAGCTTCGGATTGGGTCCATAGGGGTTTATTCCAAGGAAAGTTGGGGCGAATCCAGTCATTTGTCCTGGCAACAAAGCAATTCCAAGATTGTTAGCTATCTTTGAAGTGTTAGCTTCAAAGAGTGGTATAAAGCTGGTCCACATTATGAACATGGCATACTGACCTGTTTCTGGGAATTGTTCCTGCTGGTCATATCCTATTGACTGCACGGAAAGAGATGGCTGGAACTTTATGAGCTGGTTCCACATCATCAGCGCATCAACACCAGCTGTATTGTTAAATGACGTTGTCCACTTACCATTTTGGTTCATGAGTAGAGTGTAATAGCCTGGTGGCTCTGCTACAAATCCTGGAACATTGTCCTTAAGCCCGTAGTATTCCAGAAGCGGCATCACCATGTCTATATCTGAATGGTGGGAGCTGTCCGGGAACAACAGAGCGTACTGTGTTACATGTGTGCTGTTTATGAAGCTTGCAATGTCATACAGCTGTGTCCATGATGTAAGGTTTGTTGGATTAAAGGCAAATCCGTACTGTTTCTGGAATTCTGATGCAAGGGTCGTGTTTTCAAATATGCTCTTCTGATAGCCAAGAACATATCCAAACACGCTGTGTATCGGGACCCCTATTGTGCTGATTACCGTTCCATTTGGAGCATAGTAATATCCTCCCTGCTGCATGTTAGCATAAATCATGTTTGAAAGATTGATCTCGCTGCTGTAATCCTGAAGATTCGCCAGGTACGGCGCGAGGTCAGGTGCCTGGGACGGATAAAACATTATGATTGCCGGCTGTGACGCCTTGTCCTTTAATGCCGTTGATGCAGTAGTAACCATGTCTGAAAAGCCAACACCTTCAACGTTTATCGTGACTGAAGGGTGAGCCGCTTCAAAATCTTTTGCTACAGTGGTTAAATACTGCTGCGTCTCGCTGCCACTGTCAACCATAATTGTCATTGACACTGGCTTCGGAATTGTTGAAAGATAGTAATAATATCCTGCTCCTCCTGCTATAACTATTATAACGATCGCAATTACTGCCGCAGTGACCTTTCCTATAGAAGGCCTTTTTTTGATCATCGTTTGCAGTATATTATAACCTTTAATATAAACTTTTTACACAAGCTTTTGGATGTTAATTTTTACGCCGAAAAAAGATGATCCTGAATGTGATTCATTCTCACAGTATTTTTCCAGACCCGGCAAGCCTCCACCTGTCCGATATCATTCTGCTTATTGCGATCCTGTCCCCGCTTAATGCTATTGACGGTCTCTTCAGCTTGATCCTCAGGTTGTTTGCCCTGATGTCCACAACTACACCGGAATTTACCATGGTGCCTATGTTGAGCTTCAACTGTTCATTTACCCTGATCTTTTCCGTCCTGATAAGTTCCCTCGTGCCTATGACATATTCGAACAGTTCATAATTTACTTCGATTTCATAAACAGGATTTGGCAGGAAGCCGGGCTTTGAAACATAGTTACCAACCATTATGTCGTTTTTGGTGAAAATCGGGTCCAGTTCAGTGCCAACCGCTATGAGCCCTCCTGGCATTACCTCTTCAACATTGCCACCCGCAGTGAACAGGCTTTTTACCCTAGTAACTACCGGTTGAAAGCTGGTCCTTGTGGGAAGCCCAGGCTTGATTTCTATCGCATCTCCAAGTTTTAACTTGCCCTGCTTCAGTGAGCCCCCCAGCACGCCTCCAGAGAGCTCTGAAACTTCGGTTCCGGGCTTGTTAATATCAAAAGACCTTAAAACCTGCATAAGGGGGGGTGCCTGTATATCCCTGCTTGGAGTCGGGATTATTTCTTCGATGGCCTGTATCATGGCATCTATGTTTAGCCTTTTCTGCGCAGATACAGGAACTACGGGGGATTTATCATACCCATAGGAGCTTATGAAGCTTAGTATCCTGTTATAGTTGGTTAATGCTTCATTGTATGTTACGAGGTCAACCTTGTTCTGCACGAACACTATGTTCTTTATGCCAATCATCTTAAGTGCCTGAAGATGTTCCATTGTCTGGGGTTGAGGCACGGGTTCGTTTGCGGCAATTACCACTATTGCGCCATCCATTACTGCCGCACCGCTGAGCATTACTGACATGAGGCTTTCATGGCCCGGAGAATCAACAAAGCTTATCACCCTCCTCAGGTTTGCCTCCCCTTCGGGGCACTTTCCATCTGTTACATACCTCTGGGGTTCAGGCAGTGTGTTGCATTCATATATTGCCGCATCGGCATATCCCACCTTTATAGTAATTCCCCTCTTCAGTTCCTCGCTGTGAAGGCTGGTCCATTTGCCAGTAATTGCCTCTACCAGCGTTGTGTTGTGCGAAACTATGCCATTGGCCATAATAAAGTTATGAATCTGAGGAACCGAAATGTCGAATATTATCCCCCTGTACTTTTTGTGGGATATCGCAGATACCCTGTCATAATCTACCCTGTCATTTTCATTAACCATTATGCTGCTCTCTTCTGTAATTTGATCAAGCCTGGTCCAGCCTGACTTTGAATCGAACAGCTTGTGGTTTGGGGTCCCGGATACCCTTCTTCCTCCTGCTGTCTCAAGCTCTACGATATCGCCCCAGTACTTCTGGAAGTAAGGAAACGCCGTTGCTCCGACTATTTTCATGCCGTTGATGCTGTCCACCTTGAGCTTGGCGTCAAATCTGTAAAGCTCATCATTGATTTGGTTTATTTCGAACTGCCTTATCAGGTCATTGCCGCTAAATTCATAACCGGCTATTCTTACCTTCTGGTCTGGGGTAAGGCACTTGCCATGGTCAACGTGACCTGCAGTGCCAATGTTCACCTCGGGCTGTTTTGGTATTTTCAACTTTCTATTTAAGGTTACATAATATGGTCTTTAAACTTATCTGAACATTGACAGCCAAATGCAAATTCGCTAGTTTGCACACACTTTAAAAGTCAATTGTGACAATGCAAGCATGTGAAGGTAATATTTGACACCAGCTTTATTGTGGTAATAACGGAAGGACCCACTCCGCTTTACCAGCAGCTTGTAAATATTTACGACAAAGTAGACCCCGTTGTCACGAGATCGGTTTTGAGGGAGCTTGATTCAGTTTCAAAGAGAAAAAAAATCAAAGTGCGCGGATTTGTCCCTGCAGAAGTTGTAGAATATAATAATAACGCTGACGACGATATAGTAAAGCTGGCAACTGAAAGGAAAATCCCGGTAATCACAATGGATATTGAACTGGGCAAGCGCCTCAGGTCAAAAGGATTGACCTGCCTAACAGGTTCTAAAAACAAACTGATATATTTCAGGTGAATATTTCAGCGGATCAGAAAAAATATTGATGCCGCCAAAATGAAGCCAAACACAATGCCTGCAGCGCCCCAAGAAATTGAGTGCCTTTTTTTCTCCTTTTCTATTTCAAGCTGGTAGAATTCCTGCATCAGTGCTGGCAGCCTCATGGCTGAATCAAGATATTTTGTTACCCTGCCGGCCAGCTGTTTAACCCTGAATATATAATAATCCTTGTAAAGGCCTTCCTGCTCAAAGATGGAAGGGAGGGTTTGTATGAAGTTAAATTCTGGATCAAGGGCCCTGCACACGCTGTCAAGCATCAATCCCATCCTCAGATAAAGCACTAGCTGCTTTGGAAGCCTGAAAGGAAACCTGTAAATCACCCTGTTTGCGGCGTACATGAGCATCCTTACATCAGATTCGCTTACCCGAAATCCCTCCATTTCATTTAGCGCCATATCGATCCCCTTTGCTATTATGTATCTGTTCACAAACGGATCAAGAACCTCGAGGTCTATGAGCGCATCGATCATTTCCTCCGTATTTCTGGTTGCCAGCGACATGTAAAGCCACATCATTTTATCCCTCATATCCTTTGAAAGGCTTCCAACCATGCCAAAATCGTAAAGCGCTATCTTTCCGTCATTTAAAATGGAAATATTGCCGGGATGGGGGTCTGCGTGAAACATTTCCATTTTCAGGACCATGACAAGATAAAGCCTTGAAAGCGCCGACGCTATTTTAACCCTGTCTATTTTTTGCTCATCAAGCCTTTTTACATCGGTTACCTTTATGCCATCTATTCTTTCCATTACAATGATTCTCTTTGTTGAAACTTCTGGAAAAATATCAGGCACGACGACGTATTTGTAAGATGACAGCAGCGATTTTAACCTTTTCATGTTGTTTGCCTCTTTTGCATAATCCATCTCATCGTAAACCGTTTCATAGAACTGATCAACTGCGGTCATAAAAGAATTAAGAAATGCCCTCCCCATAAAAACAGACATCAGCGGAAGCAGCTTTTTTATGGTGCTTACATCTTCATCTATTACTTTGCCTATGCCAGGCCTTATGATCTTAACTACAACACCCCTTCCCCTGTACTTTGCCTCATGAACCTGCCCAAGGCTTGCTGCGCTTATAGGAACGGGGTTGAAATCTTCGAAAACCTTGTTGATCCCGCCCAGGTCCTCATCTATAATCTTCTTTATGCCTTCAAATTTTGCTGGAGGCACCTGGTCCTGAAGCCTTACAAACTCATCCATATATGGCTGGGGCAGCACATCGCTCCTGACAGAAAGCAACTGCCCCAGTTTTATAAATGCCGGGCCCAGTTCCATAAATCTATCAACCATCTTTTTTGCATGGTTCCTCATCGAATCGTAATGGTCCCTCAGGTCTTCGGTCTTAAGAGCCTTTCTTCTGTCAAAATAGTAGTAGGTAAAACTTGGCAGTAGGGTGAAAAATATCTTTAACATCCTCTTAAGCGTCATTTTCAGATTATCAACCTTATGACAGTTGGCATACATTCAAATGCCATGTGCAGTAGCGGGTGAGATCGCGGATCAAATGCATCAACATGCACTTCGAACCTGTCCTCATATTCCCTTATGTGCAGGCCATTTCTGCCCCTGTATTGAGCAACTGAATCCATTGGAAATCCGATAACGGTTTTATCCACCCAGGGGGGTGGATTTTGCATTATCGATTTATCAATTATGAACTTTATCCCCATACCACACTTTAAGCCTGGCGCATTAATAACAATTAGGTATTATTTTCACCTAAATTGCAAGAAAATCACAGCATAAATTTCTTCAATTGACCATAATCACTGATGTAGCTTAACCAGTCAACCTCATCAAAGAGTGATGTCCCGTCTTTAATGGCATTATCGATTCTGGCCGCAGATAAATGTGGAGTTTCAAAGGTCGCATCAATCTGCATTACCTTTTCGTTGCCCAGCATTTCAATTGTTTCTGCCAGGCATCTATCAACGAACTCTGCCGTCAGGTTCTCCCTTATTTTTCTCAGCTCATAATTTTGTACTAGATACCTGTAATAGAGCACAAACGGATTGCATCTGACTACCACGGCACTTATTACTTCTTCTGGATCCACAAGGCGCAGTGCATATGTACCTGAAATTATGTGCTTGCCGTTTAATTTGTCAAACGATTCCCCTGCCATTTTTTCATTGATTATGATTTCGTTATTTTCATAACTTGCCGCGCCGGCATCAAGCAAAAAAGAACTGTATTCCAGGAATGGCATGCCGGTCATGCCAGAGAGGCTGGCTGCAATTGTCTTTTTGCCAACTGCAGGGCATCCAGCCACAATTATGTATTTCTTCACATTCAGTCAACCCCGTAAGTCAGCTTTAAAGCAGAGCACAGAGCCGTGTTCCGCACTTGAGATACTGCCCGCTTTACTGAAAATCTCACCCATAATATCCACCTTGTGCGTGCCGGCATTTAAGCAATTAATAGCCCGCAAACTATTTATAAATAATTATTTTGAAACTTGCTATTCCACTTTTGCAAAAATTGCAACAAGTGCTCCTATGATAATTATCGCCGACATCAAATAGTAAATGCCTGTTATCAAGGGTGCCGCCTGATGAACGCCAAGCAAGGCTATGTATACAGCGAGAACTATGGCTGCCAGAGAAGCTATCTTTAAAATTACATCCTTTGGATCCATTTGCTAACCCAACTCCCTCAACTTATCTGGAAGATATTTATCCACTATATAAGTTAAACCATACCTGGCAAATGCCTCCTGCTCAGATTTTCTTCGAGACTTCAGAAATTCATCTATCTGGTCCTTCCAAATTTGTTCAGTGTACCTGGGGTCGTCCCTTAACTCGTACAGCCTTTTTATGTCAACTTCTGTCAATGGGTCGCTTGGCAGCTTGTATTTTTTTATGTCCGTAGCCCATACGCCTGCCCATGTGGCATCAGGGGTTGTCAGGTCAGTTATGTGTGCAGCGTTGGCCGAACCTGAAATTATGACCATGGCTATATGCATCCCCCAGGGATCAGCGTCTGTAAAAATATATATGGGGAGGCCCAGCTCCTTGCGCAGCCGGCGGATCAGATACCTTGTGCTTCTTGGAGCCTGGCCCGCCGTATCTATCAGCACGGCCTTGTATTTTTCATGCACCTTTTCCTCTATGAACCTGGTGAAAAGTGCGCCCTTTTCTATTACGATTACCCTTTCCGCAGTGGTTTTTACAAAGGATGAAGTCGTAAGTGCGGGCCCTATCATTACACCGTCTGGGTGGGATGTCAGGTCTAGCTTTCTCCCTTCATAGCCCGGCACGTTGTACTCGATGGTCAAATTACCAAAAATTGCACTCCTCTCTTCCGGGTAAATGTTAAGGTCCTCCCTGGCAGATCCCACCAGGCTTTCCAGCTCTGTTATTATTTCATCTGATTCGGCCTGGTCTTCAAAGTCCACATGGTATGCCTGCGCCGAATAATATATGTCCCTCAGCGTGGAGGTCTTGTTTTCCATCATCAGGTGCTTGCTGAAAAAAGCAATCCAGAGCAGCTGTGAAAACGGCCTGAGGTGTTTTGTGTTTTTAGCGTTTCTTTTAACCCTTTCAGGCCCCAGAACATACTGCTTAAGCTTCTTATCGTACTGTATGTTGCTTACTGACCTGCTTGGTATTTCCACATACGGGTACTTCCCGCTGGCCAGGTCTCCGTAAACCTGACTGCCGAGGTCCTTAAGCCTGCTGACCATCCACTCTTTCTTGTACCTCAACTTCCTCCTCCCCCATGCTGATCAGCCTATTCACATCAGGCATGCCTTTTTCTGCAAGGTCTGATGAGAACTTTGCTATAAGCGGCAGATACTTCCTGTACATATTCTGCTTCTTTTTTACAACTTCCATTCTGGACCTCCTGTTGATAAATATCGATAAAAATCTCAAAACTATTCTGAGCGCGTTCCTTATTTCCCTTTCAACCTCCGGCCTGTCAGCTACATACTCCTTCCCCATCGTTTTATACGGCACCTTTGTGGAGCATATGTGAGTTATAACTGTGATTGGATCGTCCGGTGTAAGATGGTACCTCTTCCAGTCTATCTCTTCATTCAGCACCCTGTAGGCCACATCATTCCCTTCATCATAGAGCAACGGTATCCTGTTGGCATACCTGAAAAGCCTCATTCCGCCGTCCCTGTTTTCATATGATACAGCAACTTCAACGATGAATGGATAACCCTCATATGAAAGGGGCGTCCTCGTTAGCGCCTCATTAAATTCCGGGTTAAGCTCCTTCCTGATCCCCTCCATAAGCAACTCCCTTCCTATAGGAGAAAGGCAGCTGGCATCAGGCGGCAAAAATTTGTCATAATTTCTCAGTGCACTTTCCAGCTTTACCAAATCTTCATGGGTGAGCGATCGAGGATCGGTGTTTGGGTCAATCCCTGCATATTGAAGAAATGATAAGGCTGTCTTTTTTCCAACCCTGTGAAAGTTCTTTGTCAGAAAATTTATCATATTGCCCTTCTTCCACACCCTTACCATCCTTCTAACCATTTCAAGGTCAACCCCCTTTGGATGTGGCTTAACTTCCACTGGTGCGGGGGGTATTACTGTCGTGGTTCTTCTGTACATGTAAACCTCGCCAGCGGGGTCTACAAACAGGATATTGGCATAGGGGGTAACTATGGCGACACGCTTGATGTATTCCTTGACCTTTGCGGCCGAGCGCATATAATCGCCCACTAGGTTCATCCTTACCCTTGTCCCCCTCCACCCGGACGCTTCGGTAATGCTGTGGTTGATTATAATCGGCTTGTTTCTCTCAATGTCAATAAACAGCTCATAATGGCTATAGTTTACCCCGTCCTGGCTGCTGTCTATGGACACCGGCTTGTTTGTTGTTATCTGGGCATAAAGCACGCTCATTGTTGCTCCCATCCCAAACGTTCCACGCGCCTGTTTTAGCCCGAACTTGGTGCCGTAAAACACCTTTCCAAGCGCCATGGGTATCTTGTCATCAGGCATTCCAATTCCGTTGTCCTGAACCGAAAGCTCATATTCCCTTATGTCGTTTGCTGAGTTATCAGCCTGAGTTATTTTAACGTAAATGTCAGGCAGTATGCCGTAGCTGTCACATGCATCAAGCGAATTTTCGACAAGCTCCCTGAGCGCCGAATAAAGCGCCCTTGAAGGGTTGCTAAAGCCTGCTAGATCCCGGTTTCTGTAAAAAAAATCGCTGGGGGATATTTCCTGGAAGCTCATACGCCAGTCTCCCACAGCTTAAGGCGATCCTTCTTCATTGTGCTCCTGTGCCTTTCCAGCTTTGCAAATACTGATGCGTGCCTTGAACCCATAATCAGGTCCTTTACAGCGTCAGCTGACAACTTTACATTATCTGGTTTGCCAATTATCGAAACATGATCGCCGTATATTGAAATTTTAGTTTCAGTTAGCTGCTCAATTTTACTCCTTGCTGAACCGTTTGTGCCTATCAGCCTTCCCCTTATTCTCACAAGGCTGTTTTTCGTAGAAACATAATCCCTTAAATCCAGCTCCATCATAACTGCCCGGCCATCTATTAGGTCTGATGCGCTGTAGGGGGAAAACCCGCGGGCAAGCGCCTCAATGTAAGCAGTTGCGGTAACTGGGTCAGATTTATTATCTGACGATTCAATTTTAACCAAACCTCCATTAAAAGTGACTTTAACCTTAAATGTTTTTTCTATAAACGCCTTCTGGGATCCTCCTGAGCCTATTATTACACCTAGCCTGTCTTTGCTGACCCTCAGAACCCTCTCAAATTCCATCATCTACTTTTAATTGCCTTATGATTTAAAATTTTCTAATTGCATCGTTTTCAAGTGCTATAGTATTTCATATTTTAGCATGTGTTCCATTATCGGATCCGGAATCATATAACCTGATGGCGCACCTGCTACCAGCCCCTTTCTTATAAGAGAGTTCAGGCTTCTCTTTAAATGGGTGCCGGCAAGGCCAACATGCTGCTTTTGCGATATAAGCCTTAGCATTTCTATCTCCTTTTTTGAAAGTTCAACCAGCTGTTCAAGAACGTATTTTACTGACCTGTCATCTCTGTAGATTCCTTCGGGGTTGCACAGACCCTCAACCATCCTGATGCCAGAAAGCGCTAACCACACAGGTATGCCCTCAGTTATCCGGTAGTATTCATATATCATTTTTTTCGGGCAACTGGCACCGTAAAATTCAAGGCCTTCAAAAAGAAAGTTCACAGATGTTGGTTCGTCAAGAGGCTTAAGGCTAACCCATTCCAGCAGGCTATTAAATGGAAGCTGCTTGCTGTTAAATGTTTCAAGCATGGCGCCCATTTCGGAACTGATCATCATTACCTGAAATGCGCCGTGTTTTACACCGTGATATAAAATGTTCATCATGTGATCGTAGAGCCTGCCAAGCCTCCTTGCGTGAGTTATTTCGTCAAGTACAAGGACTGGCCTGTCTACATGAAAAATGTATGAATTAAAATAGGTGTCAAGAAAACCTGAAGCGCTAAAGCTGCTGGTCAACATATTCTGCCTGACTTCGTTAAGAGCGTTTTCATCTGCTCCAGAAACCCCCTTTGCTCCATGAATGCCGCTTATAAGCTGCTGGGTCAGATCCAATGAACTGTAAACATTTTCAAGATCTATCCACACGATTGCCTTATCAGTAATATGTTCTGCGGCAGCTCTTACAAGCAAAGATTTGCCCATACCTCTAATTGAACTAAGTGCAGCAGAACCGTTCCCAGTCAAAATGCTGATAACTTTTTTCACTTCGTCTTCCCTATCATAAAGGTCCTCTGTTCCTGATGGTTTTCCGAAGTTAAACTTTACCCTCAATGGAGTTTTATACTGCTGTTTTATTATAAAGTTACTCTTTCAACGTGTTTCCTTGCTATTTCAGATGGAGGATTTGCTTTCCTGAATTGCTCTTACGCCCTCGCCGGCAATAATTTCCGCGTCCTTCCTCTGCGTTGACTGTGCAAAAACCCTGAATACGGGCTCTGTGCCTGATGGTCTTATCAGCAGCCACCTGTGCTTGCCCATGCTAACCTTTATCCCATCAAGCCTGTTGATTCTGTACCCACGAAATGCCGCGGACACCATTTCCATTACCTTTTGCTTTATTTCATCCTGACAACGCACCTCCCTCTTGATGAGGTAGAAAAATGGCACTTCCCTTGCCAGTCTGCTCAGCGGTTCATTAAGCGAAAGCAACATCAGTGTGGAATATATTGCATCACCGTACATCAATATCCTCGGCCAGATAAATTTGCCCGATTCCTCGGTGGCGAAAACAGCATCTCTGTGTTTTCTTATTGACGCGGCAATGGCTGGTGGGCCAACCCTAGTAACTATTAGCTTTCCGCCTGCTGACTTCACTGCTTCACTTACGCTATCTGATGTATTTATTGTAGTTATGACTTTGCTGGAGCTGCTTTTTACCATTCGTGATGCAAATATAGCTCCAGTAATATCGCCCCATACCAGCTTGCCATGTTCATCGATAAAGATGGCCCTGTCGCCGTCAGAGTCTGTTGCAACCCCAAATGTTGCTGATTCGTGTGGAACAAGTGAAATTGTTTCCTTTAAATGGGCCGGGATAGGGCTGGGCAACCTGTTTGGAAAATTGTACAGCGGCAATTTATTTATCACTTTATAGTTTAAACCTATGTCAGAAAATACCTGCTGGGCAAGAGGCCCGATAGCGCCGTTGCCTGCATCAAAAACTATGTTTGAGTTGCTAATTTTAGGGGCATCTCTCTTGATGCTTTTAATATAAGCCGCCTGATAGTCGTAAAAAGTCTCATATTTTCCCATTTTGGTCCAGGGGACTTCACTAAGGTAGCCTTTTCTGTATGCTTTCTCAACCAGTTCGCTATCAGCTGGTCCCAGTTCTCCTGTGTCAGACAAAAAGAAGAGTATCCCTGTTATGGGCGGTGGAGTATGGCTGCCGGTTACTGAAATGGCAGAATCATATTTCAACTCTTTCATTATCCTTATGGTGGCCGGGGTCGGCGAAATTCCAAGGTCAACAACATTTACTCCGGATGAAAGGAGGGCAGAGGTTACTGCCATGCAGACTGGCACGCTCTGTGCCCTATTGTCCCTCCCTATGGTCACGGTATCCACATGGTAAACCTTTACAAAAGCCTGAGTTATTTTATATGCAAAAGTCGGTGTGAGAGTGCTGTTTATGAACCCCCTAACGCCTGATGTTCCAAATATCATTATGTCAAATATTGAAACATTGCCTTTAAAATAGATTTCCGTTGTTCAACGCAATATTGCTTATAAATACAGCGAAGAGGTACATTTAAATTCTGCCAAAAAATCTAGGCTTAAGATTGGACCCAGAACTTGTCAGCGTCATCATACCCGTATACAGAGAATCCCGGACGGTTCTGGCAAGTTTAGCAATGCTAACAAATGATGATCACCCGCAGATTGAAATAATTATTGTGGTTGACGAGCCTTCGCAGGGATTTTTAAAGGAGCTTGACAATTTTAGAACCGTAAAAGTGGTCTTAAACAATGAGCGAAAAGGTAAAGTCAGCGCGCTCAATCAGGCAGTGCAGAGCTCATCGGGCAGCTACCTGCTGTTTGCCGATTCAGATGTACTACTGCCCAGTAACATAGTATACAATTCAATTATAGAAATTGGTAATTATGATATACTTGATTATTCAAAGGTTGGCATAACTGCCAGCAGAATATCAAGGCTGACTTCTATCGATTACCTTCAGGCAAACATGATATCGGAAGTATTTTCTAAAATTTCCCAAAAAACGTTTGCCATAGACGGTGCCGCTTTTATGATAAAAAGGAGCGCGCTCAAAAGGTTGGGAGGGTTCAGGCCGATGGTGTCTGAAGATTTTGACCTTGCTACAAGGTCGCACAAGATGGGGCTCAAGTATAAAATGTCAGTAAAATTAAAGGTGAGTGTTGGACAGCCGGACAATTTTAATGAATGGTTCATACAGAGGATCAGGTGGGCATATGGGTTGGGGGAGTGGATCAAGCAGAATTTAAGATATTTATTTAGGATGATTGTTTACAGCCCTATTATAGCTATATCTGCTGTGCTTATAATGCTTCCAACAATAACAATGGGTATAATGCTTTATGCGATTTCTTCAAAAATTGTTTCCAGCTATTTTATTACCTATATATATTATACTATTCCATCGTCTTCTGTCCCCATCCGGGAGTACATCCTTACCGCTTACTATGCAGAAGCAGGCAAAGCCCTTATGGCATCATTTTTCGCATTTATTCTGTTGATTCCCCTCTATTATTATCTTGCTGCTAGATATGGAGAAAAATTCAGCCCGGCAACTTTTGCAATTTACTACTTTATATATCAACCAATCCTGCTTATGGTGTTCTTAATAGGAATATCGCTGTCATTTATAAATATAAAACCAGATTTTGACTGGGTAACATGACATCCTCTGGCGGTTTTAACTTCTGGCGTCACTGCACCGTTTGTGGATAAAAACTGTTTCCTGATTTAACAACCCAGTTGTTCTACAAAGTCGCAGATTCAGATTGCATCTGCCCTGCCATAAACAACTACTTTTGGCTTATATATTGAAGAAGCACGCGCCTCTCACGCCTAATAATTGCTGTTTTCCCGTGCACTTTAAATTTAAATTATTTCAAGCTCTGCCGAAAGGGCGTCTATCTTTTCCAGGTATGCCTTCGCTAGCAAATCTGTGTTTACAGCCCTGTAAACATTATCTGATTCCTTTTCTATCGATCCTGAATTCAGCAGGTCCTCGTATGCTTTTACAACGTCCTCATGCGATACGTTATAAAGCTGCATGACCTTTATTGATTCATTTGAATTAAGGTCTGCCCCAATAACTGATACAGCAGCGGAATAGGAATTGACGGATTTTAATAATTTTGAATTAGAAAACTTTGATATGAAGTCCGGCATAGTTGCGTCGTATATTGACTTGGCCAATTCTGGCACTATGCACATATTTTCAGCATCGCTGCCAGATATTTGCACCCTTGAGAGCATGACAAGATAGCTGGCAGTGAGCTCATACAGAGTGCCGTAGATTTTTTCCGACATTGTTTTTCCCCCAAGTATTGAATCAGCAAAGAGGCTCAGCTCAACAGGCAGCTGCGAATTTATTAATTCATAACACTTTTTTGAGTTGACCAGTGGGCACGGCGTGTGAGCTATCCTAGGCGTTCCTTCTCTGAGTACAGGAATACATACAGGATAATTCTGGTATACACTTCCCTTCATTGCAGCCCAGATTGATAGAAAAGAAGTTGCTGGGTCATGCCTGTCAAGCCACAGGCCCACGGTGGACTGTTTTTGGAGGAAGGTTTCCTGTGCAAGTTTCTGGGAAAGCTCAATTCCGGGCTGAGTGCAGGAATATATATATAGTGTGTGGTTGTTCCCCGGCATAATTTCAGATAAAAATACTAACCCAAGGTCTTCAAGTACGTTAATGAACCTTTCCCTTATATATGTGGTCTTTTTTCCAGGCTCAATCCTGTCCACAACGATTCTTCCTGAAGCATAAATCTTTAAAAGCGTGCTTTCAACGAGTTTCGCATCAACTGCATTGAAAAGCCCACTGATAGCAGACCTGAGTGCTCCGGGCTCTATATTTTGCAGTTTGAGGTAATCTGCATAAGTTTTTTCAAATATTGGAGTTTCAGGTGCAGCGCCTATTGACCTCCTAAGCAGCGTTTCCGCGCTCCTGACATCAACTGATGTAACGCTGCCATAAAATTTGGCTGTATTAATGCCATATCTTACAATAAAGAGCTTGCTGTTGCACTGAATAGTGTCAGCAGAATCATCGAATTCTCCAGCAATATCAATGATAAAGTTAAACGTGTTGCCACTTTTATCCGTGCCTTGCAGATCAACATTCCTCTGGCATGCTTCAACCCCTGATTTGACATCCATTCCATAGTGTCTTAACAAATCTGATAAATAGGCTGTTAGCTCCCCCCTCAATCCCTGCTCAGTCAACGCAAAATAAACACTAACCGTAATTTAAAACTACTTCTGTATTTCTGAATATATGTTTGAAAGAACTTCCTCCGGTTTCAGTGGCAATTTTCTTATCCTGATGCCTGTTGCCTTCTTTATGGAATTTGCTATTGCGGTAGCCACAGGAACAAGACCAATTTCTCCCACACCTTTTGCCCCGAATGGTCCCAGAGGTTCTTCATAATCCACAAATTCAACCTCCATTTTTGGCACATCGGTTACGGTTGGAACAATGTATGTTGTGTAATTCAGGTTCTGGGGTATTCCGTTCCTGTAGACCAGTTCCTCCGTTAATGCATAACCAAGCCCCTGCACCATTGCCCCTTCTACCTGGGTTTGGGCTATAACAGGGTTGATCAGCCTGCCTGCATCAACAAACGCGATGGCACGATCCACGCTAATCTTTCCCAGAAGCTGGTCAACAGTTGTTTCTACCATTAAAAGCGCGAAGCTGTTGAAGAAACGTGGGGCCTCCCTCATTCCCTTAACAGGCCTGTCAACCTTGGGGGCATAATATGTTTTCTCAAATCTGGCTGTGCCTTTCCTTTTCCTTGCAAGCGCTGCAGCCTCAAACAGTGAAATTGATTCACCTTCAAACGAAAATTCCCCTTGGCTGTAGCTTACCGATTCTGGAGCCGCACCAAATTTATCCGCTGCAACAAGCTTAAGATAAGCAAGTGCTTCCTCGCAGGCCAGTTCAATGGCTTTCCCCGACGTTACCGTGCTTCTGGATGCGTTTGAAGAACCAGAATCTGGTGAATATAACGTGTCTGCATTGACAAATTTTACATAAGACGGGTCTATTTGCAGCTTTTCAGCTGCTATCTGGGCGTGACCGGTGTTGATGCCCTGCCCATAATCTGTGTTGGAGAAATAAACTACAACCTTCCCTTCGTCAAATATTTCTACAGCTGCTGAAGACGGGTCCTCCGCGTCCCCCCCGTATGCTACGCCTTTCATGCCGAGGGATGTTCCGACCCCCTTTTTGATGTACCAAGGCAAGTCCGATTCATCTGCATGCAAGCGCCTTTCCATAGCTGCCTCAATGGCCTTCCTTACCCCAGCCATGCGCCTTGCTGTATTGCCCAGAGGGGCTGTTTCCCCGTCATTTAACAGATTGTCAAGTCTGAACCTCAGTGGGTCAATCCCAAGCTCAGAAGCAAGTTCTTCCATGTTGGACTCAATGGCAAAGTTCCCCTGCGGAGCGCCAAATCCCCTAAAAGCTGAGGAAAGACCGTTGTTGGTGTACATCAGGTAACCTTCTAGCTTTACTGCCATAAACCTGTAGGGACCATTGACAGTTTCGACTATTGTGTCAAGAACGTTAGGGCCCCATATTTTATAAGCACCTGTATCAGCATAAATCCGGGCTTCGTTAAATGTAAGGTGCCCGCTTTTGTCAGCTCCAGTCTTCAGGGTAATTTTGCTGGCATGCCTGTGGGGGCCTGCAATTCCAGATTCCTCCCTGCTGTAAAATATTCCAACGGGTCTCTTTGTATAATATGCTAACAAAGCCAGGTGTGCAGGAAATGCGGATTCCTCTTTCCCGCCAAAACTTCCCCCAGTCGGATAGCTTATTACCCTCACCCTGTTTTCATTTATATTGAGCGCTCTGGCCACTACTTTCCTGTCGCCGTAAGGGTTCTGGCCACCGTACATGATGGTAAGGATGCCCTCATTATCATAATATGCCAGCCCCTCCTCAGGTTCCAAATACATGTGCTTTTGAAACCCTGTTTCATAGGTGTTCTCAACAATTGCAGCCGAACTTCTTTCAGCCTCCTCAATGCTGCCCCTCGAAAATATCGCGCTCTCGGCAACGTTCCCTTTTTCATGAACAGCTGATTTTTCTTTTACGCTTTCTTCTATGCTTCCAACAACAGGCAATTCGCTGTAAGCGAACCGGGTGCTCCTTACAGCTTCTGCGGCAGCTTCAGGCGTCTCGGCTGCAAATATTGCTACTGGCTCGCCGTAGTACCTGACCCTCTTACTTGCCAGTATTGGAGCATCATCGTAAGGGCCATACACGTTTGCCCCCAGTATGTCCTTGACTGTCAACCCTGCCGTCAAACCCGGTAGCTTCAGGGAATCAGTAAGATCAACATTGATTATTTCGGCATGCGGCACGGGGCTCCTAAAAACCGAACCGTAGAGCATCCCGCGTATGCTTATGTCTCCGAAGTACTTTAGAATGCCAGAAACCTTTTCGGTTGAATCCAGCCTTGGAATCGACCTGCCTACAGATATTTCCTTTACCCTAGCTACCTGCATGATGTATTGTTAGCCTGCATCATTTATAAGTTTAAGCGAACAAATTTCACGTTTTTTCATTGCAGAAATGCCATGATTAATGACTCTTGTGCGCAGCTCCTCCACCAATGCATAGGAGCTTCTGGGGTTGAAATCTGTTTAAAAAAATAAAAGTTAAATTTTACTGCTTTTCCGATTTAGCTGAAAAGATGTCCTTGGTGTCGTCGGCAATATAGCCTTTGGTCAGACCGCCCTTTAGTTCCGGTTGATACTTCGGTATTATCCAGTACTTCATTAATGGCAAATACAGTATTCCAGTTATCAAAATTGCTGAGATCCATGCATTCTGGAACACCCAGAGCTGCCCTGGATAAAGCTGTGTTATGGAAACCGGCAGATAAGTGTTAGGCGGAAACACCAGTATCATAGCTATGGCAAATGAAATTATTGCTGCTGGATTAATGCCCTTCCAGTACCTGAACCTGCCGTGTGACATGTAGTTGTCAGAAAGCTCAAACTTGAATCTCCTCACCACGGCATAATCAAATATTATTACTCCCTCTACGCCGCCAAGCAGTGCTCCATAAGTGAGCAACCAGTTCTCAACGTAACTGAAGGCACTGAAGTAATAAGTCCATGACTGCATCAGCGCAGCTACTACCACGACTATTATCACACCTCTGAACCAGCTGAGCTTTTTCGGGTATAAATTGGAGAAATCATAGCCGGGTCCAACTGTGTCAGCATATATGTTCACTATAACCACGCCCAGCAGAAGCAAAAATAGAGCTGTATAGGCCAGCCATGGCTCAGAAACAGAAAGTGTTGTAAGCACTATTGGATCCCATATAGGGAACTTGAAAACTGCATATGATGCACCTGTGGTTACCAGAGCAAATGCCCCTATTGCTGTCATGAGGAATGGCATTGGCAACTGCCCAAACGTCTGAGCAAACTGGTTCTTTGCAAACCTGCTGTAATCTGGCATGCTTAGCGCCATGGTTGCCCAAAATGCAACGTTTGCATTTATAAGGCCAATCAGTGCGTACCAGAAAGCTGAGCCGCTAACAGTGGTAGGAATTGACAGTATGGATGTCCACTGCCAGCTCGCCTTGCCCATTATGCTAAAGAACAGTATTAGGAACCCTGCAAACGCTATAAAAGGCACTGACCAGCTTATTATCTTCAGAATTCTCTGCCCGCTGCTTGGTGGTGATACGTAAAGTATTAACAACCTTGCCAGTATGGTCACTATAAACACAGACCAGAAAAGCAATGGGTTTATTGTCGCAATGAGGAAAGGAAGGTCCGCAGGAGCTTGCACTGCCAGAGCATAAAGTGTTGCTACCTGATGGGTTGCAATTATATACATTGCACCTATTGCTTCGGTAATTATCCAAGTATCTATTCCCCACCATCCGGCCCCTATTATCCCTCTAAGTAAGGAAGGGACCCAGTTTCCATATATGCCCCATCTGCTTCTGGTAAGTGGAGTTTCAGGAATCCCATACCTTGCACCGCCGTGGCTTATAATCAGTATGGGTATAAGCACTATAAGGTTGCCGATAAGTACTGCCATAAGCCCCCAGAACCAGTTAAGGCCGAACGAATAACCTATTGATACAAGGGCCCAAGATTCAACCTCGATTGACATCCCGAACCATATTGCAAAATAGGTTAATGTGCCCCAGTTCCTGTATTTCACAGGGGTAGGATGAAAGTCTTCGTTCCACAGGTACTGCTCTTCAGGAAATTTCTTTTCAAGTTCAACATATCCCTTTTCAGCATAAAACTTCGTCACTTTGCGTCTGTCGACTTCGCTTTGGTCTTTATTTTCTTCAGACATGCGGTACATGATAACGCAAATTTCCTGTTAATAAACTTTCCAAACATTGCCATAACACTATTTACATTGACCTTTAGAATAACGCATGTTACTCTAAAAACAGATACGGATTTTTGTCAAATCAATTAGCTGAAAACTAAAACACAAAAAGGCTATACGCATGTATTTTGTACTTATAGCATGAGCGTAATAGACGTTCAGACGCTAAACCAAAAAGCTGTATCAAAAAACAGGCTAAAATATATGATAACTGTAACCGATAGCAGTATTACATTAACCAGAGTGGGCAGGCCCTACTGGATCATTGCGGCGGCTGCAGTGAGTTTTGTTTTAAGTCTGTTTATATTGGGTATAATTTTCCTGATACTTACTGCTTTTTTCATAATTTATTACTTCATGCAAAAGCAAATATATGAATTTAACAGGCTAACCACAGAAGTCAGGGAAGTTGGCAACAAGCTGACATTCACCGTCCAACCTAACAGGGTTTACACTTTTACTGAACTGAATACTGGCATTTAGCACTTTTTATAATAGCTAAAGCGGGCCTGGTGGGATTCGGACCCACGACCTACTGGTTAAGAGCCAGCCACTCTACCTGCCTGAGCTACAGGCCCATTTCTGAGATTAAATTTAGTTTTTATAAGCTTTTCTGGATGCCGTTAACCATTCTTACTATATCTAATAATTCGTTTAAATCGTGGATTATATAATCTGGTTTAACGCTGATTGATTTGCTGTATTCGTCCCTAACTATCAGTGCAGTGAGTGAACCCCCTTTTTTGCCTGCAATTATATCATACTCCCTGTCTCCAACACTTATGCATGCGTTGGGCGAAAGGCCCATTTTTTCAAATGCCTTCAGGAATACATCAGGTTCCGGCTTGGAATTTTTCACCTCTTCGCTGCTTACCCAGCAACACACCAGCTGGTTTATCTTAAAATATTCTACAATTTCATTTATCATGTCCTTTCCCATGCTTGTCGCTATGGACGCCATTATGCCCATTTCTTTTAGTTTTGAAATTGATGAAAACGCGTCAGGGAATACCTTTATTCTTTTTATATTCTCGATAAAATACTTCTTCCTGGTGCTTTTCATTTTTTCAATGTCATCATTGCTCAAATTATTTATGAATTTTGATGCAATAACTGCAGGAGAAAGCCCGACGTACTTCCTTATCTCTGAAGGCTTAACGTCAAGCCCAAATTCCCCGAATGTGCTAGACCACGCTATTGTTAAAGTTTCCGCACTATCTATAAGAGTGCCATCAAGGTCAAAAGCTATGCCTTTAATCATCGGCAACCTGTATATATGTTAAAATTTAAACAGTGCGAAAAATTTAACAATTTTATACCTAAACCTTTTATCCGTGTATAGGTCATCCAAAATGGCGCATGTCACAGGAAAGAAAAAACATAATTTACCTTTTCATTTCAAGGTCACTCAGAAGCTTTGTAGCTGGCTTCGTAGCTATAGCCATAAGCCTCTATTTCTATGACGTGCTGAAACTTTCACTTATACTGGTGGGCGTGCTTTTCACTGTTGGTGCCTTTGCAACTCCTCTGATCTCACTATTTGTTGGAGTTTCTGGAGACAGATATGGCAGGAAATTTATATTGATAGCTGACCTTCTTACCTTGCCAGTTGCGCTTGTGATTGTGCTGGTAACCAGAAATTTTTATGCGCTAGCAGCTGCAAGCGCCATAGGGGGTTTCGGAGTTGCGGGAGGGCTTGTGGGGGGAGGGGTAGGAGCATCAGTCGGCCCCGTTGTAACAACGATGCTCGCGGAAAATACAAGCAATGAGAACAGGACCTTTGTGTATTCCA
The DNA here is from genome assembly GCA_023381255.1 of Nitrososphaerota archaeon. GTDB lineage: Archaea > Thermoproteota > Nitrososphaeria > Conexivisphaerales > UBA164 > KM4347-05. The sequence continues at coordinate 26,971 of JAMCTX010000010.1, forward strand.
TTAACAGCGTTATCTCCACATTTGCTGGTGCAGGCGGCGCCCTGCTGGTATCTTTTATCAGCTTTCAGCTCCTGTTTAAAATAGGAATCATAATTTCGCTCCTTTCAGCCCTGATAATCCTGCCTGTCACTGAAAAATTTAAAGGCCTCAAAACAACACAGAAAAAAGGCGAAAGCACAATATCGGAAAAGGATAGGAGGTTCATCAAAGCTTTCGCGTACACTGGCCTTTTCAACGGCCTCTCAATGGGCCTTATAACGCCCTACTATCCAATAATATTTCACGCCTTCTTTCACATGACCACAGCTGATGTGGGGTACTTGATGAGTTTGGGGGGCATTATTTCAGGTGCTGTGGATATATTTACGCCTGCCCTGACCACCAGAATGGGTTTTCTAAAACTCATTACAAGAACAAGGGTAGTTTCTGCAACCATGATGCTGCTAATTCCATTTTCTCCAAATTTTATATTTGCCAGCGCACTGTATCTTTTTATGACGCCACTCAGGGCTGTTTCATTGCCTGCCCAAACATCCCTTCAAATGTCGCTCATAAGTGAAGGGAGGAGGGCGACATCAAGTGGTCTTAACCAGGCTGCGAGGCTACTGGCTTCAGCCGTGGCCACTTCGGCAGGTGGCACACTGCTTGCACTTGGTCCTTTGCTTATACCATTTGCCATAGCAGCAAGCTTTACTTATGGAAATACTGCACTGTATTACTATTACTTTGCAGGCATACCTGAGGCAAACAAGAAACACTAAACTTTCCTGTTAAAAAGCTTGAGCATTATTGCCTTTTGCACATGGAGCCTGTTTTCAGCCTGATCAAATACCACTGAATGACTACCATAAAGCACTTCCCTTGTAACTTCCTCTCCATGATGAGCTGGAAGACAATGCATAAAGAGTGAACCCTCTGGTGCTGCCTTCATGAGCTGCTGGTTTACCTGATATTTTGGCAGGAAAGTTGCCAATCTCTGCTCCCTTTCCTTTTCCTGGCCCATGCTGGTAAAAACGTCTGTGTAAATTACGTCAGCATCGCTTACAGCCGATACAGGGTCTCCAGTGACTTTTACTGAGTTTGCAGAAAGCTCGCTGGCCATGCCAACAACGGCCTTTTTTGGCTCATATCCCGGGGGTGATGCTACCACAATGCTTGCGCCTGCAAGAGCACTACCCAGAATTAAAGATGTGCAAACGTTGTTGCTTCCATCGCCGATGAACGTGATTTTTTTGCCCTTGATGCCCCCAAGCTTTTCCCTGATGGTGTAAAGGTCAGCCATTATCTGGCATGGGTGTTCAAGGTCTGAAAGCGCGTTGATCACTGGCTTTTCCATGCTCAACGCTAGTTTGACCAGGTCTTCGTGCTTGTACACTCTTGCAACGACCATATCTACGTATCTGTCCAGCGTGCGGCCTGTATCTTCAACCGGTTCTCCACGCGAAAGCTGGGATGTCGAGGCGTCCATGTAAATTGGGCTTCCCCCCAACTGGTTAACACCAACTTCAAAGCTGACCCTCGTCCTTGTTGAGGGCTTTTCAAAAAGAAGAAGCACGTTCTTTCCGTTAAGCAAATTGTTAAGCGGGTTTGCCTTCAGCCTGTCGGTCATGGACCATAATTCCTCCATTTCTTCGCTGCTGAAATCAGTAACAGAAAGGTAATCTGCCATAATTTCCATACTTTTACATAACCATTTTTAAGCTTTGCTTGCAGTGCTTGTATATGCGAGGCATAATAGCAGTTACCACCGATTTCGGAAATAAGGATCATTATAATGGCGTAATTAAGGGCGTAATCCTGAGCATTAACCCGGAAGTTACAATTGTTGACCTGGCCTCAGATGCAGATTCTTTCAGCGTAACTGATGCCGCATTTTTGCTCTATGCCTCTGCAAGTTACTTTCCCAGGGAAACCGTATTTCTCACAGTTGTTGACCCGGGCGTTGGGACTAAAAGGGGGGCTGTAGCTGTACAGTGTTCAAACCATTTTTTTGTAGGACCCGACAATGGTGTGCTGTACCCTGCAGCATCACAAGAAGGGATAATAAGAGCTGTCAGGCTGGAGAATAGCAGGGGGACATTTGACGGTAGGGACATCTTTGCTCCTGCTGCAGCTAGAATAAGCCTTGCAAAAAGCATAAATGGGCTAGGCGAAGACTGCCAGCTAACTGAAAAATTTGAGTTTGGGGATGCAGTTATTGACGACGGTGTTATTAATTCCAAGATAATCCACGTTGACAAGTTTGGTGATGCCGTGACCAACATAAAAAGCAAGCAGCTTGAGGGTGTTAATTCAATAAAGTACATGGGCAAAATAATCCCAAGGGCGGTGGCCTTTTCTGCCTGCAAAGGCATTTGCTTTATTGACGGGAGCAGCGGATTCATTGAAATTGTTGCAGACAGGCATAATGCTTCAGATGAACTCAACCTATCTGCCGGTAAAAACCTGAGGCTTGTTTTACAATGAACAGCACAAAAAAGATAGAAGGCATGTTCTCAGGCATAACAAAGGTTTACGACGGCCTTAATGATATAATGAGCTTTGGGCTTTCACGTATCTGGCGCATGTATGCAAGTAAGGCTGTGCTCTCAGGTAAAAAGGAAGGGTTTACGGTGCTTGACCTTGCTATTGGCACAGGCTATATGACCGGTAGAATACTCAGGGATTCAAAAAACAGTGTTAACGTTGTTGGATGCGATATAACTAGAGCAATGCTTCTCAGCGCTTCAAGAAACCTTGGGGACGGCGTGCCGCTTGTGCTGGCTGATGGCAGGTCTCTGCCGTTCAGAAATGGTTCTTTTAACGCCGTGGTCAGCGCCTTTTCACTAAGGAGCTTCATTGAGGAAGGCGCTGCTGAAATTCTTTCTGAAATAAAAAGAGCCCTAGTCCAGGAAGGAATGGCAGTGTTTGTAGACACTGGTAGGCCGCAGGGCAATTTTATGAATGCCTTTTTTCATGTTTATATGAACGTGATCAAATTGCTGGGAGGCATTTATGACAGAAAATCATATTACTGGCTTGCAAAAAGCATCTGGACGCTGGACCCCAATGAGTTCAAAAAAGCTATGATTAAAGCCGGCTATAGCAGCAAGGCTTACGTCCTGCCATTTGGTGTTCCGTATTTATTTGTTGGAAAAAAGAAATGATTATGGCATGGTTCCAAATATCTTGCCTGCTATCAGGTTTGTAAAGAACGATGTCAGTATGTACCAGGTGACAAAGTTCATGCCATATGCAATTCCAACGGGTTTGATTGCTTCAAAGTAAAATATTGAAAAATGAAATGGCGACAGGGCAACTATCGAGGTTCCAAAGAAGTAACTTAGAAGATAGAACAACACAAGAAATGGTATTAGCAGGTAAAGGCTAACTTTCATTCTGTCCATCTGCACCTTCATTGTCATTTCCTGCATCTGTTTTTGCTTTTTTTCAAGTTTTGCAATTTTTTCCTTGTCCCCGGTTTTTAGCGTTTGCCGGTATTCCTTTAAAAATTCATTGTATGCCTTCATGGTTTCATTGCTGGCCTTGAGGTCAACCTTCGCCCTCGTAAATGCGTTACTTATCAATGATGATGCCACGGCAACTCCAAGGATTATGAGGGACGATTCAAACATCTGCATGCAAGATCAAAGTTCCAGCTTTTTAATAAGCTCTTCTACTGTTTGCTCAAGCATGTTTTCCCTATTATATACCTCAACCATCATTGCACCAGTCAGGGTTGATGCAGCCCCTACCATCATCCTTGACAGCTGAATTTCATAATTTATATCAGCCTCATTTTCAGATTCCCTCTTTCTGGTTAAATCATTCATTCTTCTTCTTATTATTTCAGAGGGTTCGGCCAGCAAAAGAACCAGATGGGTGGGCTTTAGCTCGCTTAATACGTGAGCCGGCAAACCAGGAAGATAACCATATGGCGTGGGAATCATATAATGCGTATCGATAAATATAATGCCTTTTCCGTTCATTTTCCTGGCTGCACTGGACTGCAGTTCCTTTTGTTCTTCAAATGAAAGCTTCCTCATTTCGTCCCTGTCTTTTATCCCTAATCTTGCAGCTTCCTCAAGCATTACTGTCCCGTATACAAATACATTGAATTTTTTCCCTTCACCAGTCAGCCTCTTGTACAGCGCATTAAGCACAGTTGTCTTGCCAACTCCTGCCAGACCCCCAACTATTATCACTTTTTTATTATCTTTCTCCAAGTATACCACCAAGCCCGGGTATCATTGAAGCCATCTGTTCCTGCGCAAGCATCTGATAATAGCTTATGGATATGTCTATTGCCAGCAGCAGCCCGATGCCCGTGCCGAATACATTTAGTATAGACGACGTCGCAGCAAGTATCCCTATTAGGAGGCCGCTGAACAGAGTTACTGTGGGTATGTATCTTTGCAACAAGGTGCTTACTGATGACCTTGTTGTCCTAAAGCCGGGCACCTGAAGGTCAGAACCCAACAGGTTTTCTGCAGCCTTTTCGGCGGACATCCCACTCACATCAACCCACATTCTTGCAAAAACAACGCTTAGCACTATTACAAATGCAGAATAGGTAACTACCTGAAGTGGGTGCAGCAGCGCGGCAGGATATGGAGGGGGTGAAGTTATGTAATACAGCAAGCCCCCGGTTATTGTTCCGTTTACCTCTGTTCCAAGCCATGAAAGATGTGGCACAAGAGATGCATTTTTTGCAAGTATCAAAAAGAAGAACTGTGCATCAGCAATAAGCGCCGAAACCAGTATTACGGGTATGTTAGAAACGTAAAGCAGCTTTATTGGATAAGTTGCAGAATAGCCCCTGAACTTTGATGAGCTTATCGGTATTTCTATCCTTACGCCTTCCAGATAAAGAATTACTAAGATAAATATTATCGTGCTGATGAAACCTATAAGGGACGGATATGAGGATGCGCGGCTTATAAGCGATGAGAATGCCCTGTGAATGCTTTCGTTTATGGCAAACGGTATATATCCAAAGAACTGCCCGCTCACCGGTATTGGGCTGAAAACATCAAGCATTATCTGCATCGATATGCCTGCTAGTATGAACAGGCTTATTCCGCTCCCAAGTCCCCAGCCCTTTTGAATCATCTGATCCAGCAGGAAAACGATCAGGCTGGCCACTATAAGCTGAATTATGACTATTGCGGCAATGGTCGGCGATCCCACAGTGCCTATCACGCCGCTTACAACATAGAATACGGCTTCCACGATTATAAAAAGGAATGTAAGCACCTTTGTCAATGAGGCAAACAACTTCTGGTCTTCAGCATTTGAGAGGTCCAGGCGCAAAAGGTCCGAGCCAACAAGCACCTGGGTTATCAGACCAGCTGTAACTATCGGGCCTATACCAAGGGTCATAAGAGTGCCTATGTTTGCTGCAAAAATTATCTGGTAGAAAAAGAGGGCGCTCTGCGTTGACGTGATAACTTTGTAAAGTGGTATTTGAGCCATAACCAAATAAAGCACAACCGCTAACCCTGTCCATATCAGCTTCTCAGTCAAGCCCGGTTTTCGTGCAGGCTTGGGCACTTCTGGCAGAATGCCAGCAACTCTGTTTATAACATCTTTACCTTTCAATTGAGGCTTCACTGATTTTTCCGCCTGCAGCCTCAACTGATTCCTTAGCCTTAGCAGTGAACCTGCTGACCACCACGCTATATGCCTTATCCACTTTGCCCTTTCCCAGAAGCTTGTCGTATCCCATTGAGTTTAGATCAAGCAGCGGCATGCCGTTTAACTCCTTTTTCTCCTTTTGGCTTTGGTACAGCAATCCAAGTTCACCAACATTTATCCATTTTTTTGCCTTCCTGACCTTGCTCAATGAATAGAAGCCGTTCTTCCCAAAGTAATCCGGAGCATATACAACGGTCCATGACCACTTGTGCTTGTGAAGGCCGGCCTTTCCTACACCGCCTTTCATGCCAGACTTTCTGTGCTGGCCTACCTGCCCCCAGCCCACAGTCCTTGAACCCCTTAGCTTTCTTATCTTTCTATTGCGTGTTGCCATTTTTAATCATCCTCTCAAACAGCTCAAGGGCAGTGTACTTTTTCCTCGGCACCCCGCCGCGTGGGGGTGGCAAAGCAAAGTACGGCTTAGCACCAATGTCCTTTAGGCCAATTTCTCCCTTTTCCATTCTTTCAGCTAGTTCATCAAACCCGCTCAGATTGTGATTTTTAAGATAATCTATCGATAGCTTCTTCCATCCTGAAACCTTTCCTCTGGCTTCAATTAACCTTGCCGTGGTGGGCACGTCTATTTTTGACCACACAATGCAGTCCTTTGCCTTCTGCAGCATTCCCCTCACTGCATCATTGTCATTTAAAATAGTTGCGTTGTACTTCCTCTTAAGGTTCATTAACGTGAGCGTTTCTTCAACTTTGTCCCTTACGTTTATCTCACCCTTGACCCTTATTACTAGCAGCATTGCCATTACCTTATCACCTTTGACCCATGCTGGAATGCATCATATACTGCATAAGTGATAGAGATATCGCTGCTGGTCATGCCGAAGGTCTTTGTCCATGCATCCTTTATTCCAGCCAGGCTCAGCACATTCTTTATATGTGGAGCTGCTACAATTCCAAGGCCCCTTGGCGCGGGAATTATAACTATCTTGACGCTGCCATTCTTGCCATTGAGCACATAAGGCACTGAATGCGGTTGCCCGCACCTGCATTCCCAGCTGCCACAACCAAGAGGCACGGGAACGATGCTTAGCATTGCATTTCTTGCAGCTTTGTCAATGGCAACCCTTGTGTGCAGTGATTTTGCATGGCCAACGCCGAACCACCCGCTCAGGTCGCCCACAGCAGTTAGAGCCCTGAACCTGGTAAGTTCACCAGCGTCCGTCTGCTTTTGTATTACCCTTATGGATATGAGCATCGTCTTTATATTCGGCAGTAGTGCCTGAACTATTTCTGGTTCCTTTATTTTGTATCCGTTTTCAAATATTTCATGTAAGGAAGTTATTTTACCGTCCTTAACCATCTGCCCGAGCGCCGTCCTCGGAATCCATTCCTTTTTCTGTTCCTGTTCAGCGTGCCTCTGATGACTCATTTCAGCTCACCACTCAATACCTTTCCTTTTATTTCGTTAAATATAGCACCCATACTATCAATTTTGCCCGAAACCTTGGAAAACTGGATTCCTGAATAGCTAGCTTCCTTTAACTTTGACGCATAGGCTGATATGCTCTTGCCGCTGATGAGCTCATCTGAGGGAAATGCACTTTCATCCACCCTAACGTTCAATCCGCCATCAACAGCACCCTTAACTAAGGCCATAATTTTTGAGTTTGTCCTGAATGCTTTGAGGCCGCTGTAGAGTATAGCCTCCTTAACTCCCTTTTCAACAGCCCTCTTGCCAATTAAAATGCCAACAAGATAAAATGCAGGATAGCTCTTGCCGCTGAATTGCCAGCCACCCTTAATTATATCCTTTGCGTTTGCCTGCGCCACTGTCCTGTCGCCCTCCTTCGCTGGCACGCTCACCTGAGCCCATACGTACCTGTTGGATTCATATATATATATGAATGGCATTTTTGACATCAAAACCTTTTTCCTTCTTCTGTAATCTGTCTTAAATTCGTTTCTTCTCCTAAAAGTCATTTACTTCCACCCAAATAAGCCTTTAACCTTGCAACGCTCTTAATTTCTCCGCCTTTTACTTTTTTATAAGCATCCCAGTAAAGCTTCTTGCTGATGTTCGGCTTCACCTTTTTTAAGTACTTTCTGAGTGCCCTAACCTGCTTTACCCACTTTTCCTTCTTCCCCATTCTCGCACTCTTTTTTCCCTTCCTGGATCCTGGCCCGCTTTTACGTGTCTTACTCCTTCGAGTTTGACCCTTTATATAATTCAATTTTATCGTACCTTGAGAAATCAGCGACCTGATTTCTGCCCTTGTAACAGCATCTTCAATATCTTCTAGCTTTTCAGGGTTAAACCTGACCCTGCCCTTGCCGACGCCAGCTATCCTGGAAACCATTTCCTTTTTATTATTAAGATTCATTTTGCTTTAACCTCGGTGCGTTTAACAGGCGCAAGCCCATGCGCCTTGCCTCCTTTAAGATATCCAGCCTCTTTTTAAGTCCAACTGTTGCAGCTATCCTGACTGCCTGCTTTTTGGGGTCGATGCCGGAAAGGTCCTTCACGTTATGAACAAGTATCTCTTGAAGTCCTGATGGATGTAATCCCCTTCCATTTCTGGTTGACCGATATCCTACTTTGACAAGCGGAGGCCATCCCTTCATCTGAAGCCTCATCTTGTTATCAATTCCCTTTGGTCTACGCCAGTTAGTTTTTAGCTTTTTGTATCTCCAGCTTTCCTGCCTAATGAATTTATGCTTTTGCATATATAAACACCCCATCTAAAAACACCCTTGGGTCCTTTTCTTTTATTCTTGTAGCGTTTTCAATATTGGCCGCAGTTTGGCCAACGCCTTCCTTGCATGGCCCCTCGACTATCACATCGTCGCCTTCAATCCTGACCTTAGTATTGCCCACGATATCGGCATATCTTGGAAATTTTTCACCTATGAAATTATCTATTTTTACCTTATTATCCTTTATATTTATCTGTATTGGGAAGTGGGAATAAACTATCTTTAGACTGTAACTGTAACCACTTACTGTGCCGTTTATCAGGTTTTTTACGTGCATTGCTACAGCCCTTGTAACTGCGTAGTTATCGCGCCTTTTGCTTGTGGCGGTTACTGTAACAGCTTTTTCCTTTACATCTAATCTAACCTTCATTTTACTGAAATCCTTTTGGCATTCCCCTTTTGGCCCTTTTACCTTTAACGTAGAGCCCTGCAAGCTAGCTTTAACGCCTGAGGGCACTTCAATGCTTTCGGAATAAAATTTCTGCTCAGTAGACATAACCCAATAACCTCCCTCCAAGCTTCTGATTCATGGCATCATTATGACTCATGACACCCTTATCAGTGCTCACAAGTATAATGCCCATGCCCACAGCTGGCAAATATCTTCTTTCCCACTGGCCCATTAATTGCCATTTGGTTGAATACCTTGGCTTTATAGAACCGCATTTGTTTATTCTTCCCAAAAGCTGCACCTTTAGCTTGGGCATTATTCTATCATCTATAAGCTCAAATTCACCAATATAGCCGTTTTTTTGCATGACCTTGAGTGTTTCCTGCAAAAGAGTGGATGCTGGCATTACAATGCATTCCTTCCTATTTCTCCTTTCGTTTTCTATTATTGTAGAAAACAGATTTGATAAAACGTCATTTGCTGGCATACCATATCACCTAACTGAATTTCTTAAACCCCATGCCCTTTGCAACTTCCCTAAAACACTGCCTACATAGCATTAAATTGTATTTCTGTATTACTGGACCATACTGGCCGCACCTGACGCATGCTCTTGAACCTTTGCCATAGTACCTCGGCTTGCTGCTTCTTAACTTTGTCATTATACCAAGTTCACCCCTAATCCCCTATAAAACTCTATAGCCTGTTCCCTTTTTACTTTCTGGCCCTCGCCAACACTAGATCTTGACCTCTTTCTTTCTTCAACCCTCAAGCCAGGCATCGATAAATTTACCATAACATCCATTCCATATATTCCTATTTCCGGGTCGTATTTAACACCGGGTATGTCTATGTGCTCACGAATGCCAAAAGCAAGGTTTCCCCGTTCATCTACAGATGACACATTTACAGTGTTGTTCTTGGCTTGAATTACCCTCTGGAGGAGCTGCACCGCAGGCTCCTTCCTTATGGTGACCATGCAGGCTATCTTCTCTCCCCTGTGTATGCCAAAGTCCCTTAGGGTCTTTTTTGCCTTAAGCTCTTTTGGCTCCTGCCCGCTTAGATCCCTTAGAACTGACTTCGCCCTTTCGAGCCTTTCGCCAGCCTGACCCACGGCAATATGGAGAATGAGCTTGTTTATTCTAATTTTTTTCATTGTATTTTCCTGGCTCATCATGGCAATTCACCGCTTGAAACCTTTATTGCAGGCCTTTCCTTTCCAATAACCATTACATAATCTGTGGGCACGGTAACTGCTTTATTTGAAACAGAAAGCCTTACCATGCCTTTCCTTGTCAGGGTGCTAGGAAGCAGTTCAACAATCTTTCCAACCACTCCTACCCTGCGACCCTTAAATATTAATGCATAATTTTCCTTTGCAAGGGGGAAAGACTCCGCTATTTTTCCTTCAACATTGGATATCAATAATGAATCTCCAGGCCAGTAATCAGCAGTCTCCGAGATGAAGTTTGAACCGTCATGGCAGGTATACTGGTATTTTCCGCTTCCTACAGAAACCTTTCTGATAATTCTGCCTATCCTGAACTCGCTCTCAGCCTTGTCAATGTTAACGGGATAAAGGGTCTTTCCATTAACCGGCAGCAGCCTATAATATGCTTCAGACCCCCTTATGTTGATGACATCCATTAAACCAAGTGGAGTCTGGTATTTTTTGACGGGTTTCCCGTTGATGAGCAACGATCCAGTGCTCATTGTTTTCTTGATCTCCTGCAGGTTTTTGCCCAGCTTTAATATATCCCTGAGCAAAGTAATTGGATCTAACGCGTACTCCTTGCCATGACCCCCTGCCCTCAGGTTTGTGGAAAAGGTGTACTTCTTCCTGGACACACCATAAAATGATGGGAGAACCTCCCTTTTCCTTGACTTTGAACCGCCTAATTTAGCCACTTGCATCCACCTCTTTAAAACGATTTTTATCGCTTGTGTCAAATTGCGTTATCATCACATTTGATGAGTGGACTTTTACAGGAACTTCCTGCCCGTTTATTTTCTTCCTCGAAAGGCCCTCGACACCTATCTTGGCCTGCTTCCCAAATATTTTTGTCACCTTCCCCTGTACGCCACTGAAATCACCCCTCATTACTTTTACCATGTCCCCAGTCCTAACTCTTGCAGTACTGATTCCGTACTTTTTTTTCAGTTCATCTGAAATCATTGAACGCATCTGTTTATTCCTCTCCGACCAATCCATTTTTTTAACAATATTTTTCAATTTCATCATTTATCAACTCACACAATCATGGAAGCTAGGTTTGCTATCCTGGGCCACTTTTCGGCGGCTTCCGAGGCCACTGGCCCCCTTATCTCTGTTCCTTTAAGATCACCTTCAGGAGTGATAAGAACAGCAGCATTGTCCTCAAATGATACGCGATCACCAGATATGCGCCTCATGGGATATCTCTGCCTTACAATTATTGCATGGAAAAGCTGCTTTCTGACCTCTGGGGTGCCTACCCTAACTACCACAACAACTTCATCTCCAATAGCGGCTGATGGAACACGCTTTAACCTTCCCTTATATCTGATAACCTGCACAACCTTAAGCTTTTTAGCCCCTGTGTTGTCTGCACAGTTGATCATGGCTGTGACTGGAATGCATTTTGTAATATGTGGTTTATATTCTTCAACGCCTTTTGCAGAAACTGCCCTTGTCTTTTCCCCTGGCATTCTACACAGTCACCTTACCCAGCATTATATGCGATAGGTTCTTTCCAAGAGGCCTGCATTCAGCTATTGCAACCAAATCGCCTACACTTACAGTGACGCATGAAGGTACACGGGCGTGAATCGTGCTGCCCCTCCTTTCAAATCGAGTAAACTTTGAATTATAGGCAGGATACTCTACCCCTATTACTGCTGCCTTTTTCATCCTCAAACTTTGCACCCTTCCCACAATCACCTTTCCCCTGACTTTCAGGTGACCGTGATATGGGCAATATGGGTCAGAACATGAGCCTGAAGGTTGGGCCACCTTGATTCCCAAGCTGCTTATCATTATGGATCTAACCTCTCCCATGCCCTTTTAGCAATGCTGCTGCCGTTGTATAGCCTTCCATTAACCTCAAATAAATTGCCAGCCTTTGGAACAATGCTGATATGACCAGAATTGATCCAGAACGTGTTTTTGGTTTCATATACTAGCATGCCTTCCACATCAGTGTTTTTAACCTTTATTGAATCCCCAAGTTTTATCACGATTTAATTCCCCTCTTTTTCATTTCAGTTAAAACGCGCGCCATGTTGCGCCTGACGCTCTTTATTGACCCGGATTCCTTTGCCAGCATTCTGGTTACCCTCAGGTTCCTGAGCCTAAGTGATTCTTTCCTGAGCTCATCCAAGTTCTTTTTAAGGTCTTCGTCACTCAGTTTTGTTACCTTTATCGCTTTCAATTTTTTCACCCTCCTTTTTTATGCGGAATTCCGGCTGATATTTGTATGCTATAGTAACCTTTACCCCGTACAACCCCATTTTCATCAATATGTGTTCTACAGCGGTCCTCGTATAAAATTCGCGAGGGAACCCACTTTTTGGAAGCACCCCCTCAGTAAATTTCTGGAATGCCGCCCTTTCACTCCTTATCTTTCCCTGGAGCTTGACCTCTATGCCAATGGCACCCGCGTTCATCGCCTCATTCATTACACCTGTCACAGCCCTTCTAAAAGCAACACCCTTTTGTAGCGCATTGGACAGCCTCATGGCTATAGCCTTTGGATCAATAGCAGGATTCTGAATTTCCATAGCATTGACGGTGATATCCTTTAAAGAAATTTCCTTTGATATGTCTTCCATAAGGGATCTGATGCTTGATCCATGGGGTCCAATTACCAGCCCGGGCCTCAACGCGAGCACGTTAAGCCTGGTCCCAAGGGGTGTTTTTTCAATTGTCATATCTATAAATCCTGCCTGCTTGAGGTTAGCGTCTAGGTACTCCTTTAGCATCACGTTGCGCCTGGCCTCAGCAAGAAGTGGATAATAGTTTGTCATACTGCCCTCGCCACAATTTCCATATGAACAAGAACCTTGTTTCTGGGAGACGATCTTCCAAATGCCCGGGGAATATTTCTCTTTAACTTTCTTCCAGGATAAGCTGCCACATGAACCAAGACCATGCTCGAAGGGTCAAGGCCCTTATAGTCGGCTACTGATTCAACGTTGTCCAGTAATTTTAAAAATAGTTTTGCTGCCTTAACTGGATGCTTCCCGGTTCTAAATCCTTCCACCCCGTGATGGGCCATCTTCAGGTTATACCTCCTGAACGGAACCAGTCTCTTCATTGATACAACTTCCTGAAGTGCCAGCCTAGCTCTGTCAATTGTCATGCCCTTCAGATAAACAGCCAGTTCCCTGGCATCCTTGGGGCTTACATCTACCTCTCTCAGGCTTCCCCTTGCATCTGAAGCCTCTGTGTAATCTTCAAACGAATACCCAAATTCTGACATTACCTTCTCTAATCTCTAATTAGTTACTTTAAAAACTTTCCTTGAAAGCCATGAAACTTTTATGGATTATAAGCCAGCGGCCCAAACCCTGCCCCTGAAAGGTATATGCCTATTGCAAAAACGGCAAGTATTATTATTATAGCTATTATATCAGATTTTTTTATGGTTGGTTCATTATAGTATGTTCTTTTGGGCATAGCCCTGAATCCACGTATATCTGCAGAAATTGCGATGTTCTGAGCTCCTTTTAGAGTCCATATAACGATAGAAGCTATTATCAGGATTACTATTTTCATCTGCTCGAAAAACCTCCTGATCATTGCGTCAATTTTTAATCCAGCGCTACCTGTAAAATCAAATCCTCGGGCTCTTGCGGCATCAGTTATGGTTATTGTTGATTCAAGTATTTTTGGTATTGACGTTATGCCGACAATCAACCCAAATCCTATTTCAACTGGAATTTTCGATTTTTCCAGTGAAACAAGAATGTCAGAAGGAGAACTTGTGAAGACCAGAAGGAATCCTGAAGCTATTCCGGTTGAGGCCCTGAACGCAATCTGCAAGCCATAAAATATACCCTGAGTAGAAAACCCGTAGGCACCTATTGACTGAAATGCGGTTGGAAAGAGAATCAGAAACGTGTCCCTGCCAAACAGAAGGGCAAGCGTCTCAGGCGGCGTAAACATCCCTTCAGTCCATGCCGTGCCTATAAACGTTGCAAGGGTAAGCGGTAACACAATCCTGTACTTTGATACCGGATCTGTGGTCCATATATACATCAGCAGCAAGACGACTAGAAAAATCAAAGATATGTACCATATGGTTATTGCGCCTATGGTTGTCAAAACCACTGCAAGAAGAATTTTTGTCCTTGGGTCTATTTTGTACAGAAATGACTTCCCAGAGACAAACTGAAAGAGTGACATATAACCTCTGAATCCAATTATTTTCCATATCAGATAAATAGTTAGAGCTGGCCCAAGCGTTATAAGGACTAATGCCATTACCCAGGCTTCAACAACTTCCATGACGTTTAATACTATAACAACTATGACGATATAAACTTTTATATTCAGATTTTTGAAAATGCGTTTTCCAGATCAGATATTATGTCTTCTGCATCTTCAAGGCCCACTGAGAGTCTGAGCAGGGAATCCGTGATGCCCAGCTTTTCCCTATCCATTTTATTTATGGAAGACGACGCTGAAAGGACCGGATAGGTCATTATGCTTTCAGTGCCACCGAGACTAGGAGAAGGCTTTATCAGGCTAAGTGATTTTAAAACTCTTATTGATTCATCCCTGCCCCCTTTGATCCTGAAGCTTACAACTCCGCCAAACCCTCTGAACATCCGCTTTGCGATGTTATGATAGCTGTTATTTTCCAGACCAGGATACATAACATCGGTAACCTTGCTGCTGGAAGCAAGGTACTTTGCGACTTTTAATGCATTTTCCTGATGCCTTTCCATCCGTACACCAAGCGTTTTTACGCCCCTCAATGCCAGATAGGCGCTGAAAGGGTTAAGTATGGTGCCAAGCATTCTCCTCCATTCCCAGATATCTAGCATGTTTTTCCTGCTTCCGGAAACCGATCCCCCAATGATGTCATTATGCCCAGAAATGTATTTTGTTAGACTTTCAAGTGACAGGTCTGCCCCATTTTTGATTGGCTTGAAGTTGTATGGACTAAGGAACGTATTATCAACAATTAGCTTTATGCCTGATTTTCTTGTTCTTTCAGAAACCTGCTTTATGTCAATTACTTTTAGTGTCGGGTTTGTCATGACTTCAATAAAAACAATTGCTGTTTCAGAATCTATTTTAGACACAATATCATCAGCTGACGGGTATGCCTTCTTGGTGTGCACGCCAAATTTTGCCAGGTCTTCGGCCAGCTTTATGGAAGTTCCATAAGCTTCAGAAGTTATTACAATGTTATCCCCGGCCTTGAGATAATGCAGGTAAACGGATGATATGCCTGCCATGCCACTATTAAAGCAGAGTGAATCCTCTGAACCTTCAAGCTTACTGATAACCTTCTCCAGTGCCATTACTGTGGGGTTTTCTTCCCTGGAATATTTCAAGTCAACCCCCCTTTCACTCTTCTTTGCTGGACCGCGCTGTTCAAACATGGAAGAAAGGAAGATTGGAGGAATAAATGCACCTGTAGCTTCGTCGAAGTATTCGTGACCGTGAATCGAATCTGTATTATCCAACTTTAATCCTATTCCATATAGAAATATAAAAACCCTTTTGAAAATTCCCAACAGGAATTATTGATTACTTGCCCAAAAACAGTTTAAGCTGCTGCTGGCAGTTGCTGCAAAGCATCGGGTATTTTTCATCAACCTGTTTTAGCTCTGAAGCATAGCTCATTATGCATCCACTGTCGCTGCAGTGCCCAAGTCCCAGAAAATGGCCAAATAGGTGGGCAGCTTCTTTCATTATCCTTTCCCTTGCCAGCTTTCCATCAGAAGCAAGCCTGCGCTCAGAAAGCACTGCAATTCTGAGTTTGGGATCTGCTATGCCAAATATCCTAGTTCCTTTTTCGTCCTTGATATCATCATCCGTAATATATATCGAATAGTATGTTTCGTGGTTCTTTTTTTCACTGGAAAGTATTTTCAAAATTCCCTCTACACTTAACCCCTTTTCTACAGTAACCTGGGCTATTGGGTCTGTTATGATGTTCAGCCCATAAATTGCGGCTGCTGCTCGATAGCTTTCAACGTATGTTGTATAGTATCCGTTGATGCCCATCAATCCAATATTTAGTTTATTGTTCATTCAATTATATCCCCGTTCTTAGGGCATATAGCCTTTATGCCCATTCCAGCTAGCTCCTGCGCCATGGATTCGCATGAATCCCCGTCACCATGAACCAAAATGACAGTTGGTGATCCCTTCATCTTCCTGAACATTTCGAGCAACTGCGACTTTCCAGAATGGGAGGAAAGTTCAAACTGTAATACCCTTGCCTTGACACTGGTGAGTTTGCCGTCAAGCATAACTTCACCTTCATCCACAAGCGACCTTCCCGGCGTGCCCTCAACCTGGTATGATACAATTGCTATCCCATTCTTTGGGTCGGTGGATATCTTCCTGCTGTAGAACACTGAAGCACCACCAACAAGCATTCCTGCTGGGGATATTATGCTGGCATGCTTTTTAATGGCCTTTCTCCTTTCTGCCCATCCATTTATGTATTTCACCGATTTAAGAGCACTCTTGAGCCCATTTGGGTCCTTAATGAACCCGGGGTTTTTGAGCAGAATGTCGTTTATGGTGAGAGCCATACCATCCATATAGACATCGTGCTTGAAATTGTTATAATAGTAAATCTCTGCTACCTCCTGAGCCCTTCCTACCGCAAATGAAGGAATTAACACTGTGCCCCCACTTTCAATGACTTCATTTGAAAAATCAATTAGCCTCTTTTCCTCCTTTCCCCTATCTTCGTGTTCCCTTGTTGCATAGGTGCATTCTGATATGACGTAATCAACTTCAGGAAGGTCATACGATGCCGGTTCAAGCAGTCTGGATGCTATATGATTTATATCCCCGGTGTAAAGCACTTTTTTACTGCCTTTGATGTAGACCATTGCGCTTCCTGGTATATGGCCCGCATTCAAAAATGTAACATTAAGACCATCAACGCTGAATTCTTCATTATATTCCTTGGGATTGCTCATCCTTATCAGGTTTTCAACCTCAGCAGATGTAAAAGGCAATCTTTCGCCGCTTATCTTAAGGAGGTCTTTAAGGAGTATTTCGCTAATCTCTATTGTTGGCCTTGTAGCGTAATTGGGAATTCCCTTTCCTACATAGAGGTAAGGCTCATAACCTATATGATCAAGGTGAGCGTGGGTCGTTATCAATGCGTTAATATCCTTAGGCCTGACGTGCATGGGATGAACCATATTCTTCCCAGGATTAAGTCCATAGTCTAAAAGGAGCGTTGTTGCATCATCCTTTACCAAAAAACCCGAATTACCAACTGTGCCTGCGGCACCTAGTATCTTTATTTGCATTTTTAACTTCTACCGATTTATAATTTAATTTCGATGAGCCCTTTTTTAATGTATCGGTGGTTTTGAACAATTAGTTTTTAAACTGCTGCGTCAACTTATAAACGTGAATGTCTTAATAACGCACACTGACCTGGACGGCGTTTGCAGCGGGGCAATAGCAAAAAGGTACATAGGGGGGAATGTTAAGGTTATTTTTTCTGATCCCAGATATATAGCTGATACTCTAAGCCAGCTTGACAGCGGTGCAGAAAAAGTTATAATAACTGATATTTCTTTGAACCATGACAGGGTTGACCAGACGGTAAAGGCGCTTAAGAAGATTAAATCGGAGATATTGTGGGTCGACCATCATGAATGGAGGCAGGAAGATATCGAGGCTGTTTCCAAGTTGTGCAAATTACACGTGGAAAGTTCGCCCAGCGCTGCATCATTGTTTTACAGGCTGTATATGCGTAATGACAGCATATCCCAGGAAATTGCAGGGATAGGGGACGATGCTGATACAAACACCAATGCGATGAAAAACACTCTTGCATACAAGCTGGGGATAAGCCAAAAAGGAGGAAAGTTTTATTTGTTAAGGGAGTTTTCACACGGTAATTTTGAACCTGAAAGGCTTGAAGAATGGAGAGTTATGGTACAAGAACAGATTAAGGTAGCAGAGAACTTCATATCTGAAATTGATCCACTTACTACTGTTACAGGAAAAAGGTTTGCTGTAATAGATATGAGGGGAAAGACGGCTTCAGGCACTTATACAGCAAAACTTGCCGCGCAAAAACTGGACCTGGATTTCATAATGGTCATCTACAATTGCAGGTCAGTATCATTCTACAGAGGGATAAGAGACGTTGACCTGTTGCCTCTGGCTATAAATCATTACGGTGGAGGCCATAAATTTGCATGTGGCGCAAATCCGCATTTAACGCTGATGGAAAGGTTAATGTGCCGGGTGAGAAAAACTTACATGACAAAGGAAATCAGGCAAATAATTAATGATGCTAGGAAAATTTGATATGCATGTGCTTTAAGCATTTTTCAGCATCAGCCGCTTTTAATGTAATCAAGATAATGTAGAAATATTAGATTGCACCCACACATATAACAGCCTCTACTTCCTATTAATTTTGTTGGGCAGTTAACAGAAAATCTGTTTTGATGCTAAAAAATAGCTATATATTATTGAAGATATTGTTATGCATTTAAGATTACAAGATGTGTCAGTTACTCTGTCTTTTTTACATATACAGTGCTTACGTGCTTGGGCCTTAACAGCGAGGGTATTATTGCAATGGCCACTGCTACCGTGAACAAAAGGAACACATGATGGAAGGCATCCATAAATGACACCCACTGGCTTTGATATGCAACGCTATTAACTAATGTGCTGGGAAGATCCTTTGTTGTTCCTATAAATAGTGTGATAAAACTAGAGATGCTGACGGTTGTTCCTATAAATACAAATGCCACAGTTAGTGCTAACATGCTGGCTATATTCATTAATGTGGAATTTGTAGCGGCGCCTACCCCCCTTACTTCTGGTTCTACCGATCCCATAATGGATGCTATATTTGGAGACCCAAACAATCCGCCTCCAATTCCCGCAATCGCCAGTATTCCAGTCACCAAAAGCTCGTTAGATTCTTGCGGTAACATGCTTAACAAAGATATTGCAATTGCTGAAAGCAACACCCCGGCCAAAGTAAGTGTTCTATAACCTATCCTGTCGGATAATATGCCGCTTATCGGCCCGACAAGCAGAAATCCAAGGCTCATGGGTATCAAGTCAAGTCCTGCATGAAAAGCGCTGTAGCCCTTAACACCTTCCAGGTAGAACACTAGCAAGAACATTATTCCACCTCTGCCTATAGCAACAAGACTTGATGCAGTAACGCCACTTATGAACATCCTCCTCCTGAATAGCGAAAACTTCATTAGAGGGTATTTTGCCCAGTAAAGCTCATTTACTATAAACAGAGCAAGTAAAAATGGAAAAGCGATAAATGAAAGCTCGCTGTAAAAAATATATGGATGAAATACGCTGTAAAAAAGCCCTGCCTTTGCTGCAGATGTAGCCATAAATCCCATCGTATAGAAAGTTGCCCCCAGCAAGAGGACAGCTATCGAACCTGAAAGAAGGATGCCCCCCAAAACATCAAGAGATTCATGGACAGGCCTCTGAGAAAGGTCCTTGAGCTTAGTATATGCCCAGATTGTTCCAAATATCCCTATGGGTACATTTATGAAGAAAATATATCTCCAGCTTGTGACGGAAGTGATAATCCCTCCTAGCACCAGCCCCAAAATCCCGCCTCCAACGCCTGCAACCATGTTTGTGCCAAGAGCAAGACCGCGTTGATTTGAGGGAAATGCGTCGGTAAGTATTGCTGCAGAATTGGACCACAGCATTGCTGCACCAATGGCCTGCAATAATCTAAATATTATTATTTGAATGCCCTCGGTTATCATTGAATTGGGAATAATTATCGCTGACAGCCCAGTAAGCAGGGAGCCAACTGTAAATATGGCAAAACCCAGATTGTATATCTTTACCCGGCCCTTGAGGTCGGCAAGCCTCCCAAACAACAGAAGCAGCGTGGCTGTGACAAGCATATAACCAAGCAGGGCCCACATGACATAACTGAATGAATCCGCAGTTGCAATAGCATATGCTGCTGAATTCAACGGAGCAGAGCTGCCAGGTGTGTGCGCCAGGACGCTCTTAAGAATATAAGGCAAGGATATTATGACAATACTAGTATCTATTGATGCCATGAGGACACCTATCGTGGTATTCGAAAGCGCTACCCACTTGTAGTTTTTGGAAGTCATTGCAGCGCATATATCGATGCCTTATTTAATTATTTAGGTATTTTTCCTTCGTTTAATTCCCAATGATAAAAAAAGTTTATGAATGTGCGTGAATGTTATAGTAACATGGAAAGGGGGCCAAAGGCAAAGTTCAGCAAAAAGGTAGCTGAAAACGATTTTCTCAGCATAAGCGTATGGAAGGGAAAAACCCACCCTGAAGATGAAATAATCAGAATACAGTTAAGAAGATGGGATGGAGTGCAGTGGAAAACAGAATACGAAATGAGCCTGTACAGAACACAGAGCGGGCAGTATGCAGAATTGAAACCCAGAACTAACACAAAAACCGAAAAACAGTGATCCGAAAAAGTTTTTATTTTTGAGTTATATAATATTAAATCATGTTAAAGTGGCTTGGACACTCGGCGTTTGAATTAAATACGTCAAATAAAATGCTGCTAATAGACCCATGGATTTCAAACCCCAATTCACCTGCCAAGGTTAAAGATTACTACAATGCGGATTATTTGATAGTTACACATGACCATTCAGACCACTTGGGCGATGCAGTGGAAATTTCCAGGAATAGCGGAGCCCCAATAATTGCCGTGTTTGAGCTTGCAAACTTTCTTAACGAATCTGAAAAGGTAAAGACCATAGGAATGAATATAGGCGGCCCCCTGAAGCTCACTTCCAGCCTTAGCGTATTTCTTACTCAGGCATTCCATTCCAGCACCCATGGTGCACCAACTGGCACAATCGTAAAAACGGACACAGCTACCATTTACCACGCAGGAGATACTGGACTATTTGGCGACATGAAGCTTATTGGGCAGGTGTACAAGCCTGACATCATGCTCATTCCAATAGGTGGTTTTTTCACCATGAACCCGGAGCAGGCAGCAATTGCTGTACAAATGGTTTCTCCTAAAATAGCAATACCAATGCATTATGACACATTTGAAGCAATAAAGCAGGACCCCTTGGAATTTGCAAGAATAGCAAAGGGGCTTTCACCAGGCACTGAGGTTGTAGTACTAAAGCCGGGGGAATCCATAGAACTACGCTGATAGGATCATCGTTGAACTGTCTCTAACCACTTAAATACAGGTATAAGGAGCCCCCTAAGTTCCCTACCCCTCTTGGTGAGGGAATATTTAACTGAAACCGGTCTAGTATTGACAACATCCCTCAAAATAAGGCCTGCTTCCTCCATTTCATGCAGCCTGTGAGAAAGCAGGTTTGGGCTCGGATTGCCTACGCTCTTTGCAATTTCATTAAAGCTCGATTTCTCCCTGTTGCCCAGAAGTCCAACTATGAGTATTGTATATTCCTTTCCCAGCAGCTTGATGATTTTTTCTGATGGATACAGGCAGACCTTCTTGCCATTAACTTCTATCATACAGGCTGACTCCGACATGATTTATTTATTAAGGCCCAGTTATTTAAATCTGTGGCAATGATTTAAAATCCAAGAGTTCTGCTGAACATATATTTATGATTAAATGCATAAGGTTTTGCAATTAATTTTATATATATATAATTTTTAAATTTTAATATGACTAAAAATGAAGTAACATTATATGCGGCAGAGGCAAGGGCAAGAGATGTTGGCAGGTATCTGGTCAGGATTTCACAGCATCAAATGCGTCAGCTGGATCTTAACCCTGGAGATTATGTGGAAATTATTGGCAATGGAAAAAGCTCTTATGCGCAGGTTCTCCCGGCTTATTCTGAAGACGAGGGAAAGAACTATATAAGAATGGACGGAATGATAAGGCAAAGCGCGGGCGTAAGCATCGGAGAGGCGGTGGTGGTTAAGAAGGCCAAGCTTTCTGAGGCTCAGAGGGTGATAATCGCACCTGCAGAGCAGGCAGTGAGTTTTGCTCCGGAGTTTACGGAATATATGAAAAAAGAAATCCTTTATACAAAGCCAGTCTGGAAAGGACAAGCAATTGAATTCCCTTCATACTATGGAACGATAATGTTTGTTGTATCGTCAGTAAGCCCAGGTCAGGCTGCTTATGTCGGAGAAAGAACGGAGGTTCAGGTGAGAGAAGAACCGGTGAAACAGGCTGAAATTTCAGCGCCAAGAATATCGTGGGAAGATATAGGTGACCTGGAAGAGGCTAAGAGAAAGGTGAGGGAAATGATAGAATTGCCCCTCAGACACCCTGAAATATTCAAGCACCTGGGGGTGGAACCACCCAGAGGGGTCCTGCTGAGCGGCCCCCCAGGCACAGGAAAGACGCTGCTGGCAAAGGCTGTGGCTTCAGAGTCAAACGCTTACTTTACTTCAATTAACGGCCCTGAAATAATGAGCAAATATTATGGAGAATCTGAGGGAAAGATCCGGGAGATATTCGATGAAGCCAAAAAGAATGCACCGGCAATAATATTTATAGATGAAATAGATGCGATTGCACCAAAGCGTGAAGAAGTAAAGGGGGAAGTTGAAACCAGAATAGTGGCCCAGCTTTTGACCATGATGGATGGCCTGCAGGAAAGGGGTCAGGTAATCGTAATAGGCGCCACTAACAGACCCGATGCCGTTGACCCTGCGCTCAGGAGGCCGGGAAGGTTCGACAGAGAAATAAACATAGGGATGCCCGACAAGAAGGCCAGACTTGAGATACTGACTGTGCACACCAGAAACGTGCCGTTATGCTCAGACAGCGATATAAAGGACAAAATATGTTCCCAGGATGACAGGGTTGAGCTGGAATCGCTTGCTGACATGACTCACGGATATACGGGCGCCGACATTGCGGCACTGGCAAGGGAGGCAGCAATGATAAGGCTCAGGGAGGCAATTGAAACAAAAAAGGAGCTTGATGTGGAACAGCCTCAGGTTCCACCTGAACAGCTTTCAAAAATAAAGATAAGGATGAAGGACTTTCTTGAGGCAATGAAGGACATACAGCCCACAGTTCTCAGGGAAGTGATAATGGAGGTGCCAGAAGTCAAGTGGGATGACATAGGCGGTTACAGCACAGTAAAGCAGGAGCTAAGGGAAATGGTTGAATGGCCGCTTAAATATCCTCACATGTTCAAGGAGGTTGGGACCGAGCCGCCAAAAGGCATATTGCTTTACGGACCCCCGGGCTCTGGAAAGACAATGCTGGCAAAGGCAGTAGCGACGGAAAGCAACTCCAACTTTATATCAATCAGGGGGCCAGAAGTGCTCAGCAAGTGGTTCGGTGAATCTGAAAAGGCAGTAAGGGAGATATTTAAGAAAGCCAGAGCGGCAGCGCCCAGTGTGATCTTTTTTGACGAGCTTGATTCTATTGCTCCGCAAAGGGGTTCGAGGACTGACAGCGGAGCAACTGACAGAATAGTGAACCAGATACTTGCCGAGATGGATGGAATTGCGCCTCTTAAGAATGTCGTGGTTATGGCAGCAACAAACAGGCCTGACATAATTGATCAGGCTCTGCTTAGACCAGGAAGGTTTGACAGGCTTGTTTATGTTCCTCCACCTGATGAAACAGCAAGGCTGGATATACTAAAAGTGCACACAAAAAGCATGAAGCTGGACAATGAAATTACCAGCGGAAATTACCTTAATGAGCTCGCTAAAAAGACCGAGGGCTACACTGGAGCAGACCTGGCATCACTGGCAAGGGAGGCAGCAATGCTAGCCATAAGGGAAAGCGTAAGTGAAAAGCTTGAACATGCTAAACCGGTTAAAATAAAGCACTTTGAGGAAGCGCTGAAAACTGTAAAACCCTCCCTTTCCCAGCAGGATATTCAAAAATATAAGAGAATACAGCTTAACTCTTGAATAACATTTAAAAATAATCTTTTTTAAGCAATTTTAAGAAGATTGGTAGAGGACATTAGAAACTTCCTGAGGGTATTTGGGCCGGCTTGGCTTGTAATGATTGCTGATGTTGATGTAGCTTCAATAATTGAAGGATTGGAAGCGGGAGCTGCGTGGGGGTATAGGATGGTATTTATAATGCTGATACTTACCCTTCCGCTTTTCTTCATTCAGGATGCTGCAGGCATGCTTGGAACAGTTGGAGGAGTAGGCCTTGGCGAAGCAATAAGGAACAGGTTTGGCAAAAGGACTTCGCTTATGGCATCAATTCCCATGGCTGCAAGTGACTTTCTGGAGTATGTTGTGGAATATGCCGGTATGGCGGTGGGATTGTACATGCTGGGACTACCCATAGTTCCCGGCCTGCTGGTAATTTTTATGGTTCACTTTATTGTGATTTACAGCAGGCATTATAAGGAAACGGAGGCGGTTTTGTTGCCGATCAGCTTTATTCTGGTTGCTACAATAGCAGTTACGGCAACAATATTCAAACCTGATGTGATTCATGTGGTTAGTCTCGGGCTTAACCCAATTCAACCATACGGAAATTCATCATTTGACTACCTCATGGCAGCAAGCATTGGGGCAGTGATAATGCCCTGGATGCTCTTTTTCCACTCTGGTGCTGATTCAAGAAAAAAACTGAAAACATCAGACTTAAGGAACGAGAGAATTGAAACCCTAGTGGGGGCGGTAGTTTCGGAAGTGCTGATGGCCATCGTAGTCATAGATGGCTCATTTATCAAGGGAAAAAACATGTACAATATTTCAGCCATAGCAAGCGCCATAGCCCTGGCCGGTAACTATGCTAGGCTGGTGCTGGGGATAGGTTTTCTGGCCTCAGGATTCCTGGCGCTGGTAGTTGTATCAATGGGCTCAGCCTGGGGAGTCCTTGAGGCCTTAGGGCTCAAGGGAAAAGGACAGTATTATAAAATATATCTGATAGAAAGCCTGCCTGCGCTTGCTCTGGTTCTGCTGGTAAATGATTATCTCTCACTTATACTTAACTTGATGATAATATATACTGTAATACTGATCCCGCTGCTGATTTTCCTTGGAAAGCTTGTAACCGATAAGCTTGTGATGAACGGTCGGGCCATTAAAAAAAGAGAAATATACATTTACTGGTTGATGAGCTCAGCCATAGCGATTGGTGGGATTTTGGGTCTAGTATCAATATTTAAAGCGTTTCCATAGCATTTAAAAGGCGCTTAATTGTTAAAAAAAACATTGACAAGGGTTGCTACAGGAGGAACATTTGAAACTGTACACAGGGGACACATGAGGCTGCTAAATAGGTCCTTTGAACTGGGGGATGAGGTTATAATAGGTGTAACATCTGACGAATTTGCAGAAAAGCTCGGAAAAAAGCTGGATGTTACTTACGTTGATAGGGTTTACAGGCTGATAACTATAATCGGAGAATTTTCAGGTAACAGGACTTTCTGGATAACACAACTAAATGACCCTTATGGCCCTGCCGTAAAGGAAGCTGTCGACTTTATGGTTGTCAGCCCAGAAACATTTACCAGTGCACTGATAGCTAATAGCATCAGAAAAAAATCTGGGTTGGATGATATGTCGATATACGTTATACCCCTTGTGCTTTCCGAATCTGGTGATAAAATATCATCATCTAAGATCAAGGTTGGAAAGATGGATAAAACTGGCCAGAAGACGGCACTTGAGGTTGAACCGGGTTAGGCAACAGCCAAATTACCATTTAACCATGGAAAACGTTAAAACATGCTTCCTGAATTTAATAATAATGAAGGTAATAAGAAGCGATAAAGATGCGGGGGTTCTGCTTGCTGAGCTTTCAAGCACCTTTAAAAGAAATGATGTAGTTGGCCTAGCCAGATTGCCTGAGCCGCGGGCTGACCAGAAGTACAGAGATGTGCTGAGAAAGGTATACAATCTGGCAGGAAGTGTCGAACCTGTCGTTATGGTAGAATTTGATAATGGGGATAAAACGGTGTACGCTTTTAATGTCGAAGCTGACCCAAAAGATGGCGAACACATAGGAAAGGCAAAGGTAAAAGTTAGGGGAAAGTTGATAAAACATTCAAATGGAAATTCTGAAATTACTTATTACAGGGAAATTATTATGGAAAACGCGGAGAATGGGTTTAAGGAGATAAATGAACTTGCAGACGCATATGAAGAAGCCTACAGCAAAGCATTCTCAAAGAGAAGAAATGAAATAGATCCGTATTACTGGCTTTCATAACTTACCGCTCATATATTTGAAAAATTAAAAAGAAATTTTATAGCCAGCCGCATAAACAGCTCAATTTTCTTTCTTTCATTATACTTTGTGGATATAAGAAACCGCATGGGGACGGGATATCTCTTTCAAGCGAGCCGGTCTTAACCCATTTATAGAAACGCTTGAACGCTTTTTTCATGTCTGACTTGGTTACTGCGCTGTAATCAGAGCCATTGAGCCAGACCATTAAATCCTGTATGTCCTGTTTTGTTAATTCATTAAAAGGCCTGCTTATCCTTTCACCAAAGTCCACGCAGATATAGACAAGCTTGGCAACCCTGCCCTTGTTAAGCCCCATTGATTCAAGTACTTTTGCGTAGTCGGCTATCACCTTTCTGTTCTCATTCAGCAACTTTGCCCTTTCAAGCCTGCCATAGGCTATCCTAAGCGTCTTGTCGTAGTCGTGGATGTCATACTTTTGCCCCATATTATCTAAAAGCATGGAGTTCTATACCCTACGGTCAGGATGCTCCGGCCGGGATTTGAACCCGGGTCTTCGGCTCGAGAGGCCGATATACTTGACCAGTCTATACGACCGGAGCACCAAATTAGCTTCTGTCTGGCATTAATTTAAAGGCATCGCATTCTGTTTAATTATAAGCTTATAACAGCATTTAGCAAGCTTAAATAAGACTTATGGATATTGTCAGTTATTGAGGGTTAGGTTTGGTCTTTTAACTGAAAGACAGGTTCAAATATTAAAAATGAGAAGAGATGGCAAAGAATATTCTGAAATAGCCAGTGAACTGGGGACGTCAGTTGAAAATGTATTTATAATTGAAAAAAGGGCCCTGAAAAACATAGAAGCTGCACGCAATACACTGAGGGCTGCAAATCATGCCGGCATCATAGGGAAGATCAGCATTGGTTCTGGCACAAAGCTGGTTGAAATACCGGCTTACATAATGGCTGAAGCAGACAGAATGAAAGTCAAGGTGATGACTAATTTTACCAAGATATATGATGACATAAGATATGAGCTGCCTGGCGCCATAAAGGGGCAAGAACTTGCTGAAGGCATTATCGTATATATAATGCATGACGGCACACTTTTCTTCTTACAGTCAGATGGTGAAGATGAAATAAACCAAAAAAACAACTATCACAATGACAAGCAGGAAGGTTAGCAGCTTTCTGCTGTTTCCGAATGCAATCGGTATAGGCCCTATCATTATGACACCGGCAATTTTGGTGTCTTCATTTCCTCCTATTTCCTTCAGCTTGGCTAGCGTGGCTAGCACCATAACCAGCATTCCTATAAAAATCAGCGATGCCCCTATTGCCTGCAGGTCAACCATAAAAAATTATTTACATTATAAAAAATAAAGTTTTTCACTGTTTTATACTTTCAAGCCCAGCTATAAACTCCTTCATCCAGGCTGGAAGGTCAGACGGCGTCCTGGAAGTAACAAGGTTTCCATCCCTTATTACAGGTTCATCTCTGTAATTTCCGCCTGCTGCAACCACGTCGTCCTTTATTCCCATCCATGAAGTTACAGTTCTTCCTTTTAGAAGGTTAGCTGATATGAGCACCTGCGGCCCATGGCATATTGCTGCAACGGGCTTATTTTTATTAAAAAAATTGCGCGTAAGTTCAATGGCATGACTGTTAAGCCTCACTTTTTCTGGTCCTCTTCCCCCTGGTATGACAAGCATATCAAATTTTTCAGGGTCAACTTCATCAAATGAAAGGTCTGCATTTAATGTGTAGCCATGCTTCAGGGTGACAGGCCCTTTCTTTGATGAAGCTACGTGAACCTCCACCTTCTCCTCCTGAAGCCTGTAATAAGGGTATAAAACCTCGAGGTCTTCGCCTTCGGTTTCAGTAATAATTAATGCTTTCATATCAACCTTTTTATCTAGCCCGCTTAAAAATATAACAGTAGAATTTTTATTGGCTTGCATCTAGCATTAAACTGTACCACTGAGTTTAAGAAAAACCGTATCATGAGCGTTTCACCAAACCATTAAATCAATTTGGTCTAATTATGCTTTGATGATAAAATTTGGTTCCAAGCGAATATCCTAAAACAGCATACACGGTATCCATGATAGCTGGAGCATTGATGATAGCAAGCAGCATAATAGTGATGATAGTTTCCTGGGCTTTCTACTTAACGCAGCCTGTTAGATATTACGGCCCAATGATTTTCGGAGGTTACGGTGGCCCGTTCTTTATGTTTGGGCTGATGGCAATATTTGGACTTGTATCTGGAATAGTGGTGATAGCTTCAGCATTTATGCTCAGGAAGTCGGCTGATTACACTGTCTGGGGAATACTGATAATAGTCTTTTCAATATTCAGCTTCTTTGGCATGGGTGGCTTTGTTGTGGGTGCCGTGCTGGGAATAGTGGGAGGTGGTCTTGCACTTTCCTGGAAATCCAGCTAAAACCCAAACTGTTATTTTTTTGTTTCCATCAACCTGACTAGGTTTGTATTTCCACTCTTTTCTGTAATCACTATTCCTCTTTCCGCAAGCCTGGCAATTACACGGTGCGTCTTAAGCCTAGTAAAGCCACTTTCCTTCGAGATGTATTTCTGCAGATATGCACCGTCATGCTTGAGTAAAATTTCTATAACTTTTCTCTCATCTGGCAGCAAAAATCTAGTTAAATCCGACATTTCGGAATGATTTCCGTTTTCAGGCAATTTTCTGTTTACAATCTCGGGCATTATTAGAAAATAAATGACACCAACTGTGCTGGCTAGAGTTGTGCTGAAGAAAAGGATAAATGTGAGCGGCACGAAAAATGGTATTCCTGATGGCGCATGCCCTTCTATCAATTCCTCTATAAGAACTGCCACACTCTGCCCGTTTTCGCTTATTGCTGCCAGGGCAAGTATCAGCAGGCTTAACCCTACTGAAGCTGTAACCAGCATAAAAAAGAATATCTTGACCCTGTTCAACGGTTTATCTCAGAAATATTGTTCTTTTTAACTTTTTTATTGATACAGGCAGTTCAAATCAATTGAATTCCTTTCTCTCGAATAGAACCAGCCCCAGAATGGCAGTAACTATGAAGTACGCTGCAAGAATTGCAATCCCTTCGGGAACTGTAACTGCGTATGATGTTATAGCCACATGCCCAAAATGCACAGTTGAGGTATGTAATGGATACGGCACTGTCAATATGTTGCCTATTATCCCTGCGCCATATGTGATCAGAAACCAGGGTTCAATGTGGACGAAGGCGTCTATTAAATTCTGAATGAGGGAAAATGCAAATAGCATGAGCACTACTGTTGTTAGTATTGCTATGGAACTGCTCTTGAACAGTGAGCTGAAGAAAAACGTTAGCCCCAGCACTGAAATCAAATACAGCACTGTAAATAAAAATGATTCCAAGAACTGGTAAGGCATGTTAAAGCCGAAATAATAGAAGTTGTTCAACACGGTTATAGCTAAAAAGGCAACAATTATCATGAACGAAGCTATAAAGGCCGCAAACCATTTGCCCGCATAAATGCTTGACCTCCTAATCGGGTTGCCAACAGTGAAATAGCCTGTCTTGTTCTGGAATTCCCCAGATATCGCGTCGCCTCCAAAGAATATGCCAGAAAGTATGACAATGTATGTAGCTGATGTGCCCCACCAGCTTGAATAGAAATCGATTGATGATGTAAGAAAGCCGGACGGACGATAATGGCCCACCAGCAAGGTGAGCAATGCACCTATTATCACCCCTATTCCAAGCATTATGATGAACCTTCTTGACCTGAAATAATTTAACAGCTCGAACTTGGTTATTGTAAAAGTCTGAGCTATGCTTGAAGGAATTTTATGATTGGACATTTTGTATCGCCTACAGAGCCTCCTTTATCATGTTAAGATACGTGTTTTCCAGTGCTGATGCAGAAGGTTTGAAACTTATCATGCCTATTTTCATTCTTGCAAGTTCATATAGCAGTTCTTCCTGAACTTTTATGTCGCCAGATATTTCTATTCGTATGTTTGTTTCATCTATCTTAGACGCTCTCTTTACATTGCTCAGTTTTCCTATTTCAGCCATGATGCTGTCATCAATAATCCTTGAAAATCCAATCTCTATTACGTTTGACCCATTTTCGGAAAATTTAAGAATCACATTAGATATGGTATCATAAGCCAGGAGTTTGCCGTGATCTATCATTGCCACTTCATCACAAACATCAGTAACTTCGTTCAGCAGGTGAGAACTCATGAAAATCAGCCTGTTCTTGCGCTTAAGTGACTTTACAATTTCCCTGACTTCACTCATGCCCCTCGGGTCTAGCCCGGTAGTTGGTTCGTCCAGCATAATTATGTCCGGATCGCTGATCAATACTGAAGCTATGTTCACCCTCTGCTTCATCCCCTTTGAAAACTTGCCCACTTTCTTGTCCTTCCATTCAAGCATTTTTACCTCACTGAGTGATTCCTCAATCCTTTTACCTTGCTCTTCGGAAGGCACGCCCCTTATTTCAGCTATCATGGATAGTGCTTCCATCGGAGTAAGTGAAGGGTAGATTTCAGGCGTTTCTATGAGCGCAGCACATGAGGAAAGAGCGCTTCTTTTATTTGAATGCACATCGATACCATTAATCATAGCGTGACCCTCTGAAGGCCTTATCATATCTGTGAAAAGTTTTAATGTTGTTGTTTTGCCAGCACCATTTGGACCCAGAAAGCCGATGCATTTTGCCCCTTCTAGCTTTAAGTTCAAGTCAGAAAGGGCAGTAAATGAGCCGTATTTTTTTGTCAGTTTAACAGCCTCAATAGACTGTTGCATACTTTTTCATCCCCATTTATTTATCGCCTTTTTCAATCATATTATGCGCAATTTAACGGTTTGGTGAAACGCTCATGATACGGTTTTTCTTAAACTCAGTGATGCAGTTTAACACTAGCCGGAGGAATGATACCTGCACCGAAATTATTAATTTCATATTTTAGCCAATCAGGCGGAAAGTTAATAGCCATGAAGCATCTCAATGCTGTAATTATTGGTTGCTTTTAGAATCTGTTTGTATTGGTTGATTCATATTTTTCTGTATCATATAAATAAAGATGCGGTAGTAGTGTTTTCCGTTTTTTAAGACATGAAACTGCACTGGACGCCAGCCAGGTATTCCGAATTCATGTGAAACAATAACAGAACCTTCTTTAAGTTCATCAATAAATTTATGTTTTAGCCTGGCATTTTCAGCTGCGCCCTGGTAGATCGTTATAAGGTTAGCTTCAGATATATCTACGATGTCATAACTTGCATTTATAATAACTGCATTTTTGAGTTTGGAAACCATTGAGCTCGCAATTGTGCTTAACTTCTTGTCTATTTCTATGCCTACAGCTTTTTTTACCCTAAAATCCCTAGCAGCAGCCATCACAATGCTCCCATCTCCACACCCCAAGTCGTACACTATTGATGATGAAGAGGCCCTGCCTAGGCTAAGCATCTGGTTTATCACATAAGGTGGGGAAGGGTAGTACACAGCGCCCATAAGCGATAGATATGAGTTGGAATAGATAAAGGTTGACCGTTAATATTTTAGATAACCGCGTCTTGTGAACTGTTCATATACTAAAATTCCAAATAATTACTGTTTTCCTCAAACACCCAACTATCTTTTAAACGGTCTACTTCCAAATCAATATCATAAAAATAGCGTTTTTTACCGTTATCGCCAATCACAACCCTGACACGGTCAGATTTGCGCAGAACCCTAGCCTCATCTTCTGATATGTAAAACTTTTCATCAATCATTTTTTGTCAGGCAGTAATTTTAAAATCCAATTAAAATGTAGACAAGTCCAACTTTTTGGACATAATTAAAAGATTTTTTTAGTGAACTATTATAAATTGCCAGACAATCATTTTGCGCATAGTTTTAAGCCCATTTTTTCATACTAATTTACACTAAATTTATTCAATTCCGAGTTCTTTTCCCATTTTAATCAAGAGACCCAGAGATGGTAGATCGTTAATAGTGCCGGATTTGAGCTTTATTGATGCCATAAGGTTAGCGTATAAGCAGGCCTTTTTGATGCCGACCCCCTGCATTGTCAATGCAATGTATGTTGCATCAAAAACATCACCGGCGCCAATTGTGTGCTCAAACCCATTTATTCTGAACGCTTTGGCATGGTATACCTTCCCCTCCGATATGCATGTAGAACCTGTTGCCCCTTCCTTTATTACATATGTTCTCCTCTGATCTATGAGATCCGCTTTTGATTCCCTGTAATTCTTTCTTGTATATGATAAAAGCTCTTTTTTATTAAAGAACACTGTATCCGAAAATGTAACTAGGTTATTTGTCATACTGGTTTTTCTAGGACCCGGATCAAAAAATACACTTGCTAAATTTCGGCTGGCAATCATGGCTGCATTTATTATTGCTCGTGATGCTGGAATTGTTTTTTTAAGGTTATAACCATCAAAGAAAATGGCCCTTGCCGAAGATACGTCAGTAACATCGTTTTCATCCAGCATTGCTCCAGCTCCTGCATATCCCAGGAAAGCGTGCCTGCGATTTCTATCAAATATGTTGTTGGAAATGGAGGTATTGTAGCGTTCATCAATTTTTAACATTTCAGTATATACTTTATTTGCTTGAAGCTCCCTGATTAAGATTGATGAAAAACAATCATTTCCTAACCTGTCTATAACCCCAACCCGAAGCCCAAGCCTGCTCGCAACGATCGCTACGGTACATGCCCCCCCTGGGCTGAACCACGTTTTATCGGCTTCTATTGCATCATTTACACGCACGGGCAGTGAATCGACCCTATAATATAAGTCAAGCACACAATCCGATACTACCAGCAGGTCAAATTTGTGTTGCATTAACAAGGTCACCGGTTAACTTTCTTATATCATTTTGAGAATTTGCATCAATTGTCCTTATCCACTCAATGGGTATTCCGGAAATTCCGCAGTAGCTTCCTGAAATTGCACCCACAATTGCACCTATGGTGTCAGAATCTCCGCCAAGGTTACATGCAAGAAGCAATGCTCTCTTAAAATCGCCGCCAGACCTTACAAATATTGAAAGCGCAGCCGGCACTGCATCTTCTGTGAGCGCTCCCTGCGGTTCCTTCAGGAAAGAGAAAAGATTGTCCAGGTAATCCTGATCATCTCTTCCACCAATACCAAACGCCTCAAATATTCTATTAGATATTGATTTGCCGTCTATTGCTTTGCCCGCAATCCTAGCCATTTTTAATGATTCAATGCTAATTTCAGCGGGATATTTGCCGCCATTTATCCCTATTTTAACTGCTGTAGCTACCGCCATCGCGCCGGAAATTGCGATTCCAGTATAGTGTGTCGGCATGCACGCTTTAATCACATCTTCTAGCATTTCCTCGTAACTCCTGCTACAGTCAAATATTCCAACTGGCGATATCTTCATTGCGCATCCGTTGGTAGTGCCAGAAGTTCCTGAATACTCAACTGGAATCCCGGCTAGGATGCGCTCTATTGCTATTCTGGTACTGGGTCCTATTATTGTTCCCTCAAGTG
The DNA here is from genome assembly GCA_023381255.1 of Nitrososphaerota archaeon. Taxonomy (GTDB): domain Archaea; phylum Thermoproteota; class Nitrososphaeria; order Conexivisphaerales; family UBA164; genus KM4347-05. Next base: position 60,628 of record JAMCTX010000010.1, read on the forward strand.
CATCATTGGCTTTAGCCCATCTCAGCAATTCATCAGCAACTGCTTCTGGGTTAACTTTTCCTTCCCTTATAATTGCCCTTGCCAGCGCAAACGTCAGGGCCGTATCGTCTGTGTATGCCCCAGCTTTTAGCTGTGAGTGAACGCCGTTATCAGGTGACGGGTTCATAAATTTATCAACAAAACCATATCTTTCCTTAATTGTAACTCTGTCTAGGAAAGTAGTTGGCATGCCAAGCGCGTCGCCTATAGCTGTTCCGTAAAGCACGCCAAGGGCCTTTTCATATAACAGTTCCCTGTTTAATCCCATATTCTGACGCTCCTCCCTTTGCTTGTTTCAAGACCAAATATGTACCAGAGCACGCTTGCCACAAAACCAACGCTGAATATCCCCATGCCAACCCACATATAATCTATGATCGGGAGGTTAACAACGAGGAAGAGGACTGGAATTGACCCTCCAAGCGAAATCACCCTCACCAAAGCAGTATACAAGCCCCTCCTCCTTGTAGGCCATATTTCAGATTTAAGGGTGTCTTCCGCTAAAAAGAATATATTAATTAATACTGAAACTGCTATAAAGAGAATCCAGAAGATAAGCCTGTTGACAAGCCATAACCCCAGAGTTGGTATAAACAGGTAGGCAACTACAAGCACTGATATGGATGAGATAACAAGCATGGCTTTCCTCGATATCCTATCAGCCACGAGCCCTATAAAGCCAGCCACAAATGCGACAACGCCAAATATAAATATAAGCCAATCAGTAAGGGAAGGGAAAAAGTACGGCCCCAAGGTAAGCACTATCAGGCTGAAGCCCGCAGTATACGCCCACCCCAGAGCCCCCCCTATAAGAGTCCTGAACCACAGAGACGGAACCTTTGAGGGTTTGCTGAGGTCATCTTCCTGCGCTTTTGCACTGTAAAACTTTTCTAGCTCCTTAGCACCGTGTCCGCCCTTCCCCCTTGATTCAAGCCACATAACAGATTCCGGAACCCTGAGCCTTATGATGAACATTACAAGTATTGAGAGCAGCAAAGTTACACCAAGCACTGCTCTCTGATCAAATATTGAAGATATTGCTAATAGAGCAAGAATTGCAGCGATAGAGCCCCCTATGTTGGTGAAATTTAATTCAAGAAACAGGGCCGAAGCCCTTTGCTTTTTTGGAAATAGCTCGTGAGTGGCCGCTAGTATGGTATTGTATTCGCCTCCTGAAGCAAAAAGCAAAAGGCCTATGGAAACCAGCAGAAGGATATAATTGTAAGCTAAGATCAGCCCAATAGCGCCTATCGCGTAAAGCCCCAGCGTTATAAACAGCGTATTTCTTCTTCCTATGGAATCTGATAGTGGGCCTGCAACCATTCCACCCAACAACAGCCACAGGGGAGACCATATTGCAAGAACTGCAACCAGGACCTTGGGCACAATAACCCATCCTGTCGCAATATATGAAAGGGAATATATGTAGGCTTCAACAGTGGTTCCTATGCTAAATGATAGGAAAAGCAGCCAATGAACGCCCTTCCATTTCGTTTCTTCAACAGCCTTGGCCAGGCTCATTTGAAAATAACGTAATATTGAATTAAAATACTTTCTGGTTGTTGATTTTTACAGAACAACAAAATCATGTTTTATAAACATGCAACCCTGACGTATTTTTCAATAATAATTTGCCAAAAATTGAAAAAACATTTGCCTGCTGGGTGATGCCTTAACAAATATGCTCGATTAATAGTATTATAAATTATAAAGTTTTTCATTATTAGATAAAAATATTTTATTAAATTTTACTAAAATACAAATAATTTTTAATAAAATTTGGCTTTAAATTCACAGACATATTATTTTCGGTATCACCTGCTGTTTGGTTCGCATCATTTTAATATCGCCAAATTATTTATTATTATTGATGGCCGAATTCAATTACAATTATAGGGAACTCCTAAAAACTAAGTGCCATGAAACAAAAATTAGCTAAGATATTTTTACCAATATATGAACAATATTTGATGTCATCATTAATGTTTCAGTATGAATGACATATGGCATGGATGATAGTGAACATTATGAAACACTTTACAGGAGCGAATTCCATCATAAAGATAAGCTTGATGAGATAAAGAAAATGGTAAAGTGGGACCGCTTCAGGCCCATACTTAACAGCCTTTTCAAGGGAACTGAAGCCGGGGGCGCCATGTCGATGTAGTTGTTATGGCCAAGATGCTGGTTTTGCAGGCCTGGTACAGCCTGTCGGATGAGCAGCTTGAAATACAGTGCAGGGACAGGCTCACCTTCCAGAACTTCCTTGGGTATCCTGAAAGCGTTCCGGATGCAATGACAGTGTGGCTCTTCAGGGACAGGATGGCCTCAACCGGGATGGACAAAGCGTTCTGGGGGAAGAGTTCAGCTCCCAGCTCAGCAAACTTGGCCTTAACGTAAAGGAGGGCAAGACAATGCTGTTTTCATAATGCACGAAGGAAAGGAGGTTGAGGTTAACAAGGATAAAGCCCACCTTCAGGACTCAACGATGCTTGAATCCGAGCCAGGGGCGCAAACGGTTGGGGGCATAATAAGGAGAAAGGAGAACGAAGCCGAGAAAGAAGCAAAAAGGGAAGACAAGAAGGATGAAGACAAAGCACGTGAGGACAAGGATAAAGCGCACGAAGGAACAATTATATCATTATCCTATGGTGAGCTTAAAAAAGCAAAGGAGAGGGGCGAAGATGCGAAAACCAGCAGGTCGAGGGATGGGACCTGGGCAGTCAAGAACGGGAAGAGCTATTTTGGATTCAAGCTTCACACCAAGGTTGAGGCAAGGACAGGATTGATAGAGGACTATGATGTCACGGCTGCATCACTGCACGACAACCAGGTTGACCTGAGCAGGCCCGGGGAACCAATGGTCAGGGACAAGGCGTACAGCTTTGTTTCAGCAAAGGGAATAGCGGTCAACATGATAAGAGCCTCCAGAGGTAATCCCCTTATGGCAGAGGACAAAGAGGCTAACAGGATCCTTTCAGGCATAAGGGTTCACGTGGAGCACCCATATGCGGTGATGAGAAGGATATCCAAGTTCACCATAATGCACCCCACGACAATACCGCGCGTGAAGATCAAGGCCATGTTCATGTGTGTAAGCTTTAACCTGATGAGGGCAGCGTTCCTGACTAAGCCGGTTAACTAGCGTAAGCTATGGACGATTTTTACGGTGAAAAAAACAATAAAACAAAAACCACTGACGGCGATGGAGGAGAAATGGAAATGGGGATATCCACTATCCTGCACAATCCCCTGACCCTAAATAATTTTTAGAAGTTCTCTATAATCTCTGCAGTTTTAAATAAAACCGAAAATTACTATAATATCCGTAATAAGCCGTGGCAATACAAATATTGCCATCATCAGGTTAAATAGCACAACCAAAGTTATAGCAACGTATATGCGATTTTTCTGATCTATAAATTGTATTACTCCAAGAATCACTCTTATTACTGGAGTAGCAATTAATATTATTAGCCCAAAATAAATAAAATACGTTAAATCCAGTGCCTTTATTCCGATTGGTATCTTGTAAACATTAATTGTTGAACTGTTATATCTGAGCAATTCATTTGCAATATAAGTAGGGTGTTTTCCAATAAAGAAAAGGGCTAGGCCAATTATTATGAAACCCGCGCTTGTTATGACTCCCACTCTTAACGCGTAGCCTATGATATCTTCAAATTCCATATCCCAAACCCCTCAATATCATCTGAATACCAAGGAATACAAGGATCACTGTAAATATGTAGCGTATGTTTTTGCTTGTTATTTTGACAAGGATCTTAGTTCCCGCATATGCACCCAAGAGCACTCCTATTGCGGTTCCAGCTGCGAGAAATGGTTGGATGTACCCAAGTGCCCAGTATATGGAACTTCCTGTTGCCGCTGTAACGCCGATCATAAAATTGCTGGTAGTTGTGCTAACCTTCATGGGCAGATTCATGGCCCAATCCATAGCCAAGACTTTTAGAGCGCCACTCCCGATCCCAAGTAAACCGCTTATGAATCCCGCAAAGAACATTATCGTTTCACCCAGCCACCACCTTATTCCATGGTATTCAACTTTTTGCCTTAAAACAGCATCATAATAATCTCCCTTAAGCTGAAATAGTTTAGTGGTCCAATCAGGCTTTGCCGGTTTCGGCAACTCGTGCCTTGACTTCACCAGCTGAACGTACACCTGTGACAGCAAAACGCCACCAAATATAAGGTATACAATAAATTCCAAGTGGTGAGCAAATATGAAGGCAACAGTAAGTGACCCAATAATGGCTCCAAGAGTTGTGGCAATTTCCAATCCCATTCCTATCTTTACGTTAGTTATTCTGTCCTTTATGTACGCACTTCCAGCTCCACTCGAAGTAGCAATAGTAGATATGAGACTTGCACCCGCAGCATATGGGAAAGGAATTCCCAAATAAAGTGTATAGATCGGGACAAGGAATGTTGCCCCTCCAAGACCAGTCAAAGCTCCTATTATACCTGAGAGCGCACTTACTATTAATATTACAAGCAATTCTGCAAATACTGGCAATATCAATGCAGGAAGTTTTATGTCAGGGTTTAAAAATATTTTGAAAGCGCACTTAATAGTATTTAAATGCATACTAATTTAATTGATTTTGAGGACAAGCTGATCCGGATTCTCCCAAAAACGTTATGGTAAAACAACGATTATTGATGAAAGCTAAAAATTTAACGCGGCAAGTTTATCAAGAGCCCCTGCCATATTTTCCGTGACCTTCATCATGGTAGATAATCTTACAAATTCATTGGCTCCGTGTATGTTACTGTCATCATCAATTACACCATAGCCAACTGTTGGTATACCCGCCTTTGATGAATATTTCCCATCATCGCCTCCCAATTCGCCCACACATTCTTTTGAATCTAATCTTTCCAAAATATAGCTTGTAAACGCACTGACAATTGGAGTTCTAGGATCAGTAAAGTAATTCCCGCCTCCCTTAACTTCGGCTAGCTCAACAGCAGATAATGAACCGATAAATGATTTGAGCTCTTCGAAAGCTGCGTCCCTATCTTCATCTGGAAGCAGCCTCATATCAAACTTGATAACTGCTTCATTTGGAATTACGTTGGTCCTGTCCCCAGCTTCAATTACAGTTGGTGTAAATCTGCCCCATACCTTTACCTTTGGCGAACCGGCAGGGGCTTTTAGCGCAGATAACTTTTCTTCCCTTAATTCTGAAAACTTTTTGAGCCTGCTGATGACCTCGGGCAACTTGTATATTGGATTATCAGAAAGGTAGGGGTAACCCGCATGCCCTCCCCTGCCCTTTACAATTATTTTACCACTTACCACCCCGCTGGCTCCACAATGCACCTCCTTACTAAAAGAATCAAGAATTATTGCAATATCATATGCCTTGCCAGTTTTTCCAATAACAGCGTTTAAGCCGTTTTCTCCACCCACTTCTTCGTCGCCAGTTAGAGCTACAGTAAGATTCCATCTCCCGTTTGAGGCCCCTAGCAGGGCAAGCGCGACTGCTACCCCGCCCTTATCATCAGCAGAACCCCTTCCAAATACCTTATCACCTTCCACATTTGCTTCAAATGGATTATAAGTCCAACCTGTTCCAGCTGGAACAACATCGTAATGCGCCGCTACGAGTATCCTAGGCCCAATGCCATTGACATCTGCCAGCAGGTTCCTCGTTCCATCACTTCCGTAAATCGTCTGAACATGCGAGATGCCTTCCATTTCTTTTTTTAAATATTCATAACAATTAACAAGCGATTTGCCGGTTTTTGAAACCGTATCCATTGATATAAGCTTTGTCAGCACATCCAATTCATATTTTTTCAGGTCAGGTTGCATAGGCACCAATGCGCAAATGGCAATAAAAATGTGATGGTGATTACAATTATCCGTTCTCAAGAGGTTACATTTTATAACTTTTATCCTAAACACTTCTGTCTGCTATCAGATAGTAGTATAGCGTGGGATCAAAATTTAACTGTTAAATAAAAAAATCCTGCCAATCATGTATCACTTTATAATTTTAATATTACTGTCCATATTTTGGCCAACCTTATGCCATGGCATTGAAAAATTACTGCTCACCTAAACAACAACAGGATTTTAAAGAACTTAAACATTGCCCTGCTGTATGATCAGTATGTCAAGGTAAAACAATCTGTAATCTAGCGTTTTTTATTTTTTACAATTTCCCATCATATATGATTGAAGATTTTTTAAAAATGCATGGTAAATGTTATTATTCTACAACGGCAAACCCTTGCATAGGGGGAACAGTATTGGATATTGCTCGGGAGGGGACTATTCTTGAAAAGGAAGAACTTACAACAAACATATATGAAATGAAGCTGTACGCTCCAAAGATTGCGCGCGCTGCGCATGCAGGGCAATTTATGCTTCTTATGGTTGACGAAAAGGGAGAAAGGGTGCCAATGACAATGGTTGACTGGGACAGCACTCAGGGATGGATAGACATTGTTTATCAAGAAGTTGGGACAACCACGATCAAGTTGACAGGCCATGGCGTGGGCGACAGGCTTTTTTACGTAGCTGGTCCGCTCGGAAAGCCATCAAGGGTTGGCAAGTTTGGAAGGGTAGTGGTGATAGGTGGAGGCGTTGGTGTTCCCGCTGTTTATCCGATAGCCAGGACCCTGAAATTACAGGGAAATTATGTTGTGTCAATAATAGGAGCCAAGACCTCTAACGCGCTTGTCTATGAGGAAAAGATGAAGGAAGTGAGCGATGAACTGATAGTTACCACGGATGACGGCAGCAGGGGTTTAAAGGGATTCACATCCGATGCCCTCAGGGGTCTGCTCTTAAACGGGCAAGAGTTTAATGCCATGTGGTCTGTTGGCCCAACGCTCATGATGAAAGCATGTTCAGATGTTGCTGCTGGCAAAATTCCAAACTCCTTTGCAAGCCTGAATTCGCTGATGGTTTGTGGCGTTGGCATGTGCGGGGCATGCAGGGTAACAGTAAAGGATAAAATACTTCTTACATGTGTGGACGGGCCTGAATTTATTTCATATGACGTGAACTGGAAGGAACTTGCAATCAGGCTCAAATCTTACATGAGAGAGGAAACTGTTTCGCTGGAAATGCTCAGGGGTGCAGATAAGTTATGAGCAAGGTCGGAAAGAGGATTCAGGCAAGGACCAGGCCTGCATGTGAAAGGGTAAAGGATTTTAACGAAGTTGAACTTGTGATTAATGAAGAAGAGGCAATCAGGGAAGCCGCAAGGGACATAAAGTACTGCGTGGCGCCATGCATGAATCGCGGTTGTCCGGTCAACGTTGAAATCCCAACAATGCTGAAGCTTGTTTCTCAAGGAAAAATAAAGGAGGCATATGAATCACTTATAACAAGGACGCCGGTGCCATCAATAACTGGCAGGGTGTGTCAGCAGGAAGTTCAATGCGAAGGGTCATGCGTGCTTGATAGGCTAGGGGAACCCATTGCGATTGGCGCTATTGAAAAGTTTGTGGGCGACTGGGCTCTGGAAAATGGAATTGAAGTAGCAGTTAGTTCCCAGAAAAAAGGTAAGAGCGTGGCAGTGGTGGGCTCTGGGCCAGCAGGAATAGTAGTGGCATCAGAACTTCAGAGGGCAGGATATGACGTAACAGTATTTGAGGCCTTCCATGAACCAGGGGGCGTGCTGACATACGGCATCCCGGAATTCAGGCTTCCTAAGAGGATCGTCAGGAGGGAGTTTGAAAAACTGAAAAACATAGGCGTGAAGCTTGAGCTGGGAGCAGTTATCGGAACAACTTATACTGTTGATGAATTGCTGAAGAATTTTAACGCAGTGTTTCTTGGCGTTGGGGCAGGCAGGCCGATGTTTTTGAACGCGCCAGGTGAAAATTATGCCAACATATACACCGCAAATGAATTTCTAACGCGGGTGAACCTGATGAAATCATACAAATTTCCAGAATATGACACGCCGCTTCACATAGGAAGGAAAGTTGCTGTGATAGGCGCTGGAAACACCGCGATGGATGCCGCAAGGTCTGCACTAAGGCTGGGGGCTGAAACCTATATAATATACAGGAGAGGCAGGGCTGAAATGACTGGTAGAGCTGTAGAGGTTCACCATGCCGAAGAGGAGGGGGTCAAGTTCATGTTCTACTCATCGCCTTCAGAATTTCTGGCGGCAGATGGCATAAACGTAAGCGGAATCAAAATAATGAAAATGAAGCCTGGAGAACCAGACAGGACAGGGAGGCCGAGGCCTGTTCCGACTGGAGAGATAGTTAATTTTGACGTGGATATGGTAATAACCGCAATCGGATTTTACCCTAATCCACTTATACCGGGAATGACACCGGGACTAAAGACGGATGACCATGGCAGGGTTGTAGTTGACCTTGAAGGGCGCACCAGCATCTCAGGAGTTTATGCTGGAGGGGATATTGTTACTGGGGAATCAACTGTAATAGAAGCAATGGGTTGGGGCAGGCGTGTGGCAAAGACCATAAACAGGGATCTCTCTAGGACTTAAATACGGGTCCCCATTGCACAACTTTTTTTGTATATAGTCAAAGCAATCAGCTTTTAAGCAGGTTTGTATATATTAATACTTGCGGTGATCTCAATGGCTAAGAAGAAGGAAAAGAAAGAACAGAAGCCATCTGCGTGACCCATTTTAATGCTATTTTTTATTTTTTTGTATAATGTAGATTTTATAGTAAATCAAACCAATTATTATTCAGCAATCTGGAATTAGTTAGATGGCAAACTGTCCCAAGAAAAAGCTTAAAAAAAGGCAGCAGTTAACATACATGTCCCGCGGTAGCTCAGCCTGGTAGAGCTTCCGGCTGTAGAGGTAGGCAGAGGGCTTGCCTTGGCAGCCTGCCAGGCCCACAGATACCGGACCGTCGCAGGTTCAAATCCTGCCCGCGGGAATTCGAATGTATAAGTTCTGCCCCTAAGGCGGCCCAGTCTGGTCCGCTGGGGCTTTTTTTAATGCTTTAATATTTTATCAAAAGTAACCCACAAGTATTATTCCCAAAACAGCCAATAACACACCCGCGATCTGGGCCGTATTTACCCTATCTTTGTAGATTAACTTTCCGAAAAGCGTTACCAAAGCAGGTTCAGTTGCCACGATCGAAAGTCCCAATGTAATTATATGATTTAATACTAAATAAAGTGCACCAGAAAGACTAAGGCCCAGTATGATTCCCGCCAATGTTGCTTCAATGGCATAAGGCTTTTTGATTTTGAAATCAGATTTTATATACGCATATAAAAAAACTATCAACAAAGCTATCACGCTTCCAGTTGCTGCGATGACAACTAAATTGCTCGAATACTGCAGCGCGTAGTCAAAAGTTATAAATTGGAATCCCCAGAGAATGTTTCCAAAAACAGCAGGAAGTAGAGCACTGTTGAATTTCATTTCCTTGAACGCTATAACCGCAGAACCTGCGAAAATTAAAACTATACCAAGCAATGAAAACCCTGGTACATTTTCTTGCAATACAAGTGCACCAAAAACTACTGGTATTACATATGAGATTGCAACCATTGATATTGTATCCGAGACCTGTTCGCTTTCTAGCGATTTCAAAACCAGCAATGTCCCTGCTCCCATCATAATACCTGTTATTATTGAAAATACCAGCGAAATAAGCTGAATTACAGAATAAAATAAAAATGACAAAATGGTCAGAAATGCGGCTGATGATGCACTGACCACAAGAGAAACAGGCACGCTCCCGGCCTTTTCTGATGGCTTTTTAATAAGCAAATCACCAGTTGTATACAGGGCCAGTGTCACTACACCAATTCCGATTTCTGTATTCAACATGCGCGGCTAATTATGATACATATTATTTAAATATAATATCCCATTAAACACTGTGCTGTATTTTAAGATGAGACCTGTTGCCAGCCTGCACCGCAAGTAACTGAGTTTAAATATGCCAGCTTTTATGCCAAACATATGTCGTGCTTCAAAATCAATTCAGTTATATTTTTAAGTAAATAACCAAGTCAGCCTTTTATGGAAAAAAGGGAACCGCTTCTGTTTTTACTACTGGTAATTTTCTGGGCACTTAACTACTCCCTAATAAAGCTGGCACTAAATTATGTGCAACCATTTTATCTTACCTTTTTAAGACTGTTGCTAACCTTACCGTTTCTTGCTATCTTGGTGCCGCGCGGGTTTAAACCTATTCCAGGCATCAAAAAAAATATTCAAATTTTAATTTTTGGTCTATTTGGTATTTTCGGTACATGGACTTTATGGTACCTTGGAGAATATTACATAACGTCATCCCTTGCAGCTATTATAATGTACACATACCCTATAACAACAATGGCGCTTTCCTCATCTATTTTAAAGGAAAAGTTAAGTGCCATGAGTTTTTCAGGAATGATACTGGGATTCATTGGCGTCATTATGATATTTTATGAACAGTTTTACGTTTCAAATATAATTGGGCCACTCCTTGTTTTCCTTTCGTCAATTTGCTGGTCCATTAGTATAATTTTCTACAAAAAGACACTTTCAAATGAGAGTTACGCAACAGTAAATACATATCAAATGATATATGCGCTACCCTTTACTATTGCATTGGTGTTTTTTAACCCAATGCCAATTTATCTTCCCCTAAAATTCTGGTTAGTCGTTTTACTATTGGCGTTTCCTGGTACAGCATTGGCCTTTACCATATATGTTTTTATGTACTCAAAGTATAGTGTTAATAGTATAACACCATACTTGTTTCTTGTACCAGCAATTTCTGTAATTTTCAGCTACATTATTTTCAGGACGGAATTCACCATGCTGGAAATAATAGGTTTTTTATTTCTTTCACTGGGAATATATTTAACAACCAAGCGAACTACGCCCAGTTAAAACTTGGCGCGTCCCGTTTCATTGACTAAACTTGTCTCAACAAATGGAATGCCCTTGAAGTATTCCACCATGGATGATATCCGCGGGCATTAAGGGTTCAAGCGAACCCAGGGACCTGCGAGCGTATCCCTCCTCCGGATTGCAGAGTCCAAATCCCTGTCCATAACGTTCCCACAGTAGGGACAAACGTAAACGCACTGGCTCAGTGGCATCTTTGTTCTTTTGTGGCAATGCGAACATTCCTGAGTTGATGGATAAAATGGGTCTATCTCCTGAGTGCCATCCACATACTATAGGGAATCCTAATATGGTTATTTTATGCTACATTTAACCTTTCACACAAGCTGACCCATGCCTTAAAACAAGCCTGAGCCTTAGAGGCATTAGCAATACGTGGATAATATACTTTGCAATATTTATGCAACTCAACGCCATTGCATCCCAGCAAACTTGCTACTGGCAAAAATCTAGCAACTTTGATGCGCTTGCAACTAATGGTTTTAAAAAAATGCCCTTATTGGATCATCGGAAAAGATTGTTTACCACATGTCAATTTCTTCCAGCAGCTTTTGTTTCATATGGTCATTCATAAAAGACGATATTATTGAAAACCTTGCAAGTTTTATTAATTCAGTTTTTGACATGTTAAATGTTTTCCTTACTGCAATATAATTTTCATTTATATATCCACCAAAATAGGATGGATCATCAGAATTTATTGAAAAAATAATGCCATTATCCAACGCCTTTTTTAGCGGCATATCACCGACTCGTTTAAAATAATTAACGCTTACTGATGCAAGAGGACACATGGTAACTGGAATCTGATTTACTGAAACATATCTTACTAAATCACTATCTTCAAATATGTGGTATCCGTGGTCTATTCTGGAAACTTTAAGCAGCTTTATGGAGCTCCATACGTATTCAGCAGGACCCTCCTCGCCCGCGTGCGCTACAGCAAGGAACCCTTCGTTTCTGGCCCTTTTGAAAACATTTGCGAACTTTTCCGGCGGGTTGCCAAGCTCCTTTGAATCCAGCCCAACGCCGATTATCCACTTTTTGTACTGCAGCGCTTCCTCCATGGTGCGCATGGCTGACTCCTCTGGCAGGTCCCTCAGGAAGCTCATTATGAGCCCGATTGAGATTCCATACCTGTCCTGCGCATCCACTGCGGCATCATGCAAACCGTTTATGACTGTGCTGAAATCGATCCCCCTCCTGGTGTGCGCCTGCGGGTCAAAGAAAACCTCAGCCCTCCTGACGTTCTGTGACGAAGCCTTCCTAAAGTATGCCATTGCCAGGTCATAGTAATCATTCCTGTCAACAATTGAGTTGACGCCAAGATAGTAGAGGTCAAGGAAGCTCTGCAGGTCACTGAACCTGTATGCCTTCCTTACATCATCCACGGTTTTGTACGGAAGCGCTATGCCGTTCTTCGATGCCTTGTGCAGCATCATCTCGGGCTCAAGCGTGCCCTCAATGTGCACGTGCAGTTCTGCCTTTGGAATCTGGGCTATGATTGGAAACAACCCATTGTCTGACATTTCATATATTTCTGCGCATATGATAATTAAGCGTTATGCATAGGATTTATCAAATTACGGTTAGACGAACTGATATGCCATGCGTGGAGATAAAGATGATAGGCATGTCTAAAATTCTGCAACAATATGCCTAGGAGAAGCATTAGTTAAAACCTGAAATTAGTTTCCAATAAAGAGAGAGAAAAATATGCGACGTAAATTCGATAAAATAAGAAAATCACTTAAAAAAAGACGGTATTAGCTCAATTCTGCTCTTAAGATCTAGGAGCAGTTTGCAGCTGTTGTCGTTAACAGGTATGCTAACCATGCAACATCCTTCATCACACATATCACAAGAATAAACGAATATGGATTTTTTATCTGGGTCAAATCTCAAAAGCCCATTTTTTTGTGCTATGACTGTGCTATTTGCATCGCAAATGGTAGTTTCCTTGATGGTTTTGTCACCGCCCAATGTTCTGCTTAAAACTTCCCCCACCAGACACCTCATTGCGGCCTTCTGTGCTTCCTTTATACTTAAGGTGCCTATCGGTTTAAGACCTTCGTACTGCTTGTTATCAATTATATTTAGCATTAGCAGGTTTGGATCTTCGAGAACCGTAACATCATTCTGCGTGATAACATAGGGCAGTAACCTGAAAACTGGTAACAGCTTGTACAGGTCGCTCTTTGTTTTAAGATTCCACTTTGAAGATATCCTTGAAATAAAGGTTTTTTTGTCAGTGCAATTAAAGCTCATGCAAACAAGGAGCCCCCTCACGGTAGATATGTAAAGATGCCTTGACCTCTTGTCAGAGCTTACATCGCCGGAAACGGGTCTAATCAGGCCCAAATTTACCATTTTTTTTGCTTTTTTGTACACCAGTGATATGCTATACGGTGATTCACGCGTCGCCCTGTAAAGGGAGGCTGGTTCATTTACAATTACATAAGCAAGAATATCAAGCATTGCTTTATCAAATTCAATACTTACAAGCTCATGCACACTGTTTTTTATTTCTTTAAAAAATTTGTCTGATATTCTTACTGGCTTCAGCCTCTTTTCCATTTTGTTAAAGTTATTAATAACTAGACACTAATAAATAATGTGTAATAATTTTTCATTAGCTTATTGTAATAAATTGCATTTTTAATATTGATGACATAAATTTTTTAGGGCATGATCCGACCTTAAATAAGGGAGGTATTTTCAGGAAATCGGGGTCTAGATAATAATTTACCTGACCCTATAGTATATTTTTCTCAAAGAAGGTTCTTCCTTAGCTAGCATGCTTCTAAGTTCTTCTGGATCAGCTTCAGCTCCTCTACCATTTACTTTTTCGAGCACAAATTCTATAGACGAAACTAGCCTGTTAATCTTGCTTTTTTGTTCCCTTGAAAGCTGTTTTGTAGCCTCCCCCTCGATTACAAGCTTCATAGTAAATGGCGTGCTTCCCAACTTGTGAGTTACATTTACATTTTTTAATCCGGTTTTTTTAAGATACCTCTTAATGATATGCCTCATTAGTGTGGGAACAATGCTCTGAACTTCAAATTCCGCAATAACCGCTTTCCCTTCATTTATAACTTCATTGCTTGGTAATCTTTTTTCACTTATCATAATAATAACACCGTTATATCCTTAAATTTGATGTTTATAAATCTTTTGTTTTTAATTTTTCATGATTTAAAATAACCTTATAAACGGTGATACAAATGATATGTGAATGAAATTAGAGGGCAATGAACCCTTTATACTAAACGCTATAGCAAATCTCTACTTTGCGCTGCTTGAATTTATCCTAGGAATCTTGGTCATTCTATTGAAGGGCAATTCCATAGAAGTTGGCGTAACTTATGCAATATATAATCTATCATGGTTTATTTCCAGTTCCCTATGTGGTTTTGCAGTTGACAGGAACCACCTGAGGGATTTATTATATTCTGGGGTAGTTGTGCTGTCTGCAGGCCTGTTTGGAATAGGATTTGGATCCTCCATTATGGAAATTTATTATTCGGTATTCTTGATGGGAATAGGTGCGAGTTTTATAAGTGTAGGATTGTTGGTACATGTCGGCGCTAGAGGTGGTATCAATGATGCATCACTTTACGGAAAACTGATGCTGTATAGCATAATAGGTTCGGGGATTGGCGGGTTCGTTGGGTTCGTATCACTGCTAATATCGCAGTTCACAGGATTATATATAGCAAGCATAAAGGCCATATTCCTGATATTCGGGATTGCCACTTTATTAGGCATCTATCTGGTTTACAGGCTTCCGCAAATAAACCTGAACTCGCTTAAACCTAGCCAAAGTGTAGGCTCATTTAGAGAAATAGCTGGGATACTGGTTTCGGTTATGCTGCTTGGGCTGGGGCAGGGAATAACATATCCTATGATGGTTCCTTATGTTGAAGCCAGATATCACGCTACCCCGTTTGAATTGCTACTTGTATATATACCGGCAGGCATAGGATGGTTCTTTGCAAGCAGAAGTGCAGGGAAAATAATAAATAAATATGGTGAAAGTAGAAAGATATTTTTCGTTACTTTAACCAGCGCGTTTATTGCTTTGTTACTTCCTTTTGCACCTGACCTGATAGTTTTGAGCATATTATGGGGAGTGGAAGCAGTGGGGCTTGCCCTGTGGACTATTCTTGTGCAGCAAAGGATATCGAAGAAAATGCCAAGCAAAATTTGGGGGGTAAGTTATGGATTTATGAACGGCCTTTATTATTTGCTTTATGCTACTGGTTCCTTTTCTGGTGGCGGAACATTTTATTATATGGGACCAATGATAACTTTTTGGACTGCCGCCGTAATATTTGCGCTAGTGCCGCTTCCTATCAATATTAATCATAAAAAGTGAAACATCAAATAGCCTGTTAGCGGCTACTCCTTTAGAGGAGATATAAGAATCACGTTGTCCCCGCGTATAACTATAATCCCAAGAGCTTTAGACGTTCCATCTTCATATATTTCTTCGCTATTGCCCAGGATAAGGTTCATATGCTGGTCGAAACCGTCAAGTTGACCCCTTATCTTTTTATTTCCCTTTAAACGAATCAGTACTTTCTTATTTAGGCTTTCTGAAAGCACCTTCAGTGTTATATCAGCTGACATTTATTGCCACTGATGGAGTGATAAAAGGGTAAGTTATATACTTTATGTGCTGCATCATTTCACGCCAACCGATTGATAAATAAAAATATGCATTTTAGATGCGTAAGCATATCTCAGGCATTTTCTAATGGATATAATGTTATTACTAAATTTGCTTTTCTATAAAAATTGACGGCTTCATTGGAAGCGCCTTTTCTGCCCTTGCAAATGAAGATTGGTCAGCCTGCTTTATGTTTTTCACTTCAACAGCAATTCCCACTTCCTGCTTAATGTAATTTTGGTGCTCTGTGTAAATTTTCACTTCATCTACTTTCCCAAAATATTTTCTTTGCAGTTCAGGCAGAGAATTCAACAGCTTTTCTATTGCTGCCTTTTTTTGATCTCCCAATGTTTGTACTTTGCTTGCTATTTCTGCCGCGGAATGATCATCATATGCAAAAACTGTTATCTTTTTTGGTTTTATTTTTATCACCTTTAATATTTCCCTAATGTCGTTAATCAGTCTTAATGTCAGGTCAATTGCCAGATCCACGCTTTCATCATAATCAAGTCCTTTTGGCCACCCTTCAATTATAACACTTTTAAAACTTCCTACTAGACTATACAGTTCTTCAGCAAAGTATGGCATAAATGGGGCAACGGTGGATGACCATGCCCTAATAAGAGTTACCATGACTGCTGGGTTAGCCTTGTATTGCTTCATTTTGAGATACTGCCTAAAGTAATTATCCATATCAAAAAGTGCCACTTGAAGTGCGCCCTTGATGTTCATTTTTTCTATCATGTCACCAACTTGTAAAGAAACTGCTGAAATCCTATTTAACATCCACCTATCGTACATGTCGTTTTTTTCATTATCGTCTTTTAGATGCTGACTTGCAGACAATAATATTCTCTCCAATTTTTCCTTTATGCTTATCGCAAGCTCACCCTTCCAGTTTGCATCATCCATATATTCGGAACTTATTAGTAGAGAAGCTCTAACTGCATCTGCCCCATAATCCTTTACTGCTTCTTCGATGGTTATTAAATTGCCCTTTGATTTTGACATTTTTTCGTTTTCAACCCTTAACATCCCGTTTACTGAAATCCCCCTTGGCCATTTTTTAATATCAAATAATGCTACATGATGAAATATAAAGAAGGTTAGATGATTGGGAACAAGCTCCTTCGCTGAAACCCTCATATCTACCGGGTACCAGTAAACAAATTCATCTCTCATCTTTTTAAGATAATCAACATTAATGCCCGTACGCTCAGATATGATTGCTGTATCCCCTGTGCCATAGAAAATATAATCAAAAACGTCTTTATCTAATATTTCAGGGGATAACTTTTTCAGTATGTGGGAAACTGTATAAAATGCCATGTACACGGTTGAATCGCTTAACGTCTCAATTAACCATTTATTGTCCCACGGAAGATGCGTGCCCAAGCCGCTTTGCCTTGCGCACGGGTAATCAAGAAGCCAGTCGACTACCTCAAGGAACCAGTTTCTGGCTTCTTCTGGATATATGTTCATTCCGTTTATGCACTCTTTTGCTTTATCCTTCCAAGCAGAATCGGAATATTTAAGGAACCACTGGTCCTGCAGAATTTTTACATGACACCTTGCTGTGCACCTGCAAATTACAGGTTCCGGAAGGTCGTACATGCTAAAGGCAAGTTTTGCCGATTTTAAATCTGAAAATACAGAATTTCTTGCCACGCTAACCGGCATTCCTGCATATTTGCCGCAATTACCCCTTAATTTTCCCTTTCTCAATTCTAAAGAGTATATTTCTCTTGTTGCTTCATCTGCCTTCATATCTTCCTGATTGCTGATTTTCATTTTTTGAACGATTTCAACAGCCGGATGATCACTATACCCTTCAACTTCTATTATGCTGATTGGGTTTATGCTAATCGCAGCAGGATCCCCTTTTGTCTGTAGGTCTCTCAGTGCAAGGTAGTCATATGGTGCATGAGAAGGCACGCTGTACACTACTTCTGTGCCTATAGCACTATCTATAAATATTGCAGGAAGTATGGGAATTTTTCTGCCAATTATCGGCACTGTGGCCTCTTTATATAATAGCACCTTACCGCTAAATCGTTCAATTATGTTTATGTTAAATAGCTGATCCCTTAGGCGTTCAACTGAATTTTCGCCTATAATCCATGTTTGCCCATTAACTTCTGCTTTAACATAATCAAGCTCAGGATGTATCCAGATGTTTGTGGCTCCAAATATGGTTTCAGGCCTTAGAGTTGATGCTACAAGGTAGGATCCATCATCCATCCCGAAAAGAATTAACCTGAATTCTACAGGAAAAACCCCTTCTCCCTTTAACCTGTCATGATCTCCTACTGGCGATTTATCCCTTGGACACCATACAACTGGATGTGAGCCCTTTGTTATGTAACCTTTATCCCTTAACGTATTGAACTGCCATTCAACAAATTTGCTGAACCATGGATCGTTGCTGGTTGTCTTAAATTCGCGACGCCAGTCAATTCCTACACCGATAAGATTTATAGCTTCCTTGTTTCTTTGAGTATAATAATTTGCCATATAAAGTGGGTCCCTGAACTTGGAAATTATATCATCAGGCAACTTGTCAACCTGCTTGAACTCCTTTATCATATTTTCATCGCCTTTAGCTAATCTTTCGGCGGCGGATACTATAGGTTGGCCTGTCCAGTGCCATGCCTGAGGGAAAAGCACGTTATATCCTCTAAGCCTGTAATATCTGGCATATGCATCAGCCCTGGAAATGGTATATGCGTGGCCAAGGTGTAATGGACCATTCATATATGGTATGGGGAATGTTACAAATTTCTTTGGTTTCTCTGAATCGGCATCAGCATGATAAATTCTAAGATCGTCCCATATTTTATTCCATTTATGTTCAAGTTCATAATTCATTGTAGTTATCTTTTAATGTGAAACCTGAATGTATTTATAAGTTTGCCTGATAAGGCGGCAGCGGCAGGCAGGTTTACCTAAATGCGAGCTGGTGTATAACACTGCTTGCTGTCTGAAGCGTAGGCGGCTAGGCGCCCCTTTCCTGCCTTAGGGCTGCTCCCTCCCGGGCCTGACCCGGTTCGACAGTTATGCACTTATTACGTCCCTTCAAACGAAACTAGTGCGAAGGTAGCCCCAGCTGGCGCTTCATCATACACTGGGCAGTGCATGCATCAGCACACATTCAGTTTACCCTGCCTTATCTGGCCCCCGCATATAGCCGGTTTCGGGCAAAGGGGACGGCTGACCCCCGGCCCTACCCGCTGCCTTAATTACTACCTACTCACATAATTTAAATGTTTGCAAAGCGCTAAAATTCATTTTACTAACTGTGGTCCGGAAATTCCCAAGTTGTGAACTACGCCCAGTTAAAACTGGGCGCGTCCCGTTTCATTGACCAAACTTGCATCCACGAATGGAATATTATTAAAGTATTCCACCATGGATGTAGAGGTTCTGTCATCCGCGGGCATTAAGGGCTTATTTAACCCCAAGGACCTGCGCACCGTAAGTCCCTCCTCCGCATTATCTATTGCAGAGTTCAAATCCCTGTCAATCACGTTCCCACAGTAGGGGCAAACATAAACGCGCTGGCTCAGCGGCATCTTTGTTCTCTTGTGGCACTGCGAACATTCCTGAGTTGATGGATAAAACGGATCAATTTCCTGGGCGCCATGGTCATTCAGGAACGTTTTGACATTGCCAAGAGCAGTTGCACCAACTATTTCTCCCCACAACCTTTCCCATAACCTGATGTTGTCATCCTGAAATGATACTAGCGCAAAATTAGTCACAAGATAGCTTCCCACCTTGTTTGCTATGTCCTTCCTGATGTTAGAAAGGTGCTCGTACTCCTTCTGCAATTTCAGCTGAGTTTCACGGTACCTTTTGGAACCCACTTTTTTCCTCTTCAACAACCTCTGCAGCTTCTTTATTTTTTCATCTACCAGTGGCACCTTGAAATTTATTCTTACTCCGTTTGACAGAGTGAGCTGGTTTTTGATGCCGAAGTCGATGCCTATGTAATATGGCAATTGTTCATGCTCCTCCTTTGGAAGGAAAGCTGTTATCTGTATGTAATAGTCGCCGTGCCTTTTTATCAGCCTTGCATTTGCAAGCTCGGCATTTTCTGGTATCTGTTCCAGCCCGTTGATTTTCAATGCCCCAATTCTCTGCACTTTAACGTGCCTTTTGTCTACAATTTTGTACGTTATACCGTTCTGCTGCAACGGTATTGACAAATTTCTTGAATCTGATTTTGCCAACCTTTATTCCTGCCTGTTTCATTTTGCTCAAATTTATTATGTCCTGCTTGAGCTGGTCTATCAAGCCCTGTTTCATCTGGCTGGAGATTACCTTCAACTCCCTTTCCTCAAAGCTATCCCCTGCCTTTACCTGAACGCTTTTTATTTTGTAGTCTGTAGCAAACGGCCCGCTGGCTATGGCATAGTTTGTTAGCCATTTGGCTTCTAGGAAAACCCTTCCCAGCTTTTCAAGGGTGACCGCGTCAAGGTGGTTCTTGAGCACCTTAACTTCATAACACTTGGCGGACATCCCTGCACGCCTTTCCCTGGTCTCACTGCGCTCTTTGGCAATCTGCCGGTACTTGGCCGTTTGCATGAATGTATTATAGCAAATTGTATATTTAAGGACTGTCATTTTTGACAATTCATCCTTTGCTTGAAAGCAAAGGTTTTCTTGTCACATAATCAATAAATAAAATATGCTGTAAGCTAATCTGTAAGAGTTTGCATATGCCCCAAAATAGTTAAATTATTTTAAATTTTGTTTATATCTTTCTATAATACTGCGCAATTTTTCGTTGTCCAGCTTTCTAATGATGCCCTGAGCAGATCTTCCTCTGCCTCCCCCCGTGCCAGAGAATTCACGGTTAAGCTCTGCAGAAACGGATTGGGCTGCGATTCCTCTTTCTTCTGCACGATTTCCTGTTATTATTATATATCCAAAGCCATCCTGCTGATGCCAAAGAGCGATAAAGATGGCTCCCCCATTTACAGCATAATGGTTGCCCATTGCAACTGCCTTTTCCCTAGTTAACCAAGGCTCATTAATAAGCAGCACATCGGGTGAATCCCTGCTTAAAATTCCAGCATAATTTTTCAACATAGTTTCCAGATCCGCTTCAGCCGACTTTAATTCCGCTTCCATCCTGTCTATAAATTTCGGAATATTTTCATCTTCGGAGACTTTGAGCCTTTGCTTTATGCTTCCTATAGTGTCCTCCATGTTTTGTATGTATTTTATAGCAGGCACGCCGGCCGCGAACTCTATTCTATCTACGCCATCCTGTATTCTTTCTACCCTTAATATTTTTATAAAACCTATCTGACCGGTGTAATCCACGTGAGTGCCTCCGCACGCTTCAACGTCATAATTCCCTATTTTAATGATTCTGAGCTTGTTGCCGGGAACAACACCGCCCTGATATATCCTGAACCCAAACTCGCTTTCGGCTTTTATCCTGTCCATGACAAGCTTATCAACCTTTATGTTCTCCAGAACTATCCTGTTTGCCAGTTCCTCGATCTCCTTTACCTGCTTTTCACTTAATGCGGAGTGATGCGTAATATCAAGCCTGGCCCTGTTTTCCTCCTTAAATGCTGAATTCTGCCAGACCCATGGTCCAAGAACTATTCTGGAAGCTGCATTAACAACATGAGTTGCAGTATGATGCCTCATAAGGGATGTCCTCCTCTCAATATCTATTTCCCCCCTAACGATTTCGCCTGGCATGAACTCCTTACCCTGAACCTTATGTCCTATTATGCCTCTAATCTTCACCACATCAACCACCTCAGAGCCATCCAGTTTACCCCTGTCCGGTTCCTGTCCTCCCGACCTTGGGTAGAACGCTGTTCTATCAAGTATTACGTAACCGTTTTCAACTTTCAATACCCTTGCCTCGAAATTATATATGTTATCATAATAAAGCTGCCGCGTCTCTGCGAGCCCGTCCGGATCAAAAACCGGCTTAAGCGGCACCGATGCAGGCCTTTCATGTTTTGATGTTATATATAATAGGACTTCAGCGGGGTCAACATCAATCAATCCGGCCTTAGACAATAACTCCGGTGATATGCCATTAGATTCATATAGCTTTGCCGCTTCTTCAATATTTACGCCTGATTTACTATACTTTTCAAGCATCTTACTGGTGGCTTCTTCAAGTTTATGATATCTTTGCGTTTCAACATTAATTATTTCCTGCAATGTGCTCACAGATTCGTTAAGTTCAGGGTACATAGGTTTAAGGTATTCTGCATTCCAGTTAAGAAGTTCGTACACGCTTATTTCCCATTTTCTTTCACTTATTATTTCAAGCATGCGACGCATTAATACCCTTAAATTATATCCCCCACCAACATTGCTTGGTAATTGGCCGTCAGTCAAAGCAAACAGCAGCGTTCTGCTGTGATCAAGCAAAACAAATAAATCTCTCAGTTGAAGTATTGAATCCTTCGATTGCATGTCTGACCCCAGTATTTTGTTCAGAAGCTCGGATTGCGATCCTTCAGCAAAATCTAGATCTCCAGCTTTTACATAAAAGCTCTTGACCAAATCATTATCAATCTCAATACCCAAAATAGAGGCAAGTCTACCCACCATCTTACCGAAGACTGCATCATAGCTAGTAGGTGTTCCGTTAGTTAACCATACAAACCTCTCCAGCCCTGCTCCCATATCTACAACCGGCGGTTCAAACCTTTTGTAAGATTCCATACTCCCTTCAAATTCAGTAAAAACCGCATTGCCAAGTTCAAGATTTTTTACAAAATACTCAAGTGAATACCCAAATGCCCCATATCCCATCCATACGTCCTCCACAAATGTTATTTCGTTTTCAGGAATGTGAAGCTGTTTGGCCAGAAGCCTGTAATCTAGATCCACAGTCCTATCCTTCCAGTAGCCCTCCCCGTTTGCCAGTGCATGCTGCCCTATCATGCAGAAAGATGTGAAGTGTCTTCCTGTAAGACCTACATTTGCTATGTCATTGAACCTTATGCTTGTCTGTGGAACTATTAGCGGATTTGCAGGAAAATCAAATATAACCTTTCCTTCTTCCACTCTCTGGAAGTCTATGATTGATGCTACGGTAAAGTAAAGGTCGTCCCTCCATCTAGCAACCACGGGATACCTTTTTATGAAAGTATGGCCGTTTTTTACAAAAAAATCTTTTATACGATCCCACATTTCAACATAATTTAACCGGTCACCTGAAGGATTTCCTATAAATTCATATTTTGAGCATGGTTGATTGGGGCAATATTCCCTTTTATCATCCAGTGTCCAAAAGTATCTGCCACACCTTTTGCACTTTTTTCTTATGAAACCTCTCTCCTTAAACAGTTCTACTGCGTAAAGTTCAGGGCGCTTCTCTGAAAATTCAACCCTTAACTCATCCTTGTTCAACTTTCCATTACCTTGTAATTTGACCAATTTAATCGTATCTGTAGGTAGTTAATAGGGTGTTAGGAGTTGAGGCTACAAATTCCATGTGAATTATCGATTTACCGGCTAAAGGCTCACAAAAAGTTATATCTGCAAATAACGAAAAAAGTGCTAATCTATGAAGCATTAATAAGCTTTTAGCTTGAGAGTTGCTCTTCTCTTTTCTTTAAATTATTAACGCGCGACAGCCACCGGCGGACAATGAAGCTAACAGACGACAAGATACGCTGGATTATCAGGAGAAAGATTGACGGCAGCATGACAACAAAGCAGATAGCCGAGGCGCAGGGGGTTGACCAGTCTCGTGTCAGACAGCTCTGGCTTGAGTTCAGGAATAATGGCAAAGTGCCAACGTTGAAGCCGGCAGTCCTAAAAGGATTATCAGCGAATGGGAGGAAGACAAAGTGCTGGAAACATTCACTTCACGTCCATCAAACGCGGTAGCCCTGGAGAAGTTGCTCAAGCAGCAGGGAATTAATATATCTCACCGCCTAATACACAGCATATTGAAGAAGCGTGGGTTGTCTGCGTCTGAGCTCAATAAAGGCAAGAGGAGGAAGTGGGTGAAATACGAAAGAAGGCATTCAAACTCATTGTGGCACACTGATTACTACATGGTTGAGGATCCCAGGTGGAGGGGCAAGTGGTTCATAGCTTATATTGACGATGACTCAAGGATGGTTACTGAATAGGGGCTGTTTAACGAGGCAACAACAGAAAATGCGCTGCTTGTTCTTGATGAAGCAATGGCAAAGTGGGGCAGGCCATCTGCAATAATGACTGACCATGGATCACAGTTCTTTGCAAACTTTGGTGACAGCAAGGCACCGGGCATAACATCATTTCAGGAACACCTTGCTAAGCTGAGGATAAGGCACATACTTGAAAGGGTCGGCCATCCCCAGAGCAACGGCAAGATTGAAAGGTTCTTTGGGTCACTCCAGCTCAGGGTCAAGCATTTCAGTTCAATAGAAGATTACGTTACATACTACAATGAAAGGAGGCCTCACATGTCACTAGATTTTGACAGGCTCGAGACTCCTGTGCAGGCATTTTACAGGAAGTGGGACAACAGGAGGAAGCCAACGCGGCATGTTCAGCAATTGATGGTTGGAGGGAGGCAGATATTAACATGAAACAAAGCGTTAATAATTTCGTGAAAAGACAGTGGAGAGTTGGTCACCAATGTACCATAAAAGCGGAAACTGTTATGAATCAAAAATCCCAAAGCAAGCGGCTTTATGCTTTCAAAACCAGCAACATATAATAAATTTCATAAAAATTTATTAATTAAGACCGTAAAATACAGCCAGACCACGTTTGAGTGATATAAGAAAAGAAATTGATGACAATAGGGGGGCAGCCAAAAAGCTGGAACTTCTTATTCCGGGATTAAAGGGTTACAGGAAATATGATGATCTTAGGGTTGCAGATGACATTTTAAGGCATCAAGTTGCCGATAAGCTTGATCAAGCTAGGGGAAACCTAGAAAAAATAAGAAAACAAATGGCTATGGTTGGAGATATAAGCAATATCACTAACATAGGTTCCCTTATTTCACAGTTACAAGAGCTCGGCGGAAAAGTGCTTTATGCCCAGCAAGGTTATGCGCCGCTTGTAGCTTCAATTAGGATTGATGATAAAAAATTAAATGAATTATATGAATATGATTATGGATTCGTAAATGCAGCATTCACTCTGGCAACTTTAACAGCAAGTATTACTTACGATGCAAATACGATAAAATCTCAGATTCAAGCTGTTTCATCGGCAATAGATGATTTTAAGAAGAAGTGGACCATAAGGATTAAAGCGGTAGAAGGAATCGCTTTAAAGGGATGAATGGCAAATGTTTGGAAAAAGTAAGGATATTTCAAAGGAAGGAAGCGTGATTGGCTCAACCACAATAGCGTGGGAACCTGAGTTTAAGGAGGGGAAGGTTATGTGGAAGGTGCCACGCCTTATCAGACTTAATGATAATATTGTGGTCAGGGAAGACGAAATAGCGGCGTTTTACAGAGATGGCAAGGTGCTTACATATTTTGACAAGCCAAACAGATATGCATTGAGCGATTTTAATGCACCTGTTGTAGGCCAACTTTTGAAGTTCTTTACAGGGGTGCAGCAGGAGGCTGAGGTTTACTACCTGCAAAAGAGGTTTATGGATGGAAAATTTGGTAGTGTACAGCCTTATCAGTTTGTTGACCCAGTTTTTGGAATAGTAAATTTAAAGGTTTTCGGGGAATACAGGTGGAGAGTTTCTTCACCTGAAAATTTTGTAAACCAGTTTGTTGGAACATTTGCTGCGGAAACTTCTGAAGACGTGGAATCTCGCCTGAAGGAACAGGTTGTGCTGCTGGTATATTCCGCCATTGGTAAAATGAAGGAACAGGGACTTAAAGTGACAGATCTCGCGGCTAACCTGACAAACATAGAGCAAATTGTGCTGGGACTATCTCCTGATAACTTTGCACAATATGGTGTGGAAATAAACAAAATTTCAGGTTTGAATATCAGTTTGCCTGATGAAGTTCAAAAGGCAATAGACACCAGGTCAGAAATGTCAGTGCTTGGGGTCAATTATATACAATACCAGGCAGGACAGGCAATGGTCGACGCTGCAAAAAACAATTCTGGAACAGCCGGAGCATTTGCGGGGCTAGGAGCAGGACTTGGTGCTGGGGCCGGCATTGGTTATTCAATGGGCGGGCAGCTAACACAAGGCATTGCACCTCAACCCACTAAAACGTGCGCAAAGTGCGGGGCAATTATACCTGCTAATGCAACGTTTTGCCCAAGTTGTGGAGCACCACAGCCTCAAACAGGTCAAACAACAACGTGCCCTAAATGTGGTTCGCCAGTGCCTGCAGGCGCAAAATTCTGCCCAAATTGTGGAGCGCCTATAGGCCAAATACAAGAAAAGAAATGCCCTAATTGTGGAGCATCAGTGCCATCTTCAAGCAAATTCTGCCCCAATTGCGGAAAACCATTATAGGAGGATTAAAGAAAAATGTTCTGCCCAAAATGTGGAACGCAATTGCCTGACGATGCTAAATTTTGCTACAAATGTGGTGCACCAATCAATGCGCCAGTTGATTCACAGCAAAAATCCATCCCCAATATAATTGCGCCTTCAGGAATATCTGAACTCAAGTGCCCGAGCTGCGGGGCTCCATTGACCCCCAAGTTTGGTGAGATGATAATAACCTGTGAATACTGCGGATCAAGCATAACTCTTGCCAGTGACGGATGGAAAAGCATACTTAAACACACTACTCTACCCCTGAACTTTGCTGATGAGCAGGCAGTTGAGGAAAAGGTCAAAGGGCTTATGGATAGGGGATTCATACACAGGCATTTGGCTGAAAGCTCTACAAAGGAAGAATTTAACGTGAGCTATATACCATACTGGATAATCCCAGTATCAGCAAGAACCACCGTCACAAGTGTTAATGTAGCTTCCCAAGTAGGGTCTACTGTCACAGAAATGGCTGTGCTTGGGTTGCTCATGGGTGGAATGAGTGGAGGGCGCAGGAGGCTTTATACAGGCGGTTCATTTTTTAGCCGCATGTTTGCGGGAGGCATATATAGTGGAAATCAGGGAAATCTTACGGTAAATACTATTAATGAAAACTATAATTATCCAGTAATTGCTGTTAAATCCCTAATGCAATACCAACCAAAGAACTACGAGTTTTCATTGGAGAGCAGGACGCTATTTGACGTATCTAAAGTTAAATCTACGAAGGTTCTAAATGGCGATATCGGTGAAGATACGGCTAAGGAACAGGCAAAGACGCTTGTAGCACAGTTGCAAAGCGATAAAGCCCACAAACAATACCATATGATACAAAGCATAAAATCTGATATAGATGTGGGTGACGGCGAACTTTTGCATGTACCTATATGGTTCGCAAGATATGATCATAAGGGTAACAAAATAGTGCTGCTAATTGATGGAAATTCTGGGAACATAATCAACAGCGTGGGTTTATAATAGCTTTAACCTCTTTTAGCCGCGCTTGCTATTTTTATTATATCATTGTTTTTAAGCTGATGTTCAGCACTAAGCTTCATTTTTGTCCTGGCATCTACTGCATAGAGAAATCCCTCACCCAAGTCTGTATGTATTATAAATGCGAGATCTCGCGTAGTTGAACCCCTCTTTATAAGATGCGCATCAGGCAACACATTGCCCTTTTTATCGCTGAATTTGTTCTCATCTTCTACAGGGTAAACAACTATCATATCAAGCAGCGTAAAGTAAACATAATTTATAACTTGCTGGATGCCTGTTGAGCCGTATTTTTTTAATATCCTGTTTACAAATTCAAGTGCACCTTTCTGCGCTTCTGTCAAATTGCCTACTATCTCAAACTTATCTTCTCCGGGTCTATACTTAAGCAGACCAGATTTTGCCGCCTTCCTCAGCAATAGTTCCGCCTCTGCAGAAACCGGTATAACAGTCCTGCCGCTTTGAATCAATTTTTTTATGTTTTCATCTGAACTCTGGATATCAGCCTTATTAGCAGCTATCAGTATCGGCTTTGATCGGACCCTGACCTTTTTGGAAAATTCCAGAACAGTTTTATCATCCCATTCGCTGTACTTTAATTTAGAGATAACAGGATCGTCAAGAAGTATTGCCTTTATGGTAACGCTGTCTACGCCAAGTCCGCTCAATCTTGGAGCTATTATACCAATTACCTCATCCATTTTGACAGAACGATTTATTTTCTGCATGTCTTTCATTATGATCCCTGCTATCCAAAGATCAACTTCGTTTTCTATAAATTCTACGTCTTGCAGAGGATCGTGGGATGGATTTTCAAGCGCTCTTCCTTCTTCATCCGTGTAACCTGACGCATCAATGACATGAATCAACGCGTCAGCCCTCATTACAGAATCTAGGAACTGATTTCCTAGTCCCTCACCCTTGTGCGCTCCGGGTATGAGCCCGGGCAAATCAACAAGCTTAACCGGTATGTATCTTATTCCATCTTCACATCTTGAATTTACCGGGTTGTCCTTTATACCCAATTCTCTACATACACAATTTGTTGCAACCCATGCTATTCCCACATTGGGTTCTATTGTAGTAAATGGGTAGTTAGCAACCTTTGCAGAAAGCATTGTAGCCGCATTAAAAAAAGTAGACTTTCCAGCATTTGGCTTACCTATTAAACCTACTAACATAACCTATTCCCTTTTAATATAAGTTAGCGGTGTATTAATGCTTTTTAATATCTATTGCCATCTTAATTTGATTGTTGTCAGAGTAATTTGCCTGTCTTTTAAATTTAATGTAGCACGATTTGTTTGAATGCTAGTTCCTGATAAATTCAGTTGATTAAGATTCAGAGGTTCTATTTCCTTAAATTCAGTTTTTAGATCTTCCAAGTAGCTGTCGCCAGGCGCGAAATCAAGTATTATTAAGGATTTAGATACTCTTTTTGCTTCATTCAAGGCTTGAACTTTGCATTTTATAAATGACATTGAAAAAGCAAATATAAGCGTGTCCATCGACTTGTCCCTAAATGGGAGTGAACATGCGCTTCCCACAAGTACAGATTTTACTCTCGTCTTTGCAAATTCTATCATGACCCGTGACTGGTCCATTGCAAGCTCGGCCCCCAGCTCACCAGCAAATCTGCCAGTACCGGCTCCAATTTCAGCAGATCTGCCTTCGATTCCAGCAGCCCTTATAATATCGGCTTCCTGCAAAAAAACGGTGCGGTTATATTCATACCATTTATCATAGGTTGCAGGATTAAATTCCATTGTGCCATCAACTTTTAAACGTAGCCCGCTGGCCTCCTGCTTTAGCAATGCAGACCGTGTTTTTGACAAGCCAGCAGACAACGGAATCATGCCGTGTAACGAATTCCTTCATCACTGTCAAGTTATTGTTAGTGCTGTTGTATCCCAGCCTTTTATTTACAGGTCTTACTTTTATCCAGTTTTTCTTTTCTTGCTTGAGCCCCAACCTATACGCCAAAAGCATGATTATATTATATTTATCCAAATATATAAGGGCTGCATTTATAATGAATAACCCTTCGGCTAAAAACTTTTTCCTGCTTTACGAAGCTACAGCTGCATGGCTGTGAACTTATTTAATAAAGTGATGGACGTTTTTCAAGCCATCAGCATATACTGGATAATTCAACGACGACTTTTCAGAATTCTTGCGTATAAATATGATGTTTATCTTTCTCAGCTAGTTGCACACGAACCGGTTGATGCCAAAGTGCTTTTCCAACGGGTTGCCCCTCAGGTGTATGTAATTCCGCCTTGGCTGCTGCATCATTGTTTACATTATCTATAAACTCATTTGCGAAAAGCTCCTGTTAGAAGTCATGTATATCCTTCATAAATAATTGGAGAATTACTGCTCCCACAGACTCCAAAATTTAAATAAAAATAATGTTGCCAAAAAAGCTCAAAAAAGAATAAAAATTGTATTGATAACATCTTGATTTATTTTATGTATTTTTCAACGTCTTTGAATATAAATGAGTAATCTTTATTGTTCCTTTTTATTCCCTTTTCATATATTGCGTGTAATACTATCGGCAAAGCTATCGTTGCGTCACAATAGCATACAGCATTCCCGCCTTCTTGCGATATTTTGCCCCAGCTCACTGCTTCCTCAAAAGTTGCCCCACTCAATCCACCCCACTGGGGGGAATCAGATGTTATTTGTATAGCGAACTTGTGAGGCTTAACGACCTCTTCTTTCTTGTCCCTTTCAAGCAATAGAGCTTTAATTACTGCCATTAACTGTATTGTGTCTTTGGGCACCCCGCCACCTATGTAAACAACTGCAGTTTCATCAGATTTCATTGCTATCTCAGTCATCTGCTCAAAATCCTTGAATTGGTCTAGGATTATCCTGCCGCTTTTGCTCAATACGGAAGCAATGCCATAGCTGCTATCCATTATTGCAGGGGAAAATATTGGCACCTTCTTTTTATATGCCCTTGTTGATATTGAGTCTATTCCAGCTTTGTCCAGCTTATACCCAAGAAGATACATTAGTTCAGCTGTAGAATATATATGATCCCTCCTGAGTTCCCCTATAAAATCTGTCAAAAGTTTCTCCATTTCTCTGTATTTATACTCGTCTGCCCATTCATCATAGTAACGGTCTATCTTGTATTTTAGCAGCATCCCATCATCAACGTAAGGTGTACCCTTGCCGTAGGGAAATCCCATACCAGCATATATATCTTCAGAAATGTTGGCGCCTGTGGAAACCAGAACATCCAAATAACCATCTTCTATTATCTTTGCCACAAGTTTCCACATGCCAGCAGTTGACATTGAACCAGTAAACCCAGTAAAAATAGCTACGCTGGGGTCACTTAGCATTTCTTGCCAAACATGGAAAACTTCCCCAAGCTTGCGCCCCTGAAATGAGGTTTTGCTCATTGCATCAAGAAGTTCAGAAACACTTCTCTTTTTTATGTCGATAGGTTCAACGGTTTCCTTAAAGAAATCATCTCTCTTCATTGCTTAACAATATAAAGCGTGTAAATTTAAATTTATCCAATTAAAAATAAAAAATAAAAATAAAAATTTAAAAGGGTTTATGATTCTTCTTCGTCGTCGTCTTCGTCGTCATCAGATGCTTCCTTTTCTACCTGTGGCTCAGATGTTTCAGATGATTGGCCTTCCTCTGCTATCTTACCAACAGCAAACCTATCGGCCACTTTTGTAATCTTTACTTTGTATTTCTGTCCTTTCTGAGCTCCAGCTATGAAAATTACGAAGCCCTTTATTCTAGCTACTCCGTCTCCCCTTTTGCTTATTTCACTTACTTCTAGTTCATATTCAGCTCCTACCCTTACGGGTTTAGAACCGAATCGTCCAGAAACGTTATCGTCTCGTTCCAAACGTATTTTCGCCCATTTTCCATTCTTGCCCTAGCTTATAAGCTTTTTTATAGTTACCACTTTTCTCTCTTTTCTTTAAATTATTACGTATAGTTTATAATTACATTAAAGGCAGCTTATAAATAATGAAAGCTGTAGCGCTGGTTTCTGGCGGGCTTGACAGTATCCTAGCAATGAAAATAGTACAAGAGATGGGCATTGATGTGATACCATTGCATATAATTACGCCGTTTAATGAATCCTGCTGCAGCAACCTTACTTTGCTTTCAGAGCTCATCGAAAATCAGGGATTGAAACTTGAGACAGTGAATGCTGGTATGGATTATGTTGAAATGGTAAAAAAACCAAAATTCGGATATGGAAGCGCAATTAATCCATGCAGGGATTGCAGAGCGTATATGTTGAAAAAGGCAAAAGAAATTATGGACAAAGAGGGAGCTAATTTTATAGTTACCGGTGAGGTTCTGGATCAGCGCCCAATGTCACAGAATAAAAAGGCTATGATGCTTGTCGAGAAAGAGATGGGGCTTGAAGGAACAATATTGAGGCCACTTTCTGGTAAAATCCTGCCACCAACTATACCAGAACAAAAGGGTTTAGTGGATAGATATAAAATGCTGGATATAAAGGGCCGCAGCAGAAAAAGGCAGGCTGAACTTGCAAGGAAGCTAGGATTAAATGATTGGCCAAATTCTGCTGGAGGCTGTTTGTTAACTGACCAGAGATTTGCATTAAAACTAAAAGATTTATTTAAACACAAGCAGAGTTATTTTATAGACGATATAAGCATCCTGAAGGTAGGCAGACATTTCAGGTTATCAAAAGATACTAAACTTGTCATTGGCAGAAATGAAAAAGAAAACCAGCTATTGTCTTTTTTTAAAAGGTTCCCTTTGCTTATGCCGGTTAATTTCAATGGTCCTACAGGAGTGCTTGACGGAAATATAGAAAATGCCGGTCTAGCAGCTTCAATTGTATACTCTTACAGCGACAAGGTTGATGACCCCGTAATTGCTCTTTGCACTGTAGATAAAACTGAAAAAATTATTCCTCAAGCAATTTCACGTGAAATGGCAAAAAAATATTTAATAATTAATCATCAATAAACCTTGGGCAATAGCTGCGGAAATATCCTTACTATGCTTTTTGTTATGGCAAAAGCAAAAACTATTGTAATTAGCCCAGCCAACAAGTTAAAAATACTTGTCAAACCGGCAAGCAGCATTGCAATTTCAAACGGACTGGTCAGGCTTATGCCCAGTATTGACATTGCAAGCTTCGCGGTAGGAAGATAAATCGAGGGCATTATAATATAATACAGCGCTAACGTAACAAACAACATTATTATTACTCTGAAAATTGAACCAAACGCAGCCATAATGCCTTTCTTGAACCTGCTTTTATTGCCTACTTTGAACCCCAAATAGAGGCCACCAAACATGCTGAGTTCGGCAAAAAGCTTCATTGCAGGAGAAAAAATTGTAAAGGACCCTATAATATAAAGTATTAAACAGTGAACCCCAGCAGATATAAGTCCCCCTTTTGGGCCAAGAATCATAAAGGCTAAAGCATCAGGAATTTCTGCAAGGTCGAATTCCAAAAATGGAAGCAAAGGGAATGGAAATGCGAGATGCATCTCTGCAATGGCTCCCGAAGCTGCTGCAAACATTGCTAACATCGTATAGTACTGTGACTTCCTCATGTCATCATGTTGTTATTAATAATATTATATAAAGATATACTTTATCTATATCTTTATATTACTTTTTTTATCATAATAAAGTGTTAATTAAATCAAACAATTTATTTAATTCGTCCTTTTTCCTTATATAAGGTACGCGGGACCTGCCCACAATATAAATGCCCACGATGCCAGCTTTTTCGAGCGTTTCTACATCCCTATACACTGCAGAATAATCCTTACCAAGAATTCTTGAAAGCCCTTCTATATGGATGGGTTGCTGCGAAGCCGTTAACACCTGAAGAATTTTTAATCTATTTTCGTTTGCTAGAGCCTTGAGCAATGAGTAAACTTTTTCGTTTGATGACATAAATTAATGTTATTTTTAGCTAAATATATTCCTTTTTATTGCTGCTAGCCATTATCCCGACAAATCACTGCTAAATTACTGCTCGCCGCAAATGCTTTACAATTCAGATTAGCTAAAAAGATTTCAATTTTTTATCATTATTATGCATCCCAGTTTCGAAACTTAGTTTTTGCCTTAGAAAATTCTTATATATACACAATATTAAGTTAATGCAAGTATTGAAACTTATACTTTTTGTAACGGAAGCGGGCATAGCGTTGCTTGATGAAAATAAAGTAGCGATCAAGTCTACTAAGTATTTTAATGACCCACCAAAAAGCTATGAAGCTGTATTAAATGGAAATGATCTAGAGGAATTGAATGAGCTATTGAAATTTGCCATAGATAACAAAGCCCAATTAATAAACCCATATCCGGAAATGCAAAAGGCAGTATCCAGAATTGTGGGTGATGCCATTACGGACCCTACATATAAGGACGAATTGGAAAGCAAAAAACTCAATTTGATGATTTCAGCTGGACTTGCAGGCAGTCCTCAAGATGTTATAAATTCTATAAGGGATTATTCCATTTATGTGTCTACTAAAAAGCTCAGGGAACAGTCTTCTCGTTTGGACCTACATGCTATACAAATAATTCAGGCTGTGGATGAACTGGATAAAACATTTAACCTTTTTTATATGAGGCTCAGGGAATGGTACGGGCTTCATTTCCCGGAGCTTTCTGGCATACTTGTTGATCCTGCTACATTCGTAAACTTTGTTGTCAAGTTTCCCAACAGAAACTCCATAAACAAAGACCAGCTAGGTGAACTGAACCTTCCACAGAATAGAACAGAAATAATCTTAAAAGCTTCTAATAGCTCAAAGGGGGCGGAATTTGACAAGAGGACCACTGAAATGGTGGTGCAATTAGCTGAAATAACAGCCAGAACTTACAGGTACAGGGAAAGCCTTTCCAAGATGCTTGAGGATGTAATGAATGAAATAGCTCCGAATCTTACTGCAATTGCGGGAGAAACCATAGGCGCAAGGTTACTTGCAAGGGCAGGAAGCTTGGAAAGATTAGCAAAGATGCCAGCCAGCACTATTCAGATTTTAGGGGCAGAAAAAGCGCTTTTTAGGGCGCTAAAAACTCATGGTAGGCCGCCGAAACATGGCTTGATATTTCAGCATAAACTGCTTCATGATGCACCAAAGAGGTTAAGGGGTAAAATTGCAAGGGCCCTAGCCACAAAAATGGCAATAGCTGCAAGGATAGACTTTTACAGCGGCAGAAAAGAGAGCTCTCTGGCAGAAGACCTGAATAAACGGGTAGAAGAGATAAGGAAAAAATTTAGCGAAGAAAAAGTTAAGCCGGAAAGGGCGTATAACCAGCGCAATAACCCGAGGAAGGGAAACAGAAGATTTGACAAGGGTAGAAGAAACAGGATTCGATAATATATTCTGGGTCCAGTTTGAAGGAAAGAGACATCTCGGCACAAAAAATTTGACCCCAGGCAGAACATATTATGGTGAAAGAACAGTAAGGGAAAATACGGTTGAATACAGGCTTTGGGATCCATACCGAAGCAAGTTATCAGCTGCAATACATAAGGGTTTAAATTATGTCCCGATAAAAAAAGGAAGTTATGTGCTTTACCTTGGAGCATCAACTGGTACTACGACCAGCCATGTATCTGACATAGTGGAAAACGGCATCGTGTTTGGCGTTGAAGTAAGCGCCAGGGTTGCTAGGGAGTTTGTTGAGAGAGTAGTTAAATACAGGAATAACATTATACCGATAGTATCTGATGCCCGCTACCCCCAAAACTATAATGTGGTTTTCACTGCAGTTGATGTGCTTTATTCTGATATCGCCCAGCCTGATGCCACGGACATAACAATAGACAATGCCAGATCATACCTCAAGAGAGGCGGCTATCTTGTGCTTGTTGTCAAGGCAAGGAGTATTGACCCAATAATGAGTGTGCCAGAAATAATAGATACAGAAGCTGATAAATTGAAAGATGCTGGATTCAGGATTTTACAGATAATTAATATAGCGCCATTTGACAGGGAGCACGGATTCATTCTATCCCAATTTTAGCTCTTTTAATAGGGCAGCTGCAAACTGTTTTTTGTTTGCATTGCCGTATTTTTTGACCAGTTGCCCCATTAATACCTCCATTTTGCGTTTGTCATCCAATCCCTGTAATTTTTTCATGTTATCTTTGATTGCACTTTTGACGACGCTTTCTATGTTTATTTTGCTTTGCCCTTCATTAACTTCAACATGACCGCCTGCAAGCCACAGTTTAACCAATTCCACAACGTGACGATGATCACTTATTAAATCGTATTTTTTCGCTATTTCTATAAGCCCTCCTATATCCTCCGGAAGTTTCTTTACGCCTCTGTTCTTTATTGCATACGCAACTTCATTTACAAGCAAACTCGCCAGCTTGGACTTTAATTGCTCATCAGACCCGGCCTTTCTGTATACAGAATAAAGCGTAATATCTCTGGCAAGCCTTTTTGCTATTTCAGGATTTATGCCCGAGGCCGTCAATTCATTGATTCTTTCACCATAGGTTCCGCCCATCTTTTCCCTGATTAACCCTATTGCGTCCTTGCCCAAAGAAAGCGCAGGAAGGTCTGGTTCTGGCATATAACGATATTCTGCCTCAACCTCCTTTGACCTGGATGAAATGGTTATTCTCCTCTTTTCGTCCCATGCTCTGGTTTCACGCACAACCTTTGCACCCCTTTCAAAGAGTGTCCTCTGCCTTAAGACTTCAAAAAGTACAACTTTTTCGACCTGGGAAGAGCCACTGACGTTCTTAACTTCAACCCTCTCTCCACCGCTATAAGATACATTTACATCACATCTGATTGACCCCTCGAAATCCTGAACCTTCATGCCGAGATCGTTCAATATTTGAATTAACTTGTCAAGGAATTCCCTCGCTTCATCAGCTGAAGACATATCTGGAGAACTAACTATTTCGACCAGAGCTATCCCCGACCGATTATAATCCACCAATGCATACCTGGCTCCAGACCTTCCTCCCTCGTAAAATATTCTGCCCGGGTCTTCCTCCATATGTATTCTCTCTATTCTGACCCTCTTGCCGTTGCTCAGTTCAAGTGTTCCATCATGAGCAATGGGATAACCGCCGGCTTTATCATATTGTGTTATCTGAAAGTTCTTGGGCAGGTCGGGGTAAAAATATGATTTCCTGAAAAAGTAGGATTTTTCATATGGCGCTGCACCAAGCGATATTGCTATCTTCAATGCTTCCTCTACCGCCCTTTTATTTAAAGATGGCAGGGTGCCAGGCATGCCGGTACATATGGGGCAAATATTCGTGTTAGGGGGCTTGCCCCTGTAATCAGATGGACATGAACAAAATAGCTTGGTGCGCAAATTTACAAGCTGAACATGTACTTCGAGCCCGATCATTACTTCATTCATTTTTTATTTTGCCCCCCATAGCATGTTCTGCACGCCTGGCAATTGATAATAATGCTATGTCATTTCCATATTTGCCTATTAGCTGGCCGCCAACAGGCAATCCGCGTTTTTCTCCTATTGGTATTGATATTGCAGGCAGACCGGCAAGATTTGGAGTTACAGTTAACACATCTGAAAGGTAAATTGACATCGGATCATCCAGTTTATCGCCAATCTTCCAAGGCAGCACTGGCATTGTTGGCAAATATATTGCGTCATTACCCTTTAGAATTGATTCAAAAGCATAAGTTAAATTTTTCCTCACCTGAAGAGCTCTCAAATAATAAGTTTCATAATATCCCTTGGAAAGCAGGTAAGTGCCCATTATAATTCTTGCCTTTACTTCCTTTCCGAACTTTGAACGTGAATTTGCTATATATGTCTTCCAATCAGTTGAAATGTCCCCTTTTGGGCCATATCTTATTCCGTCATATCTGGAAAGATTTGTGCTTGCTTCGGCGCATGCAATGACATAGTATGCATTTAATGCCTGTTCTATGCCACTGATGCCTTTAATTTCATTTATTATAAAATTGTTCTGTTCAAGCTTTGAGATGCTGGATTCAAATGACTGGCTTACCTCTTTGGTTACCCCTTTGACCAAGCTTTTGACAACGCCCAAGGATATTTTTTCCCTTGGTTGCTCATCATTAAATGCTATATTGATTGAAGTAGAATCTAACCTGTCCTTTCCTGCAATTAACCTGAATATTAGCTTGGCATCCCTGACGCTTTTTGTAAGCAATCCAACGCCCTCAAGGCTGTTTGCGTATGCAATTAAGCCGTACCTGCTTATTGCGCCATATGTTGGCTTAAAACCAATTGTCCCAGTAAAACTTGCAGGCGCTCTTACAGAGCCTCCAGTATCTGTTCCAAGCGCAGCCGGGGCCATATCGGCTGCAACAGCTGCAGCGCTGCCGCTGCTGGATCCTCCAGTTACATATTCTGTATTTCTGGGATTTCTGGTTGGACCAAAGGCGCTGTTTTCACCAGAAGAACCCATGGCAAACTCATCCATGTTGGATTTGCCAAGTACCCTGCCGCCGTTCCGCTTTAGTTTTTCTATTACTGTTGCATCATATGCAGGAACATACGATTCCAGCATTTTTGATGCGCAGGTTGTCCTTATTCCCATTGTAGATATGTTGTCCTTTACAGCAATGGCCAAACCGCCAAGCTTGCCATTTTCTTTTGACGCAGCGGGTTCTATAAGTGTTATATATGCATTTATTTTGGCATTTAATTCTGTGCTTTTCCTGTAAAACCATTCATTTACGTCAATTATATCTGCAGACCCGCTTCTTATCATGTCTAATATGTCCGTCAGATCATATCTACTGAAGTTCATAATGTTCTTGGCGCCTTTATGTATCTATCTTTTACGCTATTAAAACCATTTAAAATTGCACCCGAATCAAACTGTTCAGGAATGTCTTCCCTTTCATGAAGCCCCTCAGGAACTAAAACTATTGCCTCCTCAGGAAGTTCAATGCCTTCTAGGTCCTTTAACAGCGCCCTGAGGGCTGATATCCGCTTTTCTATTTCACTTTTTTCTTCGCTGTTTATTTTTATCAGCGCTAATTTAGAAAGGTGGTCTATGCTGAATTTCACGGGGAAAGCCTCCTCACATCGCGAGGGTACAGGGACACTTCCCTTATATTATCTGCGCCGGTTATGGTCATCAATAACCTTTCGACTCCCATGCCAAACCCTCCATGAGGTGGCATGCCATAATAATAGGGGATCAGATGATGCCTGAAACTTTTAACCGGTAATCCGGCCGCCTTTAGATTTTTCCTTAATATGGATGGATCATGCACCCTTTCGCCACCGCTGCTTAGTTCTAGTTCACGATACATAAGGTCAAATGAAAAAGTAACCTCATTATCCTTTGGCTGTATGTAAAATGGTTTAAGCTTGATTGGCCATTCGGTTATAAAATAAAAGTCGTTAACATGACTTCCGAACAGCTCAAGGTCCTTCTGCCCCAGATCGTCGCCGAAGTTAATCTTTCTGTCATTTTTGCCCAGCCAGTCAATAATTTGGCCATAGGTAAATCTGCTTAAACGTTCAGGTAGTCCAAGTTTCGGCGCCTTTATCCTAACCAATAAATCAGAGGAGGATTTCCAGATGTCGGATAGTGAGTTCCTCACAAGCCCATCTATCAGGTTCATCAGGTCATCGTTTGTAAAGAATGCTGCCTCCACATCAAGGCTCACAGATTCGCTTAGGTGCTTTAGTGTTCTTGACGGTTCTGCCCTGAAGATTGGGCCTATCTCAAACACCCTTTCAAATGGCATGGTCAATTCTTCCTTGTATAGCTGCGGGCTCTGGGCTAGGAAGGCCTGCTTGTCATAATACATCAAAGGAAAAAGCGCAGCACCACCTTCAGATGCTGATGCTATTATCTTTGGCGTGTTAACTTCCAGAAACCCTTTAGAATACAGGTATTCCCTGATTGACCTTATAAGTGCGGCTCTTATAGTGAACAGGTCAAGGTTGTAGGGTCTTCGCAGGTCAAGCGCCCTGTTGTCCAGACGCAGGTCTATTGATGGCAAATCCTTTGTCATTATATTAAATGGTGGGTCCTTCTTTACCTTTGAAATTACCCTTACTTCATTTACGTGAATTTCAAAACCGCCAGGCGCCTTCGAAGTTTTTTTAAGCGTTCCAGATGCACCGATCACTGAATTCTGCCTGATGTGTTTCAACAGCTTGGTATTATTTATAACAAGCTGGACCTGTTTCCTATTGTCAACTATTATTACAAATGATACAGTCTTCTGTTCCCTTATGCTGAGCACCCAGCCCATGATTTCCGCCTTTGCCCCGTCTTCCACTTTACCATAAACTTTTAACAATTTAAACCCATTATGTATTTTAAAGCTTATTTTTATAAATTTATTGATTGTTTCCGGTACGGTGCTGTGATTAGTTGGCCGCAAAATTTCATCGATTATCAAGCAATCTGATTGCTGAATTGATATCAGGGGCCATTGCGTTTGGCAAGATCTCAAAGCCACCGAGAGGAGATTTGCCACTTCCATAGACCCATAAAGTGCTAGAACCTGACTGAAACGGTATTTCCACGTCAAAAAAATAATCATCACCCACATGGACCCTTTTTAGACCGGCATAATCGGAGTAAAATCTTATGTCGCCCTTTGTATAATGCGTTACGTCAGGACTAAGAATCCTGTTAAAATATTGCCTAATATTTAATTTCCCCAAAATTTTAAGCTGGTACTTGCTGAAGCCGTTGGTAGCAGCAACGGCCTTTCCATTTACGGCTTTTAGAAATTCAATTGCTCCATTCATTAAAAAGACATTTCTGGGCGAGTAGTACTTTTCCTGCAGCTCCTCCAGGTTCCATCTTTGCTTGACGTTGAGCCTTCTAGCTACACTGTAAACTATGCCCTCCCAATCAAAGGCGGTGTATGTCCCACTAGAAAGCCGCTTATAATGCTCTGAATAAATTAAGTTTTTTACAGCAGCTGGATCTAGACCAGTTATGTTACATATATCAGTTATGTAATCTGGAAAAACCTCCATTGCATATTCGTTGTAAAATAATGTATCATCCAAATCCACCGAATAAATTTCAAACCTTCCAAGTGATGGATTGTCAACAGTATCAGGATAATCGATTTCCTTATTCACCTTAACCTGCAGCCTGTCACCCGTATTTAAAAAAACTGCGGTGGCTCCTCTTTTAATTATATCTCTTATGAGGCCGGAATGGTCCGTGTAGCGATTCAATTTAACAAATGATCTTCACGCCATTGCCTTTTTAAAATCATCGTTAACTATAATGCCCTTCCTGATTAAAAATTCATACATTGGAACCATGATTGAAACTGCCTCTGCCCTCCCTACATGCAATTCATGTTCCATTTTTTCTGTTATTGATTCATATATTGGCCTTTTCCATCTCTGATTTATCACTGTAAACGGTATAAGATACTCATTATAGCCGCCTGGAAGACCGTTAAGAACATAAGCTATCATATAGTTCAAATATCTAAGCATTCTCCATTCCTGGAGCCTTCTTATTCTGTTCATCAGTATATCCGCATCCGAAAGCCATTTTGCCCTTTCAGCCATATCTTCTGCCCCCGAGTTAAAAAGCGTGGCTGCAGTGATCATTATTTTTAATTCTGGGTCAGCATCCCATCTGCTTATAAAGCCAACCGATTCGGCATATGTTGCAGAATAAATCGCCCCTTTGACAGCTTCTTCACTGGGAAGTTTCCTGTCCTTAAAGATCGGCTCTGAAGTTACAACCTGCATTTGGTTTATCGCATATCTCATATCCCCGTTGCTCTCCCTCACAATCGTCTGTATTTTGTCGTAAGTTAAGTGAATGTGTTCCTGACCCGCTATGTGATTTAGCATTAATTCCATTTCCCTGTTAGGTATTCTTTTAAATTCAATAACGATGCTTTTCTTGAAAATTTCTTTCATTGAATCCTTTCTATTATTTGCCGCCATCACCACAGGCACTGCTGAATTTTCGATATATTTGCCCATATAATCCATGCCCCCTTGATCTCCTCTTGAAAAAATTCCATCTATTTCGTCTAAAAATACAAGCACAGGTTGACCATAAAGGTTGATGCTGCTTATGTTTGAAAGCATTGACTCTAGCTTTTCTCTTGTTCTTAAATCGCTTGCGTTAAGCTCAAATACATAATAGCCGAAGTCGTTTGACATAGCCCTGACAAGAGTGGTTTTGCCTGTGCCTGGTGGACCAATAATTAGCAGGGGTTTTTTGCCCTTTTTCCAGTCCTTTAGCCAGAAAACAATTTGCCTTCTCGCATACTCGTTGCCGATCATATCGAATAATGAATGCGGCCTGTACTTTTCCGTCCACACTTTATATCAACCCCTGAATTATGTACACTACCAGCGCAGCCAGCATGAGAAATAAAATGCGATTCTTGACTTTATAAGCATTAGTGCCACTGCCATCCTTTAATATGCTGCCAATTTCTACCAAAAAAAGCAGGTCAACTACAGTTATGCCTGCCCCATAGGGAAACCACCATCTGGTGTCTAGCAAGAGCGGAATATATGATGTAATTACGGCTGCAATTATAAAACCGGAAGATACAACCGCGGCTTGACGACTGCCTCTGGTGACAGCAATAGTTCTTACACCCATTTTTTCATCGCCCTTCATGTCAGATATCCCCTTTATCACCTCCCTGCCAACCCCTGCAAAAAATGCTGTAAGCGCCAGGCTAATTATCAAGGAATTGAGTTCTGGCTTGATCAGTGACCCGAACACGAAGGGGATACTCATTGAAGCCGCAACGCTTGCATTTCCTAGCAGGCCAAGGCGCTTAAGCCTCCAGTTATAAAAAAATGACAACAGCGCAAAAAGCGCCGCTATAAAAAGTTCCACCGCCCCGAGTGCCGCAGCTGCCAGTACTCCAAGGGTCAACATCATCAACGCGGCATACCTTGCTGACCTGAGCTCCAATCTTCCTGAAGCCAGTGGCCTTTCTGGCCTATTTATTCTGTCAATATTTATATCCAAAATGTCATTTATTATCATAGCAAAACCCGTTATGAAAAACCCGGTAGCAAACCCCAGCAGCAGGCCATATAATAAAAAGTACTTGACAATAAACGCGCCAATGATTACACCTATGCCACTCATAATGGAGTTATATGGCCTTAATATTTTTACCCAATCATTCAATTTTACTGCCGGAGGTAATTAGAAAGCTCTTATAATAAATTATTTCTCCACGCCTATCCACAACCGCCACTATTGACCCCCTTTCCTGTGTTATAGATGAAATTATGTAGTTTTTCAGTTTATCGACTCTTATGTCATCTCCCTCGTTTATAATTAAAACTCTGTACTTGGCAGGAGAAGTGCTGGGGGTGCCTTTTTCAAACAGCCTGAAGCTGTAAAACGGCTCAATTCCTTCCTTTGCTATATATCCCCTGTCCCTTAAATCTTTATAAACAAGATATTTTGAGAATCCCTGACGCTGAAAACTTATTTGTTTTAGTAATTCTGAAAAATTCACTGGAGAATCTGCTCCTTTTACAGCAATTGCTTTCTTCTCAAGCAAGTACAGCATTTCATATGGCTCAAGAATAATCTTCTTTCCAAGCTTTTCCCCATAACCTTTTTCCAGAAGCCCCTCTGGTGACCCATCCGTAATTTCACCTTTCATAATTTTTCCATTGACCTTGGCCTGTATTTCCATAATATATAACGACCTGTTAATAGCTGCATAAAACAGTTTCTACTTTATGAACAGCTTCTAAAAATGCATTTTATAACGTCACATAAGTATAATCTTCATAAAAAAATTACTTCTTCACTACCAAAACAGGCGTTTTGCTTTCATGAACAAGCTTGGCTGAAACGCTTCCGAGAAGGAGACTCTTAAAGCTTGAAAGTCCCCTGCTTCCCACAACTATCAGATCCACGCCATTTTTATTGGAATATTCCATTATGGCATCTGCCGGTGACCCTTCCAAAAGCACTCCTTTAGCGTTATAACCTTCGCTTTTTAACTTTCTTACTTCTTCTTCCAAGCTCTCTTCGTCCTTTGTCCTTATGCTGTCGTAAATGGTTTGAGGAATATCAACACCGTAGGAATACAGTGATGTAAAATCAATGACCATTACTATGTGCA
Organism: Nitrososphaerota archaeon; assembly: GCA_023381255.1. Lineage (GTDB taxonomy): Archaea > Thermoproteota > Nitrososphaeria > Conexivisphaerales > UBA164 > KM4347-05. The sequence continues at coordinate 103,771 of JAMCTX010000010.1, forward strand.
CTTCTGAGGCCTTTGTTTCATCTATTTTTCTGAAAAAATCTATGGCTGCTCGTGAGTGTTCCGAACCGTCATAGCCAACTACAATTTTTCCTATCATCGTTTTATTTTATGCAATTCTTAACATATAAGCTTTAATGTTAACACGTTTTTAAATTGCCATCATCATTAATAAGATGTGAAAATCGCTGATCTGATTGTTGAAGATGCTGGAAATTATAGTGATTTTGTAGCTTATGTTATGAGGGTCAGAAGCTCGATTAAAAAAGGTCAGGTCAGTGTGCATTCTAAAAAATACTACATAGTTGGCGACGTGCACGGGGACATTAAAACGCTATCAAAAATTTACAGGAGGATTGGCGAAATAGGGGAAGATGAATCTATTGTCTTCTTGGGTGATTACGGGGACAGAGGCGAATACCAAATAGAAACATGGAAGACGATTGCAATGACAAAGCTGGTTTTGGGGAAAAATGCGGTAACTCTAAGGGGCAACCATGAAGCACTTGGCAATGCGATTCCATATCCGCATGACATCAGGTACAGGCTTATTGAAAAGTTTGGGGAAACAGACGGGGACAGAGCCTACAATGAACTTTTTTTAACTTTCCAAGAACTGCCAGTTGTTATGTTCGGAGATAAATTCATAGCCATGCATGGTGGATTCCCGGTAATGGACTTCCACGCCGATAAAATCGAAGACAACATCGTTGAACTTCTCTGGAATGACCCGTTTGAATTTCTGGGATATGAACCTAGCCCCAGGGGCATCGGCTACCTCTTTGGAAAGGACATAACTGAAAAATGGCTCTCACTCACCGGTTCAAATTTTCTGATTCGCGGTCATGAGCCATGTGAGGGGTTTATGGTAAATCATGATGGTTTAGTTTACACTGTATTTTCCAGAACCGGCAAACCGTACTTCAATTCAAAGGCTGCTTTCGGAATTATCGAAAATGGCAATGTAAATTTTGAATTGGTCTAATTGCTTCTAAATTCTTCCTCAATTTGCCTTTTCACTTCCTGATCAACCAGCATGCCATCTATCTTTCCTCTTACCTGCTTCATCACTCTCCCCATTATAACCCCGTATATTTTTTCCTTCTGAACGTTTTCCCTTCTGGAATCTTTCAAGATTGATGCGACTATTTTTTTGAGTTCTTCCTGTGATATGCTGCTTAGCCCTCTTCTTTTTATTACGCTTTCTACGCTTATCGCTTGAGATAGAGATTCCCTTAGGACATCAGGAATAGCTTCCTTTGCAATGCTTCCTTTGCTGACCAAGTTTAAAATATCAAACAGCGCAACCTTATTTGCCTGAATCCCGTCTTTTCTCAACTCCTCGAAGGTCTGAAGGACAACTGAAGCGATCACTGTAGATGGGATTGACTTGAATGTTACTGCCGCTTCAGTAAACCATTCGAGGTAATCTGAATCCAAAAGCTGCTCCGCAACCTGATGAGGAATATTATATTTGTCTGCAATGTCATCAACCGCTGATTCCCAGCTTTTCATTTCAACCCTGTATGAGGCTTTCATTTCATCGCTTACCAGAATTGTGATTATATCAGTTTCGGGATACATCCTTGATGCACCAGGCCTGGGCCTCAAGAATCTGGTGGCGCCCTTATCAGTGGCCATTCTCGTTTCTGAAGGGGGACCATTAAGGGATTGTTTTAATCTGAGCCTAGCCATTTCAAGGCAGCGACTAGTCCTTTCACCATCCCCAAATATAAGTATGAAACCGTCGTTTTCGTGCAGATCCAATCTCCTGCTCATATCATTTAGGATTTGATTTTCGATGCCATATTTGGAAATTTCATCGGAATGCACGATGCCCTTAAACCCAAAAAGCTTGCAAAGGTCAGCCAGGTCAAGCCCCAGCCTTGAATCTGGCACTGGTTCCTTTGCAAATAAACCGGAAAAGCCAGGCGCTTTTAAGGCAAGAGCATTCTGATCTGACAAAAGCCTCTGTATTGTTTGGGAGTTTGAGGCCCGAAGCAAGTCAGTCAGATTGACTATTTCGGCATCAAAATCAGCTTCCCTTATTTTCCTCTCATTTAGGATTCTAGAAACTTCAACAAGCCAGTTTTGGCGTTTTTCCTCAAACTCAAGAACCTTTCTTATCTGTTCCAGTTTTTGCACTCCTTTTACTTCAACCACACCGTAGTTGCCCACTGATACGTTTACATCCTGTCTTATTGTACCGAGACCCCTGGCAAAAAGCCCCGTTAACTTCAGCGTTCTGCCTATTCCAGCGGCAATTTTTTCACCGGTTGCTGCGTCGGCTTCCACCGGCTCTGTCGTAATTTCGAGAAGGGGGACCCCCAGCCTATCAAGGTTATAAACGGGACCATTTTCCCCTTTTTCCACAAGCCTACCCGCATCCTCCTCAAGACATATTGTGCTTATGCCGATAACGTTTTCCACGTAAACGAATCTGCCATCCATACCCACAATTGCAGTCCTCTGAAATCCTGACGTGTTTGAACCGTCAACCACTATTTTTCTCATAAAGTGGATTTCATCAACTATGCCCGCAGAGAAAAGATTTGATATTATAATTGCTGATTTGATAGCTTCAGAATTGGGATTGTGGGGTGGCTCCTCATCAGCTTCAACAAGGCAACTCGTTCTGTCACCAGAAACATATGTTATGCTTCTTCCCTTTTTGATCTCAAATGCCGCTGCCGGGTCAATTTCGCCCATCTCACTGCTGGAGACCCTGAGCTTCCTTCCAAAACTGACGGTTTTTGTGTCAATTTCGCCAGGATTACAGCCACAAAAAAGCTTTTGTTGCGTATTTAACTGGATATGTATTTCAAAACCCATTTTCATTTTTCAACAGGCCTCCTAGTGGCAATTTCACCCCTTAGATTTAAAGGCATAACCGACCCAAGATCCAGCCCGTTGCCAAGTGCCCACATGGATTTCACCAGGGCTGTTTCAGACAGCATGTCACCCAAAGGTACAACGCCCATTGCCATCAGATCTCTGCCAGTTTCATAGACTGTCATTCCAACCGAACCCCAGATGCACTGAGATGTCATCCCAACAAATTTTCCTTCGGTTATGGCGCTCCTGATATGCGGAAAAACCTCCCTTGAAACATGCCCTAGGCCCGTCCCCTCTATTATTATCGAAAGAAGATCCCCTCCAAACACCGCATTCGCAAGCGACTCACTGATCCCGGGGTGAAATTTAAATATTGAGGCCTTGGCCAAAAAGTTTGGCATAAGCTTAATCTTGCCCTGAGGGGTTGTCTCATTTTCCTGCTTTACCGTGCCTTTTTCAATATCAATGTATGCGAATGGGCTATCATTAACTGATTCAAATGCATCTCTCCTGCTTGTATGGTTTTTTCTTACCCTAGTGCCTCGGTGCACAGCTACTAAATTATCGTCTAATCCTGCATGCATGGCAACAAAAACCCCACTTGAATTGGATTTCGCAGCAAATGTGACCGCGCCCTGTAAATTTATTGCAGAATCCGAGGATGGCCTGTCAGATGACCTTTGTGATCCCACAAAAACCACTGGGCCTGGCGGATTTTCAATTGCAAAGGAAACAGCAGATGCACTGTAGTGCATTGTATCTGTTCCGTGAGCTATTACTATCCCCCTGTAACCCGAATTAAATGCTTTATATACTTCATTTGACATTACAGACCAGTTTTCTGGTTTCATGTTTTCACTTAGTTCATTCATAATTGTCTTTATGCTTATAGATGCTATATTTCCTATTTCGGGCACCATATCTACAATTTCCTTTGCAGAAAATGCGGGTTTCACTGCCCCGGTCCGGTAATCGACTTTGCTTGCGATTGTGCCTCCTGTGCCCATTATAAGCACCCGCGGACCATTTCCTATTTCATTATATGATTTTTCCTCAATTGGCTGTGCCGGGGTTTCATATTCAACCACCTTAACTAGCCTGACCTTACCTGAATCCAGGCCAATGTTGTAGCCATTTTTCAGTTTTAGCGTAATATGCTTTTCATCTTCATATAATGACCTAGGCATTACTAGCCCTTCCAACAGTCTGCCATTGTATTCAAGTTGAACAAACTGACCCGGCTTTATTTGTTGCACCATATCATTACCTTAAAAATTCATCAATTTTAATTTGCCTAAATTTGGAGGAAGAAATTACCCAGCTTTCCTTTCTGGTTTTCATAAATTTAAATGCCTCGTTATATGCATGGGTTTTGTCATCTTGCTTTTGGATATTTTCAAAAGCTGCCTTGACCCCTTCCCTAACTCTCCATACGCCTAATGAAGGTATCCAGTTCCTATCCACCTCCATAAGCACAATTATAGATGCCTGCTTTCTGATGTTTTCCAAAAACTTGACCGCTGAAAATCTGGCGGCATAATATGCTCCTTCAACTTCATCAGCATAATCTTTTCTGCCAAAATACCCTTCATTATCCCTTGCCAGTACTTGAATTAAATTCTCACTTCCATTGTATGGAGCCCAGCTTTCTAACATTTCGAAGCTGTAACATTCTGGCTCAACCACGACCGCAAACCTGTTCCCCATAATGTAGCTTTTTCCCACCATATAACTGGAAATTATTCCATATTGGGTGATTTCCCTTAACATGCTAGATGATAGCATTGAATCCACTGCAGTTATAGACCATCTTGTAGCAACAAGCTTCCTGTTTATGCCCAAGCTTCCAACGCTCAACAGCTGCTGAATCTTATATACGTTCACATCAGATTCAAAAAGGTATTTTACGGCATCTGCCGCCCTTAGACTACCGTCTGAAAAAACCTTTTCTATTGGCCTTGAAAACTCTGTCCCCGAGTAGTTCAAAACCCTTTCAAGCCTTCCCTTTACACTGATGGTACCTGAAAATTGATCCCTGAAAATTTTCCTCTGACTTTTAGTCATGTTAACTTCAATATCAACATACTTCTGGGAAAGGGCTACTTCTCTTAACTTTCTGACGTCACTGTCAAGAATGCTGCGCTCTGGATTAACGGGCTTGAGTGATGTTACTGACGACAGCCTGAGCCTGAGGAGGTCTGATGCTGAAATATTAAGCCATTTGTTGGGGTCTCCAAATAATCCAGGGTCTGAGGTGATGGAAGGGCCCATGGAAAGTAGGGCATTATATCTAAGTGGGAGATATATAAAAGGGGATGTAGTGCCGTAAACTGTTTCCATTATGAATTTATTTTTTTAAACTTCTCTAATATAACCTTATGGTTTCTCCGATTTCCGGCGTTTCAGCAATATTTCTGTGATACAGCCTGTTTACACCTTCAGCCAGATTTTGTACTTTGCTCCTTTCCCCGTGAACCACCATTACCCTTTGGACCTTTCCTCTGAATCTTGATATGAAATTCATTAATTGATTATAATCACTGTGCCCGCTGAACCCTTCTATTCTGCTGACAGATGCATTTACCTGAACCATCCTAAGCTTTCCGCCATCATCCTGCACGCCTATTTCTTTGGCACCATCGAGAACCCTTCTTCCCATGGTCCCTGCAACCTGATAAGATACAAAAATAACCCTGTTTTTTTCATCCTGAGCCAGTTCTCTAAAGTATATTACTGATGGGCCGCCTTCAAGCATACCCGAAGTGGCAAGCACCACAGAAGGGCCTGAACTGAACACTTCTTCCCTGTCCTTTGGATGAGCTATAACTGTGAAGTTTTCTGTGATAAATGGGTTTTCGCCCTGATATATGATTCTGTCCCTTATCTCCTTATTCATAAATTCAGGATAAAGCAGGTGTATTTTAGTTGCTTCATTTATCATCCCTTCTACAAAAATAGGCACTCTTTCCATTTTTCCCTGCGATATATATTCATTTAAAACCAGCAAAATTTCCTGAGCTCTGCCTACTGCAGGTATTGGTATGAGCACCTTCCCACCATTTTTAACAGTGTTGTTTATGGCAGAAATAAGTGTTTCTTCAGCTGTTATTCTGGGTGGCATTATATCGTCCCTCAAACCGTATGTTGACTCAGTTATCAGGGCCTCGACCCTAGGATAGATATAGTTGGCTGGCTGGAAAAGCCTGGATTTATCAAATTTATAATCCCCCGTATAAACAAGGTTATAGAGCCCTTGCCCAATATGCAGGTGCACGGTGGCAGAACCAAGAATGTGTCCAGCATTGCTGAGCGTGAGCTTTATGTCAGGTGCTATATCGGTTACGGAGCTGTAGGGAATGGTAATGCAATGGTTTATAAAATCCTTCATATTTTGGCCGTCAAAGAATAGTTTTTTTCCTTCAACGTCAGCTACCTTTATCATATCATTCAGAAGCAGCGTTATAAGAGTAAGTGTAGGCTCAGTGCAATATGTCGGCCCATCATAACCGTATTTGTAAAGCATTGGTATAAAGCCAGAATGATCCAAATGCGCATGAGATATAACAACGGCATCAAGCTCATCCAGATTAAGGCCAGCCAAATCAAATCTTGGGAACGCATCCACCTTTTCGGATACACCTAAATTTATGCCACAATCCAGAAGCACCTTTGATTCGTTTGTTGAAATCAAAATAGAAGACCTGCCAACTTCACTCGCCGCCCCAAGGAATGTCACGAGCAAATCCCTTTTGCTTGTTAATTTTTCCCTGAATATTCTTGTGCCAACAGTTCTGAGAAATGCCAGCCTCTCTTCCTCGCTTGTTTTTAGCGTGTGATTTACCAGCTGGTATGTCTGTGGCTGTTGAGATATGTTTCTCCTTACCTTTATTTTCCATCCAATTTCTTCGGCCAGCACCTGAATCTTTTCCCTGACTTCGCCCTCAAGCTTTGAAGGGTCCTTGACTTCTATAACCAATTCTCCCTGTATTCCGTCAAAAAACATGCCTGTGACTTCCGCATCCTTTGGTATAATTTTCATGAGCCTCTCTCTGGTGTTTTCCTCTTCCTCCCTCTGTGCCTGATCTGATTTGACTATAACGTGTTTCTTTAACATATTAACTATATCTGGTATTATCCTTGGATTATCCATAAAAAAGCTAAGGTTGCTAGTGTATATGGCTATTCTAGGACCTTCATACTCAATTCTGGTGACCCCGGCTTCTGGAGGAAGTAACTGAAAAATCTGAGAAATCAAATCTGAAAGTTAACACCCAATTTACTTCTTGATCAATGCGTCCTTTTCCTGCTTTGTAAGCTCTCTGTATCCTGATTTATCCATTACTGCTATGTTAAAGTCATTGCCAGTTGCTATGTCCCTCCTCATTGCTGAGGTTATGGCCAAGGCTGCAAGTCTGATTCCCTCCTCAACTGACATTGAATCCCCAAAACCGTCCTCGAGCACACCTAAAGCAACCGGCGAACCACTCCCCGTTGATGACAGCTTCTCATGTGAAAGCGATCCAAACAGGTCAACCATGTAGAGATCTGGGCCTGAACTGTCATAACCCCCTATAAGCGTCTCAACCTGTAGCGGAAAATACCTGTTATATACAAATAGGTTTGAGGCCAGCGTAGCAACGGAATATACGGATATCGGCTTTTTCTTCTCTATTCTGTAAAGGTGTATATGATACTTCAGTATGTCTATGACGTTCTGCGCATCTGCTACCGTACCGGCTATGGTCATTGCTATACTGTCGTCAATTTTGTAAAGTTTTCTTCCAACTGTGTTAGTTACAAAGTAGCCTGCTGTTACCCTTGCGTCAGTAGCCATAACTGTCGCGCCATTTACCACCATCCCAAGTGTGGTTGTTCCACTTTTAACAATAGAATTTGAAATGTTCAATACAAATCAACCGTTCAATCCACTTTTTAGATTTAGGACTAAATAACCTTTGCGCTACCTTTTCCGCAACATTTTATCTGCGCTATTTTACGCATTAGTTTTTAGGTCGGTTCAGTTTTACACTTTGAGCTACCGCTTCGCCAAGGCATCACAGAATCTGCTTCAAATAGCAATGGCAAATGCGACGGGAAATACTATGGACAGCCATATTAGGAATACTGCCATAGATTCTTGCTGGATGGCTAATATGCTTTAACTCACATATAGTCTATATCTATTTTTTCAAGTTCTTCTTCTATGGCGCTCAGTTCTTCAGGCGTAAGCCTCCAGCCAGCTGCCCCCGCATTTGCCTCCGCCTGTTGCGGCGTTTTAGCCCCAGGAATAGGCACAACCTGATCGTGGCTTAATAACCAGTTAAGCGCTATCTGCGATAAAGTTTTTCCCCTGCTCTTAGCTATTTTTTCAAGGGTTTTAAGCAAATTTGCCATCTGCCTTATGTTGTTTTTCTTGAATAATTCATTGCCAGACCTTATGCGATCGTTTGGCAGATTTTTAACGTTATATTTGGCTGTCAGCGCTCCCTGAGCTAGAGGGCTCCACGCAATTATTGTTATTCCGTTCTTTTTACAGAAAGGCATCACTTCTTCTTCAATTTCCCTTTGAAGCATGTTGTACCTCACTTGGTTGGAAACAATGCTTGCCCTTGATAGATAGTTTAGCGATTCTTCCAGATCCCTTACGGCAAAATTACTAACGCCTATAGCCATTATCTTTCCATCTAAATACAGCTCTTCCATTGCCTTCATGGTCTCCCTTAGAGATATTTGTTCCCAGGGGTCCGGCCAGTGTACCTGATATAAGTCAATATATTTTACACCAAGCCGTTTCATGCTAAGCTCTGCTGATTTTATAAGTTCATCGTGCCTTAAATGCGCTCCATGAACCTTTGTTGCAACAACTAATTTTTCACGGTCAATATTCTTAATTGCCTTTCCAACCACTATTTCAGAATGCCCATTGCCATAAATTTCAGCAGTATCTATAAAATTCACGCCCAAGTCAAAGGATCGGTTCACAGCCTGAATGATGCTATCGTCATTAACGTCGCTACCCCATTCTCTGAAGCTAGCCTGCCATGTCCCAATTCCTATTCTTGATACCTTAATTTTACTTTTTCCAAGACTTATATTTTCCATGTATATTAAATGTTGAATTCCGATATTTAAATTTAGGTTATTTTTTAGGGCAATTTAATGCATTAAAAATATCATAAAGTAAACTATAAATACATTAATGCTATAAGCTTACGCATGACAAACAGAATAGACCTTAAACAGGACGAAATGCCGGACCACTGGTATAACATACTGCCAGACCTTCCGGAACAGTTGCCTCCTCCAAGGGATGATACCGGCAGGGCAATAGAGGTGTTAAAGAGCGTTTTCCCGAAAAGGGTGCTAGAGCACGAATTTTCCGCAGAACGAAATATAAAGATGCCTGATGATGTGAGAGAGCTTTATTTTCAGGTTGGCAGACCTACGCCCGTAATTAGGGCCAAGCGCTTTGAAAATTATTTTAATGCGCCAATTGAAATTTATATGAAAATGGAAGGATACACGTTTGCTGGATCGCACAAGATAAACAGCGCACTTGCTCAGGCCTATTATTCTAAAATGGAAGGCGTTGACCTGATAACTACTGAAACAGGAGCCGGGCAATGGGGAATTGCTGTTGCAATGGCATCATCATTAAATAATTTGAAAGCCAAGATATTTATGGCAGGCGCTTCATATTACCAGAAAACATACCGGGTTACGATGATGAAAATGCTGGGGGGCGACGTCAATCCAAGCCCAAGCAAGCTAACTCGTATTGGTCAAGAACTAATGAAGGATGAAAAGAATAAGGATGGCAGCCTTGGAATAGCCATAAGCGAGGCGGTAGAATATGCACTTGAACACAATGGCAGGTACAATGTAGGAAGCGTTGTAAATGCCGATATACTTTATAAGACAATTGCAGGATTGGAGGCAAGGAAACAGCTTGAGATAAATGGAATTGAACCCAATTACATAATTGGGGTTGTGGGTGGAGGATCGAACTATTCTGGCCTTGCATTTCCGTTCTACAAAGATTACAAGAATGCAAAGTACATAGCCGCTGGATCATTTGAGGTGCCAAAAATGACCAAGGGCGAGTACAAGTACGATTACCCTGATACGGGGAAGATATTGCCACTAGTGAAGATGTATTCCATAGGTTATGATTTTATACCCCCTCCAATCTATGCTGGCGGATTAAGATACCACGGTGTTGCTCCATCACTAAGCCTCCTTATGAAAGATGGTATAGTTCAGCCCAGAGACTATGACCAAGAAACAGTGTTCAGATATGCAGAACTTTATACTAGGATGGAAGGGTATATTCCTGCTCCTGAGACAGCACATGCTCTGCCGATAATAAGCGAAATTGCGGAGATTGCAAAAAGGGAACATAAAAAGAAGATTGTTCTCATGAGCTTCTCTGGACACGGGCTGCTTGATCTAGGATCCTATAGCTCCATGTACAGTTAAAATAACGTAATACTTTTCACGTTTTTCAGCTCCTTTATTTTGGGCAATATTGTACCCGGAAGCGGATTTTCAGTTATAATGTAAAGTTTTGGTTCTTCAAAAGATTCTGGATCGTCCACTATTATCTGCCTTATGTTCATGCCAAAATCCGAAATTACTTTGCTGACAGAAGCTATGATGCCGGGTTCATTTGGGTCATACGCGGTGATTACCAGCACACCTAACCCCATTTGGGTGGCAACCTCCTTCAGGTTCATTGTTGACTCCATTTTCCTAAATATCCTGTCAAGCACAGGATCAGAAGTTATAGAAATTACCGCGGATTTTACCACTCTTTGGTCTACATTGCATGCTATTGCAAGCGATTTGTAAGGTATCTCAACATCATTGCAATATAGCTTTTTGCCCTTCACAGATATGCCATAGAGCAGCATCTTTCTTATTACAATTAATTTAGATGGAGAACCGCCAAAATTTTCCTTTATATAATTTTTTATGTTAAATGACATCTGCAAATATATAATTTCAGGTACCATATTTAAAATTTGTCAGTACACTGAGCATGTAGTGTTAGCTGAGCATAACCTCCTGCTGTATTTTCTCTAAACCCTTCCCCATTGTTTCAATGCCTGTAATCAGTGCTATGATTGCCATTGCAATAACTACAATACCGGTAAACCACATAAATTGCTTGATTATATTTAGTGCCAACAGCACTGGAACCGAGATCCCGAATGCGAAATTCGCCAGCCTGTTAATAGTGAACGAAATTCCATCAGCTAAACCTTTGATTTCTGTAGAGAAAACTTCAGTCTGTATGACATATGCAGCGCTTATATTCATAAACGAAAAAAACATTGCACAAGCAAGTACCGCTTCCATAATGTAGCCGTTACTTGTAAATGCTAGGCCAAGCAATAAATCTGAAAGCCCAAGCAATATTATTGAAGTGATAAGCAAACTCTTCCTTCCAACAGTGTCATGCAGGGCTATGGCAACGGCGGCTCCGCCTGTTGCCGCAATCCATATTGTGGCGGTCAACGCTATCATCTGCGGGTATCCCTTTAACGCAAATTTTTCAAGTATCATGGGCGAAAAGATGGTAAATATGGAAGTTGTGCCAGCGCTGAACCAGGCCACTGAAGAATAAATCAACGCTCTTTTATATTTGCCTGCTAGTAAACGGTAATTGTGCCGGTAATTGCTCAGAGTTGACGACTTAAATTCCTTGGAAGGTTTTATTGAATTTCCGAATTTTGATAACCACCTTGGGGATTCGGGCAGCCGGCTCCTCAATATAATAACTATAATCGCAGGTATCGCTCCCAGCGCGAAAATTACCCTCCATATTAAAGGCGCACCTATACCTAAATTATATAAAAAATAAGCAGCAACGACGCTTACAAGTCCGCCCAAAGGCATCATCAACAGGGAAGTCCCCAGTAATTTGCCTCTGTTTTTTATAGGTAGAAGCTCAGACAATAGTGCAGGACCGGATACTATATCTGCACCTATGCCAAACCCTATTGCGATTCTGAGAACCAGTAACTGTGCTGGAGACGAGATTACAGCTGAAATAAGCGAAGCTGCCATAAAAAATACCAAGTCTACTATCAACGCAGTCTTTCTGCCTCTTAGGTCGCTAAAAATTCCAAACAGCGCAGCCCCTGCAACCCCACCCAGATATGTGCCTGTGCCAAGCATCCCCTGCATGCTGGCCGCGATGGTCATTGTCCTTGTGATGAACGGCAGTGCTATGCTTATATTTAACAGGTCGTACCCGTCGAGAAATGAACCCAAGCCTACTAGAATTGTTGCATACAAAATGAACTTGCTGATAGGCCTTTCATCTAGTTCCGAATATTCCATGCCATTATTATTAACTATATATTTATAAATTTTTACTATAATTAAACATAATAGGTTAATAAAATCACTTGAACGGCCCTGCTAGCCAATATCCATTTTCCGGCACAAATTCACTTGATACAAATTAAAACACATGTTTTCATAAAAGCCGTTAACCCCCTCTCCTACATTATGTGCTCACCGCAAACCATCACTGCAGTTAATTCTTCCAGTTGCTTTTCCTGCAAGCAGTGGAACCAGCATCTGCAAACGTCCTCATAACATTTTTGAGTCTTTTTGGATAACAGCTAAAAACTTGGATCGCCAAGTCAATTTATGTATTATCCTAGCATAAAGGATCACATTTCAAGCAGGGACTGGTATGATATCAGGGAGGCCATACGCGCTAATAAATACTGGAACTTAACAGAGGAAACAAACTATATTGTATATGCATTGGCACTATCTAGAGCTAGAACACCAGCAAAAAACGGCAAATATGTACGTGCAACTGGCATAGGACAGGTTATCGCTGGCAACAAACAATATTGGTTTTGCAGAAAATATAGGGTTTTATTAATAAATAAAATGGATAGAACGGTTATCTCTGTTTTAACATGGAATGCCTTTAAAGTGGCCATAAAGGAAGGTGAAAAAGTTATGGTGCACATGATCCAAAGTGATTCAATTCCTCCATATATTAACTACAAGATGATAAAATCGTTGATAAACTCCACTATTTAACGGTGATCCCCGCTTCCTCTCAGAGCTCCTCTCCTTTTTCTGTCCTGAAGCTTTTCTATGTTTGACCTTGCAACATCGTCAAGGCCAATGCCGTATGTTAGGGCCAGTTCCGACAAATACCATAAAACATCACCCAATTCGCCTTTGATTTCATCTTTATTAACAGGTTCATTATCCCTAATTTCCTTCTTGATTTTATTTGCTACTTCACCGGCTTCCCCCGTTAATCCTAAAGTTAAATAGTATTTTGCTGAATTAGATGGATAAACTGCCGTCAAATGGGCTAGTTTCTGGTACTCATTAAAGTTCATACAATTAGTTAAGTATTGAAGTATAAAAGCTGTTTGCATAACGCGCATTTGGCATCAGTTGCCTTTACCGCCAGCTTTGTACAGGAACTTGTTTTAAAGACAAGCCAATTCTCATGATATGGCCATTTCAGAGTTAGCAACAGCTCCTGTCTTTTCCCGATATTATTAACGCTTTGTTTCATGCTAATATCTGCCTCCCTCCAACCATCAATTGCTGAACATGCCGCGTTGGCTTCCTCCTGTTGTCCCACTTCCTGCAAAACGCCTGCATGGGGGTCTCAAGCTTGTCAAAATCAAGGGACATGTGAGGCCTCCTTTCATTGTAGTATGTAACGTATTCATCAACGGAATTGAAATGCTTGACCCTGAGCTGCAGTGACCCAAAGAACCTCTCAATCTTGCCGTTGCTCTGGGGATGGCCGACCCTTTCAAGTATGTGCCTTATTCCCAGTTTAACAAGGTGTTCCTTAAATGATGTTATGCCGGGAGATTTCACATCGCCATAGTTAGAGAAGAACTGAGATCCATGGTCAGTCATTATTGCAGATGGCCTGCCCCACTTTGCCATTGCTTCATCAAGAACAAGCAGCGCATTTTCTGTTGTTGCCTCGTTAAACAGCCCCCATCCTGTTACCATCCTTGAAGCGTCGTCAATGTAAGCTATGAACCACTTGCCCCTCCACCTGGGATCCTCAACCATGTAGTAATCAGTGTGCCACAATGAGTTTGAATGCCTTCTTTCGTATTTCACCCACTTCCTCCTCTTGCCTTTATTGAGCTCAGACGCAGACAACCCACGCTTCTTCAATATGCTGTGTATTAGGCGGTGAGATATATTAATTCCCTGCTGCTTGAGCAACTTCTCCAGGGCTACCGCGTTTGATGGACGTGAAGTGAATGTTTCCAGCACTTTGTCTTCCTCCCATTCGCTGATAATTCTCTTTGGCCTTCCTGCTTTCTTCAACTGGGGCACTTCCCCAGTTTTTATGTATTCGGCCCAAAGCTGCCTGACCCTGGATGGGTGTACGTTCTGTAACAACGCTATGTCATTTGTGCTAAGTTTGCCTGCTGTCTTCTGCCCAATAATCCACTCTATTTTTCTGTTTGTTAATGTCACGCTATGATGTGTATTGTTAAGTGTTAATGATTTTGGGAAAAGAGAGTTTAGCAACAGCTCCAGCAATCTTTATAATTAGCTATAACAAATATCTGGCACAATTTTTAGTGCGGCGTTGGTTAAAGAACTACATGTATAAACTCTTCAACTGCCTAGATTAAATAACAACCCACTTTTGAAAATCAAACGATAAGGGAACGCCTAGGCAAAAGCAAAAGGCTTATTTTATATGGCGTAAATAGCTTGCATGGTCAGCATAATACTTTCAGGGATGCCGGCATCTGGAAAAAGTACTGTAGCACAATTGATTTCAAAAAGGCTTGGTATAAGGTTTCTAGTGGGAGGCGATGTATTAAAGGGCATGGCAAAAAGCCTTGGATTTAATCCTGAAAGGGATAACTGGTGGGACACAGATGAAGGTAAGCGCTTCCTTGAATTAAGGATGAAAGACCCCAATTTTGATAAAAATGTTGATAACTTTCTTTTAAACTCAATAAAAAAGGAAGATTGCGTGATTACAAGCTGGAGCATCCCGTGGTTGGTTGAAAACAATCATCTAAAAATATGGCTTAAAGCATCATTTAAAACCAGGGTCAGTAGGCTAGCCCAGAGGGACAACACAAGTTATGATAACGCTGAAAAAATTATAAAAGATAGGGATGAAATAAATGTAAGGCATTATAAAGGGCTATATGGTTATGTTCTTGGGAAAGACCTGGATGTCTTTAATCTGATAGTAGATGTAGATTCTGTAAAGGCTGAAACTGTAGCTGAAATGCTTATATTATATTACAATGATTTCAAATCAAATGCAAAAAATTCTTGATGCGCTACTGACGAGAACTGTACCGCTGTTTGAAGAGCCCACCGATCCAAGCTACGGCCATGCGCCGGAGGAAAGAACCGTTGCTGAAGTCTTGGAATATGGCTTTGTGCCACTTGATAAGCCATCAGGAATGAACAGTTTTGAAGCTGTAGATTTGGTAAAAAGGCTATTAAACGTTTCAAAAGCCGGTCACAGCGGCACTTTGGATCCTCCAGTATCAGGGTTACTTCCAATTGCGTTGGGTTCAGCTACGAAAGCTCTGTCTTCTCTTTTGCTTGGCCCAAAGGAATACTATGCAGTTATGAAAATTCACAAAGAAATATCGAAAGAAGAAGCTAAAGCTGCCATAGAAAAATTCCAAGGCCTAATTTACCAAAGGCCACCAATAAGATCTTCTGTGAAAAGGGAAGTTAGAGCAAGGAGAATATTTGAGCTAGAACTTGTGGAAACCGATGGAAAGTTTTACCTGTTAAGGATTTTGTGTGAATCAGGAACGTATGTTCGCAAATTAATATATGACATGGGCGAATTGCTTGGAGTTGGTGCAAGCATGGTCGACCTAAGAAGGACCAAGGTTTCAGGATATGGGGAAAATGACGGATTTGTAAGGCTCCAGGAAGTATATATGGCATCGGAGGCTCTGAAGAGGGATGACACAAAAACTTTGAAGTCAGTTGTATTTCCAATAGAAAGTGCCATGAGGCATCTTAAACCAGTTATTGTCAAGGATTCAGCTGTGGCATCACTGTGCAATGGGGCTTATTTGGCGATTCCCGGAATAGCGAGAATAGACCCTTCAATACAGCAAAACGACAATATCGCAATTTATACGCTTAAGGGCGAAATAATAGCCACCGGCAGGGCTGTAATGGATTTCAACAGTATTGAGGAAAGCCAAAAAGGGATTGCCGCAATGATTGAAAGGGTCATAATGAAAGAAAATACATATCCTAGGAGCTGGAAAGCTGCAAAACAAGCCCTTTAGCCATATTTAGAAGCCTCAAGTAACCCGTTCCTTCAGATTTTATCTTAATCTGAGGCATTGTGTTTGATTTCCTAACCAGAACCCATCCGTCATCAAAGTACGCCTTAATGCCGTCGATGTCAATAACCTTTTGCGCCACTGCGCTCAGCTCCCTGGTGACTCCTGCCATGACCAGCTCCTTTTTATTTTCTTCAACCGGCACCGTTATAACATCAGATGAGGGCGGAAGCTTAATTTTGGAAACAAGCTCTGATAGCTTAGTCCCACTGTTCGAAATATACTCAACCATCTTTATCCATGCAAACATTGCATCATCTAGACCATACATGTCAGCAAAGTAATAATGCCCGCTTATCTCCCCGCCAATAAGCGCCCCCCTGTTTATCATTAAATCAGTTATATATGAATGGCCTACCTTGCTTACAATTGTTTCATATCCTAGAGATCTTAATTTATTCTCAACAGCTTCTGAAAAGTTAACTTCAATAACAGCTTTTTTATTGCTTTTCCCGCGGTAAAGCTCGGCAAGCACAGCAAATGCAACATCCCCTCTTACAGTCTTTCCTTTTTCATCTACAAACAGTGCCCTGTCGCCATCCCCGTCAAACGCGACCCCCAGATCAGCCCCCTCATTTATCACAGCCTCCTTTAGCTGGCCCACTGTCTGGTCTGTGGGTTCTGAAGGCCTGGATGGAAATGTGCCATCAGGCATATCGTTTATAAATCTGCAATTAAACCCAAGGCCCTTGCATATCGCTTTTGTAAAAGAAAACGTCGCACCGTTGCCTATGTCAACAATAATTTTCAACTGATTTACTGTTTTGACTTTTGGCTTGATATAATCCACGTACACTTCTTCAATGCTAGTTTTAATTTTAGCGCCTTCGCTTTTAGGTGGTGCCTGGCCAGAAAAAAATATCTGCTTGAACTTTTCCATTCCAAAACCTTCTGCAATTATCCTGCCCCCCCTTTCGCATAATTTAAAACCATTATATTCAGGCGGATTATGGCTTGCGGTCACCATTATTCCCCCGTCAAGCCCTAGATGGGCTATTGCAAAGTAAAATGCCGGAGTGGGAACCAGCCCAAGCATATGAACCTTGTTCCCTGTAGCGTTAAGCCTTTCTACTATAACATTGTACAAGTCTACGCTTGAGTCACGCACGTCCATTCCCACCGCCACGCTTCCAGGGCCGCCTACATATCCAGTTAAAGAATCCGCAATTTTTGTAGCAAATTCTTGGTCAATTTCCCTGCCGTATATTCCCCTTATATCATAAGCATGAAATGTTCTAAGATACCCTTCTTTCATTTTCAATTAGCTCCATCAATGCCGTGTCTATTTCTTCATAAAGATCCCTCTTTTTTTCATAGCCTATAAAGGAGGCAAAAACGGAGTTCTTGGCAAGTATCACTATCTCATCCAATGTAAGGCCGAGCTCTGCCACAAGCGCCATATAATTTTCATTAATATAACCCCCAAAATAAGCCGGGTCATCGGAATTCACGGTAGGCACAAGTCCCCGTTCCATCATATTTCTTATGGGAAAACTGCTCAGGGGGACTATGTGATTGAGCTTCAAGGCAGACAGAGGGCACGCTGTTAATGGTATCCTCTCCTGCGACACCTTTAAGCTCAACCTGTCGTCATCTAATATGTGGTATCCGTGGTCTATTCTGGAAACTTTAAGCAGCTTTATGGAGCTCCATACGTATTCAGCAGGGCCCTCCTCGCCCGCGTGCGCTACAGCAAGGAACCCTTCGTTTCTGGCCCTTTTGAAAACATTTGCGAACTTTTCCGGCGGGTTGCCAAGCTCCTTTGAATCCAGCCCAACGCCGATTATCCACTTTTTGTACTGCAGCGCTTCCTCCATGGTGCGCATGGCTGACTCCTCTGGCAGGTCCCTCAGGAAGCTCATTATGAGCCCGATTGAGATTCCATACCTGTCCTGCGCATCCACTGCGGCATCATGCAAACCGTTTATGACTGTGCTGAAATCGATCCCCCTCCTGGTGTGCGCCTGCGGGTCAAAGAAAACCTCAGCCCTCCTGACGTTCTGTGACGAAGCCTTCCTAAAGTATGCCATTGCCAGGTCATAGTAATCATTCCTGTCAACAATTGAGTTGACGCCAAGATAGTAGAGGTCAAGGAAGCTCTGCAGGTCACTGAACCTGTATGCCTTCCTTACATCATCCACGGTTTTGTACGGAAGCGCTATGCCGTTCTTCGATGCCTTGTGCAGCATCATCTCGGGCTCAAGCGTGCCCTCAATGTGCACGTGCAGTTCTGCCTTTGGAATCTGGGCTATGATTGGAAACAACCCATTGTCTGACATTTCATATATTTCTGCGCATATGATAATTAAGCGTTATGCATAGGATTTATCAAATTACGGTTAGACGAACTGATATGCCATGCGTGGAGATAAAGATGATAGGCATGTCTAAAATTCTGCAACAATATGCCTAGGAGAAGCATTAGTTAAAACCTGAAATTAGTTTCCAATAAAGAGAGAGAAAAATATGCGACGTAAATTCGATAAAATAAGAAAATCACTTAAAAAAAGACGGTATTAGCTCAATTCTGCTCTTAAGATCTAGGAGCAGTTTGCAGCTGTTGTCGTTAACAGGTATGCTAACCATGCAACATCCTTCATCACACATATCACAAGAATAAACGAATATGGATTTTTTATCTGGGTCAAATCTCAAAAGCCCATTTTTTTGTGC